>NZ_JBHRTQ010000018.1:2500-4387 GCF_042646485.1 Novosphingobium bradum | reverse complement strand
TCAGAAAACAACAGGGTGGTATTTCACCTATGGCTCCACACCAGCTGGCGCCGGTGCTTCAAAGCCTCCCACCTATGCTACACAATTCTTTCCTAATGCCACTCTGAAGCTGCAGTAAAGGTGCACGGGGTCTTTCCGTCTAACCGCGGGTACTCCGCATCTTCACGGAGAATTCAATTTCGCTGAGCATATCCTGGAGACAGTGGGGAAGTCGTTACGCCATTCGTGCAGGTCGGAACTTACCCGACAAGGAATTTCGCTACCTTAGGACCGTTATAGTTACGGCCGCCGTTTACTCGGGCTTCAATTCGGAGCTTGCACTCCTCCTCTTAACCTTCGAGCACCGGGCAGGCGTCACACCCTATACGTCGTCTTGAAGCCGACTTAGCAGAGTGCTGTGTTTTTGCTAAACAGTCGCTACCCCCTGGCCTGTGCCCCCCACAAGTGCTTGCGCATATATGGGGCCTCCTTCTTCCGAAGGTACGGAGGCAATTTGCCGAGTTCCTTCAGGATACTTCTCTCAAGCGCCTTGGTATACTCTACCTGACCACCTGTGTCGGTTTCGGGTACGGTCTATACGGTGGGGCTATTTCCTGGAACCTCGTGAAAGCACGTTCAATCCGATAAGAACGTACAATGTAAGAGATCCGTCACACACCACCAGGCCCACGAATATTAACGTGGTTCCCATCGACTACCCCCTTCGGGCTCGTCTTAGGGGCCGGCTCACCCTGCTCAGATTAGCTTTAAGCAGGAACCCTTGGTCTTTCGGCGAGAGGGCATCTCACCCTCTTTGTCGCTACTCATGTCAGCATTCGCACTTCCGATACCTCCACGACCCATTACCAGATCGCTTCATCAGCCTACGGAACGCTCCGCTACCGCTCGGACAAAAGTCCGAACCCTAAGCTTCGGTGCACGTCTTGAGCCCCGATACATCTTCGCCGCAGGAACCCTTATTTAGACCAGTGAGCTGTTACGCTTTCTTTAAAGGATGGCTGCTTCTAAGCCAACCTCCTGGTTGTTTTGGGATTCCCACATGCTTTCCCACTTAGACGTGACTTGGGGACCTTAGCTGTAGGTTAGGGCTGTTTCCCTTTTGACGACGGACCTTAGCACCCGCCGTCTGTCTGCCGAACAAGACTCGTTGGTATTCGGAGTTTGGTTAGGATTGGTAGATCTCGCGACCCCCGCACCCATCCAGTGCTCTACCCCCAACGGCATACATTCGACGCTCTACCTCAATAGATTTCGCGGAGAACCAGCTATTTCCCGGTTTGATTGGCCTTTCACCCCTAAACACAACTCATCCGAGAATTTTTCAACATTCAACGGTTCGGCCCTCCAGTGCGTGTTACCGCACCTTCAGCCTGGTCATGCCTAGATCACCGGGTTTCGGGTCTAATTCATCATACTCTGTCGCCCTATTCAGACTCGCTTTCGCTGCGCCTACACCTAACGGCTTAAGCTTGCATGATAAACTAAGTCACTGACCCATTATGCAAGAGGTACGCTGTCACCCCCCAAAGGGGCTCCAACTGCTTGTAAGCATCCGGTTTCAGGTACTGTTTCACTCCCCTCATCGGGGTGCTTTTCACCTTTCCCTCACGGTACTGTGTTCGCTATCGGTCACATACGAGTATTTAGGCTTGGAGGGTGGTCCCCCCATGTTCAGACAGGATTACACGTGTCCCGCCCTACTCGAGTCCTCATCCATCACTTTCGCATACGGGGCTGTCACCCGCTATGGCCACTCTTTCCAAAGTGTTCTGCTAGTTGAAGATGAGGCACTGGCCTGGTCCGCGTTCGCTCGCCACTACTAACGGAATCTCGGTTGATGTCTTTTCCTCCAGGTACTGAGATGTTTCAGTTCCCCGGGTTCGCTTC
>NZ_JBHRTQ010000016.1:0-2011 GCF_042646485.1 Novosphingobium bradum | reverse complement strand
GAAGGTATGTGCGCATCGGTCGTAGCGGGTTGCGACCCTGCGCCAGTCCTTGATCCTTCCGAAGACGTTCTCGATCTTGTGGCGCTGGCGGTAGAGCTGCTTGTCGTAGTGGTATTGGACCTTGCGGTTCTTGCGCGGCGGAATGCATGGGGTGGTGCCGCGCGCGGTCAGGGCGGCCCGGAACCAGTCGCTGTCATAGCCCTTGTCGGCCAGCAGTTCCTTGGCGCGCGGGAGTGCCGAAAGCAGCAGGAAAGCGCCGTTGTGGTCGCTCATCTGGCCTTCGGTCAGCAGCATCGCGATCGGCCTGCCCAGCCCATCGCAGACGGCATGGAGCTTCGAGTTCAAGCCGCCTTTGGTGCGCCCGATACGTCTGGGAAGAGCCCCCCTTTTAACAGGCTGGCGGCGGTGCGGTGCGCCTTCAAATGGGTGGCGTCGATCATGATCCGGTCGGGCTCCCCGGCCTTGCCCGCCAGCTCGGCGAAGATGCGGTTGAACACGCCCAGGCGGCTCCAGCGGATGAAGCGGTTGTAGATCGTCTTGTGCGGGCCGTAATCCTTGGGTGCGTCCCGCCACATCAGCCCATGCTTGATGACATAGACGATACCCGACACAATCCGCCGGTCATCAACCCGCGGGATGCCATGCGACAGTGGGAAAAACGGCTCGATCCGGCGCATCTGCGCCTCGCTCAGCAGAAACGGTACATCCACAATCAGCGCCTCCTCGACGCTGCCATTGAATCAACCAATCATGCCTCACGCAAGCAATTTAATAGGTCCTGAGCCTAGACACCCGCTGCCCAGACAAGGGCGGCCCGGATCGGCGAGCGGACCCGAATTCATCGGCCGCCATTCTGCAAGCAGGGCACCGCGCGGCTGTTGCGCCGCCCGGATCCCCCCTGCGGAGAATAGGCAATTTGCCGATTTGACCGATGTTTTGGCGGCTGTTCGCTTGTTTTACCGCTCGATCCCGCCAGATTTACTTTGCATACACCCACCATACGTGAGCCTCTTGGCGATCCGTCGCTCCCAACACCTTCCAAAACCTTCTTTATATCAGCCCATATCTATTTGAAATGATGACGAGACTATTGCCTCCGCCCCCGGCTTGGGGCTAATCCTGCCCGCGCCGCACACGGCACCGGGCCAAGCCTGCCACGCATCGGCAAGCCGGCGGGCGAGAGGAGCATGGACGAGATGGAAGCGAAAGCCGCGCCGCGCGGGCGTCCCGTGCCGGTTCCCGATGAAACCTCGGCCGGGTTCTGGGCGGCGGCGGCGCGCCACGTCTTCACCCTGGCGCGCTGCTCGGCCTGCGGCGAGATGACCTTCCCGCCCGATGTCACCTGCCCGCACTGCCTGTCCACCGAGCCGGAGTTCCGGTTCGAGCCGGCCAGCGGGCGCGGCCGGCTTCGCACCTGGAGCACGATCCACCGCTCGTTCCTGCAGGGCTTCGAGACGCCCTATATCCTTGCCGATGTCGAACTGGTCGATCATCCCGAGGTGCGGATCGTGGCCCGGCTGCTCGATTGCGTCGAGGCCGAGCTGCGTATCGGCCTGCCGGTAACCGTCGCGTTCGAGCAATTGCGCGAGGATGTGGCCGTCCCCGCCTTCCGCCTGGAGACCGGGGCATGAGCGGCCTGTTCGCGGCGCGCAACCAGGTGGCCATCGCCGGCTACGCGCAAAGCCCGATCCTGCGCCGGGCCGAGCGTCCGCTGGGTGCCACTACGGTGGAAACCGCGCGCCAGGCCATCGCCGACGCCGGGCTGACGGTGGACCAGATCGATGGCTTCGTGTCCTCGCCGCTGTTTCCCACCTCCGGCGGCCAGGCCGCGGTGGACGGGCTCTCGGTGGTCACCTCCTCCTGGCTGGCCCAACACCTGGGCGCCGATCCGGCCTATGTCGTGGGCTTCCAGGGCATTGGCCAGCTCACCGGCTCGCTGACCCTGGCGGTCAACGCGATCGCCAGCGGCGCGGCCAGATATGTCCTGTTCCACCGCGCGCTGCACAATCCG
>NZ_JBHRTQ010000015.1:0-75357 GCF_042646485.1 Novosphingobium bradum | reverse complement strand
CCTCGGACACCTTGAATCAGCCAACAGCCTCCCGCGCAACCTTATTGAGTACGGACCCTAGGGCCGCAGGCGGTCCACCTCGGCGACCAGCCGGGCCAGGTCGATCGGCTTTCGCAGCAAGGGGGGCGCGTCGGCGCCGAAGGCCGCCGCCTCGGCCGCGGTCAAGGCGCGGCCGCTGAGCAGGAGGACCAGCGGCGCGCCCGCCGTGCCATGCCAGCCCAGCGCCAGCTCCGCCCCCGAGGCCGCGCCAAGCTGGAGATCGACAAGTGCGATCTCCGGCCGCGCCTCGACCACCAGGCGCAGGGCTTCGGCCGCATCCTGGGCCAGGCTCACCACGGCGCCATGGGCCTCGAACAGTTCGGCCAGTTCGGCGGCAGCCTCGGCATCGTCATCGACCACCAGCAGCCGCACCGGGGGATCGCGGCGCATCATCGCGCCAGTTCCCGCGCGATCAGGGCAAGCAGGCCATCATAGTCGACCGGCTTGACCAGCAGGTGGCGCGCCCCCGCCCGGGCGCAGCGCACATGAAGCGCCGGGTCGGAATAGGCGGTCAGCATGATGAAGGGCGGCGCACCATAGGCGGGATTATCGGCGGCCTCGGCCAGCACGTCCAGCCCGCTGCGGACCGGCACCTGCACGTCGCACAGCACCAGGTCATAGGCCCGCGCGCCCAGCGCGGCGAGACCCTGCGCGCCATCGGTGGCGAGATCGACCGCATAGCCGGCATCCTCCAGTTCAAGGGTGATGTCCTCGCCCAGGCCCGGTTCGTCCTCGATGCACAGGATGCGCGCGCTCATGCCCCTTCTCCCGCCAGCGGCAGGACGATCCGCACCACCAGGCCAGCAGGATCGCCGCGTTCCAGCTCCAGCCGGCCGCCGCTTTCCTCCAGCCGGCGACGGGCCAGGTGCAGGCTGACCCCGGCCCCGACGCTGCCCGCGGCATTGTCGCCGCGGAAAAACAACTGGCCGGCCTGGGCCAGTTCGGCCTCGCCCAGGCCCGGCCCGCTGTCGGTGATAGCAATCACCGCGCTGCCGCCCTCGCGCCGGATATCCACCCGCGCCGTGCCGCCCGCGCCGGAATAGCGCAGGGCATTGTCGAGCGCGGCCCGGATCGCGCCGACCACGGCCTCGGGATCGGCCAGCGCGGTCACCGCCTCGGTCCGGCCCGCCGCGATGCGCGTCCGATCCAGCCCCGCGCTGGCGGTTTCCACCGCCATTGCCAGGTCCACCGGCAGGGGGGCCGGCAAGGCCGCCGCGCCCTGCGGATCGGCCGGGGTCAGGCTGGTCACCAGCTTGTCGATCAGCTCGGCGATGCGGCGGACCGCGCCGCGCAGCCGGTCGGAGCGGCGGCGCAGGTCGTCCGGCCCGAGGCTCTCGGCCTTGCGCTCGATGATCTGGGCGCCGCTGTCGATCAGGGCCAGCGGCGTACGCAATTCATGGCTCATGATCTGCACCAGCCGCGCGTTCTGGTCGGCGGCCTGCTGCTGGCGCTGGTTCGCCTCGCGCAGCCCCTGCTCCTGGGCCACGATCCGTTCGTGGGCATCGCCCAGCCGGTTGCCCATGGCCACCAGGTCGCGGCCCAGGCCATCCAGCTCGGCCACATCGGCGCCGGCGAAATGCTGGCGGTGGGCGCCCTGGCCGATCCGCCCCATGATCCCCGAGATCTCGGCCAGCGGGCCGGAAAGTTCGGCGCTGACCCCGCGGGCACGGCGATAGAGGAACAGGAAGAACCCGAAGTAGAACAAGAGCAAGGCGGCGAACATCGCCAGGCCGACCAGCTTGAGCCGCCCCAGCAGGCTGTCGATCGGGGCGTTGATCACCTTGGCCGGGGCGATCACCACCAGCCGCCAGCCGGTGCCCGGCACGGTGGCGAAGCTGGCATAGTGGAGCCCGTCGAAGCGCAGCTCCGCCTCGCCGGCATCGGCCCGCCGCATCGCCTCGGCCAGCGGGCGGGTATCGGCGCGGCGGTTGAGATCGAAGGCATCGGGCTTGAAACTGTCCTGCCGGATCGCCTGCTCGTACTGGTGCGAGGTCAGCTCGCGGATGTTGAAATCCTTCTCGCCTTCGGGTGGCAGGGCGATGATCCGCCCCTCGCGGTCGACCAGCACGGCATAGGCCATCCACGGCAGGTTCATCCGCTTGAGCCGGTCGATGATCGCCCCCAGGCCGATGTCCAGCCCGACCACTCCGGCCAGCCGCTCTCCCCGCCCCGCGCCCTGCCAGACCGGCGCGATCGAGGAGATCATCCAGCCATGCCCGGCCGGATCGACATAGGCCTCGGTCCACACCGCCTTGCGCTGCGGATCGTGGCGGGCATCGGCCAGGTAATAGAAGTTGTAGGAGGGGATATCCATGTCGTGCGGATATTGGCCGCCGGCATCGATATAGGGGTAGATGCGGTTGTAGCTGCGGCTGGAGTTGAAATAGACCGACATCACCCCCGGCGTGCTGCGGTGGATGTCGATCATCAGCGGGTCGAGCGCGCCCAGCCTGAGCATGGCCGCCAGGTCCGCGCGGGACGGCCGGGTCTTCGCGGAATAGAAGCTCGCCGCACTGCCGATGTCCCGGGTGGAGTAGATCGCCCCGTCGGCATCGAACCGGTGGCGCGCCCGTTCGGCCGCCGAGGGCGTGAAACCCCCGTCGAGCGCGCGGCGGGTCTGGGCGGCGAGCAGCACGGTTTTGGCGGCATAGCCGGCCAGTTCCTTGTCGAGCGCGCCGGCCTGCTGGCGGGCCACCTCGCCCAGGAACCCGCGCGAGACCGCGCCGATCGTGGCGATGTTCTCGCGGTAGGTGATCGCGCTGCTGGCCCAGTAGATCGCCAGGAACCCGATTTCGACCACCAGCAGCGGGATGATTGCCGCGCGCAGATAGGAAAGCCACAATCGCCGCTGCAACGATATGGTTGTTTTTTCCTGATTATCAGCACTTTGGTACGAATGGTCGATTGACATTTGCAGTCCGGGGATTTCAATCGGTTGCGAGATGGCGCAGGTTGCCGGCGAGGGGTAGGGGCAGGACGTGAGTGACGCGGGCGCGGCGGATATGGCCCCATTTGCGCCGATCGGGGAAGCCGGCCTCAAGGCCTACGGGCTGCTGGGCACCCCGGTCTATATCTATTCCTTCGCCACGGCGCGGATCTGCTGGTCGAACGAAGCGGCGCTGGCCTTCTGGAACGCCCGGTCGGTCGACGAACTGCTGACGCGCGACCTCGGGCCGCACAGCACGGCCACCGCGATCCGCCTGGCCGAATACCGCGAAACCTTCCTGCGCGGCGGCCAGCGCACCGAGAACTGGACCTTCTACCCGCGCGGCCAGCCAACCACGGCGCTGTGCCGCTGCCGCGGGTTGAGCCTGTCCGGCCACCCCGAGGCGATGCTGGTGGAAATCCAGGCCCTGCCCCACGAGCAGTTGCCCATGGCCGAACTGCGCGCGATCGAGGCCTTGCGCCACATCCCGATGATGATCACGCTGTTCTCGCTGGGCGGCGAGGTGCTGATGCGTAATCCCGGCGCGCTCGCCACCTTTGCCGAGTTCGACCGGCTCCAGCCGCCTGGCACCGATCATTTCAAGGCGATGTTCGCCGCCCCGGACGAGGCCGATGCCCTGCTGCGCGAGGCCAGCCGCAGCGGCATCGCGCGCTCCACCGCGAGCATGACCCTGCCCGGCTGGCCGGTCCACTCGGTCCAGCTCTCGCTGGTCACCGATCCGGTCAGCGGGGCGCCGGCTTGCCTGGTCGCCCAGCAGGATATGTCCGAGCTGATCCAGGTCTCGCGCCGCCTTGCCGCCAGCGAGGAAGCGCTCGAGGCCGTGCTGATGCTCGACGTCGCCCCGGCGCTGGTCCTGTCGGTGGAGGACCGCCGGGTGATCCGGGCCAACCACGCCGCCCTGGCCCTGCTGGGCGACCAGGCCGAGAGCGGGCGCGATCCGGCCAGCCTGTTCGCCGATCCCGCCGCCTTCGATCGCCTGCGCGGCAAGCTGCTCACCCAGGGTTCGGCCAGCGCCCTGCTGGGCCTGCGCGATGCCCGCGGCGACACGGCGGGCTGCTCGGTCTCGGGCGCGCGCATCCGCTATGCGGGCGAGGATGCGCTGGTCCTGCTGATCGCCAATGTCGACGAACTCTACCAGACCGCCGCCGAACTGGAGGTCGCGCTCGACCTGGAGCGCCGGACCAGCACCCTCCAGCGCCGCTTCATGGCGGTGGCCAGCCACGAATTCCGCGCGCCGCTGGCGGTGATCGATTCGGCCGCCCAGCAGATCGAACGCAAGGGCGAAGGGATGAGCGCGGAACGGCTGGCGGCGCGCGCCGCGCGCATCCGCGATGCGGTGCGCCGGCTGCTGCGCCTCTACGACGATACCCTGGAGCGCGGGCAGAACGATCTGGGCGCCATGGGCTATGCGCCCCATCCCGGGCAATTGCGCGACGTGATCGCCGCGGTGGTGCAGGGCCACGCCGGGGGCGATCCGG
The DNA here is from genome assembly GCF_042646485.1 of Novosphingobium bradum. Classification (NCBI taxonomy): domain Bacteria; kingdom Pseudomonadati; phylum Pseudomonadota; class Alphaproteobacteria; order Sphingomonadales; family Sphingomonadaceae; genus Novosphingobium; species Novosphingobium bradum. The sequence goes on along the minus strand of NZ_JBHRTQ010000015.1, from coordinate 70,893 downwards.
GGGCGGATCCGGCGCCCGAATTCACTCTCGACCTGCCCGACCTGCCGGTGATGGCGCTCGATACCGCCCTGATGGAAAGCGCGCTCGCCAACCTGGTGGGCAATGCGCTCAAGTATTCCGACCCGCCGGCCAAGGTCGCGATCACCGCCGCTGCCGGGATCGACGATATCGTGGTGACCATCCGCGACCACGGCATCGGCATCCCGGCGGCGGAACGCGAGGCGGTGTTCGAGGAACGCCGGCGCGGGAGCAACGTGGGGGTGCGGCCGGGCACCGGCATCGGCCTGTCGCTGGTACGCCAGATCGTCGAACTGCACGGCGGGCGGATCGCCATCGTGGATACGCCGGACGGGCCGGGGACGACCTTCCGGCTCAGCTTCCCGCGGCTCTGAGGGCACCGGCCCTCAGGCTCCCACCCCGCCACGCCGACGCACGTCGGCCAGGTAGCGGGTCATCGCCTCCATCGTCCGGTCTTCCAGCTCCAGCATATCGCGCCGCCGGTCCTCGGTGTCCTTCCAGCGCCGGACCATGCCGGCATCGACCAGGCTGCGAACATAGCGCAGCGCCGTGCTGAGCGGGACATTGGTGGCCGCGCAGGCGCTGGACACGGCGATCGGCTTGCCCTCGAGCCGCGCCGCGGTGAGATCGAGCAGGATGTCCCAGGTCGGATCGGAAAAGAGCTGGCCATCCAGGAAATTGCCGCGCTTCTCGCGCATCCGCATGATCCCGCGCACCTGGGCCAGCATGGCCTCGCGCTCGGCCTCGGGGCTGAGCGGCGGCTGGTCGGCACCGGCGGCGGGGACCGGCCCCGCGCCCGCCCCGGGAATCGCGCCGGAAGCCTGGGCCTGTCCGGGCGCCTGGGCCTGCCGCGCGATCGCCATCAGGCGGAAGCCGGCATAGAGATCCTGCCAGGCGCGGGTCGCGCGGCGCAGGGCGCCGGCCAGGCCTTCCGGATCGACCGGCTTGGTCAGGAAGTCCTTGGCGTTGAACCGCATCGCCTCGACCGCGCTGGCCAGCGAGCCGTGGCCGGTGATGACGATCGGCACGATCGCGCGCAGCAGCGAAAAGCGCGAGGACATCTCATCAAGAAAGGCCAGGCCGCCAATGGTCGGCATTTCGAGGTCCGTGACCACGATCCCGATCGACGGATCCTCGGCCAGGCGTTGCAGGGCTTCCGCCGGGTTGGGCGCGCCGATCACATCGTAGCCGAGACGCGCGGCGTTTTCGCAGTATTCCTCAAGCGTATCGGCATCATCGTCAACGATCAGCACGCGGCAGCGCGGCAGAGCGCCTTCGGCCACAAAATCGATTGCGTGCTTCATCTCGTCCAGCCCATCGAAACGCAAATTGCCGATCAAGCCCAACGACCTAGTGCCGCCGGTCCGGTCTGCCTAACGCGATTGGTGGCAAAACGGCAGCAAAATGCCATGCAATCGGCACGACCTTGGCCCAGAATGCCCGCATTCGGCAAGCAAGCGGGCCTATGCCAATCCGCGCGGCTGTGCTGTGCGTGTGCCGTGGGTGGCAGCGGCCACGGGATCGGCTGGAAAGTCATGGTCGGGATGGAAACGGACGAATCGCGCAAGAAGCTGTCGCACGATGCGCGCCAGCCGCTCAACGCCATCAGGCTGGTCACGGCCAACCTCCAGGCGCGCCTGTCCGGCGCCCTCGATCCCGAACTGGCCGCCTGGACCGCCGCCAAGCTGGAAAAGATCGATCGCCAGGTGGACCGGCTGGCCGAACTGCTCGGCCGGCTGGACTGAACCGGCCGCGGAAAGGCAGGCGCGCGCGATGTATGGCATGATTCACCGGGCCATCCGGCAGATGGTGATCGAGACGGCCGGCCCCGGGGTCTGGGACGATCTCGAACGCCGCCTCGGCCTTGGCCCGGCCGACATGATCAGCGCCATGGTCTATCCCGACAGGCAGACCGTGGCCCTGCTGACCGCCACGGCGGAGCAGATGGGCCTCACCCTTCCGGAAGCCCTGCGCGAATTCGGCCGCCACTGGGTCCGCTTCGCCGCCTCCGGCCCCTATGCCGGGATCATGGATTTCGTTGGCCAGGACCTGGCCGGGTTCATCGCCAACCTTGACCGGATGCACCACGCGGTCCGCGTCGCCATGCCCGAAGCCCAGGTGCCCGGCTTCACCGTGCTGAACGAGGAGCCAGGCGCGAATGGCGGGGATGGACCGCGCCGCCTCCACCTCGCCTACCGCTCCACCCGCGCCGGGCTGGAACCCTTCGTAGAAGGCCTGCTCGAAGGGCTGGCCGCGCGGTTTGGCCGGGTCGGCACGGTCACCTTCCTCGGCCATGGGCCGGGCGGCGCAGAATTCCTGGTCGAACATAGCCCCCCGCACAGCCCCGCGCACCACCGCCCGCACCGCGCCGGACCGCCGGCATGATCCACCTCGAACTGGGCAGCGAACGGCTTGGCCGGCTGTTTCCCGCCTACCTGTGCGTGGGCGCGGCGGGGACCATCCGTTCGGCCGGCCCGGCCCTGCGCCGGCTGGCGGGCGACTGGGTGCTGGGCGCCGCGCTTGACCAGGTGCTGGAAGACACGCCCGACCTGGCGCTGTCCGCCGCGGCGGACAAGCCGGTCCAGTTGCGCCTGCGCCAGCCCGCGCTCAGCCTGTCGGGCAGCGTCATCGCGGCGGGCGGCGATTACCTGCTGGCCCTGGGCATCGTGCCCGAACGGACCTGGCCGCTGGCCCAGTCGCTCCAGATCGCCGATTTCGCGCCCTCCGATCCGGTGGTGGCCGCGATCATGCAGTCAGGCATCCAGGCCGCGCTGATCGACGAATCCAAGACCATGGCGCTCGATCTCGCCGCCGAACGGCAGCGGGTGATCGACCTGCTCGGCCGGATCAGCCGCGCCTCGGCGCACATGGCCCACGAATTCAACAACGTCGTCTCGATCATCGGCCTCACCTGCGATCGCCTGCTGCGCGAGCGGACCGACGATCCAGACCTGGCCCAGCTGGTCGGGATCATCCGCGACACGGCCCAGCGCGCCGCGGCGATGACCCAGGCCGCCATGGCCCTGGCCGACCGGCAGGGCGATGCCGAGGCGCACTTCCCCCCGCCGCTCCCCGCCGCCACGCCGGCCGCCACGCCCGCATCGGCCCGTCACCGCGCGCCCGGCGCGGCGCGGGTTCTGGTGGTCGAGGACGAGCACCATGCGCTCGAGGCGCTGGAGGACCTGCTGGTCGATCTGGGCTATGACGTGGCGGCCTGTGGCGATCCCGCCGCGGCGCTGGCCCTGCTCGCCCGCGAGCGGTTCGACGTGCTGCTGACCGACGTGATCATGCCGGGGATCACCGGGCTGGAACTGGCCTCGGCGGCGATCCGGATCGATCCGGAAATCGCGGTGGTCCTGATGAGCGGCTACCTGCCGGAAGGGGGCGAACGCCGCGAGGAATGGACCTTCCTCCGCAAGCCGCTCGACCTCGCCGAACTGGCCGGCACCCTCGCCAGCCGCGCGATCCGCCCGCCCGCCTGATCGCCCCCGATCGGGAAGACCACTCCTCCGCCCGGCCGGGGGACCGGGCGGAGGAACGGCGTCAGAGCCTGGCTATGACTTGTGCGACCCAAAGGGCTCCAACCGCAATGATCGCCCAGCTGAGGATGCTCAGGCCCAGGATGATCGTGATGCTGTTCCTGGGCATGGCTTCCTTCCGCGCCGGCGATCCGGCATTCGCCGCTCCCGCATCGCAGCGGGAGAGCAAGTTGCGATGGCCCCGATACTGACAGCCCGGCCAGGAGCCAAACCGCAACGGTGCCATTCTGGCAGTTGCGGTGCAGCTGCACCTCCTCGACCATCGCGGTGGTGAATGCCTGAAGTGCCAGCCTGAAGCACCTGCCTGAAGCGGGGCGCCGGCGCTCAGAACGCCCGGCTGAGCTGGGCGCTGAAGCGGACCTTCCCGCTGGGGCCGAACACCGGGTAGTTGGTGCCCGCCACGCCCAGGCCCAGGGTGAACGGGCCAAGCGGGCGGCTCGCACGCAGGCTCCAGTCCTCGTAGCTGATCAGGCTGGTATCGGGATCGCCCAGATCGTGCGGGATCAGGGCCAGCCCGCCATGGCCTTGCAAGGTCCAGCGGCCCAGGCTCGCCAGCCGCGCGTTGACATCGAGGTAATAGGTGTTGCGCCCGTCCGCCAGGTAATCGGGCGAAACGAAGGCGCGCACCTGCACCCGGCGCAGGGTGATCCCGGCATAGAGCTCGGTGAAGCGGGGGCGATAGGCATCGTCGTAGATCGAACCATAGCGGCGATGGATCGCGCCGGCCTCGACCGAAGCCTCGCCCAGGCGCAGCGCCACGCCGGCATAGAGGTTCGCCGCTGTCAGCCGCGGCGCCTCGCCGCCGGCGGCGAAGCTGGCATCGGCCCCGGCGAACAGCCCGCCGGGCAGATCCGCGCTGACCGCCAGGGCCAGGCCGGGATCGTCGGCGCTGATCGTCTCGCCCCGGAACAACTGGTTGCTAGCCAGCGTGACGTTTGCTGCCACCTGCGCCGCCGCGGGCGCGGCGCCCAGCAGCAGCGCCAGCCCCCCCGCCAGGCCCGGCCACGTGGCCCTAGCGCAGGCAAGCCCTGCGATCGAGGTGCGAAACCCGCGCAAGCGCGGCGCAGGCGTCAAGGGTGCCATGGGGGCCGAGCAGCGTTTCAGGCGCGGTGCGGCGGCCGGACAACTGCCGCAGCAGGGCCACCAGCCCGCTGACGTGGGCCGCGGCATAGGAGCTGCCGCTGACGAGATCCCATTTTCCCTCCGGCTGCGTGGTCAGGACATCCAGTCCGGGCGCCTTGTAGGCGGACTGCAATCGATCTGACAAGCGTTCGTCGCCCACCGCGACCACGCCCGGAAGGAAAGCCGGGAAGCTCGCCGCCGGGTCCTTCTGGTCCACCGCGGCGACCACGGTCGCCCCGCGCGCGCTGGCCAGGGCCACCAGCCGGGCGATCAGCGGGTCGCGCGGCCCGGTCAGGCTCAGGTTGACCACCCCGGCGCCGTGATCGATCGCATAGGTGAGCGCGCGGGCCAGCGTCAGGCTGTCGCACACCGTGACGCCGCCGGTGGCGCGCTCCCAGCAGGCCCGAAGCGCGAGGATGCGGGCATCGGGGGCCACCCCGGCGATCCCCTGGGCATTGTTGGACCGCGCCGCGATGATCCCGGCCACCCCGGTGCCGTGGCGTTCGGCCTGGGGGCGCCCGGGCACGAAATCGACCGAGCCGGCGAACTGCCCGGCAAGGTCGGGGTGCAAGAGATCCACCCGGCTGTCGATCACCGCCACGGTCACCCCGCGCCCGGTGGCCACGGCATGAAGCCGCGCTAGGTGCCAAAGCGAAGCGGCCGGCTGCGCGGAAAACAGCCGGTCGTTGTAGCTGACGGTGGCGGCGCGGGCGGGGCCGGGTGGCCGCGCCTCGAGCATCTCGAATTCGTTGAGCGGCTGCGACCACGAGACCCCGGGCACCGCGGACAGTTCCCGCACCACGGCCTCGACCGTCCGCCCGTCGCGGATCTCGAAAATGATGCAGTCCACCCCGATCAGCGGCATCGGCCACGAATCGACCAGGGCCAGGCGGTGCGCGCGGGCCACTTTGCGGGCAAAGCGCAGCCGCGCCTTGATACCCATGGCATCGCCATAGTCGCCGCCATAGTCGCTGCCCGAACGGTAATGCTCGGCGCCAAGATCGAGCATCATCATCACCCGGCGACTGGCCGACTGGGCACCGGCCACGGCCACCGGCGCGCCGGGCAATTCGGGCGCGGCGCGCGCCGGCCCGGGGCCGAGCGCGAAGGCCGCGCCCATGACCAGGGCCAGCACCAGCAACAGGCGCCGGCCGATCATTGCGGCGCCCCGCTGTCGAGCGGTTCGGCCAGCACCACGCCGGGCGCGGCGCGCAGGCGGGCGAGCACGGCATCGCGCCGCGCCGGATCGATCGCGGCCCGCGCGGTCCCCGCCGCCGAGGGCGGGCCGACCAGCACGGCGCCGGCCCGGCGGGCCAGGACCTGGGCTTCCAGGGCATCGATGCCGGGGGCGAACCGCACCAGGGCATTGGCCGCGGCCGGCGCGGCAGCATCGTCGCCCAGCACGCGGTAGGAGGCGGCGGCATCCGGCCCGGCCGTCTCGCGGTGCTGGCCCACGGCCAACACGATGCCAAGTCCCAGCCCGAAGACCAGCAGGAGCTGGGCCGCGATCCGGCCCAGTCCGGCAAGGCGCGGCGCCGAACGGGCCGGCGCCCGGGCTGCGCGAGCAGCGCGGACCGAAGCCAGGTCGATCACTTCGGCGGCACCCTCGGCGGCACTGGCAAGGCCGGCCGGTTCGGCCCCCGCTTCGCCAACCGGCGCGGCGGGCGCCAGGCCCAGCCGGGCCAGCAGTTCGGCCGGGATCGCCTCATCCTCGGCGGGAACGGCGGCGCGCACCAGCGAGTCCATCCCGCGCAGCCGGGCCGCGCGGGCAGCCAGTTCCTCGTTGCGGGCGGCAAGATCGGCCATCTCGGCATTCCCTTCCTCGTCCAGCTGGCCATCGAGCCAGGCGGAAATCCGCTCGTCATCCGGCAGGCGCGCTCCGGGCAAGCCCCGGCGCGGGGTCCGGTCATCGGTGCTCATGCCGCCACCATCCTTTCCGGGCCACGCCGGACAAAAGCCTCGACGAACTGGCGCGCCCGCGACACCCGGCTCATCACCGTCCCGATCGGGATCTCGAACAGCTCGGCCGCCTCGCGGTAGGACTGGCCGTCGATCACCACGGCGGCCATCACCGCGCGCAGCGGTTCGGGCATGGCCGCCAGGGCCGCGCGCGCCGCTTCCAGTTCCGAGCGGAATTCAAGCAGGGCCAGCGCATCCTCGCCGGGCAGGTCATGCGCCTCGTCGATGCCCACCGCGAAGCCGCGCACCTTCTCGGCCCGCAGGCGATCGATGTTGGCATTGCTCGCGATCTTCATCGTCCAGTTCTCCAGGCTGGTGCCCGGCTCCCATTGGTCGTGACGGGCCAGCGCCCGTTCGACGGTGATCTGCAAAAGGTCGTCGCCGAGATCGCGGTTCCCCGCCAGCCCATGGCAGAAGCGGCGCAGACGGGGCAGCAAGGCCACGATCCGCGCCTGGAACTTCTCTCGGGCAGCAGGGACACCGGCACTCGTCATCGAACCTCCACCCTGCCTCAACGGATCGCGCGGGGAATTATTCCCTTCGCGTAAACCATGTCCCGTTTCGGGATGAGGCGCGTGCGCCCGCCGCGCACCATGGCCGGTCGCCGGCCAGACCGCAACCGGGCGCTTCAATCGGTTGCCACGCCCGAATCCCTGCCCCGGCCTGTGCCGCAACCCGGCGCGCTGGGGGGGCGCCTGGGGTGCCGGGTTGCGGTTCGTCTAGCGGGTCAGAGCACGAAATCGGCCTGGGTCAGGGCAACATTGCCGGCAAGGTCGATCCACAGCTCGGCCGTGGCGGTGTTGCCATCGGTATCGCCGAACACATGGGTGACATTGCTCGCCGCATCGTAGCCGAACCAGACCCCGAACGACTGGGCGCTGCTGCCGCCCCACAGGAAGACATCGTTCTTGTTGGTCGAGAGCACCGGATCGATCGCGGACAGGTCGATCCGGTCGGCAAGGTGGGCGAAGTCGGTGATCGTATCGTGCACCGCCGCGCCCGATTCGGCCGTGGCAAGATAGACGAAGCTGTCGCGCCCGGCTCCGCCGGTCAGCAGGTCGGCGCCAAGCCCGCCGGTGATCCTGTCATCGCCGGCCCCGCCGCCGATCACATTGGCCCCCGCACTTCCGGTCAGGCTGTCGGCCGAGGCCGAGCCGGTCAGGTTCTCGATCCCGACCAGGGTGTCCTTGCCGGCCCCGCCGGTGCTCTGCAGGCCGGTAACCGCCAGGCTCACCGTCACCGCGCCGGTGGCGCTGGCATAGGAGGCGGTGTCGCTGCCGGCGCCGCCATCAAGCACGTCGTCGCCGGCGCCGCCGTCGAGCGTGTCGTTGCCATCGTTGCCGAGCAGGCGATCGTTGCCGCCAAGGCCGATCAGCTGGTCGTTGCCGGCCCCGCCGCCGATCGTGTCGGCCCCGGCCGTGCCGGTAAGGGTGAGATTGCCGACCACGACCTCGTCGCTGCCAACGATGCCGATCGTGATCGCCCGGGTGGTCCCGTCGGCCGCGCGGATCACCACGCTGTCGGTCAGCCCCTGGCCGGTGGCCAGCGCATCGACCGCGAGGTTGGCGTTGTCGAGGGTATAGGTCCAGGCTCCGCCGGTGGTGAGCGCCAGGGCGCCGTAGGTTCCGGCATAGGTGCCGCCGGCAAAGCTCGCCGGGCTGTCGATGTCGCTGATGGTGAGCGCGCCCGACACCTGCGACACGCCGCCGGCCGTCGCCGCCTCGGTGACGCTGGCCGTCGTGGTCCCGCCGATCAGCGCGGCATCGTTGCTCCCGCTCACCGCCACGGTAATCGCCTGGGCGGCCGACCCGTCGAACGACTGGACCGCCAGCGTCTCGGTGACGGTCTGCCCCGCCGCAAGCGCCTGGGTCGCCGCGCGGGCATTGTCGAGCGCATAGGTCCAGGCGCCGCTGGCCGCATCGAAGGCGAAGCTGCCATAGGTGCCGGCAAGGCTGGCGGGCGCGGCGAAGCGGGCCTCGCCGGCATCGGGATCGCTCGCGGCCAGCTGGCCGGTGACCAGCGCCGTGCTGTCCTCGGCCACGGCACCCCTCGCCGTGCCGGTGATCACCGCCGCATCGTTGGCGCCCGCAATCGTGACGGTGATCGCCTGGGCGGCCGAACCGTCAAGCGAGGTGACGGTCAGCCCATCGCTGGCGGTCGCCCCCGCGCCCAGCGCCTGGGTGGCGGCGCGGGCGTTGTCGAGTGTGTAGGCCCAGGCGCCGGTGGCCGCATCGAAAGCGAAGCTGCCATAGGTGCCGGCAAGGCTGGCCGGCGCGGCGAAGGCGGCCTCGCCGTGATCGGGATCGGCCACGCTGAGCACGCCGGAAGCCGAAGGGGTGCCGACAAGCGCATTGCCCAGCCCGCCCGCCTCGGTGACCGCGCCGGCCGCCGTGCCGGCAATGGTCGCCACCTCGTTGGCGCCGGTGACGGTGACCACGATGGTCTCGCTGGCGCTGCCATCGGCCGAGGTGACGGTCAGCGCCTGGCTGGCCTGTTCGCCGGCGGCCAGCGCCACGGTTTCCACCGCCGCGCCATCGAGCGCGAAGGTCCAGGCGCCGGTGGCCGGATCGAAGGTGAAGGCGCCGAAGGCACCGGCAAGGGCCGCCGGGTCCACCGCCGCGAAGTGAGCCTCCCCGGCATCGGCATCGCTGACCAGCAGCCTGCCCCCGGCGAAGGCAGCGGCCTCGGCGGCCACGGCCCCGGCCACTTCGCCGCTGATCGCGGCCAGCGAGCTGGTGCCGGTGATCGTGACGGCAATCGTCTCGCTGGCGGTCCCGTCAAGCGAGGTGACGGTCAGCGTATCGCTGACCTGCTGGCCCGGATCGAGCGCCTGGGTAGCGGCCCGGGCGCTGTCGACCGCATAGGTCCAGGCGCCGGTCGCGGCATCGATGGTGAAGGCGCCATAGGTGCCGGCCAGCGCCGCGGCGGCGGGCGCCGCGAAGGCCGCTTCGCCCGCATCGACATCGGCCACGGCAAGCAGGCCCGAGGCGGTGCCACCGCTTTCCAGCACGGCCCCGGCCAGATCGCCCGCAATCGTGGCGGCATCGTTGACCGGAGCCAGGGTGAGCGAGGCCGTCGCCGCGATGACCCCGCCCGCACCATCGCTCACCGTGTAGGACAGGACCAGCGGGCCGTTGTAGTTGGCCTGGGGCGTGAGGGTGAAGGTGCCATCGCCATTGTCGGTGACCGTGGCATGGTCGGCGGCCAGGGCGCTGACCGAAAGCGCCGCGCCTTCGGGGTCGGTGTAGCCGGCGAGCAGGTCGGTTGCAGCCACGATGCAGGCCGCATCCTCCGCGCCGTTCGCCAGCACCGCCGGAGTGCCCGAAAGCACCGGCGCGTCGTTGGCATTGGTCACCGTGATCGCCAGCGCCTGGCTGGCGCCGAGCAGGCCGTCGCTGGCGCTGACCACGACATCGTAGACGTTGTCGGCGCCGGCATCGCCGGGCGCGGCAAAGCTGGGCGCGGCGCGGAACGCGAGGGCGCCGGTCGCCGGATCGATCGCGAAGAGCGCGGCATCGGCCCCGCCGGTGATCGCATAGGTGAGCACGGTGGATGGATCGGGATCGGCCCCGGTCACCGTGGTGACCGCCAGGGCGCCTTCCACCAGGCTGAGCGAGGCCGTGGCCGCGCCGCCGTCGGACGTGATCGCCGGGGCCGCATTCATGCCCGAGAGCGGGGTGCCGTTGAGCGTATAGGTCTCGGCGCCGAACCGGAGCACCTCGATCCCGTCGAGCGTGTCTGAACCCTCGCCATTGCCGGAAACGGTGATCGTGCCATCGGCATTGTGGGTGATCGCATAGGCGCTGATCGGCCCGGCAAAGACGGCGGTATCCTCGCCCTCGCCGCCGTGGAGATGGTCATTTCCGGCCCCGCCGGCAAGGGTATCGTTGCCGGCATTCCCGGTCAGGTCATTGTCGCCGATGTTCCCCTTGATCACGTCGTCGCCCGCGCCGCCGATGGCATCGGCGATGTGGGTGGTGGTGGCCGTGGTGAGGCCGGTGGTGATGGCGCTGACGATGTTGGAGCTGTTGGCGGTGAGCGTCACCACCGTGCCCCGGCCCATCGCATCGGCCAGGGCCTGGTAGGTCGCTTCCAGCCCCGGGGTGACCGCGAAGACCGGGATGATGTTGGCCGCCGCCATGGCCGCGGCGAGCTGGGCGATCTCCGGGTAGTTCTCCATGATCCCGCCATCGTTGATGATGGCATTGCCGTTATTGGCCGTGGTGATGCCCTGGGCGGCGCCATCGGCGGCGGTGTGGAACGGGGCGTCGGTGAACAGCACGGCGAAGCGCGCGGAATTGGTCTGGTAACCCACCTCGCCGCCCGCGCGCGCGGCCAGTTGAAGCAGCGCTTCAAGCTGGCTTTCGGGCAGGTCGGCGCCGCCCGTGGCGATGAACCCGGCATAGGCCGTGGTCAGGGTGGTGGCGGTTGCGCCAACGGCAAGGTCGGTCTTGTAGGTATAGTCGCCGCCCGAGCCGAAGCTGCCCCAGATCTTGTCGCGGAACGAGGACACGCCGAAGGCCGCGCCGCCGGAAATACCGTCGAGCGCCGCCACGATCTGCGGCACGAGGCTACGGACGTTGGCGATATCATCGGCGAAGGAGCCGGTCAGGTCCTGGAGGAACTGGACGTTGAGCGCGCCGGTGACCACGCCGCCGGTGCCATAATCGACGCTGTGGCCCTCGATCCGGGTGGCGGTTTCGCCCGAAAGGTCGATGTAGGAATTGCCCGTGGCCTCGCTGGCATCGATCGTGTCGTGGCCCTGGAAATCCTCGATATGGGCCGATCCGCCGTGGATTCGGTAGACGTCGTCGCCCGAGCCGCCGGCCAGGGTATCGAGGCCGGAACTGGAATGGAGCACGTCGTTGCCGTCACCGCCCAGCTCGATATCGTCGCCCGCGCCGCCATCGAGCACGTCGTTGCCGGTATCGCCGGTCAGCGTGTTGTTCGCGGCATTGCCGACAAGGGTGTGGCCGGTGCCCGAAAGCTTCACGTTCTCGATGTTGTCGGCCAGCACCCAGTCGGTGGCGACGACCACCGTATCGGTGCCGCCATCGGCCGCTTCGACCACCACGTCGCCCGGGTTGTCGATGAAATAGGTATCGTCGCCCGCGCCGCCGTCCATGGTGTCGGCACCCGCGCCGCCATCGAGGCTGTCGTTGCCGAGGCCGCCTTCAAGCAGGTCCGCGCCGGCATTGCCGAGGAGCAGGTTGGCCCCGTCGTTGCCTTGCCCGTGGTGGGCATCGCCAGTCAGCGCCAGGTTCTCGACATTGGCGATCCCGGCCAGCGAGAAATCGACCGACGACAGGACGGTGTCGGTCCCGCCGGCCGCCGTTTCCACGATGGTGTCGGTGTGGCTGTTCACCACGAAGGTGTCGTTGCCGTCGCCGCCGATAAGGGTATCGAGCCCGCCCGCGCCGTCGAGCAAGTCATTGCCCGCCCCGCCGGTCAGCACGTTATCGCCGCTGTTGCCGGTGGCGTGGTGCGCCGCGCCGGAGAGCGCCAGGTTCTCGATGGTGGAACCTTCGGTCAGGGCATAGTCGAAGCTGGCGATGACCGTGTCGGTGCCGCCGTTCGCGGCTTCCACCACCACGTCGCCGGCATTGTCGACGTGATAAGTATCGTCGCCCAGCCCGCCGGCAAGGGTATCGGCCCCGGCGGCGCCGTCGAGCGTATCGGCCCCGTCGGTGCCGGTGATCGTGTTGGCCAGCCCATTGCCGGTGCCAAGATGGGCGCTGCCGGTGAGGACAAGGTTCTCCACCTCGGCGGCCAGCGCATGGTCGACCGAGGCGATCACCGTGTCGGTGCCGCCGCCCGCGCCTTCGATCACCCGGTCGCCCGCATCGTCGACATGATAGGTATCATTGCCCGCGCCGCCGCTCAGGGTATCGGCCCCGGCCGCGCCGTCGAGGGTATCGGCCCCGGCCGAGCCGGTCAGCACATTGCCCAGCTCGTTGCCGGTGCCGGTGAGGCCGGCGACGGCGAGCGTCAGGTTCTCGACATTGGCGCCAAGCGTTGTGGAAACCGAGGCGATCACCGTATCGGTGCCGCCGCCCGGAGCCTCGCTCACCACGTCGCCGGCCTGGTCCAGCCGGTAGGTGTCGTTGCCCAGCCCGCCGGCCATGGTATCGGCCCCGGCCCCGCCATCGAGCGTGTCGGCGCCGGTCGAACCGGTGAGGACATTGGCGAGCACGTTGCCGGTGCCGGTGAGCCCGCCGTTCAGCAGGGTCAGGTTCTCGACATTGGCGCCAAGCGTGGTGGAAATGGCGGTGTAGACCGTATCGATCCCCTCGCCCGCCGCCTCGTTGACCACGTCGAGCGCATTGTCGACATAGTAGCTGTCGTTGCCCAGCCCGCCGGCCATGCTGTCGGCGCCCGCGCCGCCGTCGAGCGTATCGTCGCCCGCGCCGGTGCTGATCGTGTCGTTGCCGCCAAGGGCCATGATGTTGTCGGCATCCGGCCCCACCGCGTGGACGCCCGAGCGGGTGCCCGCGCCAATCAGGTCGGCCCCTTCGGTGCCATAGACCGTGTTGTCGGGCTGCCAGGAAGCGGGGCTGTAGAGCAGGGTGGCGCTTTCGCCCAGGCCCGGCGAGCCGATCAGCAGGTCGACCACGCCATCGCCGTTCTGGTCGTCGACGATGACGACCGACGATCCGGTCAGGCTGTCGGGCGTGCCGGAAATCTTCGCGCCGCCGATCCCTTGCGCCACAAGGGCAAGATCGACCTTGCCGGTGCCGCCGCCCCAGACCACGTAGACCGCGCCGGTGGTGGTGCCATTGGTGCTGGCCGAGGGCGCGCCGATCACGAAGTCGGCGATGCCGTCACGGTTGAGGTCGCGCCCGCCGGTGACCGAAAGCTGGTCGAGGTCCTTGGCCGCCTCGGGGACGATCTCGAACCCGCCCAGGCCGGCCTTGACCTGGGCGGCATCGATCGAGCCGGTGCCCGCCTTGCCGAAGACCACGTAGGCGTGCCCCGCCGTGGGCGCGCCGATCAGCAGGTCGGCCCGGCCATCGCCGTTGACGTCGCCGATGCCGCTCACCGCATCGCCCATGTTGTCGCCGCGCGCGCCGGTCTTGCTGTCGCCACGGATGCCGTTGATGGCAAAGCCGTTGCTGCCCAGCGCCTTGAGATCGACCGCCGTGCCGGTGGCCTTGCCGAACACGACGAAGACCGCGCCGCCCTTGTCCTTGCCCGAACCGGTATTGGGCGAGCCGATCAGGATTTCGTTCAGCCCGTCGCCGTTCATGTCGCCGACCGTGCCGAGCCAGGTGCCGGCCAGATCGCCCGCCGCCCCGCCGATGATCTTGAACCCGCCGATCCCGCTGGCGACATCGGCGAGGTTGACCGGGGCGGTGGTGTCCTTGCCCCAGACCACATAGGCCGCGCCCGCATCGAGCGCGGCGGCATCGTTGCCCGGCGCGCCGACGAGGAAATCGGCCCGGCCATCGCCATTGAGATCGCCCACCGAAAGCACGGAGGAGCCGGCGGCGTCGCCCGCCGCCTCGCCACGAATGGCAAAGCCGCCAAGGCCCGCATCGATGGCCACGAGGCTGATCTCGCCCGCGCCGCGCCCGAAGACCACATAGGCCGAACCCGCATCGGTGGCCCCGGCCACATCGACGCCCGGCGCGCCGATCAGGATCTCGCCCCGGCCGTCGCCGGTCATGTCGGCGAGGCCGGCCACCGCGGTGCCGGCATGGTCACCCGCCGCCGCGCCGTCGATGATCAGTTGCGCGCTGGCTCCAAGCGCCGTGGTGGTGCCGGTCGCCAGCCCGCCGAGGGTGACGAAGACCCGGCCCGAATCCAGCCCGTTCACGTCGCTGGCCGAAGCGCCCAGGATCAGGTCGGCCTTGCCGTCGCCATTGAGGTCGGCGGTGGAACCCAGCCAGGGTGCCACCGGATGGCCGGGGGCCAGCGATGCGAAATCCCCGAAGGCGGCGGGGGAGAACCGGATGCCCAGGTTGCCGGACAGGACGGAATTCAGGAAAACCCGCGTATTGGGAATCGGCATCGTGTGCTCCGGGAGGTGATCGTTCCCCCCTCAACGGATGCCATGCGCGATTATTCCGTCGCCTGTGTATTCCATCGTCCCGATCACGAGCGGCCGGCCCGCGACGAACCGGCCGCTGGCGTGGGTGACTAGAGGATGAAGTCCGCGGCCACGAGCGGCGCGGCAGCGTAGACGCTGATCGCCAGGTCGGCCAGGCCGTCGCCGTTGACATCGCCCTGCACGAGATAGTGATCCCCTTCGAGCGAGACCGCCAGTTCGCCGGCCTTGTGACCAAAGGCGCCCACCAGGGTGAAAGCCTGGTCCTTGCCGCCGCTGATCGCATCGATCGCGGACAGGTCGATGCGGTCGCCCTCGGCGTGGCTGAAGTCCTGGATCGTGTCGCGCGCGGCGCTGGTGGAATCGGCCGCCGCCTTGAACACGAAGCGGTCGGCCCCGGCGCCGCCCCACAGGAGATCGGCCCCGGCCCCGCCGGTGAGCCTGTCGTCGCCGGCCCCGCCCAGCAACGCGTCGTTCCCGGCTGCACCGTCGAGACTGTCGTTGCCCAGCCCGCCTTCCAGCCGATTGGCCCCGCCATTGCCGGTGAGGGCGTCATTGCCCGCGCCGCCGACCAGGTTCTCGATGTTTCGCAACAGGTCGCTGCCGGCGCCCCCGGTGGCCTGGGCCTTGGTCAAGGCCAGGCTCACGGTCACGGCACCCGCGATGTCGGCATAGGAAGCGGTGTCCACCCCCGCGCCGCCATCGAGCGTATCGTTGCCCGCGCCGCCCTGCAAAACATCGGCGAAGGCCGTGCCGGTGAGGGCGTTGGCCCCGCCATTGCCGACCAGGGTCAGCCCGTTCAGCACGGCGGCGGCGTTGATCGAGAGAGCCGCGGTCCCGGTGGCCAGGCTCGCCCGCTCCAGCCCGGTGTCGCCGGCATGGAGGGTGAGCGTGCCGGTCGTGGCGGTGAAGCGCACCTCGTCGGTGCCGCTGGTGCCGCTATCGGCGATTTCGGCCGCCGCATGGTCGGCCGCGCTGCCGATCACGTAGAGATCGGAGCCGCCGCGTCCGTCCAGCCGGTCGACCCCGCCAAGGCCGGTCAGGGTATCGTCCATGGCGCCGCCGATCAGCGTGTCGGCGCCGGCACTGCCTACCAGGGTCAGCGGCAGGGCCGCCGCCGTGGCGAAGTCCCAGCTGGCCGAACCGGCATAGGCATTGCCGGCAAGGTCGATCACGCTGCCGCTGGCGAAGACCACGAAATACTGCGTGCCATCGGCCAGCGGGGCCGTGGGATCGATGGTCAGCACGGCACCGATGACGGAGAGGCGCGGGCTGCCGCTGGCGAAGCTTTCCACCACCGGGCCATCGGGCGCGCCAAGGCGCAGCGTGATCGCGCCCGCGCCCAGCGCGACGGCTTCGGAGAAGGTGACGACAAGGTTGCTGCCCGTGGCCACGCCGCTCGCCGCATCGGCGGGGGCGAAGCTGGCCACGGTGGGGGCGCGGGTGTCGATCGCCTGGTCGGCGGCGCTGGCGGCCTCGCCGGCATTGCCGGCCAGATCGCTCACCGCGCCAGCGGCCAGCGCCAGCGACACCACGCCTTCCACCCCGGCATCGGGAGCAACGGTAACCGCATAGGTGCTGCCGCTGCCGGCAACCTGGGTCACCGCGCCGTTCGTCACCACGAAATCGCCGGCATCCAGCCCGGTCACCGCCTCGGCGAAGGTCACGGTATAGGTGATCGCGCCGGTGGCGGTTCCGGCGGTATCGTCGGTGATGGTGGCCGTGGGAGCGAGCGTATCGACCGCCTGGCTCACGGAGATGTCCGCCGCCAGGGCATTGCCGGCCAGGTCGCTCACAGCGCCGGCCAGCAGGGTCAGCTGCACCGCGCCCTCGATGCCCGCATCGGGCGCCACGGTCACGGTGAACGTGGTGCCATCGCCGCTGATGCCGGCAACCGCGCCATTGGCGACACTGAAGGCCGAGGCATCGAACATGGCGACCGCCTCGCTGAAGGCGAGGGTGAAGGTGACCGCGCCCGTGGCCGTGCCCATGGCATCGCTGGCAATGCTGGCCTCGGGCGCGGTGGTGTCGGCCGGGTGAGCGGCGGCAGCGTCGACCACCAGCAGGGCATGGCCGAGCGTGGCTGCGCCCTGCGGATCGGCGACCAGGTAGGTCACCTCGACCGGGCCGGCATAGCCCGCGTCGGGGACGAAGGTGAAGGTGCCGTCGCCATTGTCCACGAAACTGCCGCCAAGGTCAGCAGTCAGGGCCGAGACGGTCAGCACCTGGCCTTCGGGATCGGTGTAGCCGGCGAGCAGGTCGGTTGCAGAGACGATGCAGGCCGTGTCCTGCTGGGCATGGGGCAGCGCGCCGGTGAAGAAGCCGTCCGGCGCCTGGTTGATCGGCTGGCTCAGCGTTTCCAGATGGCCCTTGTAGGGCTTGAGCGGATCGGTCTGCCCGCAATAATCGTTCCACACCAGGAGGATGCCGGAAAGGCTCGTGGCATCGGCCATGTCCTTGTTGAGACCCTGGACGATATCGAGCAGCCCCGGATCGGTGCCCGCCAGCAGGCTGGCAAGCGTGGCGGGATCGGCCAGGTTGAGCACGGTGCCGGCATCGGCCGCGCCGATCACCGCGAGGGCAAGGTTGAAGCCGGTGGGATCGGACACCGAGGCCGCCATGGCCACCTGGGCCGCCGCCTTCATCACCGCCACGGCCACCGGATCGGCCGGATTGGCCTGGAGCGCGGCATAGGCATCATAGGTCCGCAGGTCCACGCCCGGCAGGCCCAGCGCCGCCAGGATCGCCGCCTCGGCCGTGGCCGGGGTGAAGCCGAGATCGACCGCGTTGGCCAGCAGCGTGGTAAGCGGATCGGCCACCGTACCGCCGGCCGGGGTATCCAGCACCATCAGCTCGATCGCCAGCGCCCCGGTGGGCGCGGCCACGGTGAGCGCGCCCGACTGGACCAGCTCGGCCGCGCCCTTGCCGTCGGTGTAGCTGGCCGTCGCCATGACCTGCTGCCCGGCCTGGGCTTCGGCCAGGGTGAAGGTCTTGGCGGTCACCCCGGTGTCGGTCCAGGTCACCCCGTCGGCCGAGACCAGCCAGGTGTAGGCGATGCCCGCCGGGTCGGCCGGCAGGCCATCGGCATCGGTGACGATCGCGGTGAGCGCATGGCCCGCAACGGCGATGCCGGCCACGGCAAGGGCACCGGGCTGGTTGGCCCCGCCGGTGCTGCCGGCATGGGCGGTCAGCACGCCGCCCGAAAGGTCGAACAGCCCGTCGGCGAATTTCACCTGCTGGATGTTGTGCAGGCTGTCGGTGCCCTCGTCCTTGCCGTCGGCGCCGTGGTCGGTGATCGTGGTCACGCCGGTCGCGGCATAAAAGGCCAGGGCATAGTCGCTCGCCTTGCCGGCATAGACCGCCGTGTTCGCCGCACCCGCGCCGCCATCGAGCAGGTCGTTGCCCTCGTCGCCCCGCAGCGTATCCTCGCCGCTGCCGCCATAGACCCTGTCGTTGCCGGCACCGGCCACCACGATGTCGTCGCCGATCCCGGCATAGGCCACATCGTCGCCGCCCTTGAGGTCGATCAGGTCCGCGCCGGCCGTGCCGTTGACCGTTTCCGCGCCATCGGTGCAGGGCACGTCAGGCGTGATCACCACGCCCGAGCCGGGGGTGGTGCCGGCCACCATGTTGGAAATGATGATCCCGCTGTCATAGATGTGATCGCCGGTATCGGCGATGCCGATCCTGATCGCATTAACCTGGCCGGCGTTGATCGGGGCGACGATCTTGAGCACCTTGCTCACCCCGTCATATTCGATCGGCAGGACGTTCCCGGCATTGTCCTGGAAGTAGCCGGCGGCCAGGTTCGGCCCGATCACGCTCAGCGGGGCATTGGGATCGTGGTTGAACAGGGCATAGTTGACCCCGTTCACGATGATCACCGCGCAGTCGACGAACTGGTCGACCCATTCGGGATACTCGTCCGACCCGAACACGAGGTCGAACGAGATCGAGGTCGCCGCCGGATCGCTGACCGTGAAATCGAAGGCCAGCATGGTTGCATCGTAGGACTGGGTCTGGAACACGGTGTTGACCACCGCATCGATCGCGGGATCGCCGTTGGTGAAGGTAAGCGGCGTGCCATCGGCCGCATAGACCGTGTTGTCCTGGCCGAACCAGCCCACCGTGTTGGTCGTGCCCGGCGTCGTCCCCGAGGTGAGCAGCAGCCCCGCGCCGATCCCCAGCGCGCCGAGCGAACCATCGTAGACGTTCACCGCCGTGGCCCCGGAGGCCGCCAGGGTGATGCTGGCCGCATCGATCTGGATGCCGGAACCGGCGCCCAGCAGCGAGCCGGCCAGGGTGGAAAGGTCCGTGCCGGAATAGACAGTGAAAGGATCGGTCGCCATCGTGTTTCAAGCCCCGTGCAATCGCCGCGCCGTGCCACGCGGATCGCTGGCGCCGGGCAGGAAGGTGGTTTGGGGCTGGACATATCCGGCCAAACTGACACCAGTCTGAAAACCGTGGCGCCGCGATCTGGGGAGGGAGAAAGGCCGGGATGAGCGTGCTCCTCGTCGAGGATGACCGGATGCTGGGCAGCGCCATCGTCGATGGCCTGGCGCGGCATTTCGCGGTCGACTGGGTGCGCTCCCTGGGCGATGCCGAAGTGGCGCTGCGAACCGGCGCCTACGAGTTCATGATCCTCGACCTCGGCCTGCCCGATGGCTCCGGGCTCGACCTGCTGCGCGCGGAACGCCGGCGGGGCAACCAGTTGCCGATCATCATCCTGACCGCGCGCGGCCAGCTGGAGGATCGCCTCGCCGGGCTCAACAGCGGCGCCGACGATTACCTGGTCAAGCCGTTCGACCTCGATGAACTGGTCGCGCGCGGCGAGGCCATGCGCCGGCGGCTGCGCGGCTCGGCCTCGCCGGTCATCACCTGCGGGGCGCTGGCCTATGAACCGGCCACCCGCACCGCCACGCTTGATGGCCAGCCGCTCCACCTCTCCGCGCGCGAACTGGCCGTGCTCGATGAACTGATGGCGGCGCAGGGGCGGGTGATCGGCAAGGACCGGATCGAGGCCCGCCTCTATGACCTGGGCAGCGAGGTCGAAAGCAACACGGTGGAGGTCTATGTCTCGCGCCTGCGCCGCAAGATCGGGCGCGAGCGGATCGTGACCGTGCGCGGCCTGGGCTATACCGTCCCGCGCGAACCGGCACGGCAAGCAGCACCGGAAGCAGGGCCGGAAGCGGGGCGCGCATGAAGCTCTATTCGCTGCGGCGCGCCACCTTCCTCTCGCTGATCCTGCCGCTGCTGCTCTCGCTGGTGCTGGTCGCCGGCTCGGGCCTGCTCAGCGCCCGCTCGGCGATCGCGGTCCTGCGCGATCACGAAATGGAGCAGGAGGCGGTGTTCCTCCAGATGCTGTCGGTCCACGAGGCGGCCGAGGGCGAACGGCTGGGCGTGGTCCGCAGCACCGAAAGCTTCGGCCTGCGCGCCCTCCAGGCCCACGGCGCGGGCTTCCGGATCTGGGCCGGGCGCATGGTGATGACCAGCGCCGGCACCCTGCCCGCACCGGGCGCCGCACCGCCGCCGCCGGGCTTCGCCGACCTTGATGATGGCACCACCCGCTGGCGGCGCTATGCGCTGGGCGGCGGGGCCGAACCGCTCACGGTGGAAATCGTCGAGCCGGCGGCGGTCCGCATGGCGCTGGCCTGGCGCATGGCGCGCGCGCTGGTCGTGCCGATGCTGGTGCTGGTCCTGGCCGTCGCGGTGATCGCCACGCTTCGCCTCACCGCCGCGATCCGCCCGATCGCCGACCTCTCGCACGAGCTGGACCGGCGCGACAGCGGCGATCTCCAGCCGCTGGCCGGCGGCCGCATCCCCCGCGAGGTCGCGCCGCTGGTCGCGGCGATCAACGACCTGATGGGGCGGCTGGGCCGCGCCATCGCCCGCGAACGCGAATTCGCCGACAATGCCGCGCACGAATTGCGTACGCCGCTCGCGGCGCTCAAGGCCCGGGCGCAGGCCACGCGCCAGGCGCTGGGCGGCGACCCGGCGGCCCAGCGCTCGCTCGCCGAGCTGGATGCCGCGGTCGACCGCACGACCGGGGTGATCGAACAGCTCCTGCTGCTCTCGCGAATCGATTCCCAGGCCGATGGCGCCGCCGCGCGGCGCTTCGCCCCGGTCGACCTGTCGCGCCTCGCGGCCGACGTCGCGCGCGAGATCGCCCCCGCCGCCCTCGCCAAGGGGCTGGACCTGGCCGCCGAGATCACGCCGGGCCTGGTGCTGGACGGCAATGCCGACAGCCTGGCGATCCTGATCCGCAACCTGCTCGACAATGCCGTGCGCTACACCCCGCCGGGCGGCCAGGTGACCATCGCGCTCGATCCGGGCGCATCGGGCGGCGCGGAGCTGCGCGTGGCCGACACCGGCCCCGGCATGAGCGCC
Source organism: Novosphingobium bradum (assembly GCF_042646485.1). NCBI lineage: Bacteria > Pseudomonadati > Pseudomonadota > Alphaproteobacteria > Sphingomonadales > Sphingomonadaceae > Novosphingobium > Novosphingobium bradum. Next base: position 49,821 of record NZ_JBHRTQ010000015.1, on the reverse strand, counting down.
GACCAGATCGCCCGCGCCTTCGAGCGCTTCACCCGCTTCGATCCCGACCAGCCCGGCAGCGGCCTGGGCCTGTCGATCGCGAAGCAGGTCGTCGCCCAGCACGGCGGCACGATCGCGCTGACATCGCCAGACGAGGGCGGGCTGGTCTGCACGGTGCGGCTCTAGGCCCGCCCCCGCACCACGCGCCAAAAGCGCCGCTTGCGCGGCGCCTTGAAAGGCCGAATCTGGCAGGAAAACTGGAGCGGGCGAAGGGATTCGAACCCTCGACCCCAACCTTGGCAATTTTGAAATTTCCTTACGCCGTAACGCGATATGACACGATATTCGCGTATATTCAACAAGTTATGTATAATCACTTTCGCCGCACCATCCGATTTCCGCCGTCTAAACGCCCTTTTCTGCTTACGTATTGCTTACTTTTGGTCTAGAAGTGATCCGCGTAAGCAAGCGGTAGGCGCTGGATCGAGACGGACATGGCAAAACTCACCAAGAAGGCGATCGACGCCCTGCCGATCCCCCCGAAGGGACAAACTTTCCACTGGGATACTGAAACTCGGGGCTTTGGAATCCGCGTTGGCGCATCGGGAGCGAAAACCTTCGTCATCCAGTATCGCAACGTCGATGAGCGCTCTCGCCGGGTCAAGCTCGGCCGGTATGGCATCTTCACTGTCGAGCAAGCCCGCGATCTGGCCAAGATCAAGCTGGGTGAAGTTGCGGCAGGCGGCGATCCAGCCGAGGCAGTGGTCCAGGCTCGCAAAGATGTCACCGTTGCGGAGCTATGCGATTGGTATCTGGAAGAGGCTCGCGCAGGTCGCATTCTTGGGCGACGCAACAGACCCATCAAGGCCTCGACTCTCAATATGGATGAGAGCCGGATCAAGTCACACATCAAACCGTTGATCGGTCAGCGCAAAGCGCGCCATCTGACGGTGGCTGACGTCGAGGCAATGCAGGCCGACGTCGTAAATGGAAAAACGGCCAAACCGCGCACTGGTGGTCGCGGCGGCGTCAGCACTGGCGGCGCAGGTGTTGCCCCCCGCGTGGTGAGTACGCTTCAAAGCGTGCTGGGACATGCGAAGCACAAGGGCTTGCTGAAGGAACACCCTACCAAGGGCGCCCGTAAACTCGCGACCAACAAAAAGAAGCGTCGTTTGAGTGTAACCGAGATCGAAGATCTGGGTGCAGCCATGATGGTGGCAGAGCGTCACGGCGAAAACCCGGTGGGAATCGCCATCATCAAGCTGCTGCTGCTGACCGGCTTCCGGCGCCAGGAGGGGCAGGCAATGCGCCGCGACTGGCTGAATGCCGGAGGAGGTTATGTGGCGTTTCCCGACACCAAAGGGGACGCTCAACTTCGAGCGATCGGCGCTCCCGCGATCTCGTTGATACTGGAGCAGCCCACGGTCGCCAGCAATCCCTACGTATTTCCATCTGCGGGAACCGATGGCCCAATCACAACGGCCCGGGATTGTCTCGGTCGTTTGTGTGCCATCGCAAAAATCGCCAACGCCACCCCGCATACGCTGCGGCATACATTCGGCAGCGTCGCGGGTGACCTTGGCTTTTCCGAACTGACGATAGCCGCCATGCTGGGGCATGCCGCACAGACGGTGACGCAAGGCTATATCCACGTCGATGAGGCGCTCAGACTGGCAGTGGCGCGGACATCCGAAGAGATTGCAGCCATATTAAATCGCGGTGCAATGCGACTTAAATAGGTCCACGCCACATTGCTAACGAGCAGGATTCTCAGAATTCTTGGCGAGATGAGTGATCTTTCGCGCGACAAACCAACTGATCGGTATTGCTAGTACGAAGCCCGCCAGCGCGGAGATCAGAATTGCCCGGCCTCCTGTGTAGCCCGCGCTCAAAGCCGCAGTTACAAAGATACCCATGATCGTAGTGCTGATCATGAAGTGGAGGATAAATGTCAGTCGTCCCTGCATCACCAATCTCCAATATTAGATTACCATTATGGAATTGGGCGACCCCTGCATTGATCTAACGCAAGGGGAGAGATTGTCGGCTCGCATAAGTAAGATGCGGGGGTGGCCGTGTGATCAGGGTCTGCTCGCTGCAAACTGATCGTAGGCTTCAACAGCCTGCGCCGCGTACATAAGGCTCGGTCCAGCACCCATGTAGAGTGCCATACCCATGGTCTCCATAATTTCCTCCCGTGTTGCACCCTGCTTGACTGCCGCCTGGGAGTGAAAGGCGACGCATCCATCACATCGAATGGCGACAGAGATTGCCAGTGCAATGAGCTCCTTGGTTTTCGTATCGAGAACACCGTCTTCAGTTGCCGCCTTGGCCATGGCCGAGAATGCCTTCATGACCTCGGGAGTGCCAAGCCGAACTTCCTTGATGGCTCCTGACAGTTCGCCTGCCATTGACGGCCAATCCTTGTGCATTGCTGTTCTCCTTGATGATATCGTTCCCTCAGGACTGGAATGCCATCCAGTTGCGGTAGAGCATGTATACAGCGACGATGGCGACCAGTGCGGCGAACAGGGTATTTAGCCGCCCTTTAGATGCCGACAGCTTGCGTGCCGCCGCAGCGCCAAGCATCGATCCGACGATCCCGCCGCTTATGAAGCTTGTTGCAAGCGGCCAGTCGAGCAGGCCGGACAAGGCATAGTTCGCCGCAGTCGTCAGCCCGAATGCGGCAACCGCGATCAGCGAAGTACCGATAGCCCGGTAGATCGGCATCGCTGTCGAGGCGACCAGCGCAGGCACGATCAGGAACCCGCCTCCGATCCCGAAAAAGCCCGACAGCGTGCCCGTACCGATGCCGAAGGTGATTACCTTCGGCAAGTTCTCCCGGTTGCACTGGACGCCTTCTATACCCGATGCGCCCCGACCACGGTACATTGCGACAGCCACTACCAGCATCAAAAGGGCGAATAGGAATAGTAGCTTCTGGCCATCGAAGGCCTTTCCAAGCGTCGAGCCACCGAGCGCGCCGATAACGCCGGCAATTGCGAACGAACCACCGCAGCGCCAGTTGACGTTTTTCTCGCGTGCATGGTTCCACAACCCAGCAAGCGCGTTCGCAGCGACTGCAAGTGCACTGGTCCCAATCGCCAGATGCGGACTTTTGACACCGACCACGTAGACCATCAGCGGCACTGCGAGGATGGAACCGCCCCCGCCTACGAGGCCAAGGGTAAAGCCGATCAGCACCCCGCTCAGGCCGCCCAAAACATATTGGAGTTCACTGAACATAGGCGGCCCTCCCGCTTAGAGCAGGTTCAACGGTAGCTTGAGATAACTGACTCCATTGGCCTCCGGTTCGGGTAAATGTCCGGCACGGATGTTGACCTGGATCGAAGGCAGGATCAGCCGAGGCATTCCGAGTGTTTGATCACGCGCCTCGCGCATGGCGACGAAGGTGTCCTCGTCGATACCATCTCGGACGTGGACGTTATCCTCCCGCTCGGCACCGATGCTCGTTTCCCAGACAAAGTTATCGCGACCAGGAGCCTTGTAGTCATGACACAGGAACACGCGCGTCGCATCGGGCAAGGCCATAAGGCGGCGTATCGAACGGAAGAGTGTGCGGGCATCGCCACCTGGAAAGTCAGCCCGGGCGGAGCCATAGTCGGGCATGAATAATGTATCGCCGACGAAGACCGCGTCGCCGATGACATAGGCCAGGCAGGCCGGTGTGTGGCCTGGAACGTGAAGAGCAATCGCGGGCAAATTGCCGATGCGGAAGGCCTCCCCATCGTCCATCAGGTGGTCGAATTGCGATCCGTCGCGTGCGAAGCTGGCAGGCTCGTTGAACACGCCGGCAAAGACGTTCTGGACGGTGACTATGTCGCGTCCGATCACGACCTTTCCACCGAGATACTTCTTGAGATAGGGGGCGTCCGAGAGATGATCCGCATGCGCGTGGGTTTCAAGCAGCCAGTCGACCGCCAGGTTCTGCTCGCGCACATAAGCGATGACCGCGTCGGCCGACGCATGGCTGGTCCGGCCAGCAGCCTGGTCGAAGTCCATCACCGAATCGATGATCGCGGCGCGGCGCGTCACGGGATCGTGAACGACGTGGGTTGCTGTGAAGGTAGGTTCGTCGAAAAAGGTGCGAACTATCGGCCTTTCGGAGGTGCGACGCGCTGCTTCGATCTGGACGGTGGCCCGGTTGATCGCGGTGTCGGTCATGGCGCGATGTTCCCGGTAAGGGCATTGAGCCGCCAGGCGGCGACCGTCTGCATCCCTTCTGCTTGAAGCATTGCAGTCTCAGCCTCAATTGCTTCGCGTTCGGCGTCCAGTACGGCAAGGGTGGGCTTGGCACCAACGCGCGCTTCCAACTGCGTGCCGCGCAAGGCTTCGGCCGCTGCGTCACGCCGTGCCCGAGAAGCATCGGTCATACGGCGCGCGGTGGCCAACCCCTGCCACGAATCTATGACCATGCCTTCGAGCGTCTGTTCGGCCTGGCGCAGCCGCGCTTCGCTTGCATCGAGATCTGCATCAGCCGCGCGCGTCTGCGATGACACCCGGCCGCCGGCCCACAAAGTCCAGCGTCCGCGCACGCCGACTGCGACAGAATCGGCCTTGTATCCCGGGAAGAACTGATCACGCACATGTGCCGCTTCAGCGAAGGCGCCGATGGTGGGCATTCCCTCTGCCTTGGCTGAGCGAACACCGGCGCGAGCAACGTCGACGCCTGCCTTTGCCTGACGCAGTGCCGGATTGTTCTGACGCGCCATGTCGAGAGCTTCGTCGAGAGTGGGCGGAACCGGCGGCAAGTCAGGCAGAGGCGCAAGATCGCCCGCAGGCTTGCCTGTCAGTCGCTGATAAGCGGCTTCGGCCGAAGCGCGCCTGCCCTGCGCCTGGGCAAGGCCGGCGTCGGCCTCTGCTTTACGCGCTCGGGCTTGGGCCAATTCCGAACTGGCGATTTCGCCCGCACGAAAGCGCAGTCCTGCCTGCCGCTCGGTCTCGGCGAGCTCGCTTGCAAGTTGCCCGTAGCGCGCTTCCAGCTTTCGGGAGGTCAGCACTTCGGTATAGGTGCTAACCGCGAGCACGATCGTTTGCAGACGGGCCTGTTCGGCACCGAAGCGCGCTACGTCGGCCCCGCCGCGTGCCTGATCGATGGCTGAAGACACGCGCCCGCCAGCATAGATTGGCATTTCGGCGGTGGCCTGCAGTGCCAGAGGGGAGACATTGTCGGCGGTAATGCCGAAGAAACCGCCGTTGTCGATCCGGCCTGCGCCGTAGGACCCTTCCACTTTCAGCAGCGGATTGCTCTCTGCACGCGCGCGATCCAGTCGAGCTTTCGCCGCCGCCTCACCGGCACTTGCCTCAACCAACGTGGGGGCGTTGGCCAGGGCGTCGGTGATGGCGGCGGCGAGGTCCTGCGCCATCGCCGGGGGGGCAGCGATGACGCAGGATAGCGGCAGCAGACTGAGGCTCAGGAGTGATGTCTTCAGGCGGGACATGGCATACTCACTTCAGGCGCGACGTATCAGTTGAACGATGCGCCAGGCTTCACGCCCAGCTTTTTGAAGATCATTGCCGCAGGGCAAAAACCAGTAAAACTGGCCTGAAACATGTTCGCTCCGGCAAATGCGGTCAGCCAGAGGAAGGCGGGGTTCACCCAATGGGCGAGCGCCAGACTGCCCAAGACTACCAGTCCGGCAAAACGGAATACGGCGGAATCAATCGTCATCACCTGATCTCCTTACTTGAAACGCAACTTGCGAATGCCCAGTGCATGCATCGCCAGCTTTTCGTAGAAAGGCTCACTGGTTCCCCGACGAACCTTGTGCAGGAAGTATTTTTCGAAACCGATCTTGGCGAGGTGGACCCACTTGCCGCTGGATGACCAATTGAGGTTGCGCGGCGGGATCTGCGGCTGCGCAACGAACGCGACGCCACCATCGCCGAAATCAGCAAGGCACACGGCATTCCAGGTCGCTTCCTCGACCGGCTCTTTGCCGGCCAGTTCAAGCGCCAGGTTGTGCGCGATCGCGGTTACCATCGATTCGATCATGAACCCGGTCTTGGGCACGCCCACCGGCACCGGGGTCGGTCCGATCGGCGGAATGGCTACGCAGACGCCGAGCGAATAGATATTCTTGAATGTCGGGTTGCGCTGGTGCTTGTCGGCAAGGATGAAGCCGCGCGGGTTGGTAAGCCCTTCGATGCCATGCACTGCCCCCACGCCGCGGAACGCAGGCAGGATCATCGAATAACCGAACGGCAGATCATGGCTGGCCTTGACCGAACCATCGTCGGCCACTTCCTCGACGTGCATTGAGCCCTGCTCCACCTTGGTGATGCGGGCATTGGTGATCCATTTGATGTGGCGGTCGCGCAGTTCGCTTTCGAGCAGGGTCTTGGTGTCGCCGACCCCATCGAGCCCAAGATGACCGATATAGGGCTCTGGACTGATGTAGGTCATCGGCACCCGGTCGCGGATCTTTCGGCGACGCAATTCCGTGTCGAGAATCAGTGCGAATTCGTAGGCGGGTCCGTAGCACGAAGCGCCCTGCGCCGCACCAATCACGATAGGCTTGGGATCCTCACAGAAGCGGTCAAAAGCGTCGGCAGCATGTGCAGCGTGATCGGTGCGGCAAACCGACTGGGTAAAGCCATCAGGGCCAAGGCCCTCGACCTCGTCAAACGCCAGTTCCGGACCGGTCGCGATCACCAGATAGTCATAGTGGAGCGAGGTGCCGTCGTTGAGCTCGACCCGATTCTCCGCCGGGTGGACGCGCTTTGCACCGATCGCAGTAAAGCCAATGCCCTTCTTGCTCATGATTGGAGGTAGATGGACTTTGATTGCCTCCGGTTCACGCCAGCGCACCGCAACCCAAGGGTTGGAGGGGACAAACCAGTAATCCTCCTGGTCATTGACCACCATGACCTCGGCCTTGCCCTTCACGGCATCGCGAATTTCATAGGCGGCAATCGTTCCACCGAGCCCAGCACCGAGGACGATTATTTGCGGCAACGACATTGCGTCTTCTCCCTTAGCCCGGCGGGGTATCTGACCCGCGCGGCGATCACTTTGCTAGACCGGATCGCTTGTCCAACGATCTGCATCGGACTTGACTTATATAAGGCAAATGCGATATGAGCAAGTGGTAATCTAGTGTTGGGCGCTGCAGTCATGTCGTGCGGTGCCATGAACGGGAAAGGCAGAGGCCATGGTTTTCGGTTTCGGAAAGGGAAAGAAGCGCATGCAGCACCGGGAAATCAGCGCATCAGAGCTCAACGCAATGGTTCGTGCAGGCGAAGCGCTCGTCGTCGATGTCAGGGAAACGGATGAGTTTGCGGCCGGTCACATTCCGGGCGCGGTGAACATGCCTTTGTCCACATTCCAACCATCAAAGTTACCCGAATCGGAAGGCAAGACCTTGGTGCTCAACTGCCTCGGCGGCAAACGTTCTGCGATGGCGCTCGACAAGTGCGGAATAGCTCAAGCCGCGGTCGACACGCACCTCGCAGGTGGCTTCGGTGCGTGGCAGTCAGCCGGCTTGCCGATTGAGCGATAAGACAAGTCAGTGAGGAACACGACGATGCGGGGATATCTGATGGCCTTTGCTGCGGTGAGCACAGTGGTGCTTGGCCTGCCGCTCGGCGGGTGTAGCGGCAGCGACGAGACCAGACAGGCCGCGAAGGCTCCGGAAGGTCCGCGTCTTGTCCTTGCCGCGCAGGATACGACGAACTGGCAGGACGTGAGCGCCGAGATCGCTACCGTCGACCAGGCACAGGTTCTCGCGCGTATACCCGGCATCCTCACCACCCTTTCCGTCAAGGAAGGCGACATGGTGTCGAAGGGACAGGTGATCGGGCGCATCGTCGACAGCCAGCTCGGCTATCAGGCCGGAGCCTATGGTGCCCAGGCGGCTGCAGCGCAGGCGCAAGCCGCTCAAGCTGCGGCAGAGTTTCAGCGTGTGAAGTTTCTCCACGACAATGGGGTCTATGCCAAAGCCAGGCTGGAGCAGGCGCAGGCAGCAGCCAGTGCGGCACAGGCGCAAGTTCGCGCCGCTCAGGCCCAGCAAGCCGCAGTCGGTGCGGTCGCAGGGCAAGGTTCGGTGATCGCACCTGCAACCGGACGTGTCTTGCGGGCCGATGTCCCGGCGGGGTCGCCTGTCGCGCCTGGAATGGCCATTGCCGTCATCACCGCAGGTCCGACCATCGTCCGTCTCGAAATGCCTGAGTCGCTGGCCGGCAAAGTTCAGGCCAGTTCGCGGGTGACGGCTACCGGACTTGAACCAGGCCGGGTGATCAAGGTCTATCCGTCGGTCAATGCGGGCAAGGTTATGGCCGATGTCGATATGCCCGGAGTCGATAACATCCTGATCGGCAGACGTGTCGCGGCCCGGGTCGAAACCGGCTCGCGCAAGGCGCTTTTGGTGCCCGCCGCCTTTGTCACCACCCGCTACGGTATCGATTACGTCACATTGCTGACAAAGGATGGCAGTGCGACGCAGGTCCCGGTCCAGACCACGCCGTCAAGCGAAGCAGGGAAGCTTGAAATCCTGTCGGGCGCGAACCCGGGCGATACTCTGATCGGCAATTCGGGGACTGGAGCCGCCGGCAAATGAAACTCGGTCTTTCTGGCAAGCTGACCCGCGCGACGATCCAGTCGCCGCTCACTCCGTTGTTTCTGCTTGCGGCGATGATAGTCGGCCTGATCGCCACGATCACGATTCCGCGTGAAGAAGAGCCGCAGATCAAGGTGCCGATGGTCGACATCATGGTGCAGGCACCCGGCCTATCGGCCTCGCAGGCGGTAGAACTCGTGGCCAAGCCGCTTGAGACAATCGTCAAGAGCGTGGATGGCGTGGAGCACGTCTATACTCAGGCGCAGGACAACGGCGCGATGGTAACGGCGCGCTTCCTTGTGGGGTCAAACCCGGAAGATGCCGCGATCCGGATCAACGAAAAGATCGAAGCGAACAAGACCCGCATTCCGGTCGGCATACCGGCACCGCAGGTCACGGTGCGCGGGATCAACGACGTGCCGATCGTGGTCTTAACGCTCACTCCAAAGCCGGGCGTACCCGGCCGATGGGATGATCAGTCACTGGCCGAACTTGCTGGCAAGCTCCGGACAGAAATTGCCAAGGTCGATGACGTGGGGCTGACTTTCATCACGGGTGGCCAGCGCATGGCTCTACGCGTGGTTCCAGACCCTGCAAAACTGGCGCTTTACCGAGTGCCTCTGGGCAACCTGATCGAGGCGGTAACCCAGGCCAACCGCGCCTTTCCTGCAGGTACGGTGCGCGAGGGCGGGCGGGCTGCATTGGTGGTGGCCGGGCAGACGCTGAAGGACGCGCAGGAGCTTCAGACCCTGACTGTGCGCTCGGTGGGCGGCGCGCCGGTTCTGTTGTCTGATGTGGCGCGCGTCGAGCAAGCCCCGACGCAGGATCAGGCGCGCGCATGGCGCTGGGCGAAGAGCGCGAACGGCATGTGGGACATGGCGCCCGCGGTCAGCCTCGCCATCGCCAAGCGCGCCGGGGCCAATGCCGTTACCGTCTCGGAAAATGTGGTTGAACGGGTGGAGACCCTCAAGGGCTCGCTGATCCCGGCGGGTGTCGAGGTCGCGGTTACCCGCAACTATGGCGAGAGCGCCAACGAGAAGGCCAACGAGCTGATTTTCCACCTCGCGCTGGCAACCGTGTCGATCGTGGTGCTGATCGGCTTTGCCATCGGCTGGCGCGAAGCAGGCGTCACCGCGATCGTTATTCCGACCACGATCATGCTGACGATGTTTGCCTCGAACGTCATGGGCTTCACCATCAACCGAGTCAGCCTGTTTGCACTGATCTTCTCGATCGGCATCCTGGTTGATGATGCCATCGTGATGATCGAGAATATCGCACGCCACTGGGCTATGCCGGATGTCGGGATCGAAGGCGGTCGAAGCCGGATAGATGCGGCTGTCGAGGCGGTCGCCGAAGTCGGCAATCCCACGATCATTGCCACACTCACGGTGGTTGCTGCACTGCTGCCCATGCTGTTCGTGTCTGGCCTCATGGGCCCCTACATGGCGCCCATTCCGATCAACGCTTCGGCAGCCATGATCTTTTCGTTCTTCGTCGCGGTGATCATCGCGCCGTGGCTGATGATCCGATTTGCCCGCCAGACACTCGCCCACGGCCATGACGAGCACGGCGGCAAACTCGGTGCGCTCTACAAGCGCTACGCCTCGCAAGTGATTGCCACACCGCAGAGTGCAAAACGCTTTCTGATCGCGGTCGGCATCGCGACGCTCGTCGCCTGCTCGATGTTCTATTTCAAGGCCGTGACGGTCAAGCTGCTGCCCTTCGATAACAAGAGCGAAGTGCAACTGGTGGCCGACTTGCCCGAGGGCACCAGCCTTGAGCAAACGGCACGGGTGCTCGAACAGGCGTCGGCCGTAGCGCGGACTGTTCCCGAAGTGATCTCGATGGAAGCCTATGCGGGCACCTCTGCCCCGTTCAACTTCAATGGACTGGTGCGGCACTACTTCCTGCGCAACCAGCCCGAGATGGGCGACCTCATGGTCACGCTGCTTCCCAAGGGCGATCGTTCACGCTCGAGCCACGACATTGCCGTTGCCCTGCGCGAAAAACTGAAAGCAGTGCCTCTGCCCGCCGGCGGCTCGCTCAAGGTCGTGGAAACTCCGCCTGGTCCGCCAGTACTCGCAACACTCTTGGTGGAGGTCTACGGGCCCGATGAGGCAACCCGCCAGAAAACGGCCACTCAGCTAGAGCGGATATTCCGCTCGGTGCCCTACATCGTCGACGTCGACAACAGCTTCGGCCAGTCGCGGCCCACGCTCAAGCTCATCCCCGATCGGGCCAAGCTTGATCATTACGGGCTCTCTGAGCGACAACTGTTCGACAGCATCGGCGCACTGATGGGCACCCAAGTGGTTGGGTATGCGCCCAGGACTACTTCGGGTGGAAGTGATCGCGATCCGTTGCCGATTGAACTGGCGCTCGACCAATCGCAACGCTCGTGGTCGGCCGCGCTCGCGGCAACCCCGGTAGCGGTTGGACCAACCGGGCAACTGGTCGAACTCGGTGAACTGGTCAGTGCGCAAATGGCGCCAGGCGAGCAGGCGATTTTCCGCCGCGACGGACGCGGGGCAACCATGGTCACGGCCGAACTCGCAGGCCGTTATGAAGCGCCGATCTACGGCATGCTTGCGGTCGACGATGCAATCGACAGTTTCGACTGGAAGGCTCACGGCTTGCAAAGACCGGAAATCATCCTGCACGGCCAACCCGAGGACGAAAGCAAGGCCTCAATCCTCTGGGACGGCGAATGGGAGATCACCTGGGTCACCTTCCGCGACATGGGCGGTGCATTCATGGTTGCCCTACTTGGCATCTATGTCCTGGTAGTCGGGCAATTTCGCAGCTTCACCATTCCCTTGGTGATCCTGACCCCGATACCGCTGACGCTGGTCGGTATCGTCCTGGGCCACCTGCTGTTCCGCGCTCCGTTTACGGCGACCTCGATGATCGGGTTCATTGCGCTCGCGGGCATCATCGTTCGCAATTCGATCCTGCTGGTGGATTTCATCCGGCACACCCGCAGCCCGGACAAGTCGTTGCGAGACACCCTGCTTGAAGCCGGCATGATCCGCTTCAAGCCGATCGTGCTTACGGCTGCGGCCGCAATGATCGGAGCGGCGGTGATCCTCACCGATCCGATCTTCCAGGGCCTGGCGATTTCGCTTCTCTTTGGCTTGGCCTCCTCGACATTGCTGACCGTACTGGTCATCCCGGCCATCTATATCATTTTGCGGGATGACGGCGTCCCGCTTGTGGCGGATTGGGCCCCTTTGGACAAAACGACATGAAACCGACCGACCTTTCCGAACTCAAGGCTAACGCCGTGGTCATGGCGTCCCGGCTCAAGCTGATGAGCCATCCCGAGCGCCTGCTGATGCTGTGCCGCATGGACGAAGGCGAAGTATCCGTGAACGAACTGGTGGAGCTTGCGGGGCTGTCGCAATCTTCCGTCTCACAGCACCTCGCAATGCTGCGTGAGGAAGGCGTTGTCAGCATTCGCGGCGAGGCGCAGACACGGTTCTACAGTCTGAAAGATCCTATCGTGCGCGGGATCATTCATGCCCTGTGCGAGTTGTGCGGTGACAGCTGTGGCTGACCTGATCGTTGTTTGCCCCTCATGCACGACCAGCAACCGTGTGCCGCAGACCAGGCTGGGCGCAGGAGGAACCTGCGGCCGTTGTGGCAATGCCTTGTTTGAAGGCCATCCGATCACATTGGGTTCGCTCAATTTCAATGCGCATGCGATGAAAAGCGATCTTCCGTTGCTTGTTGACTTCTGGGCGACTTGGTGTGGGCCTTGTCGCCAGATGACGCCTGCCTTCGAAGCGGCTGCCGCATCCCTTGAACCGTTGATACGCCTCGGCAAGGTCGATACGGAAGCAGAGCTGAACATTGCCAGCCGTTATGACATCCGCTCCATTCCGACGCTCGTGATGCTGCACAAGGGGCGTGAGATTGCTCGGCAATCGGGAGCTATGCCTACGAATGCGATTGTAGCATGGGCACGGCAGGCCGCTGCGGGCCTCTAGCCGGGAGTAACCTGGTGAGTTGAGGCGTGGGTCCCGAATTCCTCAATCGTGATGCCTTCACGAATATTATACACGCGACCAAAGGTTGGGATTATCTTTTCATCATGGGTGACCACGATGACCGCAGTCTCGAACTGCCGGGCCATGGTATTGAGCAGGTCGACAACAGCGAGTGCACGGACGCTGTCGAGCGGCGCGGTGGGTTCATCGGCGAGGATCACTGGTGGGCGATTGACGAGGGCACGGGCAATGGCGACGCGTTGCTGTTCACCCCCTGACAACTGCGACGGCATCGCCGCCGCGCGGTGCGCCACATCGAGCGCCTCAAGCAGGTCGCGCGCCTCCTTGCGCGCTTCGGCGTTAGGTTTGCCGGCCAGCATCGGCAGCAAGGCGACATTATCGGTCACGTCAAGAAACGGGATCAGGTAGGGTGCCTGGAAGATGAAGCCGATCAGGTCGCGGCGCAGTGCGCGCAGGTCGGCCACCCTCCAGCCATCCTCGAAGATCACGCTGTCACCGATGGTCATGCGGCCCGAAGTCGGCTCAATCACGGCGCCAAGGCATTTCAGCAGCGTACTCTTGCCCGAGCCGGACGGACCGATCAGGCCTACGACTTCGCCTTTGGCTACCGACATGTTGACGCCGCGCAAGGCGTGGACGGCGGTGTCTCCGCTGCCATAGGTCTTGATCAAGTTCTCGATGCGGATGCCCTCAGCCACCGATTGCCTCCGCCGGATCGACTTTCAGCGCGGCATGAATCGCCAGCAGGCTGGCCAGTGAACAGATCGCCATGACTGCGACAAATCCGCGCACAGAATCGGCGGGCAGCAGCAGCACATATTTGGGAAAGAACGGCGCCCAGAAAGTGGCGGCGATCTTGCCGACGGCAAAGCCGATCAGGCCCAGCCCCAGCGCCTGTTGCAGGATCATGCCGGCAATCGTGCGGTTGCGGGTGCCGATCAGTTTCAGGACGGCGATCTCGCGGATCTTGCCGATGGTCATGGTGTAAATGATGAATGCGACGATTGCGGCGCTGACGATCGCGAGGATCACCAGGAACATCCCGATCTGCCGCGCGGAATTGGCGATCATCTTGTCGACCAGGATCTCTTCCATCTGCGCGCGGGTATAGACGGTCACGCGCTGCCAGCGCCGGATCGCGGCGGCGACGGCGTCTGCATCGGCACCCGGGGCAACGGTCACCAGCACGGCGTTAACGTTGGTGCTGCTGGCCTGCGCGGCATTGACTGCGTCGAGCACGGCCGGATTCCCCGGCGGGTTCAACACTGGGCTGGATGCTGTACGCGCCCGCTGACGGACAATGGCATCGGCATCCTTTTCGAACTGGGCTTCCTGCGCGTCCTTGAGCGACAGGAACAGCATGGGATCACCGCCGGACGACACCATGCGGCTGGTCAGGCCAACGATGTGATAGGTATCCTGGCGCACTTTCACCTGATCGCCGATTGCAAACCCGGTCTTCACATCGGCCACGGCCTCGTAATGGCCCTGGACGATCCGGCGTCCGGCCATCAGGTGCGGTGGCTGACCCGGCTCACCCTGCTGGGCAACTTCCGCGCCCACTACCATGACCCGCACATCCTTGCCCTCGTGCGCGATCTGCATGGTCAGATAGGTGACGCCCGCTGCCCGGTCCACACCGGCCATGGCCCGGATCGGGCGTTCGGTATCCTCGTTCAGGCTGGAGGGTTCGGCATAGGGTCCTAGCGTATCCTTCTGCACCACCCAAAGATCGGCGCCGCTGTTGTCGAGCAAGGCCTCGGCATCGTCGATCATGCCGCGATAGACCCCGGCCATCGACAGGGTGACGCCGATCAGAAGGCCGAGCCCCATACCGGTGAGCACGAACTTGCCCCAGCCATGGAGGATGTCGCGGCCGGCAAGGCTGATCATGGCAGCTTGTCGACTACGGTGATGCGGCTGGAGGGCGTGAGCGGCCGGGCACTGTGCAGGACGACGTGATCGCCCCTGCCGAGGCCATCCAGCACCTGGATCCAACCATCGGCATCTTCCGCGCCGAGCCTCAGGGGAACGAATTCCAGATCACCGTCACGCAAGGCCCACACGCCCACGTCGCTACCGATGCGGTGCACAGCGGCATTGGGCACCGCAAGCGTGCGCGCCCGTGCGGGCAGGACCACAGTCACTTCGGCGAGCTCCCCGATGGGTGGAAGGGCCGCACCCGCATCGAAGCTGACCTTGGCCAACACTTCTTCGGTCACGGCATCGGCAACGGGCTCGACCCGAAGGATAGAGCCCCGCAAGGGTGTGTCGATCCGCGAGCGCAAGACGATCCGTGCCGGAAGACCGTCCACGATGCCGCCCGCGCGGGTCTGGTCGAACCGCGCGTTGATCCACAGCTGCGCGGGATCGACGATTTCCACGACGGCTTGTCCGGCCACCACGGTTGTCCCGGGCTCAGCTAGGCGGCGCACGACCAGACCCGCCGCAGGGGCGACAAGGCGTAAATTGGCTTTCTGCTCCTGCAAGGCTGCGCGCTCCGCGCCGGTCCGGCCACGATCCTGGACTGCGGCCACCCGGTTGGCCTGAGCCGCTGCCAACCCTGCTTCGGCTGCCGCCAGGGCCTGGCGGCGCTGTTCAAGCGCCGAGCGGGTCAGCCAGCCACCCCGGAACAGTTCTTCGCCGCGCGCTGCTTCGCTGCGGGCTAGGGCAAGGCGAGCGCTGGCATCGGCCACCTGCGAGGCCGCAGCGTGTTCCAGTGCGGCAGAACGACCGGCGCTGCCCGAGGCTGCCGCGATGCGCTGGTCGAGATCGATCGGATCGATCACGGCCAGCACTTGTCCGGCTTCCACCCGGTCGCCCACGTCAACCGCCAAGCTGATGACGCGGCCCGGCGCGGTCGGGCCGATCCGGTGGGTATAGCGCGCTTCCACCGTGCCGATTCCGAACAGGGCCGGCGTGATAGCGCGCCCCTCGATCTTGGCTACCGTCACCTTGACCGGGGCCAGCGGGCCAGAGCGGACCGCCACGAAGCCGAGCAGGAGCACCAGTGCAGCAAGCACGGCCATCAGCAGCAGGGTGCGGCGGCTTTGCGGAAGGGCTATACGCATGACGAGGCTCCGAGACTCTGCCGGAACAAACTGAACAAGCGACGCGCCAGAATCGGCATGGCCGAAAAATCGTCGATTGCCAGACCCTGCATGACCATGCCTTGCACCATGGCGAGAAACAGCACTGTCGCGGCCTCGACATCGGCGTCGCCCGCGATATCGCCTGCCTCGCGGGCCGCGTGAAGTTCGCGAGCTACCCTTGCCCGGTATCCTGCCATCAGCTGGCGGGCGATGGCCTTTGTCGGGGTGTCCCCGGCGCGTTGCAGTTCACCAAACAGGATGCGCGGCACGCCCGGCTGTTCGATGACGAAATCGACATGGGCGGCCAGCATCGCCTCCAACCGAGCGAGCGGCCGGTTGTCTGGCAGGAGGTCGAAGCGGTGGTTGAGTTCGCCGCAGGTCCATTCGAGCACGGCAGTCCAGATCGCCATCTTGTCGGGAAAATGCCGGAACAGCGCGCCCTGAGACACGCCCATTGCCACTGCGATCTGGCCGGTGGTCATCACGGCCGGATCGTGGGTTGCGGCCAGCTCGATCACGGTCGCCACGGTCTCGGCCCGGCGCAGGTCGGCGGAAAGATAGGGGCGGTTCATGGCCATACCCTGCCACAAAGAAAGCGACTAGTCACTTTTCTTTTTGAGCGGCGCGGTTATGGTGCACCTATCACCACAGGAGCCCCGCGATGACCGACGCCCCCCACCATCATGCTGATGCCCTCAAGTACGAAGACTGGGCCGGCGAAATGGGCGCGCGCTGGCTCGCCAACCTCACCGGCTTCGAAAGCACGATTGCTCCGGCAGGCGAGGCACTGCTGGCGCATGCGGCCTATCGGCCCGGCGAACGCGTGGTGGACATCGGCTTTGGCGGCGGGGCTACCAGCCTTGCCATTGCAAAGGCCGTCGCCCCGGAAGGCGAAGTCGTTGGCATCGATATTTCACCCGACCTTGCCGCTGCGACGACGCGCCGTGCGGCAGGTGCCGGAATTGCCAACGCGCGCTTCATTTGTGACGATGCGGCGACCGTTGCCGTGCCGGAGTTGCCGTTCGATCGGCTGTGTTCGCGCTTTGGCTCGATGTTCTTTTCCGAGCCGGTCCCGGCCTTCGCAAACTTGCGGGGCCTGCTGAAGGCCGGCGGACGGCTCGATCTTGCTGTCTGGGGGCCGCCGCAGCAGAACCCCTGGATGCTCGAAGGCATGGCAGTGGCCCGCCGTCATGTCGAAATGCCCGCGCCCGTGCCGCGCGCGCCAGGGCCGTTTGCCTTCGAAGAGCGCGACTACATGGAGGAAACGCTGGTCGCTGCTGGCTTCAGCAATGTGCATATCGTTGCGGCAAGGGGCGAACTGCCCGTCGGCGGTCCTGGCGCCACTCCGGAACAGGCGCAGGCCTTCGTGCGTCACGCGCTCGCTTTTGGGCAGGCGCTGCTGGATTACCCGCCGGAGGTTCAGGAGGCAGCCGCAGCTGAACTGACAACGCTCTACACCAAATACTATCGCCCCAGCGAAGGAGTGATGATGGGCTATGCCATCTGGCTGGTTAGCGCCAATGCCTGACAATAGGCGATCTGCCATGCGCTTTGGCTGCGTGTTCCTGCCAGCAGTCCTGCTGTTTGCCGAACCGGCATTTGCCGATCCTACCCCGGTTACGGTGCGCGTCATCAGCCAGGACGCCAAGTTTGTTGGAGACAGCACCGGCGGGGCGCAGGTGATCCTGCGCGATGCCGAGAATGGGCACATTCTTGCTGAGGGCATACCGGCTGCGAGTTTGGTTTATGTCGATTCGGTCTCGCTGAAGCCATGCCGTGCTGTAACATGAAGTGCTGAATTAGAACGATTACTGGTATAACCTTGTTTGAAATGACTTGGCACAAAGGACGAAGTCATGAGTGCTTCCGATCTGGAGGGAACTCTCCGCGATGCCCTTGAGGATGAGCGTAAGGCTGAGGCGACATATGCCGCCGTGATCGAGAAATTTGGCGAGGTTCGGCCCTTCATCAACATCATCGATGCCGAGCGGCGGCATTCCGCTGCGATCGAGCGGCAGATGACACGCCTGGGCTTCGCGATTCCGGCTAATCAATGGCACGGAAGGGCGGGAGCCCCGGCTACGCTAGCCGAGGCTTGCAGCATGGCCATCGAGGCCGAGATCGATAACATCGCCCTCTACGATCGACTGCTCCCCGGCATCGCTGATGACACCGTCCGACAAGTCCTGCAGAACCTGCAGGATGCATCGCGAGACAACCACTTGCCGGCATTTCGCCGCTGCCTGGAACGGGAGCATGACGGAGGCGGAACTGGTGGCGCCAGAGATGGATGGGGTAATCGTGGGCGGGGCCGTCGCGGCGGATGCCGATCCTGATCACACCTCAAGATCGATGCCCAAGCCTGCACGAGATTCGGCCTTCGCAGTCGCCCGATTGGTTGCCTTTTGACGCCATGCTCATGGTGAGTCGCGATGAGCCAATACTCGCCCAAACGAGCTAGGGCTTTGGCTGTTCCAGCGCTCGGATTGCAATATCGAGCTGGACACGGGTGATCTCGCCCGTGTGGATCTGGCGGACCGTGCCATCGCCATCGATGAACAGGGTGGTCGGCAGAGCCCCCGCGCCGGTCATCTCGCCCAGCAGCCCCGACGGATCGCTGGCGACATGGGCGGGATCCAGCCCCTGGGCGCGCAGGAAGGCCGTGATCTGGGCTGGCGTTTCGCCCTGGTTTACCAGCAGGATTTCGGCCCGCCGCTCCGTTGCGGCCGCCTGCGTCAGCATCGGCATTTCGCGGCGGCATGGCGGGCACCAGGTGGCCCAGAGGTTCAGCACGATGGGCCGCCCCCGCAGGCCCCCGATCCGCCAGGGCGGCACAGGGGCGGTTTCCGCAGTGACCCGTTCCAACGTCAGGGTCTGCGGCAGGCGGAGCGACGATTTGCCGTCACCGGCGGCAAGAAAACCTGCCCATGCCAGCGTCAGGGCACCCAGAACACCCAACCCGGCCAGTACCGGTTTGCGGAGCCGCAAGGTTAGGATCAGCACCAGCCCAGCGGCCGCCACGCCGGCATGCCAGTCCCATCCGCCCAGCCAAACTTGTAGGGCCGCGACCGGCTCAAGTGCATAACTTTCGCGGTATTGCCAGACATGGCCGGCCCGTGCGGCAACAATGCCCGCCAGCAGGGTCAGGCCTGTCGGGTGCCAGGCAGTCACTCGATACCGGCGCACGATCCAATCCAGTGCCGTCAGAAAAGCGAGCATCAATCCGACTGCCGCGAGGCGATCCAGCGCCAGTGCCAGAGGGCCAATCTGGATGATGTCGTCCGGGTTCAAGGTACCTTGCCGATCATGACCGATATCAATGACGTTGTGATTGCCGTGTCTAGCAGGAAAGCTTTCCCGATTGTTCAGGGCGGGAACGTTGCCATGACTGCAACATTTATTTAAAACGATCAAGCGATGGCTGATCAGGAGGGCTAGATGGACGATAGTGACGGCATGGCCCAGTACGCGCCGGTTCGCATTGGCGAAGCCGCGCCGGACTTCGTTGCCCGCTCGACCGAAGGCATGGTCCGCTTGTCCGACTATCGTGGTCGCTGGCTGGTGTTCTTCTCTCACCCCGGCGACTTTACCCCGGTCTGCACCAGCGAATTCGTGGCTTTTGCTCGCGCCTTTGACCGCTTCGAGGCGCTGGGTTGCAGCCTGCTCGGCCATTCGGTTGATAGCCTGTTTTCCCATCTCGCCTGGATCCGGGCGTTACATGATGACCTGGGAGTGACCGTGCCCTTTCCCATCGTCGAAGATCCCAACCTCGAGATCGCACGCGCTTTCGGTATGGTCTCTGCAGAAGCCAACAATGCAGCATCGGTGCGGGCCGCCTATTTCATCGATCCGCAGGGCATTGTACGGGCGATGAACTGGTATCCGCTCGCCGTCGGGCGGTCGGTTGACGAGATACTGCGGATCGTGACCGCGCTCCAACGCACGGCAGACGGACAATGCCTGACCCCCGAGGGTTGGCAGCCGGGCGGTCCGCTGCTGGCGCAACCGGGCTTTAGCAAGCATGAGGCGCTCGCCGCCGAAAAGGCGACGGAATGGTTCTATCGTCCGGTTACGGACCACCAGCCATGATGGCAGTTCAGGCTTTGTCCAGCACCGAGGAGCAGGCCGAACTGCTGCGGGTGCTCGGCCACCCGATGCGCCTTGCCGTCCTCAAGGAGTTGACCGGAGGCGAGCGCGCGGTGGGCGACATTGCCGAGCGCACGGGGTTGGGCCTGTCCGTGCTCAGTCAGCAGCTGGCAATCCTGCGCAAGGCGGCGCTGGTTTCCTCGCGGCGCGAGGCCAAGCAGGTGTTCTACACGATTGATGCCGACCAGATGAAAGTGGCCCGGGCCGTTCTCGATGCCCTGGTTCCGGAGGACGGAACCCGCGGTGCCTCGGAGAGCACGCGTCCTGCTGAACCGCCCCGCCCCGATGTGCGGCTTGGCGCGGCCATGTTTGCGCAAGTCAGCCGCGTCACGCGCTGATAGGAACCAGCGTGACCACCTGACGAGCGAGCAGGTGCAGGCCGCTGCGGTGGCTGACCAGCACCAGCCCGGTTCCGGTCTTGTCCAGCCATGCCGACAGGCGCTGGCACAGCGCAAGTTCCGTTTCCGGGTCCAGCCCTTCACTCGGTTCATCGAGGACCAACCAGGGTTTGGCTGCCAGCAGCGCACGGGCCAGCGCGAGCCGCTTGCGCTGCCCGCCCGACAGGCGCGCGCCATTGTCACCGAGCCACTCGCCGAGGCCCTGAGGAAGGCTGCGGACGGTTTCAGCGAGGCAAGCGGTTTCCAGTGCGGCCCACATTTCTGGCTCGGTAATGCCCGGACGGGCCAGACGCAGATTATCCGCAACGGTGCCGGCAATCATCCCTGCATCCTGCGGGGCATAGGCAAACAGTGGACGTAAACCCGCCAGCCCCAGAGCGCGAACATCCTGTCCGTCCACGGCCAAGTCTTCCGGCGCATCGCTGCGCAAGCCGATGAGCGTGCCCAGCAGGCGCGACTTGCCTGAGCCTGAAGGCCCGGCGATCAACAGGCGTCCGCCCGGGGGCACGGCATGGAACTGACCATCGATGGTGACAGCAATGCCCCCGCCGACGAAGGGCAAAGCCGCATCGGTCTGGCGGGCGGGCAACATGGCGATGCTTTCCAGACGGGTGATGGCATCGTGCACCCGCAGGCGTTCCATGTCCGTCCGGGCCAGCGTCGACCAGTTTTCCGTCGTGGCCGCTGCGGCAAGGGCCGCCAGGGCCACCAGCGCCGCGCCGCCATCGGCCAGCGCCAGCACGCCCGCCACGGTCAAGGCTGCCAGCACCAATTGCACCCCCTGGAGCATCACTTCGCCCCGGGCCAGCGCGCCGCGCGCCGTGTCGAGCGCACGAGTGTGCGGTTCGAGTGCGACGATGATCTGCGTGCCCAGCCCATAGACCGCGATCTCGCCGGAACAGGCAGCATAGCTCGCATAGTCGGCCTTGAGACGATTGAGCGCTGCGGCATGGTCCTGTCGGGGCTGCGCCAGCAGGCGCGGTGTCAGCATCCGCGAGGATAGCCGCATGGTCGCAAGCCCCGCAAGCAGCGTCAGCGCCGCCGGCCAGCCCGCCAGACTCGCCGCGATCAGGCCCGCTACTGCCCCTGCCAAGGCGCCCGGAACCGTGACCTTGCGCACCACGCTGTCCTCCAGCGCATCGACATCGGAGCCAAGCCGGGCCGCCATGTCGCCGCTTGACCGGGCCAGAGAAAGTGACGGATCGCTTGCCGCCAGCCGGGCAAACAGGGCAGGGCGCAAATCCGCCAGGGCAAACAGCGCGGCCCGGTGGCCGAACAGGCGCTCGCCATAGCGGCTGAGCGTGCGGGCGATCGCAAGCCCCCGGATCCCGGCGCTTGGCAGCAGGTAGTTGAAGGCGCGCACACTGGCCACGCCGCCCGCGCCGGCAAGGGTGGCGCCGGTCAGGAACCAGCCAGACAGCGCCAGCAACGCCACGCCCGCCAGCGCCGCGACCATGGCCAGGCCGATGGCAATGGCCGTGCTGCGGCGTTGCCGTCGGGTTGCATCGCGTAGGAGGCGCTCGATCATGGCATCACCATGCGGCTTTTTGCGCAGGCGATCAGCGCCGGATCGTGCGTGGCAGCGATCACCAGACGGGTGCGGGCGGTGTCTTGCAGCAAGGCAATCACCTTGGCTGTGGTTTCGGGATCGAGATCGGCGGTCGGCTCGTCAAGCAGCAGCAGTGGCCGCCCGCTGGCAATTGCGCGCACCAGCCCGATCCGCCGCCGTTCGCCGCCGGACAGGCCGGACCCCCGCGGATCGATCGTCAGGTCTTCGCCCCGCGCGGCAATCAGGGCAGTCAGGCCGCTCGCATCGGTTAGCCGGGCGAGTTCCTGCGGTCCAAGGTCCTTGCCGCCAAGCCGAAGGTTGTCCGCCAATGTGCCGGGCAGCAGCAGGGGGCGCTGCCCGGCCCAGCCTGTCAGGGCCGGCAACGCGCTCGCGGCGACTGGCGTGTCATCAAGGATGATCCGGCCCGCCGATACCGGCGCCAGGGCGATCAGGGCATGGAGCAGCGAGGATTTTCCGGCGCCGGTCGGTCCGGTCACCACGTGCAGGCCGGGGCCCTGCCAGCACGCGCTCACCGGACCAATACAGTTGTCATCAGCATAGCGGATCGTCAGACCTTCGGCGCGGAGCTGGCAGACGCGATTGCGCGGGACGGCTCTGGCTTGCACCGCCAGTAAGCGGGCCTGGTCCAGCGCGTTGGCCACGCTGCGTTCGGCAGCCTGGCCTTGCTGCTTGTCGTGGTAGGCCGCCGCGAGCCGCCGCATGCCGAGATAGAATTCCGGAGCCAACGCGAGGGCGAAGAAGGCCTCGCCAAGGCTCAGGTCTTCCGGAGCCGGGAACGGCAGCAGCCCCAGCAGCGAGAAGCCGCAATAGACCGCCACCAGTGCGACGGAGAGGGCGGCGAAGAATTCCAGCATGGCGCTGGATACGAACGCGATCCGCAAGACCTGCATCGTGCGCCCCGCCACTTCGCGGGCTGCCCCGCCGATCTGGCGTGTCACGCGATCCTCCGCCCCGAAGGCCAGGATCGCCGGCAGAGCAGCCACGCGATCAACGAACAGGCCGGACAGGCGCGACAGGGCCAGGAACTGCCGGTCCGCCTCAGCTTTCCCGGCCAGCCCCGCCAGCGCCATGCCCGCCCCGAAGGGGATCAGCGTAGCCAGCAGGATCAGGGCGGAAAACCAGCTGGCCAAGGCGACGGCCATGGCAATGACAAAGGGCGACAGCATCGCGGCGTGACGCAGCGGCTGAAAGCGGGCGATCAGCCCCTCATGCGCTTCCACGTCGTCGATCGCCACGCGCAGGTCCTCGCCGATCAGGCGGCCTCGCATCTGCCCGCTGGGCAGCAGCGCGGTCATCACGCGGACCCGCAAGGCAGACTTTGCATGGGTGGCAGCCTTTTGGCCCGCTAGCCCCGCCAGCGCCTGCGTGCCAGCGCGAAGCATGCCGCTGATCCCGATCCCGGCCAGCAGGCACCAGCCTTGAGTCGGAAGTCCCCCGGCTGTCCACGATGCGATGAACGCGGCTAGGCACCCGGCAAACAGCACGGCGCCCACGGTGTCGCCCAGCCACCACAGTACTGCGATCTGGCTGGCCGGACGAGGCGTTCTTCTCGCGGCGAATTGGGACTGTTGCGGCGGCATGGGAGCTTTCAGGTCGCGATTGACGACAGTTTCATATTAGCATATTCGCAAATTCAATAATTGAGTGGATGCGCTGAGTCGAGTCCCATCCGGTCAATCGGGGCCGGTAAAGGAGCGTGCATATGGATATGGCTGTTGTCGAGCTAAGTCGGCTCCAGTTCGCGCTTACCGCGATGTATCACTTTCTGTTTGTTCCCCTGACGCTTGGCCTGTCGTTCCTGCTGGTCATCATGGAAAGCATCTATGTGATGACCGGCCGGGAAATCTGGCGGACCATCACGCGCTTCTGGGGCAAGCTGTTCGGCATCAACTTCGTGCTCGGCGTGGCCACCGGGATCACGATGGAGTTCGAGTTCGGAACCAACTGGGCCTATTACTCTCACTATGTCGGTGACATCTTCGGCGCACCGCTGGCGATCGAAGGGCTGATGGCTTTCTTCCTTGAAGCGACTTTCGTGGGCCTGATGTTTTTCGGCTGGGACAAGCTATCCAAGGTCGGCCACCTTGCCGTCACCTTCCTCGTCGCGCTCGGCTCCAACCTCTCGGCGCTGTGGATCCTGATCGCTAACGGCTGGATGCAGAACCCGGTCGGCGCGCGCTTCAATCCTGAAACCATGCGGATGGAAGTGACCGATTTCTATTCGGTCCTGTTCAACCCGGTCGCCCAAGCCAAGTTCGTCCACACCGTCAGCGCCGGCTATGTCGCCGCCTCGGTCTTTGTCATGGGCGTGTCGGCCTACTATTTGCTCAAGGGCAAGTGGACCAACGTGGCCCGCCGCTCGATGATGGTCGCCTCGGCTTTTGGCCTGGCCTCCTCGCTCTCGGTCGTCGTGCTGGGCGATGAATCCGGCTACGCGCTGACTGACAACCAGCGCATGAAGCTCGCCGCGATCGAGGCCATGTGGCACACCGAGGAAGCGCCGGCCGGCCTCTCGATCTTCGGCATTCCCGACATGGCGGCGCAGGAGACCCACTTTGAAGTGAAGGTCCCCTATGTGCTGGGCCTCATCTCTACGCGCAGCCTGACCGGCGAGGTCATGGGTATCAACGAGCTGGTACTGAAGGCGGATGAGCGAATCCGCAGCGGCATCGTCGCCTACGACGCGGTCGAGAAGCTGAAGGTCAACCGCGCGGACATGGCCGCGCGCGAGCAGTTCGAACGGCACAAGGCCGATCTTGGCTATGCCATGCTGCTGAAGCGTCACGTGGCTGATCCGCGTGCTGCCACCGATCAGCAGATTCTGATCGCGGCCAAGGACACGATTCCCAACGTGCCGGTGATGTTCTGGCTGTTCCGGATCATGGCCGGGCTGGGCTTCTTTTTCATCGGCTTCTTCGCACTCGCTTTCTACTGTGCTTCGGCGTGCAAGTTCAGCAAGCCATGGTTCCTGAAGATCGCGGTCGCCATCATGCCGCTGCCGTGGATCGCGATCGAGTTCGGCTGGATGCTGGCGGAAATCGGGCGGCAGCCCTGGGCGGTGGAAGGCGTGCTGCCGACGTTCCTTGCCGCATCGTCGCTAACGATTGGCCAGATCTGGACCACGATCATCGGTTTTACCCTGCTGTACGGCACGCTCGCCGTGATCGAGGTGCGGCTGATGATCGCCACGATCCGCAAGGGACCGGTGGAGCACCATGAACCCGAAATGTCGCGCGGGTCGGCGGGCTATGCCCCGCTGCCGGCAGAATAAGGGAGGAACACGAAATGGAAATCCCTCTCGACTACGAAACGCTCCGGGTCATCTGGTGGGGCCTGATGGGCACGCTGCTGATCGGATTTGCCTTGACCGATGGCTATGACCTGGGCGTCGCCGCGCTGATGCCGTTCATCGGCAAGACGGATGAGGAACGCCGCATGGCGATCAACGCCATCGCGCCGCACTGGGAAGGCCACCAAGTGTGGTTCATCTTGGGCGGCGGGGCAATCTTCGCGGCCTGGCCGTTCGTCTATGCGGTCAGCTTTTCCGGCTTCTACCTCGCCATGTTCCTGGTGCTGAGCGCGCTGATCCTGCGCCCGGTGGCGTTCAAGTACCGCTCCAAGCATGCCGATGCCGGCTGGCGCAATCGCTGGGACTGGGCGCTGTTCATCGGCGGCTTCGTGCCCGCGCTGGTATT
Organism: Novosphingobium bradum; assembly: GCF_042646485.1. Classification (NCBI taxonomy): domain Bacteria; kingdom Pseudomonadati; phylum Pseudomonadota; class Alphaproteobacteria; order Sphingomonadales; family Sphingomonadaceae; genus Novosphingobium; species Novosphingobium bradum. Next base: position 24,349 of record NZ_JBHRTQ010000015.1, on the reverse strand, counting down.
CGGCGTGGCTGTGGGCAACGTGCTGCAAGGCGCGCCGTTTCGGTTGGATAGCGACCTGCGCAGCTTCTACGAAGGCTCGCTGCTCGGCCTGTTTTCGCCATTTGCGCTGATGACCGGGCTGCTCTCCGTCGCGATGGTGGTGATGCACGGGGCGGGTTTCCTCTCGGTCAAGATCGAGCAAGGCCCGGTTCTGGACCGCGCGCGCCGGATCGGCAGCGTGGCGGCCATCGCCAGCGTCATCCTGTTTGCGGCCGGCGGCCTGTGGGTTGCCAATGGCGTGATGGGCTTCCGGCTGGAAGGCATGGTCGATCCGAGTGGCCCCTCCAACCCGCTGTTCGTCAAGACCGTGGCCGCCCCCGGTGCCTGGATCGACAATTACGGCCGCTATCCCTGGATGGTGATTGCGCCCATTCTGGGGCTGGTCGGACCGCTGGTCGCGCTGCTGGGCATCCGCCGCCATAGCCACGTGCTGAACCTGGCCGGATCGTCGCTGGCCACCGTGGGCATCATTGCCACGGTCGGCCTGTCGATGTTCCCGTTCATCCTGCCGAGTTCCATCGATCCGCAATCGAGCCTGACCGCGTGGAACGCCTCGTCCAGCCACCTGACGCTGTGGATCATGCTGCTGGTGACGGTGATCTTCCTGCCACTGGTGCTGACCTATACCGCCTGGGTGATGAAGGTCCTGTTCGGCCGGGTGACCCTGCGCGACGTGCGCACCAACCCCGACTTTTACTAAGGAGCGAAAACGATGTGGTATTTCGCATGGATCCTGGGGCTTGGCCTGGCGCTCGCCTTCGGCATCATCAACGGGATGTGGCACGAATTCCAGTCACCGCTGGATGAGGACCCCAACCTGTGATGCGCCTCATCCTGACGGGCGTTGTCCTGGGGCTGGCCGGATGCGCGGCCCCGGCGCCGCAGCCGGTGGATGTTTCGGCCAAGTCGGCTGCGCTGGCCGACCGCTTCCAGGCTGACCTTCAGGGGCAATTGCAGGCGGCGATGAAGGTCGGCGGTCCGGTGGGTGCCATCGGCGTCTGCCAGCAGGCAGCTCCGGCCATTGCCGCCAGTCTGTCCCAGGAAAGCGGGGCAGAGGTGCGCCGGATCGCGCTCAAGGAGCGTAATCCGGGCGCGGCTCCGGATGGCGAATTGCGTGAGCGGCTGGAGCAACTGGCCGCCGCGCCTTTGTCCGCCGATGGCAAGCCGGCGGTCATGCAATGGACCAGCGGTTCGGGTGCCGGCGCGAGAGCGCATTTCATGCGCGCGATTCCGATGAAGGAACAGCCCTGCGCGGCCTGCCATGGCACCGAAATCGCGCCCGAAGTGAGGGCAAAGCTAGACGAACTCTATCCGGCGGATAAAGCCACCGGGTTCAAGCCTGGTGACTTACGCGGCGCGATAGCGGTAAGCTGGCCGCTCGCATCAGCAGCGCAGTAAGGGACGGGAGCAAGTAGCATGAAGGGGTTCGTCGACAACATTGAGAAACTGACCGAGGAAAACGGCGATTTCCGCCGGGTGCTTTACACCGGCCACAATCTTCAGCTGGTCCTGATGGCGATCCAGCCCGGTGATGAGATCGGCGAGGAAGTTCACGATGACCGTGACCAGTTCTTCCGCATCGAAGGCGGCGAAGGTGAAATCTGGATCGACGGCGTGTGCAACAAGGTTGCTGCCGACGACGGGGTGATCGTGCCGCAAGGCGCTCGTCACAACGTGATCAGCACCGGCACCGAACCGCTGCGCCTCTACACGATCTACGGTCCACCCGAGCATATCGATGGAACCGTGCACAAGACATGTGCGGAGGCAAGCGCGGCTCACGAACATTTCGATGGCCGGACGACCGAGTGACTCTCACGGGCCAACACAGGCAATGTGCGAGGCGATTTTTGTGACTGAGTAAAGCGCCCGTGACAATCGCAGTCCACGTCGTACCAGGCACCTCGTGTGTCGGCCCGCTATTCCAGAATATCGCAATCTTTAGCGTACTGTTCCTGATCTGGGTTCGCGGCGCTGGCACGTACACCTCGGATAACCGCGAGCAGAAATCGCTCACGGCCCAGAATTGGCCTAAACAAGCTACTTTGATCCATCGCATCGAGAAAATTTGGAAAGCAACTCATAACTTCCAAATTTGATGACAATCGAACTCACAAGGATTAACGGCATCCGAAGATGCCGCTGATACGCGCCCTTCTGATGCGACACCGCACCTTGGCCCTACTTGTGGTCATCACAGCGCTGTGCATGAAGATCGTGGTGCCGACCGGGTTCATGATCGGGCAAAATTCCAAAGTTCTGACCGTGCAGATCTGCGATGAGACCTTCGGCAATCACGCAGTCAAGCAACTCATCATTCCGATGAAGGACGGCAGCAGCGAATCAGGCAACAAGCAAGGCAAGGTTGAATGTCCCTTCTCCTCGCTGTCGATGGCCTCCATGACCGGTGCCGATCCCGCGCTGCTTGCGCTGGCCCTTGCCTTCATTCTGGCGCTGGGCTTCGCGTCCGTCCAAACTGCTCATCCCAAGCGCGTAACTCACCTTCGTCCGCCTCTGCGCGGACCGCCGGCTCTCGTCTGACAATCTGAACCGATTTGTCGGACCGGCCGGTCCCGCGCCCATTATGCGCGTGCACCGGCCTAGCCGGAGCATATTCCAATGTACGAACTGCTGTGCCGCTCATCCCAGCGGCCCTGGGCACCCCAGCCTGAAAAGCTGGCAGAGGTGCCCGACCGGGGCGATCCGAAGCCTCTCATCCTGCAAATGCAGGAGAACCGCTCACACCTGACGCAAGATGCGCGGGTCTGTTTCAGCGTCATCGCTCTGCTGTTTCTGGTAACCGCCATCGGGCCAGCATTGCATGGCTATTGGCTGGTCCCTGCCTTCTCGATCCTGGCAATGGCAGCCCTGACCTTCGCGCTCGAACGACATGGCAAGTCCCGGCCTGCCCGCGAAACGCTCGAACTTGCCGAAGGCCGGGTGCGGCATCGCGATAGCACCGGGCAGCAGATCGAGCTGCCCGCCTTCTGGATGCGGTTGACGGCAGAAGAACGCAGCCCATCCGATCTGCGCCTGTTTCTGAGGGGACGGGACGGATCGATCGAATTTGGCCGCTGTCTCAGCCTCGACGAACGCCGCGCCGTTGCCCCGCTGGTAGCTGCGGCCCTCGCGCAGACACGGGGGTGCTGAGCCATGAGCATCCTCGCCGTTTCCAATCAACGCCACCAGAGCCTGAAGCGATTCCGCCTCAAGGTGTGGAAGGCAATCGTTCTTTGCGCCGCGTTGCGCCTTGCCGACACCGCGCTCGGCTTTGGTTTCATCGAACCCACCCACTCTCTCGCCGCACAGGAAATACCTGCCGGCTCTGTCGCACAGGAGTGCAATCCATGATGTTCCTTCAGTCCAGAATTCTCGTTCCGATGGCTGCATTGGCGGCCCTGGGCACCTCCGCCCTGGCGCAAGCCAACCAGTCCGAGGGCCTTGCTGTTCATCATGCCTGGTCGCGCGAGACGGCAGCCGGGCAGTCCGTGGGCGGCGGGTTCATGAGCATCTCCAACCGCGGAGCCGTAGCGGACCGCCTCCTGTCCGGCACCAGCCCTGTGGCCGCCGAAGTACAACTCCACACCATGACCATGGATGGCGGCATCATGCGCATGCGCCGGGTCGAGGGTGGCATCGCCGTGCCAGCCAGAGGCACGCTCGAACTCAAGCCCGGCAGCTATCACATCATGTTCATGGGGCTGACGCGCCAGCTGCGCCAAGGCGAGAGCTTTCCCGTAACGCTGCGTTTCCAGCGCGCAGGCAATGTGATGGTACAAGTCTCTGTTCTGCCCGTGACGTCTTCAGGCCCGATGGACAGTAGCCATGCAGGACATTGAGAAAAAGCCTGAACGCAAGGGCCTGGCGCGGCTGCGCTTAGCCCTCTGGCTGGCCGCTGGACTAAGCGTATTGATTGGATTGGCCGTGATCCTTGATCGCAGCCAATCCGCCGGTGATGCTGCCAGCCAATATGCCAGCGCCTTCGGTGGCCCGTTCGTCCTGACCGCACCAGATGGGTCGCGCGTCACGGAACAGACATTGGCCGGAAAGCCCTATGCGATCTTCTTCGGCTTTACCCGTTGCCCGGACGTTTGCCCGACCAGTCTTGCCCGCATGGCCCGGCTCAGAAAGCAACTCGGCCCGGACGGCGCAAAGTTCAACATCGTGTTCGTCTCGGTCGATCCCGGTCACGACAAGCCGGCCGATATTGGAAACTATGTGGCGCTGTTCGGCACCCCGATCATCGGGCTGACCGGCACCGAAGCCCAGCTGGCCCAGATCAAGAAGGGGTATGGGGTCTACTCCGCCAAAGTCCCGCAGCCGGGCGGCGACTATACCATCGACCATACTGCCGCGATCTACCTGATGACCGCCAGAGGCGCGTTTTCAGGCACGATCGACACCCACGAACCCGACGCGACGGCGCTTGCCAAGCTCAAGCGCCTGATCGGCTGAACCGACCTTCGAATTTTCAAGCATCATTCCAGGAAAGGCATTCCATGAATTCGAAAATTGTCTCGCTGCGCATTCTGCTCGCGGCATCATCCGCCCTGCTGCCGCTTGCCGCGCACGCACAGGACGTCACGCAACTCCCCCCGGTCGATGCAGATGCCGCAAGTCCCGTCGATAGCGTGAGCACCGCACCGGTGACAGGACGGGAATTGACCCGGCAGGACATCAAGCGTCGCCAGAACTCAACAAGCGACACCGGCGATCTGCTGCGCCAGTTACCCGGTGTCAGCGCCAATTCGGGCGGCGGGTTCTCCTCAATGCCGGCGCTGCGCGGTCTATCCGAGCAGCGGCTGCGCATTACGGTTGATGGTGCGCCGATCGATCTGTCCTGCCCCAACGACATGAATTCGCCGCTGTCCTACACGGTTCCACAGACGATCGAAGCGATCCGGGTCGTGCCGGGCGTGGCGCCGGTCAGCATGGGTGGCGACAACATCGGCGGCATCATCGCGGTGGAAAGCGTGGGGCCCCGCTTTGCCAGCGATGGTACGACGCTGGTGACCGGCGAGGTTTCCACGTTCTACCGCTCGAACGGCGATGGGTTCGGGGGATCTGCGCTCGTTACCGTGGCGAACTCCAACCTTAGTGCAACCTACACAGGCTCGTACACTGAGGCACAGCAGTACAAGGCCGGCGGCAATCTGGGGCGGGTCCGCTCGACCGAATACGCCAAGACCGACCATGCCCTCGCCCTCGCCCTGCAGAGCGAGGCCGGCCTGTTCCGCCTGAAGGGCGGCTATCACTTTTCGCCCTACGAAGGCTTCGCCAACCAGGCGATGGACATGGTCTCCAACAAGTCCTGGTTCCTGAACGCGGGCTACGACGGGGAGTTCGACTGGGGATCGGTCAAATTCACGGCCGATTACCGCGACACGGACCATGAAATGAACTTCCTGGAAGACAAGCTCCCGGGTGCAATGCCGATGAACACCGAAGTCCACACCTTCAGCACGGCGCTGAAACTGGAGTTACCGGTTTCCGCACGAGACAAATTGCGACTTGGCGGCGAATACCACCACCAGTGGCTTAACGATTATTGGCCGCCGGTAACTGGCAACATGATGATGGGGCCGAACACCTTCGTGAACATCAACGAAGGCACGCGCGATCGCTTTGGCGGCTATGCCGAATGGGAGGCCCACTGGAGCGACACCTTGTCGAGCGTCATCGGCGCGCGGCTTGACCACGTGCGCATGAATACCGGGCAGGTTCAGCCCTACTCGACCTCGATGATGAACATGGTCGATGCGATGGCGGCAGATGCGTTCAATGCGGTCGGACACAAGCGTACCGACAACAACTGGAGCGCATCGGCGCTGGTCAGCTATGCGCCCACGACTGGCGTGGCGATCGAACTGGGTTATGCCCACAAGGCGCGTTCACCCAACATCTATGAGCGCTACACTTGGGGGCGCGGCACGATGGCGAGCCGGATGATCGGCTGGTATGGCGACGGCAACGGCTATGTCGGCAACCTGAACCTCAAGCCCGAACGGGCCGACACGGTGAGCGCGGCCATCGAATTCAAGGGCGCCGAAGATGCCTGGTCGCTGCGGGTCTCGCCCTACTACACCCACGTCAACGATTATATCGACGCTGTGTTCGTGAAGAATCTGACGCACCCGATGTCGGGCATGCCGATGCCCTTCGTGCAGCTGCAATTCGCCAATCAGAAGGCTGAATTTTACGGGGTCGACGTGTCGGGTCACGTTGCGCTGTGGAATGGCGGCAAGGATGCCGGCACGCGGCTGAGTGGATCGCTGTCATGGGTGCGTGGCCAGAACCTTTCGGACAGCGCGCCACTTTACCACCAGATGCCCTTGAACGTGAAGGTCGCGCTAGATCACCGTCAGGGCCCGCTTGAAGCAGGCGTCGATCTGGAATGGGTGGCCGAGAAAAACCGGGTTGACCTGACCCGCAACGAACCGGTCACCAAGGCCTATGCCCTGGTCAACCTGCGACTTGCCTATAACCTGGGGCCCGTGAAGGTCAGCTTAGAAGCTGAAAACCTGTTCGACAAGGGCTACAACCTGCCGCTCGGCGGCATGTCGCTTGGCGACTACAAGGCGACCGGCGTGCTGCGGCCGGTTCCCGGCCGTGGGCGGTCGGTCAACTTCGGCCTTAGCGCCAGCTTCTAAGCATGCAGGGCGGCGGGCGACCAGGCAGAGTGTGGCAGGAGTGCCGTGAGGCATTCCTGCACCGCGACGTGTCTGTTGCTCGCCTGCTGGCCTTCATCACGTCATTGACGGTCCACCTGTTGGCGATTGCTGCCTTCGTGACCATGCCCGATCACCGGTCTAAGCTAGGCGACAACCATTTGCCTGTTTTGACGGTTGTTACGTTGGAACCGGCTCGACCAGTGGCTGAACAAACATCCCCCCCGAAGCCTGCGCGACATGACCCACTTTTGGAAGTGGCGCCAACGCAGCCGACGAAGCCGAAAATGGACGCCTTGGCCAGCGGTCAAGCGGTCGTTTCATCAAGGCCGTCGTCCGCTCCCGTGCCTCACGAAACAGGAATAGCCCTGGAAGAGGTGGTTCCAAGTCATAATTCGGGACGAAGCCGCCCGAGAGATGAACTGGATACGGCGCTGAGCGAATATCAAGCCGCGCTATGGCGAAAAATTGACGCAAACCGCCCCCGTGGCGTGAACCTGAGCGGGACGGTTCTTATTCTGTTTCAGCTGTCGGAAAACGGAGAGCTCCGCTCCGCCGACGTGTCGCAGAGCAGTGGGAACATTCTCCTCGACAAGATCGCGCTTCGTTCCGTGCGCCGAGCCGCTCCATTCCCGGTTCCACCGAAAGGAATTCCAGACGCAGCACTTACCTTCAAGATTCCGATCAATTTTCGTTAGTTGGTGGCGCGACGTCAGCATGGGCCGGGATTGATGCCTGCTCCCGCCGGCGTCTGCTTCCCTGACAGAAACAACGATGGCTCCCGTCATAGCGTGGGAAGGAAAATGTCCTGCCTGGATCTCGCATTGAATTGAGGCATATCCGTTATGTGGTTGCTGCTGCTGACCATGGCAGCTTCCGCCGGGCCGCTGCCGCTCTTGGCATTCAGGAGTCGGCCGTCAGCCGTCGTATTCGTGACCTTGAAGATCGACTGGGGACGATGTTCTTCATCCGCTCTCCTGGCGGCGTGAAGCTCACACATGCGGGCAAACAATTCGTCCAGCGTGGTCGCAAAGCCTTGCTAGAGATCGGCATGGCGAAGGCTGAGGTTTCGGCCATAGGCCGCGGAGATGACGGTCACCTGAAGATCGGGATTTTCTCGTCATTGGCCTCGGGCTTCCTCTCCGAATTGGTCCAGGCATTCGGCGAGCGACATGTGGCGATCCAACTTACCTTTATCGACGGCAATCCGGCCGAGCATCTAGCGGCAATTCGCCACCACAAGTTGGACATCGCTTTCATTACGGGCACCGGCCCTTGGCCAGGCTGTGACAGTCAGCAACTCTGGTCAGAGCGGATCTTCGCAGTGCTGCCGGTGCATCATCCCCGCGCAAGTGAGCTGGAGGTCAGCTTCGAGGATCTGGCCCATGAGCCATTCATAGTGAGCGAGGCTGCGCCGGGCGAGGAAATTCACGACTATCTGGTGCAGAGGCTCGCCAGCCGCGGAAGACATCCAGATATCCATCAGCACCTGGTTGGGCGGGATAATCTGATGCAACTGGTTGCGTTGGGACGCGGGCTTACCGTCACAAGCGAAGCCACCACGGGAACACAGTTCCCCGGTGTCGTATTCCGGCCGATCGAGGATGAAGTGCTACCCTTCTGCGGGGTGTGGTCGGCGAGCAACGAAAACCCCGCGTTGGCAGGCCTTCTCGATCTGGCCCGGTCAATGACCAGCGCCGTAGAACAATCCGCGTTCAATTTCCTGTTTCCCGACAAGGGCGACGCCGATCCGTAGAACCTTTGGTTCCGATGAAGTGAACGCGGAGCAAGGCGATTGACGATGTCCAAAACATGTATGCAAATTTCGGACACGCGGCTCTGGCCATCAATCGCTGGTTTGGTGTTGGCCATCGCGCCGGGCTTTGGCAAAGCCCCGATCCGAAGCCATGAATCGCTCGAGCATCGGCACGATCAGACGAATCGGATCTGCACTCGCATTTCCTGCCTCGCGGCCAAGTATCGCAGCATAAGCGACGAGATCGCGGTGGAGGCTCGCCGGCAGCTCCAACGTGACCTTGACCGGCTTGTCCTCTACAATCGGGCCAAGTTTCAGCTTTGCCATCTCAGCCTCCGTAGGGTTCGAGCACGAGGTCGCGCGTGACCATCACCCGGACCGGGAATCCGGGCCTGATGGTCAGAGTAGGCGCGATGCCGAGCTGGCGGCTGACGATTTGCTGGCCGGTCTGGCTGATGCTGTTCGAGGCCCCGGAGCGCAGCGCCTGCACCAGGCTGCTCTCGTTCTGGCTGGTTCCTGCCTCGGCGCCCACCGAAAGCAGCGTCGAAAGCGCCGCAGCCTTGAACATCTCGCCCCAATGGAAATCGACGCCGTCTTCCAGTCCCGCATAGCCCTCTGCATTGGCGCCAGGTTGCCGTTCAAGGACGATGGAACGGCCATCGGGCATGATGAGGCGATTCCAGACCAGCAAGACCCTGCGCTGGCCGAAACCGACGCCGTTGTCATACTGGCCGATGATCCGGGTTCCCTGGGGCACCAAGAGGATGCGACCGGTGGGGCTGTCATAGACGTTCTGCGTGACCTGCGCCGTGATCTGGCCTGGCACATCCGAGCGGATGCCCGTTATCAGGGCAGCGGGAATGACCGCGCCGGCTTGAAGGACGTTCGCGGAGGCTGGCGCTGCGATCCGGTCTGGCGCAACCGTGCGCTTGTCAGGCGTTTGCCCCAGGAAAGCCAGTTGCCGGTCCTGCGCTGTGGGTGTGGCCGGCTGCGGTGTGAGGCCCAGTCCGACCAGATCCGTCGTGCCTGGTGCCGTCACCACCGGGGGAGCCGCGTTGCCAGACACCGCCTGAGAGGCAGAGAACAGGCGAGCCGTCCGCGCGGCCTCCAATTCCTGAAGGCGGCGCTGGACTTCCGGATCGGGACCAGCAGGCGCGGCAGCCGGCGGCGCCATACCCGGTACGGGAACGGGCTGGCCGCCATTCTGGGCATTGAGAATCGGACGCCCGAGGTCACCGGGCAGCGGCGGCCCAAGCCGCGGGACAGCGCCGTAGTCCTTGGGTAATCCCGCAAGGCCATCAGGCGCGCTGCGCCCATCCGTCGTGTACAGTTCCTCGGTCGCCTTGCCGCCATGCTGGACCTGGAGCGCGTAGATCAGCGCGCCGCCAATACCGAGGCCGGTCACAATGCCAACCCCGGCCAGGACTCTTCGCGACAGGCGGGTTACACGGGGCGGTTCGGGCCGCAGTCGCATGCGGGCGACTGGTTCGCCGACGAGCGGCAGCGCGCCGTCGCCGTCTTCCGCATCCGGCGGGGCAGTACCCTGCGCCACCGTCCCATTCCCCCTTCCGGGTTCATGTTGTTCGCTCACGATGCCGGCCTCCCGTCGGTCCGGGAGATCCGGACCCGCTGCTGGCGCTTGCCGGACCCGAAACGCAGTTCCGCGGCGGCGAACAGCCGGTCGACGATCATGTAGTTGGCCCGGACCCGATAGTTCACCAGCTCGGACGTGCTGCCTTCGGGGCCGACGACGAAGATTGGCGGCATCTCGCCTTGAGCAACACCGCGCGGGAATTCGATGAAGACCTGGCGGCCATCGTCAAATGCACGCAGAGGTTTCCACGGCGCACGATCGCCCGCAATCTCGTAGCGGAAATTGACGCGGGTGAGATCGATGCCCGACGCGACGGGCTCGGCGGCCCTTGCTTCGGCATTCTGGCGACGGAGCGCGATGAGCTGGTCCTGCGGATACTGCCACGAGACCGACGCCATGTAGGTCTTCTCGGTGGAGCGCAGCTCGATGTGGTAAGTGCGCGAAGTGGTGTTGATGACGAGGTTCGTCATCAGCGATGCGCGCGTCGGCTTGACGAGGATGTGGACCTGCCGTGATGCGCCGACACCGCTTTCGGTGTCGCCGATGATCCAGCGAACGGTGTCGCCGGCGGCAACGGGGCCGGCACCCACGAGCTGTTCGCCCGGTTGCAGGCTGATGTCGGTGATCTGTCCCGGCGCGGTATAGACCTGATAAAGCGCCCCATCGACGAACGGGTAGACCTGGATGGCGTTGATGAAGCCGTTTTTGACCGGCTGCATGCGCGCTGCGGCGTTGGCGGCGTTCACGCGCGAGGCTGGATCGGCCAAGTCGGACGTAGACGGCCCGTCCCTGCCGACTGGCTTTAGCTGTCCCGGCAGCGGGAGTACCTGCGGCATTTCAACGATGCTGACGGGTGCCGGAGGTTCGACCGCTTGCATGGCTGCGGGCGCCTCGTCGAAATTGATGGCAGGCGGCTTCTGCACTGTGGCGCAGCCACCCAGCGTGGACGTGGCCAACAGGAGCGGCAGCGCAGATCTGCGCACGGCGGGGATGGCTGCGAACAGAAAAGCCGGGAACCCCACACTCGGGCTCATGGCTTCGCGCGAGGGGTGTGTCATTGTCCAAGCTCCTTCGACCAGTTGATGGCGTTGATGTAGATGCCGAGCGGATTGGCCCGGAGTTTCTCGGGATCGCGGGGTGGCTGCACGGCGATGGTGAGAATGGCGGTCCAGCGCTCGGTCGCCGCGAGCGCGCCGTCCTGATAAGTGCGCTGAACCCAGGCGACGCGGAACGAGCTGGGCGAAGCCCGGATCACGCTGGAAACGTCGATCGCCACCTGCGTCTTGCCGACTTTGGCGAAGGGATCGTTGGCTCGGGCATAGTCTCCCAGCGCGAGAGCACCGGCCTGCGTCGTGAAATCATAGGCGCGCAGCCAGTTCTGGCGCACGATGATGGGGTCTGCCGGGATGCTGCGGACCTGCTCGACGAAGCGCGCGAGATAGAACGCAATCTGCGGATCGGTTGGCTGATAGTCGGCAGTCGCGGGGGCGACGGCTTGGGCCTGCCCCAGATGATCGACCTGCACTACCCAGGGAACGATCGAACCACTGGCGGTCTGCCAGACGAGCGCGGCGGACAGGCCTGCCGACAAGGTCAGGGAGCCGAATGCCATGAGCCGCCAATTGCGGGCCTGGACGCGGGCCGAGCCGATGCGGTCATCCCAGACCTGGCCTGCGCGTTGGTAAGGTGTCTCGGGTTCGGGCGATTTGCCGTAGTGGGTTGATGGCCTTTTGAAGATGCTCATGGCTCAGTCGCTTTCTGAGAGGTTGATAGAAGCACCGCCGCCGTGGCTGTCGCCCGATTTGACGGCGTGCGCGGCGACCTGAACGCCTTGGGAAAGCTGCTGATTGCGCTTCATGCGCTTGGCCCAGTCGGGCTGGCCCTCGGCAGGCACGGTGGTTGCAGCAGCGGAAGCCCCCGGTTCAACATCGGATGTGGCGCCCGCGATTTCGGCAGCGGCATTGGCACCGGACTGATAGCTCGATTTCAGGCTATCGGCGGCCTTCGATGCTGCGCGCTTGAAGGGCGAGGCCGCAGCCTGCGCCCCGGTACTGGCGACGTTGCCGAGACCGGAAGCCACGCCTCCAACGCCCGATTGCCCGGCGGCACCAAGGCTGTACGCACTCGATGCACCGCCTGCGAGCGTAGCGCCGCCACGAGCGGCGGCGGCCGCACCGCCGGCAAGGGCGGCTCCGCCCGATGCGACAGCACCGGCGGCTGCAGCCCCGGCGACGGCCACGCCGCCAGCGGCAAGGCCTGTTCCGATGGCGGCGCCTGCGCCAAGCTGCGGGCCGCCCGATACAATGCCATTGGCGATGCCCGGCCCGAAGATGCCAAGGCCTAGCAGCGACAGCGCCGCAAGGACGATCGCCATGGCATCATCGATTGTAGGTGTTGCCCCGCCGAATCCGGCGGTGAATTCGGAAAAGAGTGTCGAGCCGATGCCGATGATCACGGCGAGCACCAAAACCTTGATCCCCGACGAGATGACGTTGCCGAGCACCCGTTCGGCCATGAAGGCGCTTTTGCCGAAGAGGCCGAAGGGGATGAGCACGAACCCGGCCAGCGTCGTCAGCTTGAACTCGATCAGGGTGACGAAGAGCTGGATGGCGAGGACGAAGAAGGCGAGCAGCACGAGCGCCCAGGCGAACAGCATGCAGGCGATCTGGATGAAGTTCTCGAAGAACGACCAGTAGCCCATCAGGTCTGAGATGGAATCGAGCAGCGGCCGCCCGGCATCGAGGCCCGTCTGTGCAACCTTGCCCGGGCGCAGGAGATCTGCGGTGCTGAACCCCGTTCCGCTCGCTTTCAGGCCGAGGCCGGCAAAGCTTTCGAAGACGATGCGGGCAAGGTTGTTCCAGTTGCCGATGATGTAGGCGAACATCCCCACGAACAGCGTCTTCTTGATGAGACGCGCCATGATGTCGTCGTCGGCGCCCCACGACCAGAACAAGGCAGCAAGGGTTACGTCGATGACCACCAGCGTCGTCGCGATGAACGCGACTTCGCCATGCAGAAGCCCGAAACCTCCATCGATGTAGCGGGTGAAGACCTCGAGAAAATGGTCGATGACGCCGGTGTCGCCCATGATCAGCGGACCTCCGGCCGGTCTGAGGAGGTCTGATCCGGCACAGGCGTAGCCCCGAGGAAACGGCGCCGATTGTCAGCCCATGCCTTGAGGCATTGCGGATCATGGGCGCCTGCTTCGCCTGCCAGCGCGCAGCGGGCAAGCTGGTCATCGAGCGGATCGTGCCGGACGATGGTCGGCGGCTTGTCTGTGGCCGTTTCAGGACCTGCATCGCTGCGGTTCATATCGATCGCAGTCGCGGTGACCGCGAGGGCCACGAAGACGACTGCGCCGATGCGTGCGAGGGTCTTGCCGTCCATCGTCTGACCTCAGTTGCCCGGCTGGAACATTTTGGCGTTGCCGGGCTGGTAGCCGCTGCCCGGCGTCAGGAACCGGCGCCGTTGCTCCTGCCCCTGTGCGGCCGCTGCCGCCTGTTCGGCTGACTGAAGCGCCTGCGCCCGGCCATTGGCCGCGATGAGCGCGGTAAGGTCGGCCAATTGCTGTGCCTGAAGCGCGAGAAGCTGATTGCCGGCCTGCGCCGCCTGCAATGCACCGGTCGCGCCCTGGCTCTGGCCGATCAGGGCAGACATCTGGGTGCGGTTGGTGTCGATATTACCGACGACGCCTGCCTGCACCCGCATGGCGTCCTGCAAGCCGCCGACCGTATTCTGCCAGCGCGCACGAGCATCGGCGATGAGCTGGGTATCGCTCGCCGACATCGCCGTGCTGCCGTATTTGAGCTGGAACGCGCGATCGATCGACTGCACGTCGTAGGCGATGTTCTGCGCCTGGCTCAGGAGCGACTGGGTGCGCTGCACCGACTGTTGGAGCTGCTGGAGCGCGGAATAGGGCAGGCTTGCCAGATTGCGCGCCTGGTTGATCAGCGACTGCGCCTGATTTTGCAGCGACGTGATCTGGTTGGTGATCTGCTGGAGCGATCGCGCCGCCGTCAGCACATTCTGGGCGTAATTCGAGGGGTCATAGACGATCCCGCCGAACCCGAACTGGGCATAAGCGGGCGCGGCCAGCATCGGCGTGAGGGCGACCGGGGCGACGAGCAGCGCGGCAACGAGCCGAACCCTGCGGGAGGTGCGCAGTTTCATGGTGCTTTGTCCTGATTTGTAAGGTTGGGGACGAGGTCAGCGGCCCAACCGAGCCCGCGGAGTCGAAGCCATTGAATGAGGAAGGCTTCGCGTCCGTGCTCGCTGAGGATCTTGGCAATGGCGGCCTGATCGGTCTTCGATGAGGCAGCGCAGAGCGCCAGTGCGACGTCGGAAAGACCCAGCTCGAAGAGCCGGTTGCCGCGCCGGGACTGGCAGTAGTAGTCGCGCTTGGGGGCTGCCCTCGCGATAATCTCGATCTGGCGATCGTTGAGCCCGAAGCGGCGATAGATGGCCGTGATCTGGGGCTCGATCGCGCGCTCATTGGGCAGAAGGAGCCGGGTCTGGCAGCTCTCGATGATGGCTGGTGCTATTGCCGATCCGTCGATGTCGGACAGCGACTGCGTGGCGAAGACGACGCTGGCGTTCTTCTTGCGCAGTGTTTTCAGCCACTCGCGCAGCTGGCCGGCAAATCCCTCGTCGTCGAGCGCGAGCCAGCCTTCGTCGATGATGATGAGTGTCGGCGATCCGTCGAGCCGATCTTCGATCCGGTGGAAGAGATAGGCCAGGACCGCGGATGCCGCTCCGGTGCCGATGAGGCCCTCGGTCTCGAAAGCCTGCACGGTGGCGCTGCCGAGATATTCAGCCTCGGCATCGAGCAGGCGGCCATAGGCGCCGCCGACGCAATAGGGCCGAAGGGCTTGTTTCAGGTCATTGGACTGGAGCAGGACGGCAAGTCCGGTGATCGTCCGCTCATCGACGGGCGCCGAAGCCAGTGAGGTCAGCGCGGTCCAGACGTGCTCTTTCACGTCAGGCGTCATTGCCACGCCTTCGCGTGTCAGGATCGCGCCGATCCAGTCAGCAGCCCATCCCCTTTCGGCCAGATCATGCACACGCGCGAGCGGTTGCAGGTTGACGGATGTTTGCGCGGCATCGGTGAGCCCGCCGCCGAGATCGTGCCAGTCTCCGCCCATGGCGAGCGCCGCCGCCCGGATCGAACCACCGAAATCGAAGGCAAAGACCTGGGCACCGGGGTAGCGCCGGAACTGGAGCGCCATGAGGGCCAGGAGAACGGACTTGCCCGCGCCGGTCGGGCCGACGACGAGCGTGTGTCCGACATCGCCGACGTGAAGGGAAAACCGGAACGGGGTCGAGCCTTCGGTCTTGCCGAAGAGCAGTGGGGGCGCTGCAAAATGCTCGTCCCGTTCCGGCCCTGCCCACACCGCTGACAAGGGTATCATGTGGGCGAGGTTCAAAGTGCTGAGGGGCGGCTGCCGGACATTGGCGTAGACGTGCCCCGGCAGGGAGCCGAGCCAGGCATCGACCGCGTTGATGGTCTCCGGGCTGGCGGTGAAATCGCGGCCCTGGATGATCTTCTCGACGAGGCGCAGCTTTTCATCGGCGGCGCGCGGATCTGCATCCCAGACCGTCACGGTCGCGGTGACATAGGCCATACCGGCATAGTCTGCGCCGAGTTCCTGAAGCGCGAGGTCAGCGTCCGCGGCCTTGTTCGCCGCATCGGTATCGACGAGCACGGACGCTTCGTTGGTCATCACCTCTTTCAGGATCGCGGCGACGCTTTTGCGCTTGGCGAACCATTGCCGCCTGATCTTCGTCAGCAGCTTGGTCGCATCGGTCTTGTCGAGCAGGATCGCGCGTGTCGCCCATCGGTAGGGGAAGGCCAGGCGATTGAGCTCGTCGAGCAAGCCCGGCGTGGTGGCCGTCGGAAAGCCGGTAATGGTGAGAACCCGCAGATGCGACGCGCCCAGGCGCGGCTCGAGGCCGCCGGTCAGCGGCTGATCGGCGAGCAGCGCGTCGAGATACATCGGCGTTTCGGGCACGCAGACCCGATGCCGCTTGGTCGAGACACAGCCGTGGAGGTAGGTCAGCGTTTCGGCGTCATCGAGCCAGCGGCATTCGGGCATGAAGGTTTCGATCAGCCGCAGGATGCGATCGGTGCGGTCTGCAAAGCCGCTCAGGGCTTCGAATGGTTCGATCCCGGAATGCTCCCGGCCTTCGTAGAGCCAGGTTTCTGCGCGGGAGGCATCTTCCGCGGGCGGCAGATAGCAGATGGTGAGAAAGTAAGCGGACTCGAAGTGTGCGCCGGCTTCCTCGAAATCGGCCTTGCGCTCGGCATCGACCAGCGCCGACGCCGCATCAGGAAACCGGCAGTCAGGATAGTGGGCCGCGGCATGGCGATCGGCTTCTACGAAGATTGCCCAGCTCGATCCGAGGCGGCGGAAGGCATTGTTGAGCCGTCCTGCCACGGCGACCAGTTCGGCAGGCACAGCAGAGTCGAGATCCGGTCCCCGGAACTGCGCGGTTCTTTGGAAGCTGCCGTCCTTGTTGAGCACGATCCCTTGGCCGACCAGCGCTGCCCAGGGCAGGAAATCGGCGAGTCGGCTATTGCGGTTGCGGTATTCGGCCAGGTTGAACACGTGTGCCCCCTCAGACGGAAAGATGGCCGGGGATGCGCAGATGGCGGCGCACCACATCGACGAAGAGCGGATCGCGCTTGGCGGCCCAGACGGCGACGACATGGCCGATGGCCCAGATCCCGATGCCGATGAGCCAGAGGCGCAGGCCGAGGCCGACGGCGCCTGCGAGCGTGCCATTCAGGATAGCGAGACCGCGCGGTGCGCCGCCGAGCAGGATCGGCTCGGTCAGCGCCCGGTGAACCGGGACCGTATAGCCCGCGATCTCGCCGCCCTGATCACCGCCGCCCATCATCAGACGAGCGCCCCGCCGCCAAACGAGAAGAACGAGAGGAAGAAGCTCGACGCGGCAAATGCGATCGAGAGGCCGAAGACGATCTGGATCAGTCGGCGGAAACCGCCTGACGTGTCGCCGAACGCCAGCGTCAAGCCCGTGGTGATGATGATGATCACCGCGATGATCTTGGCGACCGGTCCTTCGATCGACTGGAGGATGGATTGCAGCGGGGCTTCCCAGGGCATGGAGGAGCCCGAAGCGTGGGCGGCAGGCGCCATGACCGTGGTGAGGACGATCGCGGACAGGGCCGCTGTCAGGCGGCGATGGGGACGACGGACAGGCGCATTCATTGGCAGGCTCCTTCTTCGGGCTGAGGGATGACGGGAGTGACGTGGTAGTCGCCGTCCGGCCCCAGGCCCTCGACGCGGGCGAGTTCGACGAGGCGGCGAGAGGCGCCGCGACCGGCGAGGACGGCGATGAGATCGATGGTTTCCGCGATCAGCGCGCGGGGAACGGTCACGACGGCTTCCTGGATGAGTTGCTCCATCCGTCGGAGCGCGCCGATGGCGCTACCGGCGTGGATCGTCCCGATCCCGCCGGGATGCCCGGTTCCCCAGGCTTTCAGGAGATCGAGGGCTTCGCTCCCGCGCACCTCGCCGACGGGAATACGGTCGGGACGAAGGCGGAGCGACGAACGCACCAGCTCGGACAGCGATGCCACACCGTCCTTGGTGCGCATGGCGACGAGGTTCGGCGCGGTGCATTGCAACTCGCGCGTATCTTCGATGATGACGACGCGATCGTCGGTTTTCGCGACTTCGGCCAGGAGCGCGTTGGTGAGTGTGGTCTTGCCGGTCGAGGTGCCGCCAGCGACCAGGATGTTCGCGCGGGTGGCAACGCCTGAGCGCAAGGCCTCGGCCTGATCGCTCGCCATGATCCCGGCCGCCACATAGTCGCTGAGCGTAAAGACCGCGACGGCAGGTTTTCGGATGGCGAAGGTGGGTGCTGCGACGACAGGCGGGAGCAGCCCCTCGAACCGCTCCCCCGTTTCGGGAAGTTCGGCGGATACGCGCGGCGCGTTGGCATGCACTTCGACGCCGACATGGTGTGCGACCAGGCGAACGATGCGCTCGCCGTCGGCAGCGGAGAGATGTTCGCCGGAATCGGAGAGTCCTTCGGACAGACGGTCGATCCAGAGCCGTCCGTCGGGATTGAGCATGACCTCGACGACTGAGGGGTCTTCGAGCAGGCGGGCAATGGCGGGGCCGAGCGCCGTGCGCAGCATGCGCGCACCGCGTGCCGACCTTTGCGAATTATGGTGTGAAGCCGCCATCGGGTCCCCGTTTCATCGGGGAGAACAAGCACTCCCCGGCTTGGGGATGATTAAGAGAGCCAGAAATTTGCCCGGTTCAACAGCTTTCGGTCGTAGTAGAAGCGTGGCGTGCAAATACAGGGAAACGGCGGAGTTCCGAGGTCTTGGAAAGGCGCGGGAGCCGAGCGCGGCGCCCAAGGTCGCCTGCAACTGAGCATGGCAGGCGCTTGGCGTGTCCAGTACCTTGAGCTTTTGCCTACATGGACGAAATTGACCGCCATAACCGCCACGAATGGGCTTTCTGACTGCCCTCGCGGTCATTGCATTGCTTTTTAACATAGTTGATGATATTGACCGTTATCGCGGTCGAGAAATAGCCTTATGACCGCCATAACCGGCATTGAGGTTCATATGACGGAACATCCACGCACCTATTCGCGCGTGACGCGCGAAGCCCTGACCATGATGGGTGGGCTCATTCGTCTCGCGCGCAAACAACGCAAGATGTCGGAGGCTGACTTGTCGGCCCGGGTCGGTATCGCGCGCAGCACGCTGCAACTCATCGAGAAGGGAAATCCCAAGGTAGAAATCGGGCTGGTCTTCGAGGCTGCAACGCTGGTTGGTGTACCGCTCTTCGTTGACGAGCCTTCGCGGCTCGCTCCCGAGATTTCCAGGGTCAACGACAAGCTGGCGCTCCTGCCACAGTCAGTGCGGCGTCCGCGTTCGGAGGTGAAAGATGACTTCTGATCGCCCTCAACCCGCAGCCTCCGCTCAAGGCCCTGTCCCGCCAGCCACGGAAGCTTTCGTCTGGATATGGCTGCCAGGTGCGCTGGAGCCCGTCATTGCCGGGCGGATCGAGTTGGACGGTGGCGTTTATGCCTTCAACTATGGTCGTTCCTATCTCGAACGTGCCGCCGCCATTCCGATCTATGCACCGGAGCTGCCGCTCCAGCGCGGCAGGATCGCGCCCAACGCGCCGCTCGACATGGCGGGGTGTCTGCGAGATGGCGCGCCGGACGCATGGGGCCGCCGGGTCATCATCAACCGTCTGACTGGCCTCCGCGGCCAGGCGGCAAACAGTATCGATTTCGACGAACTGACCTTCATGCTCAATTCGGGTTCGGACCGCATTGGCGCGCTCGATTTTCAGACTTCGGCCGATCAGTATCAGGCTCGTGAGCAGGACAATGCGACGCTCGAGGAGTTGCAGGAAGCAGCGGAACGGGTCGAACGGGGTGAACCCATCCCCCCGGCTCTCGACAAGGCGCTGTTCCATGGGAGTTCCATCGGCGGCGCACGCCCCAAGGCATTGATCCAGGATGGCGAGGACAAGTTCATCGCCAAATTCTCCGCAACCAACGACACCATGGCCGTGGTGAAAGCCGAGTTTGTTGCCATGCGCGTGGCGGCAGAAGTGGGCCTCGACGTCGCGCCGGTTCAACTGACCAAGGCGAGCGGCAAGGATGTGCTCCTGGTGCGCCGCTTCGACCGCGAATGGAACGGTGCAGGCTGGACTCGCCGGGCGATGGTCTCCGCCCTGACGATGTTCGGCCTCTCGGAAATGCAGGCCCGCTATGCAGGCTATGTCGATCTCGCCGAGATGGTGCGCGCGCGCTTCACCGATCCGCAAGCGACCCTGCGCGAACTGTTCGGGCGGATGGTCTTCAACGTGTTGACGGGCAATACCGACGACCACGCCCGCAACCATGCCGCCTTTTGGGATGGCGCCAATCTCACGCTCACGCCAGCCTACGACATATGCCCGCAGCCGCGTAACGGCCGAGAAGCCAATCAGGCGATGCTGGTGAATGGCGAGGACAAGCGCAGCCTGCTGGAAAGCTGCCGCCTTTCGGCTCCGAATTTTCTGCTGAATGACCGCGATGCGCGCGATCTGATCAACGGCCAGATCGAGACGATCACCCGGCTGTGGGGCGACGTCTGCGACGAAGCCGGGCTGAGCGAAGTCGACCGTGGCTACCTGTGGCGCCGCCAGTTCCTCAACGACTACGCATTCGATGGCTACGCCGAGGGAACGCTCAGCCAAGTCCAATCACGTTTGCGCGCGCATGTCCCTGCTGAAGCCAGCCTGTCCGACGAACTTATCGCTGATCGCCGGCAGGCATCCGAGCAAGAGTGAAGCTGGATACGCGAACACCTCAGGCGAGGTCATCGTCTGCCGGCGAGCATGGTCGAATCTGAGGTTTGGACGAATCGACGCATGCTTTCGGGATTGGGTGCGGATTGATCGTATGGACCCTCCGCGTTTTTAGAAACCGACCAGACATGCAGGACGGGGGGTCCTTGATACTCGGTTAATCCGCTTCCCGATTGTCCAGTTTCCCTGCGTCCTTATTAAGACAGGACACTTCGGCCCCCTACTAGGGGTCATAATTGACTGGTATCCTCCAGTCATATATGTCTGGTCGCCAGATCTTGTCTAAGCCGTAAATTCGGCACATGTGCAGGATACGGAGAACCACTATGACTGACAAGACGAAATCTGTTTCGAAAAAGCCACCGGCGAAGCGCGCCTCACGCAAGGCCGCATCGGAAGAGAAGTGGGGCGTTAAGGTGATTGCGCTTGGCTTCTGCATTCTACCATCACTGCTGCTGCGAGCGCAGCGTAGGCTGCGGCTCTCGCCGACACAGCTTGCGGTCCTGATCCAGCTCGCCGATTTCTGGTGGGATGCCGGTCGCAAGCCTTTCCCCAAGAAGGCCGATCTGGCTGACCGCTTGGGACTCAGCGAGCGCCAGGTGCAGCGCTACATCGCTGAGCTTGAGGCAGCCGGTTATGTCCAGCGCATTGAGCGCCGAGCATCGCATCGCGGCAAGATCTCGAATGAGTATGATCTTCAAGGGCTTGTCGACAAACTGGCGGAAATCGAGCCGGATTTCCGCGAAGCGGCCGAAGGGGCACGTGCTGCCCGCAAGGCCGCGGCGCGCCCAGGAATCCGCCGTCGTAGGCTCGGGGCCCCTGCGGCAGGAGGCGAATGAATGGCTGTACGCCTCAACAAGAAGGTGCTTTTCTTTATCGACGAGTACGGGACGGCGGGGACCGATTCCTTCCATCTCGGCGCGGTGTTCGTGCCTGCCAGGGAAGCGGGGCGGCTCGACAAGTGCTTCAGCGATCTACTCGAGCCCAATGCCAATGAGGTTCATGCGGCCAATCTAAGCGACGGCTATCTTCAGGGACTCCTGCATCGGCTCTGGATTGATGCGCCGCGCGACCACGTCATCATGCTGAACCAGAAGTTCGTTGCCCAGGCCGGCGAGCCGTCGGTGCTGTATGCACAGGCCGTTGTCGAGATCGTCAAGATTGGTCTCAAGCGCTTTCGCGGTGTCCTCGGCCGGGATACGATTGCGAATGTCGATGTCATAACCGACGTCAACCAGCACAATGATCATCCGCTTTTCATGGAAGAGCTCGAACGCGCCCGGCATGGTGATGGCCGGTTCAAAGGCGTGAACCGCATCGTGCGCCTCGATTCGGCTGCATCACGGTTGCTCCAGCTCGCCGATGTCGTGGCTTACTCGCGGAAATGGATAGTTGCCGAAGAGCAGAATGCGAGAGGCCTTCGCGACAGCTTCGGCATCGAAGTGCTTTGAAAACAAAAGAGCCGCCCCGAAGGACGGCTCTTGAAATTGGTGAGGGAGATTGTGGCCGGCAACCAGGACTTTGCGGCCCTGGGTAGCCACGGCGCTTGCCAAACACGCGGTCAGACAAGTCGCCTGCAGGTCTCCCTGCAACCCCCACATATGCGAAACATCCGTTGATTTCAAGATGCCTCGAGACAGGGATGACCAGTCAGCGGAGGTGCTGCATAACTTATACCCTGCGGACATTAACGTCTGGTTGACCGACAGAGAGCGCGCCAAGGGCGCACGTGGCCGTCCGGATAGGGAGAAAAAGTGCTCAGGGCCGGCAATCAAGCCTTGATCACGGCCTTGGTCAGTTCGTTGATGCGCGCCTCGATATCCGTGTCAGACACTTCGATCTTGAGCTTGTCCTGAATGAACTGGTGCCGGGCATCGCTTTCGCGAAGCACCTCAGCCCAGGTCTTGACCCAGAGCGTGTACCCATCACCATCCTGCGCAATCCCCTTCGCGCGCCCTGACTGCGAAATCCTGGCCTCGACTGAATCGTCATATTCACTCGTTATCAGGAAGAAATGCCACGTCGTATCAGTATGGCTGAAATCCGGCTGCTGACGGATTGCATTCATGTAGTCCTCGACCTGATCCAGTTCCTTGCGGCCAATCTTCAACGACGGCCTCTTCAGCTCAATGATCAGGTATTCACGCTTGCTCTGGATGGGACCCGGCACGACACGACCGAGAAACTGATCGGCGCGGCCGCGCTTGCCGTCAGGTTTGGTCACCTTGCGCCGTTTGCCCTTCGTGCCGAGATCTTCGGCTACACGTTCCATCACCTTGGTCAGTCCGACCTCCGGCATCGTGAAATGGAACTGCTCGCCAAACAGCCAGGTGTTGTCCCGCACCAATGCATCGAGCTGACCACGCTCCTTGACTGTCTGTCGGTACTTGGGCTCGAAAACCATTGTCCGCAAAACTTGGAGCACCGCGACACGGTCAGCGATCAGGCTGGACGACGAGATGATGTTGCCCAGCTCGGTGCGTTCGAGCAGCTCAGAAAACTCGTTCTGCTGCGTTTTGGGCAGGTTCACAACCGCCCGCAGGATTCGCGAAAGCGCATCTGGGTTGTGTTTGACCGCTTCCTTGAGGAAGGTGAGCGTCATCAGTTTTAGTGAACTGTCGGCGCGCGCAAACTCACGTGAGTGCGAGGAAACTGCATAGGTCGCGATGTCGAAAACCTGTCTTTCGCGCGCCTCTATCTCGTCGCCTGGCTCGCCTTCGTAGGGGTACGCACCTTCGTCCTTGAGTTCCTGAATCAGCCCCTTCGCGACGTCTGCCTGACGTTTGCGAAAGTAGTCCTTGAGGCTGCCACGAATGTGTTCAAGCACATGCAGGAAGTCGGGATCATTGATGCCTTCAAGATCAAGCAGATTCGCATCGGCCAATTCTCGAAAGAACGCACTGTAGGCATAAGCCGAATAGGCGAAGTTCGGCGCCGTCACATAAGCGGCCTGTGATCCCAGTACGATACCATTATCGCCGCCGAAGAATATCTGCCGCCCTTCCGTTGGCGCGTTCCACTCGATCACCTTCAACCGGAGATCGTCGATCGTCCTGTTCGGGCAGATAATCGGAGATTGGGGAATGTCGTGCGTGCAATGAATCGTAATCCGAGGGTCGACCTCGAACGTGTTATAAATGATGCGCACGCCTGGGTATTGGAGGATGTAGGGGGCGAAGATCGTGCTGAACTGTCTGAAGGCGTCGGTGCCATCAAGGACGTCAAGCGTATCTTTGAGCGGTGCCAGCTCAACCGCAGTGCCGGTCGGCGCATCCGTTTCGGAAGTGTCACTTCGATCGCATTTTTCCAGATTATTTGCCTGGATGGTAAGGGACAGCGCAACGCGCCGTCCGTCGACTGCGGCCACGCTCGTCCACTTTGCGCGGCGGGCCAGCGAAAAGAACTTCAGCCGCCCGCGCCCTTCCTTCCCATGAACGGCGCGTTCGAGCGACTGCGTCCTCGACTCGGTGCGCTTGTGAGAGGCCCCCAGATTTCCGAAATCGTGGTCGGCCCGCTCGGGAGATATGCCGTGTCCGTTGTCTTCGATCCTGATTGCCGTGATGCCTCCAAGGTCGTTCTTGTCCAGGGTAACCCGCACTTCTGTGGCGTCGGCATCAAGCGCATTCCAGACAAATTCCGCGATAGCCTTGATCGGATCGCGCGTACTCGCGTCCTTTTCCAGAAAGTCCTGTTTGGCCTGAAGGCTGAGTATTGTCATAGAAGCCCTTTCACGCGTTCATGACTAACGCGAGATGGCTCGGATTGCGAGAAGCGCACCGGAACAAAATTGACCGATCGTGCGGCCTTATCTGCCCTCGAGCTAGGCTCAGGACCTATTAAATTGCTTGCGTGAGGCATGATTGGTTGATTCAATGGCAGCGTCGAGGAGGCGCTGATTGTGGATGTACCGTTTCTGCTGAGCGAGGCGCAGATGCGCCGGATCGAG
>NZ_JBHRTQ010000014.1:0-48749 GCF_042646485.1 Novosphingobium bradum | reverse complement strand
TTCCTATCCGCTGTCCTCATCGTCGCCGCCATCATCTGGTGGGCCAATTGAGTCCGGACCCTAGCGCGCGGCCCTGCTCACTCCACCCACAGCAGCGAATCGTCGCGCGCCAGCACCGCCAGCGTCAGGCCCGCCGCCCGGGCGCGGCTCGCCGCAAGGTCGGTGGGGGCGGAAATGGCGACCAGCAGCGGGCAGCCGGCGCGCACGGTCTTTTCAACCAGCTCATAGGAGCAGCGCGAGGTCACCGCGATGAAGCCGGTGGCCGCATCCTCGCCGCTTCGGGCAAGCGCGCCGACCAGCTTGTCGAGCGCGTTGTGGCGGCCGACATCCTCGCGCAACGCAACCAGCGTGCCATCGGCGCGGCAGAAGGCGGCGGCGTGGGTGGCGGCGGTTTCGCGGCCCAGGTCTTGCGCGGCGCGCAGGGCGGCAAGTCCGCGCGCGATCGCGGCGGCATCCACCCGCGCCCGCGCGCCCAGCGGCGGCAGCGGACGCAGCGCGGCCTCCACGCTCTCGATCCCGCAGATGCCGCAGGAACTGTCGCCCAGCCGCCGCCGCGCGCGCTCCATCAGCGGCGCGGCGCGGTGGGGCGGCAGGTTGAGCCGGGCGACGATCCCCGCGCCGCCCTCCACCGCATGGAACGCCGCCGCCCCGATCTCGCCGGCATCGGCCAGGCCTTCGGACAGGAGGAACCCGGTCAGGAAATCATCGAGATCGCAAGGCGTCGCCATCATCACGGCATAGGCCACGCCGTTGAGTTCGATGGCGATGGGCACTTCGCGGGGCACGGCGCGCGTGGTCCGCTCGCCCGCGCCGGCATAGTCATCCCGGCGCACCGCAATGGCCACCGCGCCTTCGCTCATGTCTCAAAATCCTCCGGCCAGTGGCGCAGGGCCGAGCGGACCGGATAGGGGGTGAACCCGCCCAGCGCGCAAAGCGAGCCAAGCTCCAGCGCCTCGCACAGATCATCGAGCAGGGCGAGTTCGGCCTCCCGGCTGGGCGGAGCCTTGGGGGCATTGGCCATCTGCGGCAGGGCGGCAACCGGATCGGCCACCGGCTGCCCGGCGCGCAGCCGATCGATCAGCTCCACGCCCCGGGTGGAGCCGATCCGGCAGGGCGTGCACTTGCCGCAGCTTTCCGCCGCGCAGAAGGCAAAGGCAAAGCGGGCCATGCGGCCCATGTCGGCGCTATCGTCGAACACCACCACGCCGCCGTGGCCGATCAAGGCCTGGGCCTCGGCGAAGGCCTCATAATCAAATGGCAGGTGGAACTGCGCGGGCGGGATATAGGCGCCGAGCGGCCCGCCCACCTGAACCGCCTTGACCGGCCGCCCGCTGGCGGTGCCCCCGCCGATGTCCATCACCAGCTCGCCCAGAGTCATGCCGAAGGGCACCTCGAACAGGCCGCCATGGCGAATGTTGCCCGCCAGTTGCACCGGCATGGTCCCGCGCGAACGGCCAGAACCGAGCGCGGCATAGGCCTGCGCCCCGCCGGGCCGGAGGATATGGGGCACCGCGGCCAGCGTCAGCACGTTGTTGACCACGGTCGGGCAGCCATACAGCCCTTCGAGCGCGGGGAGCGGCGGCTTGGCCCGCACCTCGCCGCGCTTGCCCTCGATGGAATTGAGCAAGGACGTTTCCTCGCCGCAGACATAGGCGCCGGCCCCCACCCGCAGTTCGACCGCGAAGGGGGCGATCATCGGCTCGGCCAGCGCGATGGCGGCGCGCAGCTTGGTTATGGCGTGGGGATATTCGCTTCTGACGTAGATGTAGCCCGCTTGCGCGCCCGTTGCATGGGCCGCGATCGCCATGCCTTCAAGCAATTGAAAAGGATCGCCTTCCATCAGCATCCGGTCGGCAAAGGTGCCGCTATCGCCCTCATCGGCATTGCAGACGATGAACTTGCGCGCCCCCTTGGCCCCGGCCACGGTCTGCCACTTGATCCCGGCGGGAAACCCCGCCCCGCCCCGCCCGCGCAGGCCCGAGGCGATGACTTCGGCGACAACCTGTTCGGGCGCAAGAGCGCGGGCGCGCGCCAGTCCGGCCCAGCCGCCGGTGGCGGCATGATCATCGAGGCTGAGCGGCCGGGTGCGGCCGGCGCGGGCAAAGGTCAGGCGCTGCTGGCGGGCGAGAAAGGGATGGTCCGCAATCTGCCCGATCGCCTTGGCGCTGGTGCCCGCGAGGATTTCCGGCACGTCGGCCGGGGCGGCCGGGCCGAAGCCCTGCCCGGCGATTTCCACCAGCGGTTCAAGCCAGTGCAACCCCCAGGACGATACCCGCTCCACCGTGCAGCCGGCCTCGGCAAAGGCTGTGGCCACGGCATCGGCCCCGCAGGCCAGCGCCAGGGCATCGTCGCTGATGCGGACAATCGTCATCGCGCATCCTCGATCAGCCTGACCAGCGCTGCTTCATCGAGCCGGGCGTGGACCGTGTTCCCCACCCGCGCGGCAGGGCCGGCGCTGCACAGGCCGAGGCAATAGACGGTGGACAGGCGCACCCGATCGCCGGCCGCCGCCTGTGCCGCCGCGACCAGGGCTTCCACCCCGCGCGCCTGGCAGGCTTCGGCCCGGCACAGCTGGACATGGGGTCGCGGATCGGGCGCGCTGGTGAAATCGTGGTAGAAGCTGACCGTGCCGCGCACTTCCGCGCGCGACAGGTTGAGCGCCTCGGCGATGGCGCGTTCGGCTTCCGGCGAGACGCAGCCAAAGGCCTCCTGCACATCGTGGAGGATCGGCAGCAGGGCGCCTTCGCTGGCAAGGTGGCGCGCGATGATCAGGGCAAGATCGGGCTCGTTCACCCGGCTGGATTGCTCCCGGCGAAGCCGCGCGTCAACCGCCCCGATCAACCGCTGGCGGCGGCCCGGTCAGCCGCCAGCACGGCCTGGATCGCGGGGATCACGGCAGGGTCCTCGATGGTTGGCGGAATGGCCACAGCCTCGCCGGCGGCGAGCTTTCGCAGGACATTCCGCAGGATCTTGCCCGAGCGGGTCTTGGGCAATTGCGCGACCACGTGGGCGGCCTTGAGCGAGGCGACCGCGCCGATATCCACGCGCACCGCGGCGATCACCCGCGCGGCCATGGCGGCGGCATCGGCATGGCCAGCGCGGGCCACCACGAAGGCCACGGGAACCTGGCCCTTGAGCGGATCGTCGGCGCCGATCACCGCGCATTCGGCCACGCCATCGGCGGCGGCGACGATCTGCTCCATCTGCCCGGTGGAGAGGCGGTGGCCGGCGACGTTGATGATATCGTCGGTCCGCCCCATGATGTGGAGGAACCCTTCGGCGTCGCGGTAGCCGGCATCGCCGGTTTCGTACCAGCCGGGAAATGTGGCGAAGTTCTTCGCGAAAGCCGCCGGGTTGTTCCAGAGGCTGCGGAAGGCGCCCGGCGGCAGGGGCGCCCTGATCGTCACCGCGCCGCTCTGGCCATCGGGCACGGGGTGGCCATCCTCGTCAAGGATCGCGAAGTGGTAGCCGGGCACCGGGAAGCCGGCCGAACCGGGCTTGCGGCGCCTATCGCCCAGCGGCAGGCAGGTGGTGATCGCCGGCCAGCCCAGTTCGGTCTGCCACCAGTTGTCGACGACCGGCAGGCCGGAGTGGCGTTCCAGCCAGGCGATGGTTTCGGGATCGGCGCGTTCGCCGGCAAGGAATACCGCGCGCAAGGGGCCGGTGCCGATCTCGTGAAGGAAAGCGGCCTCGGGATCGTCCTTGCGGATCGCGCGGATCGCGGTGGGCGCGGTGAACATGGCCGTGACCTTGTGACGGGTGACCACGCGCCAGAAGGTGCCCGCATCGGGCGTGCCGACCGGCTTGCCCTCGAACAGCACCGTGGTCGCCCCCACCAGCAGCGGGCCGTAGACGATGTAGCTGTGGCCCACGACCCAGCCGATGTCGGAGGCGGCGAAGAACACGTCGCCCGCCCCGATCCCGTAGATATTGGCCATCGACCAGGCCAGCGCGACGGCATGGCCGCCGTTTTCGCGCACCACGCCCTTCGGCACCCCGGTGGTTCCCGAGGTGTAGAGGATGTAGAGCGGATCGTCGGAGGCGAGCGGAACCGGCGCCGGCA
Organism: Novosphingobium bradum; assembly: GCF_042646485.1. Lineage (NCBI taxonomy): Bacteria > Pseudomonadati > Pseudomonadota > Alphaproteobacteria > Sphingomonadales > Sphingomonadaceae > Novosphingobium > Novosphingobium bradum. The sequence goes on along the minus strand of NZ_JBHRTQ010000014.1, from coordinate 44,686 downwards.
CGGGATCGGCGGCGCATTGCGCGCGCAGCTCCATCCAGTCCCGATCGATCGCCGGGGTCATCTCGGCGCGCAGCCGGTCGCGCTGGAGCAGCACGACGGAATCGAGCCGGTGCGCCGCAAGCGCGCGCGCTTCGTCGACCATCGGCTTGTAGGCAATGGTGCGGGTGCCCTCGATCCCGCAGCTCGCGGTGAGCAGGACCTTGGGCGTGGCATCGTCGATCCGCTTGGCCAGTTCGTGGGCGGCAAACCCGCCGAAGACCACCGAATGGATCGCGCCGAGCCGCGCGCAGGCCAGCATGGCGAAGGCCGCCTCCGGGATCATCGGCATATAGATCACCACGCGGTCGCCCTTGCCCACGCCAAGCCGGGCCAGCATGGCCGCGACCCGGCCGACCTCGTCCAGCAGTTCAGCATAGGCCCAGGTGCGGGTGGCGCCGGTAACCGGGCTTTCGTGGATCAGCGCGAGGGCATCACCCCGGCCCGCCGCCACGTGGCGATCGAGCGCGTTGTGGCAGGTGTTGAGCTGGCCGCCGGGAAACCAGCCGCGCGCCTCGTCATGCGCCGCGCCCGGCGGGGTGGACCAATCGACCAGCTCGGCGGCGCGCGACCAGAAGCCTTGCGGATCCTGCGTGCTGTCCTCGTAGGCCTGGCGGTAGGCTTCGCTCATGGTGTCCTCGTGCGGTGGTGGCCGGCGCCGGTGGGGCGCCGGCCGGATGGTCAATCGTCGATCGAGCGGCGGAAGGTTTCGGGCAGGAACAGCAGCCCGATCACGCAGGTCGCCGCGGCCACCACCACTGGATACCAGAACCCGTGGTAGATGTTGCCGTTGGCCGCGACCATGGCGAAGCCCACCGCCGGCAGCAGTCCGCCAAGCCAGCCATTGCCGATGTGGTAGGGCAGGCTCATCGAGGAGTAGCGGATGCGGCTGGGGAACAGCTCGACCAGCATGGCCGCGATCGGGCCGTAGACCATGGTGACCAGCAGGACGAGATACCACAGCAGCGCGATGACCCGGGGCTTGTCGATCCGCGCCGGGTCGGCCCTGGCCGGATAGCCGACCTTGGCCAGTTCGCCGGTCACGCTGGCGGCGAAGGCGGCGATGGCGGCCTTCTTCTCGTCACCCGAGTGGACCTTGGGATCGGGGGCGACGATGGTTTCGCTGCCGATCGCGATCGCGGCGACAGTGCCGGCGGGGGCCGCGACATTGGTGTAGTTCACCGCGGCCTTGGCCAGCGCGTTCTTGACGATATCGCAGCTTGTGCGATCGAACTTGTTGGTGCCCACCGGATCGAACTGCGAGGAACATTCGCCGGCATAGGCGGTGACCGTGACCGGCGCGCTGGCCTGGGCGCGGGCGAGCGCCGGGTTGGCGGCCTCGGTCAGCGCGTGGAACACCGGGAACAGCGTGGCGGCGGCCAGCGCGCAGCCAGCCAGGATGATCGGCTTGCGCCCCACCTTGTCCGACAGCCAGCCGAAGACCAGGAAGAACGGCGTGCCCAGGAGCAGCGCGACAATGATCAGGGTGTTGGTGGTTAGCCCATCGACCTTGAGCATCTTTTCAAGGAAATACATCGCGTAGAGCTGGCCGGTGTACCAGATCACCGCCTGGCCGGCGATGGCGCCGAAGAAGGCGATCAGCACGATCCTGAGGTTCTTCCATTCCCCGAAGGCTTCGGTGAGCGGGCGCTTGGACGAGGTGCCCTCGGCCTTCATCTTCTGGAACACCGGGCTTTCATGCAGCTTGAGGCGCAGCCACAGGCCCACTGCCAGGAACAGGCCGCTGAGCAGGTAGGGAATGCGCCAGCCCCAGTCCTTGAACGCCTCTTCGCCAACGCCGGTGACCGGCGAGCGCACGGTGATCACGATGAGGAGTGCCATGGCGAGGCCCGCCGTGGCGGTGATCTGGATCCAGCTGGTGTAGAAGCCGCGCCGGTTGTCGGGCGCGTGTTCGGCGACATAGGTGGCCGCTCCGCCATATTCGCCCCCCAGCGCCAGCCCCTGGAACATCCGCAGGCCCACCAGCATGACCGGCGCGGCAACCCCGGCCGTTTCATAGGTGGGCAGGCAGCCTACAAGGAAGGTCGACAGGCCCATCACGAGGAGGGTGATGATGAAGGTATAGCGCCGCCCGAAGGTATCGCCGATCTTGCCGAAGACCAGCGCGCCGAACGGGCGCACGATGAACCCGGCGGCAAAGACCAGCAGCGCCATGATGAACGAGGTGGTGGGGTTCAGCCCGGTCAGGAACTTGGCCGCGATGATCGCGGTGAGAAGGCCATAGAGATAGAAATCATACCATTCGAACACCGTGCCGAGCGAGGACGCGGTGATGATCAGCTTCTCATCGTGGGTGGCCTGGTGGTGCCTTGGCAAGGCGGCATATTCCGCCGCGGTTTCGTGTTGGACCATAATCCCCTCCTCTTGTTGTCGTTGTGTCAGAAGTCGCAGGCTTTCAGAAGTTGTATCGGGCGGCGAATTCCACCCGGTCGAGCGCGCCGGACGCGCCGCTGACCAGCTCGCGCGTGCCGTGGCGGTATTCGACGCCGAGATCGACCTGTTTGACCGGCGACCAGAACAGGTTCGCGGCCGCGCTCCACGCGCTTCGGTTGAGCGCGGCAAGGCTCGCCGCGGTGAGCGAGCGATCGTAGGCAACGTGCTGGAAGCTGCCCATCAGGTTGACCCGCAATTGCGGGGTCAGCGCGACATGGGCCGAGGCCAGCGCGGCCAGCACCCGCACCTTGGTCAGGCGGTTGGTGGTGGGGTCGTAGACCGCGTCGGGCGCGAAGTTGAGGCCGACATAGCGGCCGATGCCCTGCCCGAAGGTGGCGATGAAGCGGACATCGCTGGTCCTGCGCTCATCGAGGAACAGCTTACCGCCGATACTGGCGCCAAGCCCCGTGGCGGTGACCCCGCCGCCGGTGGCTCCGGCACTGGCGACATTGTTGACCAGCGCCAAGCCGCTGCTTTCACCGCGCACCTGCCGGGCCACGCCGGCCAGCGAAAGCTCGCCGCGCTTGCCGGAATAGGCGAGGCGCGCGGTGAGATCGGGCAAGCGATCGGTCCCGCTTTCCAGGGTGGCGGCGGCCCCGGCGGTAACCAGCGCGGATTCCGGGTTCTCGATGCCCACGGCCAGGGTTAGCGCCTTCGACAGCGGCGCGGCATAGCGCAGCTGCGGCTGGCGCACGAAGACCGTGCCTTCCGCCCCGCCGACATAGTCGGTCGATTCCGGCAGGGCGCCGGTATACTGGAAGGTGGTCCAGTCCTGGCCGATGGTGAAGCGGTCCACCTGGACGAAGGCCCGGCGCAGGCCCAGGGTATAGCCGTTGGTGGTGCGCTGCGAGCCGCCGGCGGTGACGTTCTGGGCGGCGCTGGCGGTGACCTGGAAATCACTTTCGAGATAGCCCTTCACCACGTGGCCGGCGACCTGCGTATCGAGGTTCAGCCACAGCCGGGTCTGCTTGGCGGTGAAATCGGTGCCGGTGAAGGCGCGGCCGCCGGGCGTGGTGGGCAGGCCTTGCGGCAGGTAGAAATCGCGGCCCAGCGTGTTGGTGGCAACCGAGCCACGGGCAAAGCGGCTGCGCGAGGCGACCATCTTGAGATAGCCGCCCAGCCGGATCGTGGTGCTGCCCGAGCGGAAGCCTTCGGCCGGCGCGGCGGGTTTCGCTTCCAGCACGGCAAGGCGGGCGGCGGTGGCAGCCGCCTGCGCGCTGGCGGCCTCGGCCTGCCGGCTGGCGGCAGCGGCGTTCGCGGCGGCAACGGCATTGGCGGCGGCCACCGCCTGGGCCTGGACCTGGGCCTGGCGGGCCTCGGCCAACTGGCCCTGTATCGCGGCCATCTGCGTTTCGAGCCGGGCGAGGCGCGTTTCCAGCGCGCGTTCGTGCGCGGCATCCGCGAGCGCCGGCGTGGGGGCGAACAGGGGCGCGGCCAGCGCGCTGGCGGCCAGCAGCCTTGCGACAATGCGGGTCCGGCGAAAGCCCATGCCCCTCTCCTCTCGTCATTTGTTCTTCGGGCAGGGATGATCGTGGCCCCTTTGCGGGATCGCTTGCAGCCGGACCTTGGTCGGTTGGCCTACGACCTTGGTCGCGGGAGGTCGGGGCAAGACGCGAGGTGCGCTCTGCCCTTGCCGATCCCGCCACGGGCGATAAGCTGGCCGCAAACACGAAAACGGCGCGGAGGAATGCCATCGACACGATCCTGATCGCCGACGATCATCCCCTGTTCCGCCAGGCGCTGGCCGTGGCGGTGGGCGCGGTTGCGCCGGGGGCGCGGGTGGTGGAAGCCGGCACGCTCGCCGCCGCCGTGCGCGCGGCGGGCGAGATCGCCCAGGCGGCCCCGGATGACCTGCGGCTGATCCTGCTCGATCTCAAGATGCCCGGCGCGGTCGGCTATTCCGGCATTGCCCTGCTCCATGCCGAATGCCCGGGCGTGCCGATCCTGGTGGTCTCCAGCGCGGATGCCGCCGGCGCGGCGGACGAGGTGCGGGCCTTCGGCGCGGTGGGGTTCCTGAGCAAGGACGCCGACCTTGCCGCGATCGAGGCGGCGATCGCCGGGGCGCTGGGCGCGCCGGCCCCGGCGGCGGCGGGCGAGCAGCCGGTCGACGCGGTGCGGCGCGAACTGGCGCAATTGACGCCAACCCAGCTCAAGGTCCTGCTGGCCGTGCTGGACGGCAAGCTCAACAAGCAGATCGCCTATGACCTCGCCATCACCGAGGCCACAGTGAAGGCCCACATGACCGCGATCATGCGTAAGCTCGATGTCCGCAACCGCACCCAGGCCGCGCTGGCGGCCCGCGCGCTGGGGCTAGACCTGTCCCACTGACACCCCGCCGAGGAAAGCGGCGATGGCCGCCGGATCGGTCGGCTTGGCCAGCACCGGAACGCCCATGGCGGCGGCCCGCGCGGCCACGGCGCGATCCTGCTCGGCGGTGACCAGCGCGGCGGGCAAGCCCGGCCGACGCTGGCGCAGGGCCGCGATCAGGGCAAGGCCGTCGCCATCGTCAAGGTGATAGTCGGCCAGGACGGCATCGCAGGGATCATCGAGCGCGAGCGCCTCGGCCAGGCCGCCCGCGCCCCGGGCCTGGTGCCCGGTCGCTTCGAGCAGGGCCAGGGTAGCGGCGACGATCTCGGGCTCGTTGTCGACCACCAGCACCCTGCGCGCGCGGTGCTGGCCGGCCTCGGCCGGCGGCGCGGGCGTCGGCGCTGGCACCGGCGGCGCGGCGGGGAGCAGCAGGCTGAACCGGCTGCCCTTGCCCCGCACCGAGGCCAGCTCGATCCGCCCGCCCAGCAGCCGGGCGAGGCGCGCGGCGATGGCCAGGCCCAGCCCCAGTCCTTCGGCCTCGGCCTCGCCCAGGCGGATGAATTCGCGGAAAACCTCGGCTTGCCGATCGGGCGCGATGCCAAGGCCGGTGTCGATCACGTCGATCCGCCAGTCGCCCCCGCGCCGCCGCACGCCGACCAGCACGCCGCCCGACGGCGTGTAGCGCACGGCATTGGTGAGGAAATTCTGGAGGATCGAGCGCAGGAGGCCGGGATCGGTGAACAGGCTGCCGGGGGCCGGGCCGAGCCGCAGCTGCAGCCCCTGTTCGGCGGCCAGCGGGCGCATCCCGTCGATCAGGTCGGCCAGGAACGGGGCGAGTGCAAGGCCGCTGCAATCGGGCTGCACCCCGCCCGCATCGAGCCGCGAAATATCCAGCAAGGCGCGCAGCAGGTTTTCCCCGCCGGTGATCGCGCGGTCGAGCCGGGTGACCAGCTCGGGCCGGGTCAGGCCGGGATCACGCGCGAGGGCGGCGGCGAACAGGCGGGCGGCGTGGAGCGGCTGGAGCAGGTCGTGGCTGGCGGCGGCGAGGAAGCGGGTCTTGTCGCGGGTGGCCTCGGCGAGCTGGCGGTTGGCCTCCGACAGTTCGCGGGTGCGCGCTTCCACGCGGCTTTCCAGCTCGGCCAGGGTGCGTTGCAGGGCATCGCGGGCCTCGGCCTCGGCGGTGACGTCGGTGAAGCTCATCACGTAGCCGCCGCCGGGCATCGGGCCGCCCACGGTCTTGATCACCCGGCCATCGCGGCGGTGGCGCGCGAATTCGTGGGGCTGGCCGCGCCGCATATGGGCAAGCCGCTTGGCCACGTGATGCTCCACCGCGCCGGGGCCGAAATCGCCGGCCTTGGCATTGTGGCGGATGAGATCGGCGACCGGCGCGCCGACCCGCACCAGGGCCGGGGGATAGTCGAACATATCCAGATAGCGATTGTTCCAGGCGACCAGATTCATCTCGGCATCGACCACGCTGATCGCGGCATCGACGTTCTCGAAGGTGGCGGCCAGCAAGGGCCGGGAGAAGCGCAGCGACTGGGCGCCTTCATCGAGCAGGCGGGTAACATCGGCCAGCCGCATCTGCCCGCCGGCCAACGCCGAGGCCACCAGCGCGCGGGCCGAACTGGCGCCGACCACCCGGGCGATGAGATCGCGCGCGCGCTGGGCGGCGGCGCGATCGACCGGCTGGCCGTGGCGATCGGCGGGAAATTCGCGCTCGGCGGCCTGGGTGCCGACGAAATCGGCGACCAGCCGGTGCAGCCCGGCCATGTCGCTCACCGGACGGCCGGGCGCGAACAGGCGCAGGCGCGGGGCAACCGCGCTCCCGCGCGCCGCGACGAGGCCGAGCAGGGCCACATCGACCCCAAGGCTCCAGCCCACCCCGTGGACCAGCGGCCCGGCCCGGCCCACGCCCAGGAGGTTGAGCGGATCGACCGGCGTGCCGTGAAGCGCTGCCAGCCAGGCTTCGGGCAGGATCGGCGGCAGGGCCAGGGTCCACAGCCACAGGGCCAGACCCGCGGCCAGGCTGATCCGCGCGGGCAGCGGATCGCGCCCGCCGCCCACCGCGGCCAGCAGCAGGTGGGGCGCGAACAGGGCCATCGCCGCGAAGGCGACATAGCCGATCGAGGCGAGCGAATTGCGCCCGCCGACCAGCACCGCCCAGGCCAGCGCCAGGGCGACGATGGCCACGATCGACAGCCGCCGGACCCGCAGCATCCGCCGGCCGATGGCGCCGGCGCCAGCCTCTGCGCTTTCCGGCCCGTCGCGCGCGGCCTTGAGGATCGAGGGAAAGACGAGATCGTTCGAGACCATGGTGGCCAGCGCGGTCGCATCGACGATGACCATCGAGGCGGCGGCGCCCACCCCGCCGAGCAGGGCCGCGACCAGCGCCCAGCGCGCGCCGGCTTCCAGCGGCAGTTCGAGCACGAAGACATCGGGCGGCACCGCGCCATCGAACAGGGCGACCCCAGCCAGCGCGATCGGCAGGGCCAGCGCGGCCATGGCGGCGATATAGGCGGCCAGCCCCTTGCGGGCGCGCACGAGGTCTTCCGGTTCGCGCGCTTCAACCAGCCCCATGTAGAACTGGCGCGGCAGGGCGATGACGGCGAAAGTGGAGATCACCAGGATCGCCAGGGTTTCGAGGCCGAGGCGGGTGGGATCGAAACGGGCGGCGATCTGGGCGAGGCCCAGCGCCTGCCGCGCCGGCCCGGCCCCGGCGAACAGCATGGCGGCGAGGCCCGCCACCACCGCCAGCGCGCCCAGCTTGAGCAGGCTTTCCAGCCCGATGGCAAAGACCAGCCCTTCGCTGCGGCCGGCCAGTTCGAAGCGCCGCGCCCCGAACAGGATCGCGAACAGGGCCAGGACCACGGCGGCCACCACCATCGCCGCCAGGCCCAGCGGCGCGCCCGCGACCAGCGCCAGGGCATTGCCGATCGAGCGCAATTGCAGCGCGACATAGGGGATCGTGCCGAGCAGCGCGATCACCGTGACCAGCCGCGCCACGATCACATCGTGGCCGAAGCGCGCGGCGATGAAATCGGACACGGTCTTGGCCTGTTCCTGCGCCACGGCGCGGGCCAGCCGGCCAAGGAAGCGCGGGGCGAACAGCAGGAGCAGCACCGGGGCGAGATAGATCGGCAGGAAGTTCCAGCCATCGCGCGCGACCGAGCCGACCGAGCCATAGAAGGTCCAGCTCGTGCAATAGACCCCGAGCGCGAGGGTATAGGCGCCATGGCGCAGGCGCGGCCGCGCGAAGGCGGCCGCGCCGATGCGGCCATGTTCGACCAGCGCGGCGAAGGCGAACAGCAGCAGGATCGGGGCCAGGGTGGCCAGCGCCGCCCATTGCCAGCTCATCGCGGGGGTTCTCCTTGGTTGGTCAGGCCGTGAGTTGGTCGGGCCGGGGCGCACAATCGGCCGGGGCGGCGGGGAGGTCAACGCCCTGCCCGTTGCGCGCGCCGGACCCGATCGGCGCGGCGGCCGTTGTGGCAGCGAGAGGGGCCGATGATGGGAAGCGGCCGATGACTGACCAGGCCGAGAAGCGGCGGCGGATGGTGGAAAGCCAGCTTGCCGCGCGCGGCGTGCGCGATCCGCGCGTGCTGGAGGCCATGGGCCGGGTGCCGCGCGAGGTCTTCGTGCCCGAGTCCTTGCGCGAATATGCCTATGACGACACGCCCCTGCCGATCGAGGCCGGGCAGACCATCTCGCAACCCTGGATCGTGGCGGTGATGATCGAGGCGGCCGCGATCCAGCCGGGCGACCTGGTGCTCGAAGTGGGCGCGGGTTCCGGCTATGCCGCGGCCGTGCTGGGGGAGATGGGCGCGGAAGTGGTGGCGATCGAGCGGCACGAGGCGCTGGTGCGGCTCGCCCGCGAGCGGATGCTGCTGCTGGGCTACCGCAATGTCGACGTGGAGCCGGGCGACGGCTCGCAGGGGCGGCCCGGGCTGGCGCCCTTCGCGGCGATCCTGGTGGCGGCGGGCGGGCCGCGGGTGCCCGAACCCCTGCTGGCCCAACTGGCCGTGGGCGGCCACCTGATCATGCCGGTGGGCGAAGCCGACGAACAGGTGCTGTGCAAGGTCACCCGGACCGGCGCGGACAGTTATGAAACGCAGCCCCTGGGCGCGGTACGCTTCGTGCCGCTGATAGGCGCCCATGGCCGCGACGGCGCCGGGCCGGGCGACCTGTCGGCTCAGGGCAGCGGGGGTTCGCGGTAGAATTCGACCTGGCAGCGCAGCGGGCCGGCCAGGCGCACGAAATGCGTTTCCTGCGGGGGGATCACGCCGGGTTGGCCGGGGGCGACCGCCACTTCGCGGCCCGAACCGGTGAAGACCAGCGTGGCCGCCCCTTCCAGCACGCGCAGCAAGCCCCAGGTGCCCGGCTTGGTGCGGTGTTCGCTGCGGATCGCCTCGGGCAGGGTGGTTTCATCGAACACCGGGGTGGACTTGTAGGGGGCCGGGCGGCTCATGGCGTTTCCATTCAGGCCGGGGCGAGGCCCGGCTGGCGGCAGATATCGGCCAGACTGTAGCCGGCGAGAACCTGGCGGAAGGCGGCATCGGCCTGATCGAGCACGCCGGGCAGGCTGCACCGCTTGACCAGCCGGCACGAACCGCAATCCACCAGCGGGCAGCGCGGTTCCATCGTCTCGATCACCGCGCCGAGATTGATCGCCTCGGGTGGGCGGGCCAGCATGATGCCGCCGCCGCGCCCGCGCACCGCGGCGATGAAGCCGGCGCGGGCCAGTTCGTTGGCGATCTTCATCAGGTGGGTGCGCGAGATGTCCTGCGCTTCGGCGACGGCGGCGATCTGCGAGCGTTCATCGCCCCGGCCGGCGAGATAGATCAGCAGGCGCAGTGCGTAATCGGTGTGTCGGGTCAATTGCATGGCGTTCAGCCCCCTGCCGGTTTCCTAACTCACCAGCGCTTCCGGGCAACTCCCTTATCGGCCGGAATCTTCGCCCTGCATTTGATTCATGTCAAAGCCATGTTTCGCCCGGCGACATAAGTGGAATTTCGTTGTCATCTTTTTGCGGGAGTTCCTCCATGTATTGCGTGCAGTGCGAACAATCGAACAAGGGCGGCTGTGCCGTGAAGGTCGGCTCCTGCGGCAAGACCGCCGACGTGGCCGACCTCCAGGACGTGCTGCTGCGCGTGATGGAAGGCGTTTCCGTCTATGCCGACCGCGCCGCCAAGGCGGGTGCGCGCGATGCGGCGGTGGATGCCTTCACCCCCCATGCCTGGTTCACCACGCTGACCAACGTGAACTTCGACGCGAGCCGCTTCGAGAGCCTGATCGCGGAAGCCCTGGCCATGCGCGAGCGCGCCCGGCTGCTGGCGCAAGGCGCCGGAGCCGATCTTTCCGACCTGCCCGAACCCGCCACCTGGAACCCCGGCACGAGCGCGGCGGAGCTGGCCGAGGCCGCGCCGATGGCCGCGATCCAGCGGTTCATGGACCGCGACGGCCCTTCGATCACCGGGCTTCGCAATCTCATCCTCTATGGCCTCAAGGGCACGGCCGCCTATAGCGAGCACGCCCGCGTGCTGGGCCAGGAGGAAGCGGCGGTGAGCGCGGAATTCCACCGCATTTCCGCCTTCCTCGCCAGCGATCCCACCGACATGAACGCCCTGCTGGCCGAGGCGCTGGCCACGGGCGGGCTGAACCTCAAGGTGATGGAGCTGCTGGACGCGGCCAATACCGGGCGGTTCGGCCACCCCGAAGTGACCATGGTGCGGATGACCCCGGTGGCCGGCAAGGCCATCCTGGTTTCGGGCCACGACATGGGCGACCTGGAGGCGATCCTCAAGCAGACCGAGGGCAAGGGCATCAACGTCTATACCCACGGCGAGCTGCTGCCGGCCAACACCTATCCCGGGCTGAAGGCCTACCCGCATCTCGCCGGCAACTATGGCGGCGCCTGGCAGGACCAGCAGAAGGACTTCGCTGCCTTCCCCGGCGCGATCGTGATGACCTCCAACTGTCTGATCAATCCCGAGATCAAGGGCTACCAGGACCGCATCTTCACCGCCGGCCCGGTGGGCTGGCAGGGCTTGCCGCATATCGAAAACCACGATTTCGCGCCGGTGATCGCCTGTGCCCTGGCCCAGCCCGGCTTTGCCGAGGACGCGCCGGAACAGCGCATCCCCGCCGGCTTTGGCCGCAACACGGTAATGGGCGTGGCCGATACCCTGCTGGGCATGATCAAGGACGGGGACGTGAAGAACCTGTTCCTGATCGGCGGCTGCGATGGCGCGCGTCCGGGTCGCAACTACTTCCACGATCTCGCCATGGCGACGCCGAAGGACAGCCTGATCCTGACGCTGGGCTGCGGCAAGTTCCGCTTCAACCGCGAGGACCTGGGCGAGATCAAGGGCGTGCCCCGCGTGCTCGACATGGGCCAGTGCAACGATGCCTATTCGGCGATCCAGGTGGCCGTCGCGGTCGCCGGGGCGCTGGGCTGCGAGGTCAACGACCTGCCGCTGCACTATGGCATCAGCTGGTTCGAGCAGAAGGCCACCGCCGTGCTGCTGACCATGCTCCACCTTGGCCTCAAGCGCATCCACCTTGGCCCCACGCTGCCGCAGTTCCTCACGCCTGAAGTGCTGGGCGTGCTGGTGGAGAAGTTCGAGATCCGTCCGACCGGCGATGCCCGCGAGGACCTGGCCCGGATGCTGGAAGCCGCCTGACCGACCCCTTGTCGTCAGGCAGCTTGCTGCAACCCTCCGGCGCCGCCCCCCGGCGCCGGAGCGGGAGAGCCCCTTCACCCGCAACCCTCATCGCGGGTGAAGGGGCTCTTTTTGCCCGCGCCGCTTGACCGTGGCGGCAAGCGGCCAAACACTGCCCGCATGACCAGCCCCGCACCCCTGATGCACGCGATGCAGTTCGATGGCGTGGGCCAGCCGCTGCACATGGTCAGCCGGGCGCTGCCCGAGCCGGGGCCGGGGCAAATCCGCGTGGCCGTGCGCGCCTGCGGGGTGTGCCGCACCGATCTCCACGTGGTGGAGGGCGATCTCCACGGGCCGCTGCCGATCGTGCCGGGGCACGAGATCGTGGGCACGGTCGACGCGCTGGGCTTGGGGGTGGATGGCCTTGCGCTTGGCCAGCGGGTGGGCGTGCCGTGGCTGGGCCATGCCTGCGGGTACTGCCGCTACTGCGAAAGCGGGCGCGAGAACCTGTGCGATGCGCCGCTGTTCACCGGCTTCACCCGCGATGGCGGCTATGCCAGCCATGCGCTTGCCGATACGCGGTTCTGCTTCCCCCTGCCCGACCGGTTCGACGATCTCCATGCCGCGCCGCTGCTGTGCGCCGGGCTGATCGGCTACCGCGCCTTGCGCCTGGCCGGCGATACCCCGGTGCTGGGGCTCTATGGCTTCGGCGCGGCGGCGCATATCCTGGCCCAGGTGGCGCTGTGGCAGGGGCGGCGGGTCTTCGCCTTCACCCGCCCCGGCGACCGGGCCGCGCAGGACTTCGCCCGCAAGCTCGGCTGCCACTGGGCCGGGCCAGCGGATGCCAGCCCGCCCGAAGCACTTGATGCGGCGATCATTTTTGCCCCCGCCGGCAAACTGGTGCCCCAGGCGCTGAAGCAGGTGGGCAAGGGCGGCCGGGTGGTCTGTGCCGGCATCCACATGAGCGACATTCCCGCCTTTCCCTATGCCGACCTGTGGGAGGAGCGGCAGATCCTTTCGGTCGCCAACCTGACCCGGGCCGACGGGGTGGAGTTCCTCGCGCTCGCCGCCAAGGCCGGAGTGCACACCCATGTCGAGGCCATGGCGCTGGCCGAGGCCAATGTCGCGCTGGCCCGCCTGCGCGAGGGCCAGGTGGAAGGGGCGCTGGTGCTCGTCCCCTGAGCGGACGGACTTTCGGCTTGGTTGACAAGTATTTGACGCGACTCGGGCAGAAGCGTCATGTTCCATCTCGGGACGGGGGGTATGGAGCCACCCCATGGAAGACGATCGCTCCTTCTATCAGCGTCGCCTGGCCGAGGAACTTGCACTTGCCGCGGCCCAGACCGACGAAGGCCTGAGCGCCCTGCATCGGCGATGGGCCTGCCTCTACCGTGAGCGCCTGGCCGCGCTTGGCCCGACCCGCCGGCCAGCCCGGCCGCTCGGCAGCCACGCCGAGCGCCTCGCCGAGCGCCTGTCGGATGCGCCCCCGCGCGTGCTGCTGCCCTGAAGGGGAGGCATTGGCGCCGGCCTGGCGGCCGTCCCGGCGATCCGGCGATTTTCGTTAACCTTGCGCGTGAACGCGTGGGCAAGCAGTCGCGCTTAGGCTGTGTTGACCAGTTTGCCGGGGAGCGTCGGATGGAGACGATCACCATCGACGGCGTGGACGAACATACGTTCCGCCATGGTGTCGAAGACCTGTTGCGCGTCGATCAGGTCGACATGGCGCTCGACCAGTTGCGTGAGCAGCTGGCGCCCTATGCCGGCCCGGGCAAAATCCTGCCCGCGCGGTTCCTGGAGGTGACCCCGGGCGAGGTCGAGATCACCGGATGGGAGCGGCTTGCCAGCCGCCTTGCCAACCATGACCGCCCCCATTTCCCGATCACCGCGATCGGCGTGGTCCTAGCCGATGCGCGGGTGCTGGGCGGCCCCGGCCCCCAGGGCGGGCGGCTCGCGCCGTTCATCAAGACCTACTATTTCAGCGATGACGCCTATCCCTTCACCAATGCCGGGCGCGACGACCTGCTCGACGGCTATTCGCGCGAGGGCTTCGGCTGGCAGGGCGACTACCAGGCGACCGACGCGACCCTGGCGATCAAGGGCATCGATGATCTGCACGGCGCGATCATCGAGCTGGAAGACCGCCTGTTCGACAGCGCCCGCCCGGACGAGGACCAGCTGCGCGCCGGCTCGATCGGCGCCTGTTTCCTCGCCGCGCTGATCCACCAGGCCCTGCGCGAGACGATCCGCCGCCAGGGTCTGCCCCGGCCGCTCTGCGTGCTGGCCGCCTGCGACGGGATCTATCCGTTCTTCGATGCGCCGGTGGCCGGCTGGGACGACGGGATGATCGATGCGGTTGCCCCGGCCGAGGCGAGCCTGGCGGACGGGGGCGAGGAAACCTGGCCCAACGAACTGGACGAAGGCGCCGCCGGCGAGCAAGGTAGCCTGCTGTCCATCGTTTCGCGCAAGGGCACCAAGGCCATGGCGCTGGAACTGGGCGAGGACGATGTCCGCGAAGCCGCGCGCTTCACCGCCGATGCCGGCGCCCAGCGCCTGACCATGACCGACGACATGGCACTGAGGGGCCTGTTCCACGGCGTGGCCGCCGCCACGCTGCTGGCCGGTGACGAGCCGGAAACGGACGGGGATGAGGCGGCAGCCGCCGGCCCCGGCCAATCGCCCCCGACCGATGCCACCGCCGCGCCCGCTGCCGTGCCCGCTGCCGTGCCCGACGCCTTGATTTCCGCCGGAGCGGACCCGGCTCGGGCGATCGCCCCCGACCTCCCGGCTCCGGACAACGACCCTGCCCCCGCATCTGGCCCAGCCCCTGCTGCCACCTACGCCTGGGCCGACCCGCGCGAACAGTTTCGCCGGGCCGAGGAAGCCCATGCCTTCCCCACCGGGACCAGCCTGCGAAGCCGCTTCAAGGCCGAAGAGGTGCAATCGGCCAATCCGCTTCTGGCCATGGCCGGAGCCTTGGCCAATCGCGCCCGCACCCGGATGACCACCCTTGTGGCGCGGGGGCGATCCGGCGTTTCGGGCCAGCTTGCCGCCGGGCGGGACAAGTCCCGCCAGTGGTCGCGGGGACTGGCCATGCGCGCCGGGCTGGTACTGGTCCGCACGCGCCGGGCGCTGGCCTTCGCCGGCCTGCGCGCGGCGGTCCGCCAGCGCGCCCGGGCCATTCTTGCCGCAAGGCCGCGCTGGCGGCGCTGATCAGCGCGCCCGCTCAGCCGAGCAGAGCTTCCGGCGCGGTCCAGGCGAGGCCGTGTTCCTCGGCCACTTCGCGGCAGGTCACCTGGCCCAGCGCCACGTTGAGCCCCTGGGCGAGGTGGGGATCGCGGCGCAGCGCCTCCTGCCAGCCGAGATCGGCGATCCGCAGGGCGTGCGGCAGGGTCACGTTGTTGAGCGCATAGGTGCTGGTGCGGGCCACGGCGCCCGGCATATTCGCCACGCAATAGTGAACCACGCCATCGACCACGAAAGTGGGTTCGGCATGGGTGGTGGGGTGGCTGGTTTCAAAGCAGCCGCCCTGGTCGATCGCCACGTCGACCAGCACCGCGCCGGGCTTCATCGTGGCCAGCATCGCACGGGTCACCAGCCTGGGCGCGGCGGCGCCGGGCACCAGCACCGCGCCGATCACCAGATCGGCCTCGGCCACGGCGGCGGCCACTGCGGCGCGGCTGGCGAAGGCGGTGCGCGCGCGGCTTTCGAAATGGATCGCCAGGCGTTCGAGCACTTCGGGATTGCGATCGAGGATGGTGACATCAGCGCCCAGCCCCGTGGCCATCTGCGCGGCGTTGAAGCCGACCACGCCCCCGCCCAGGATCGTGACGCTGGCCGGCAGCACGCCCGGCACCCCGCCCAGCAGCACCCCGCGCCCGCCGTGTTCCTTTTCGAGCGCCGTGGCCCCGGCCTGGATCGCCATGCGCCCGGCGACCTGGCTCATCGGCTTGAGCAGGGGCAGGCCGCCATGGCCATCGCTCACCGTTTCATAGGCGATGCACACCGCGCCGCTGGCCACCAGTTCGCGGGTCTGGACCGGATCGGGGGCGAGGTGGAGATAGGTGAACAGCACCTGCCCCTCGCGCAGCAGGGCACGTTCATGGGCCTGGGGTTCCTTGACCTTCACGATCATCGCGCATTCGCCGTAGACCGCCTCGGGCCTGGCCGCGATCCGCGCGCCGACCGCCTCGTAATCGGCATCGGCCGCGCCGATGCCGAGGCCCGCGCCGGTCTCCACCGTTACGGCATGGCCGTGCTCGACCAGTTCGCGGGCCGATTCCGGGGTCAGGCCGACCCGGTATTCGTGGTTCTTGATCTCGCGAAGGGTACCGATGTGCATGGCTTTGCCCCGTCAGGTGGAACAGGGATCATATAGGCGGCGCGCGGCCCGTTTGCAGGGTGGCCGGCGCGCGCCGGCTCAGCGCACCGTGAAGGCGTAGGATCCTTCCACCCGCTGCTGGTCGGCGGCGGCGGCGTGCCATTTGAGCTGGTAGCTGCCGGCGGGCAGCGGGCGCGGCAGGGTGACGGTCAGGACCGGGCCGGCGGTGGCCGTGGTGAAGCCGCGGATCGGCATGGGGGCGTGGCTGGCCATGCCGGGCATTCCGGTCATCACCA
This sequence comes from Novosphingobium bradum, assembly GCF_042646485.1. Classification (NCBI taxonomy): domain Bacteria; kingdom Pseudomonadati; phylum Pseudomonadota; class Alphaproteobacteria; order Sphingomonadales; family Sphingomonadaceae; genus Novosphingobium; species Novosphingobium bradum. The sequence goes on along the minus strand of NZ_JBHRTQ010000014.1, from coordinate 28,616 downwards.
GGTCCACCCCCGAAAGCGGCGCGGCCAGCGTTTCGGAAAAGGTCAGCCTGAGCACGGTGGGCCGGCTGACCGTGGCATTGGCGGCCGGCGTGGCCGCGACCAGCCGGGGCTGGGCCAGGGCCGCGCCGGGGATGGCGAACAGGGCAAGGGCGGCAAGACCAAGGGCGGCAGGGGCAGGAAGCGAACGGCGCATCGGAAGATCCCGTGAGAATGGCAGATGGGGGCATAGTGCCCCGGATCGACGGCACATATCCTGAACCAGCGCAAAATGCCGGCGACAGGCAAAAAAATTCCCCCTCTCTATGGGGTTGGCGCCGTGCACCGGCTATGGATCGGGGGATGGATCGCCCGCCCCCGGATGCCGCCCTGCTGACCCGCCGCGCCCTGCTGCGCTCGGGCGGTTCGCTGGCCGCCGGGCTTGCGCTGGCTCCGCTGTTCCCGGCCTGGGCGCAGAGCGGCACGTCGGGCGCGGGCCTGGGCACCACCGGGCTGACGATCGCGCCGGGCCACGCGATGGTGGGCGGGCGCGCGGCGCATCACGCGGTCATGGTCAACGGCACGATCCCCGGCCCGCTGGTCCGCCTGCGCGAGGGCGATGTGGCGCGCATCGCGGTGAGCAACCGCCTGGCCGAGCCGACCTCGATCCACTGGCACGGGCTGCTGGTGCCCTTCCAGATGGACGGCGTGCCCGGGGTGAGCTTTCCCGGGATCACCCCGGGAGAGACCTTCGCTTACGAATTCCCGCTGATCCAATCGGGCACCTACTGGTATCACGGCCATTCGGGGATGCAGGAGGCGCTGGGGCTTTATGGGCCACTGATCATCGATCCGGCCGGGCCGGACCCGATCGGGGCCGAGCGCGAACACGTGATCATGCTGGCCGACTGGAGCCCGCTGCACCCGCACGAGCAATTGCGCCGCCTCAAGATCCGGGCCGGCTACTTCAACCGCCGCCACCAGGACCTCGCCGGCCTGCTCGCCGGGCGCGACCAGCCGCTGGCGGAGCGGCTGGAATGGGCCAGGATGCGGATGGACCCGACCGACATCGCGGATGTCACCGGCGCCACCTATGCCTATCTGATCAACGGCCACGACACGGCAGCCAACTGGACCGGGCTGTTCCGCCCCGGCGAACGCGTGCGCCTGCGGATCATCAACGCCTCGGCGATGACCAATTTCAATTTCCGCATTCCCGGCCTTGCGCTCTCCGTGGTCGCGGCCGACGGCAATCTCGTCCAGCCGGTGGAAACCGACGAGCTGCAGATCGCGATCGCCGAGACCTACGATATCCTTGTCACCCCCACCGAAGACAAGGCCTTCGGCGTGATCGCCGAGGCGCTCGATCGCTCCGGACAGGTGCGCGGCACCCTGGCCCCGCGCCAGGGCATGGCCGGCGACGTGCCGGCGCTGCGCCAGCGTCCGCTCCTCACCATGCGCGACATGGGAATGGACATGGGGGGAATGGACATGGGGGGAATGGACATGGCGGGAATGGATATGGGCCATGGCGGGGTGATTGACCTCTCGCAGCCGGCAAACCCCGCGATGGGCGGCCATGCCATGGCCATGCGCGACAAGCGCGCGGCGCCGCAGGTGGCCTTCGGCCCGGCGGTCGCCACGATCGCGCCCGCGCCGGTCGACCGGCTGGCCGACCGGCCCACCGGGCTGGAGGCGGTGGACCACCGCGTGCTCACCTATGCCCAGTTGCGCGCGCTGGCCCGCAATCCCGATGGCCGCGCGCCCGGCCGGCAGATCGACCTGCACCTCACCGCCAACATGGACCGCTATATGTGGTCGATCGACGGCCAGACCATGGCCGACGGCGCCGCGCCGATCCCCTTGCGCGAAGGCGAACGCGTGCGGATGAACCTCATCAACGATACGATGATGCCCCACCCGATCCACCTCCACGGCCATTTCTTCGAACTGGTCAGCGGGGAGCCGGGGCACCGGGCGCGCAAGCACACGGTCAACGTCCTGCCGGGGGGCAGGGTTGCCTTCGATCTCACCGCCGATGCTCCGGGCGACTGGGCGTTCCACTGCCATATGCTGCTCCATATGCACGCCGGGATGATGCGCGTGGTCACCGTGCGCCGCGCCGGGGATCAGGCCTGATGCGCGCGCTGGCCCTGTTCGCCCCCGCGCTGCTGGCCGCCACCCCTGCCCCGGCCCAGGATTCCGCTCACCACCACGCCATGGGCCAGATGGCCATGCCCGGCGAAGAAGCGCCCCCAGCCACGGCCCCGGCCCCAGCCCCGGCAGACGACCAGCCCGGCGAGGATGCCCCGCCGCCCATCGCCACCGACCACGCGGCCGACCGCTATCATGCGCCCGGGCGCATGGCCGCGGCCCGCGCGGCACTGCTGCGCGAGGGGCAGTGGACCGGCGGCGCCCTGATCCTTGACCGGCTGGACTACCAGGCCGGTTCCGGTCCCGATGGCCTGGCCTGGAAGGCGCAGGCCTGGCGGGGCGGGGATAGCGACCGGCTGGTGATCGCCACCGAGGGCGAAGCGCGCGCGGGCCATGGAGTGGAGCGGGCGGAGATCGCGGCCCTGTGGCGCCATGCGCTGGACCCGTGGTTCAACCTGGAGGCGGGGGTGCGGCAGGACGTCCGGCCCGGGCCGCGGCGCACCTATGCCGTGATCGGGGTGGAAGGCCTCGCGCCCTGGTGGATCGAGACCGAGGCCCGGCTGTTCGTATCCCAAACGGGCGATGTCCACGCCCGGCTTGGCGCCAGCCACGACCTGCGCCTGTCAGGCCCGCTGGTGCTGCGGGGCGAGGCGGAGGTGAACCTGGCCTTCCAGGCGGTGCCGGCGCTGGGCATCGGCGCCGGGTTCGAGCGGACCGAACTGGGCGCGCGGCTTCGCTACGAGCTGCGCCCGGAGCTGGCGCCCTATGTCGGCATCGATTGGGAGCGCCGCCTCGGCGCCACGGCGCGCGCAACCCGGGCGGCCGGCGAGCCGGCCTCGCGGGTCAGCGCGGTGATGGGCCTGAGCGCCTTTTTCTGACCGGCGCGTCCGTGTTGCAAAGCCCTCGGGCCGTGCCGCACGGCGCGGCACGGCCCGAGGGCTGTTCCTCGATCAGAACGGCAGGTTGTAGAGCTTGACCGCGTTGGTCTCGAGGATCTTCTTCTTGATCGCGTAGTCGTGGTGGCCCAGCACCTTGACGATATGCTCCTGGACATCGGGATAGAGCGAGGTCGGGTGGGGATAGTCGGTCTCGAACAGGACCTTGTCCTCGCCCACCAGGTCCAGCATCTTCGAGGGCGCGATGGATTCGTACCAGAAGGTGCACCAGAAATTGTCGCGGAAATACTCGGTCGGGCGCTTCTGGAGGGTCTTCTTGAAGTTGGGCATCATCTCGTCGAACTGGTGTTCGAGCATCTCGACCACGAAGGGAATCCAGCCCATCCCGCTCTCGATCAGGCCGATCTTCAGCTTGGGATAGCGGTCAAGGATGCCCGAGACCATCCAGTTGCCGAGATTGGAGGCATTGGCGATCGACATCATCATGCCGACCACGGCGAGACGCTGCTCGAACTCGAACTCGTCCCAGGTGAGCGCCTGGGGATTGAGCGAGGAATTGAGGTGGAAGTTGAGCGGCGTGCCGGTGGCCTCGCACATTTCCCACAATTCGTCCCAGTAGCTGTTCGACCAGCTCGGCTTGCCGATCCGCTCCGGCTTGTCGGGCAGGACGAAGCCCTTGAGGCCGAGATCGATGCAGCGGCGGGCCTCGGCCATGGTCGCCGCGCGGTCCCACATCGGCAACTGGGGGAGCGAGAACAGGCGGTTGCCCGATTCCTCCTGCCGCGCCGCGCAGGCATCGTTGAAGGTCTGGATGATGACCAGCGCAAGCTCATCATCGCCCAGTGCCATCAGCGAGCCGGCCTGGGTGACGCCGCCGTTCTGAAAGCAGATGTGGGCATGGACCCCCATCTCGTCCATCCGCTCCAGCCGCTCCTTCACCCGGTAGGAGCCGGGATCGCCCAGTTCGAGGCGGGGATAGGCGAGGCGGCCATAGAGCTTGGAGCGATCGTTGCCGATCACGTTGCCGCCGGTGAGGCCGAAGCTGCGATCGCCGATGAACCACTTGTCGAAGCCATCGACCGTCCGCATGACCGGCATCCGGTCCTTGTACTTGGCCGGCGCGTTCCTGAAGAGATCGGGCGGCTCGCTGAAATGGGTGTCGCAGTCGACGATCTTGATGCCCTTGAGGCTGGGATCGAGCCCCTGCATATGGCGTTCGTCAAGCGGCACGCGCTCACCGCCGTCGGTGAAGCCTTCCATCAGCCAATAGTGATCGGCGTCCGACGCCTTGGCGCGGGTATCGCTACCGTCAGTCATCACAGCTCTCCATGGTCTGTTGTCATCGTGCAGGATTCAAGCCTGTCTGGCCGCGATGATAGGCCCGCGGTCGGCGCCGGGTCCAACGCATTCAGCGCCCGCGCGCAAAGCAACGCCCCGGCGGAGTAGCCCGTCAGCCGGCCGCGTCGATGACCTCGGCGGGGACGGTGATCGTCGCCGGATCGCGCGCCGGGAAGGCGGGATCGAGCGTGGTCACCCGGCGCAGCGCGCGCACTTCATGGGCACTGTCATAGCGGCGCATCCGGTGCATGGTACAGCGGTTGTCCCAGATGACCAGATCGTGGCGGCGCCAGCGGTGGGCGTGGACATGGTCGGGCCGGGTCGCCAGCTCGGTCAGCTCGTGCAGCAGCATCCGCCCGATCGGCACCGGCATTCCCACGATGTGCGAGGCATGGGCCGAGAGGTAGAGCGAGGTCCGCCCGGTTTCGGGGATGGTCCGCACCAGATCGTGGGCCACGCCGGCCTGGGCGAGCTGGGCCGCGCTCCAGTCGTCGAAGCCCAGCATCATGCGGGCATGGGTGGCGGAATGGGCGGCGACCAGCCCGGCGATCAGCGCCTTCCAGCCATCGGACAGGCCATCATGGGCCGCGCGCATATCGGCGAACTCGGTTTCCCCGCCGGTGCGCGTGACCTGCTGCGCGTAGAGCATCGAGAGGTGGGCGCTGACCGGCTTGTAGGAACTGTCGGTGTGCCAGAACTTGTTGCCGATATCGAGCAGGCGGCGGCGCTCGGTCGGCCCGGCCGGGCCGGCGGCATCGTCGTCGGCGTTGGACACCCGGAGCAGGTCGGCGCGCAGACCGCCGTTGTAGGAGCCGGTCAGCAGCGAGTTCACATCCAGCAGGCCGAAGCGTTCGCCAAACCGGGCCTGTTCGTCCTCGGTGAGCTCCTGGCCGGGAAGGACCAGGACGGGATAGGCGAGCGAGGCCTGCCGGATCGCGGCGATCTGCGCGTCGCTGGCCGTCCGGGCATCGATCCCGGCGATCTCGGCGGCAAAGCCGGGTTTCAGCACAGTGAGCGCCAATGCGTCGTTAGCCATCTGCCTTGCCTCTCGCGGGTGGGCCGGTCGCTGGGCCGCCCTTTCAGGCGCGATGCTGCCACAGGCGCCGCCCGGTGTCACACCCGGTGGCATCATGGGCGGCCTCATGGGGCGGGCGACACTTCCGGAACCGTTTTCTGGCAGTTTCGGACCTTGCACAGGGCCGGCTCGCCTCCCTAGACTGGGCGGCAGGCGATCAGGGTCGCGCGCAGCAATCCGGGAGTGGCGGCATGGCAGGGCAGCAAGGACACGACCTGCCGCGCGTCGGCTTCATCGGCTTGGGCGACATCGGGGCGCCGATGGCCCGGCGCCTGCTGCGCCAGGGCTTTCCCCTCTCCATCTGGGCGCGCCGGCCCGAAACCATCGCCGCCTTCGCCGAACCGGAAGCCCGCGCGGTGGCCGATCTGGCCGAACTGGGCCGATCGGTCGACATCGCGGCGATCTGCGTGGGCCATGATGCCGACCTGCTCGACCTCCTGTTCACGCGCGGGCTGATCGCGGCGATGCGGCCGGGCGGCGCCCTCGTGATCCACAGCACGGTGCATCCCGGCACGGTGAGCCAGGCGGCCGAGGCGGGGCGCGCGCGCGGCGTGGCCGTGATCGACGCGCCGGTCAGCGGCGGCCGTTCCGGCGCGGCGCAGGGCACGCTCACCCTGATGGTGGGCTGCGAGGAAGCGGACCTGGCGCTGGTGCGCCCGATGCTGGAAGCGCTGGGCACGCCCACCCGGCTCGGGCCGGTCGGCGCGGGGCAGACCGCCAAGATCCTCAACAACACCCTGATGAGCGCGAACATCGGCCTGGCCGCCGATGCCATGGCTTGCGCCGCCGACCTCGGCCTCGATCCCGCTGCCTTCGCCCAAATCCTTGCCCGGTCCAGCGGCAACAGCGCCGGGCTGGGCATCCTGATGGCGCGGCTGGCCGAGTTCAGGGCCGGCGGCAATCCGCTGCGCCCCGCGATCCTGGCCAAGGACGTGGGCCACTTCGGCGCCATCCACCTCCCCGGCCACGGCGCGGACCGGCTCGACGCGGCGGCGCGCCAGGGCGTGGCAGCGCTCACCCACCTGTTCGCGCCGGCCAACGGCCCGCCTGCTGCCTGACATGACCTTGCCCCGCCCGCCTCTTGCACCCGACCATCTGTGCACCCCGGCCCCATCCTGGACATTCCGATGACCGCATCCCAACGCCCGATCCCCGTTCCCGACGCCAATTCGGCCGGCCACTGGGAAGCCGCCGCGCGGCACGTCTTCGCGCTCGCCCGCTGCCCGGATTGCCAGCGCTTCAGCCATCCCCCCGACGGCATCTGCGCCTCGTGCGGGGCGATCAACCCGGCGTTCGAATTCGTTCCGCTGAGCGGCAATGGCCGGGTGCGGTCGTGGACCGTGATCCGCCAGGCGCTGCTGCCCGGGTTCGACCGGCTGGTGCCCTATGTGCTGGTCGATGTCGAACTGGCCGAACAGGCCGATCTCAGGGTGATCGGGCGCCTGCTCGATGGCCCGGAGGCCGAAGTGACGATCGGAGATGCGGTGAAGGTCGAATTCGACGACGTGGCCGAGGGCGTGTCCATCCCCGAATTCCGGCTGGTGCGGGCATGACCGGGTTCGCCGCGCGCAACCAGGTGGCCATCGCCGGCCACGCGCAAAGCCCGATCGTGCGCCGCGCCTCCGAAACGCTGGGCGCGATCACCCTTCGCACGGTGCGCGCGGCCATTGCCGATGCCGGGCTTTCGGTGAGCGATATCGACGGCTTCATCACCAGTCCGCTGTTTCCCAGCCTTGGCACCCACGTGGCCGAGGATGGCGTGGCCTTCGTCTCGTCGAACTGGGTTTCGCAGCGCCTCGGGATCGCGGCCGAGTTCGAGCAGAACCCGCAGGGGCAACTTCCCGGCTCGGTGGCCCTGGCGGTGAACGCGGTCCATTCCGGCGCGGCGCGGCACGTGGTCGTCTATCGCGCGCTGCACAATCCGCCCGGCACCTATCACGCCAATTCCACCACCCGCGCGGCGGGGCGCGAGCAATGGGGGATGCCGCACGGCCATTTCGGCCCGATCGCGGCCATCGCCATGGCCTACAACGAATATGCAACGCGCTACAACGTGCCCGAAGGCGCGCTGGGCCAGGTGGTTGCCGAGGCGCGCAAGAACGGGGCGCGGCTGCCCTGGTCCTACTGGAAGGACAAGCCGCTGGCGCTGGAGGACTATCTTGCCGCTGCCCCGATCAACGATCCGATCCGGATGTTCGATTGCGACATTCCGGTCGACGGGGTGGCCGCTTTCGTCCTGACCTCGGCCGAACGCGCGCGCGACCTGCCCAACCGCCCGGTCTACGTCTCGGGCTATTCCGAAGTCCTGCCGGTCAGGCGGCGCTCCGCCCTGCACTGGCCCTATGACGACATGATGGACCTGGGCGCGGCCTGCATGGAGCGCCTGTGCCGGCGCGGCGGGGTGAGCCTGGCCGAGATCGACCTGCTCCAGGCCTATGACGGCTTCGCGCCCTTCGTCTATTTCTGGATGGAACTGGCCGGCCTGTGCCCGCGCGGCGAGGCGCACCGCATGGTGGCAGACGGCGGGATCGACAGCGACCGGCCCGGCGCCTCCCCCGTCCTGCTGGGCGGCGGCGCGCTGGGCAACGGGCGAATGCACGGCACGCCGCAGATGCTGGAATGCTACCTCCAGCTATCGCGCCGCGCCGGGGACCGCCAGCGCGAGGTTTCGCTGGGCATGGCCTGCCAGGGGGTGCCGCACATGGGCGGCGCGGTGCTGTATAGCGCCGAGGCGTTCTAGCGCGGGGCTGGCGTCAGTTCACCGAGCGGCACTGGCCGCCATCGACCCGGTGATCGGCGCCGGTGACGAAGCCGGAGAGCGGGCTGGCCAGCAGGCAGGCGATGCGGCCGATGTCTTCCACCCGGCCAAGGCGATTGACCGGCAGGTTGAGGCGTTCCTTGGCGAGCAGGCGTTCGAGTTCCTCCGGGCCGGGATCACCCCAGCCGCTCTGCCGGGCGATCTCCTTGCCCCATGACTTGAGCACGCCCTCGGTGGTGATGATGCCCGGCGAGATGGTGTTGACCGTGATGCCGGTGCCGCGCAGGGCGCCGGCCAGGCTCACGGTCATGTTGTTGATCCCGGCCTTGGCGCTCGAATAGTCCGGCCCGATATTGTTGGGCTGGGTGCCGACCGCGCTGGAAATCTGGATGATCCGGCCGAACCCGGCCTCCTGCATGGCGGGCACCAGCCGCTGGATCAGGCGCACGGCCGACAGGGTGTTGCTCTGGTAGGTGGCCACCCAGTGCTTCATCGTCACATCGAGGAAGGCCTGGGTGGTGGAGGCGATGCCGGTGTCGGGATCGGTCCAGCCGCCGCCGGCATTGTTGACCAGGATTTCGACATGGCCGCCAAGCGCCGCAAGCGCGGCCTCGCAGGTGGCATCGGCGCCTTCGTCGGTCGACAGGTCGCCCAGCGCGATGCCGGCGGCGCCGATCCGCGCGGCCACCTCCTCGGCCCGGCGCTGGTTGCGGCCGTGGACGATCACCCGCGCGCCCTCGCCCGCCAGCAGCCGCGCGATGCCTTCGCCGATGCCCTTGGTGCTCCCGGTGACCAGCGCGCGGCGCCCTTTCAGCTCCAGATCCATGATCGCTCCCTTGGCGTGTTGTTGTCAGGTGTTCAGTGGCGGCTGGCCGGCACCTGCGCCCCGCGCACCAGCCGCCCCGGCAGCGCGCCGGTGGGTTGGCCGTGGCGGTAGGTGACCTGGCCCGCGACCAGGGTGGCGGCATAGCCGGTGGGGTCCTGGCCGATGCGGCGGCCCTGTTCGGGCAGGTCGAAATGGATCTGCGGCCGAGGCAGCGCAAGCGCGGCCAGATCGATCACGTTGATGTCGGCCCGGTGGCCCGGCGCCAGCAGCCCGCGATCGGCGAGCCCCACCGCCATGGCCGTTCGCCGGGTCAGCGCGTGGATCGCCCGCTCCAGCGGCCAATCCCCGCTGCCGACCCAGCGGGTGAGCATATAGGTGGGCAGGCTGGCATCGCAGATCATCCCGCAATGGGCGCCGCCATCGCCAAGGCCCAGGATCGTGGCGGGGTGATCGAGCATTTCCCGCACCGCCGCGATGCTGTTGTCCGCGAAATTGACGGCGGGCACAAAGAGCACGGTGTCGCAGCCGCGATCGAGCAGGAGGTCGTAGGTGAAGGCGGCGGCGCTCTGCCCGGCGGCCTCGGCGCGCGCGGCCATGCTGGCGGCGGGATCGGGCTCGTAGCCGCTCCCGTCGGCCAGCTCGTAGACCTGGGCGAACCTTTCGAACAGGTTGAAGAGCTTGCCCCGGCCGTCCGGGCCGACCTGCCCTTCCGGCCAGCCGGCATCGAATTCGGCGAGGATCGCGGCGCGCACCTCGGGCCGGCGCATGATCCCAGCCCGCTCCGCCGCCGGGAGGGGCATCAGCGCGCGATAGGTGGGGCAGTTGATGAACGGATTGCGGCTGAAATCGAAGCCGCCCATGATCCCCACCGGCCGCCCCGAAACCTGGCCGCTGATGTCCAGCCCTTCGGCCCGGGCCTGGTCCACCCGGTCCAGCAGTTCACGCCAGCGGTGCGGCGCGAGGTGGACCTGCATCAGCGAGAACGACAGCGGCCGGCCGGATTCGCCCGCCATCCGGCGCAGGATGGCGAATTCGGCGTCCATCTCGTCGAAATCGGAGATGATCTGGAGCACGCCCGCCCCGGCATCCCGAAGGCCCAGGGCAATGCCGGCCAGTTCATCGGCCGCCGCGCCGTAGGTGGGGGTGATCGAGCCGTCGCTGGCCTTGTGGTTGAGGCTGCGCGAGGAGGAGAAGCCCAGCGCGCCGGCCGCGATGGCCTCGGCTGCCAGCCGGCGCATTCGGGCGATATCGTCGGGCGTGGCCGGTTCGCGGGCCATGGCGCGGCTGCCCATGACCGCCAGGCGCAGCGGGGCGTGGGGAAGCTGGGTGGCCACGTCCATGTCGAACTGGCGGCTGGCCAGCAGGTCGAGATAGTCACCGAAGGATTCCCAGGTCCACGGCAGGCCCGCGCTCATCACCGCTTCGGGGATATCCTCCACCCCCTCCATCAGGGCGATAAGCCGCTGGCGGTCGGCGGGCGCGCAGGGGGCGAAGCCGACGCCGCAATTGCCGGTGACGACCGTGGTGACCCCGTGCTGCGAGGAAGGAGCCAGCCGGCTGCTCCAGGTGGCATGGCCATCATAATGGGTGTGGATGTCAACGAAGCCGGGGGTGACCACCTGGCCGGCGGCATCGATCTCCTCCCGCCCCGGCCCGAGGCCTTCGCCAACCGCGAAGATCAGCCCATCGCGCACCGCGACATCGGCGGCGACCGGCGCGCCGCCGGAGCCGTCGACCACCAGCCCGCCGCGGATCACCAGATCGTGCATCACCCGTCTCCCGGATCGAGTCCCTTTTGCGGAGCAGTGTGCGGGCAGGCAGGCTTTGCGTGAAGCCCGGCCCCCGCAATAACGCGGGTGCGACGCCGGAGCGATGCGGGGGCCGGTTTCACGCCGGGGCGATGGCCCGCCCCGGCGCGGGGATCACAGCCCGGCCACGGCCCGGGGTTCGCCATCGAGAATGATGAACTTGGTTTCCAGGTAATTGGCCAGGCCTTCCGAGCCGCCTTCGCGGCCCAGGCCCGATTGCTTGAACCCGCCGAACGACACGCCAAGATCGCTCCGCATGATGTTGTGGCCCACCGTGCCCGAGCGCAGCTGGCGCGCGACCGCATAGGCGCGCTCCAGGTCGTTGGTGAAGACCGCGTTGTTCAGCCCGAAGATCGTATCGTTGGCGAGGCGCACGGCCTCGGCCTCGTCCGCCGCGGGGATGACCGAGAGCACCGGGCCGAACACTTCCTGCTGGGCGATGGCCCAGGAATTGTCGACATGGCCGAACACGGTCGGCTCCATGAAGTAGCCCCGGTTGAGGTGGGCCGGCCGCGCGCCGCCGGTGGCGAGCGTTGCCCCGTCGGCCTTGGCCCCGGCGATGTGACCCTCCACCCGATCGCGCTGGATAGCGGTGGCGAGCGGCCCCATCTGGCTGGCCGGGTCCATCGGATCGCCGACCACGACCTCGGCGAACCGCCCGGCCAGCGCATCGAGCAGGGCATCGTGGCGGTGGCGCGTGACGATCACGCGGGTGAGCGAGGAGCAGACCTGCCCGGCAAGGAAGGTCGCGCGCGAGGCGATGTCGGCGGCAGCCCGCTCCACGTCATAGTCATCGAGGATCACCGCCGCCGACTTTCCGCCCAGTTCGAGCGTGCAGCGCGCGATCCGTTCGCCGCACAGCGAGGCGATGCGGCGGCCGGCGCCGGTGGAGCCGGTGAAGCTGATCTTGTCGACCCGGGGATCGCGCACCAGCATTTCCGAAACCTCGCGGTCGGCCGCGACGACGTTGATCACCCCGGCGGGCAGGCCCGCCTCCTGGCAGATCTCGGCCAGCACCCAGGCCGCGCCCGGCGCCTCGGGCGAGGCCTTGACGATGGTGGTGCAGCCGGCCAGCAGGGCCGGGGCGACCTTGTGGGTAATCAGCAGCAGCGGCACGTTCCAGGCGACGATCGCGCCGACCACGCCAACCGGCTCGCGCACCAGCAGGCCGAATTCGCCGCCGGCCGACGGGGTCCGCCGCTCGTAGAACGGGTAGGTCTCGGCCAGGTCGGCATAGTCGGCCCAGTTCTTGGCGATGCGCTGCGCCGCGCCCACGGCGGCGTGATAGAGGATGCCGGATTCAGCGGTCCAGATCCGGGCGATATCCTCGGCCCGGGCCATGATGCCCTTGCTGATCGCCCGCAGGTAGGTGGCGCGCTCGGCATGGGTGAGCGAGGGCCAGGGGCCATTGTCGAAGGCGGTGCGGGCCGCGGCGATGGCGCGCTCCATGTCGGCCACCTGGGCTTCGGCCACCTCGAGGAAGACATCTTCCGAAGTGGAATCGAACACGGTCATCCGCGCGGCGCTGCTCGGCTCCACCCATTGGCCATCGATGAACAGCTGCCCGGGATGGGCGACTGGGGCGGGAGTGCCGGTGGTGGTCATGATCTGCGTCCTGTGAAGCGGTTTAACGGCAATGGGATGAGATCGCCCGCGCAGTGGCCCGCGACGACGGGGGGCAATCCCCCGGGCGGACGGCTGATTCCCGAACGGTTCCCTGACACCCGCCCTAGGAGGGGGAGGGGCCGCTCGGCAACCATTTTGCGCGGGACGATCAGAACAGCGCGCCGGCGGGAAGCTCGACGGTATAGGCGTTGGTGCGGACCAGCCGGCGGCTGGCGATCAGCCAGCGCCCGGCGACCTTCTCGTAGGTCTCGTGGTAGTGGCCATAGCCGTGGAGGCACTTGGTCTTGCCGTCCTTTTCCCAGAACAGCACGTCTTCCATGGCCCAGATGCCCGTGGCCGTGGTGTCGGAGGTAAGCTCGATCTCGGGATTGTGGACGTGGTGGTTGGTGCGCTTGCCCTCGGTCGCCTTGCGGACGCTCTGGGTCATCGCCTCGTTGCCGACCACCGGATCGGCATCCGAACCCAGCGCATAGGACTTGCAATCGACCGTGTGGCAATCGCGGTAGAGATCCCAGTCCTTGGTATCGACCGCCCGGCAGCGCCGCGCCTTGACCTTGCGGATTTCCTCGATGGCCAACAATTGTTCTGCGGCATCCATGTTGCGGGCCTTCCTTGCCTGTTGCTCGTCGCGGTGCCACCATCATACCGGGCGAGACCCTGAATTCCAGAGAGTGGCCGTTGTCATCGCCGGGCCGGCGCCCGGCAACCGCACCGCGGCCAGGCGCCGCTATCGCGGGGGGTGGCGCGAAGCCGGGCCAGGGCGCGAACGGGAGGAAGCAATCATGTTGAAGGGCAGGAAGATCCTGATCACCGGCGCCGCCGGCAATGTCGGCTATCCGCTGGCCCGCTCGCTGGTCCAGAACAACGAGGTCTGGGGCCTGTCGCGGTTCGGCAATCCGGCCGAGCGCCGCAAGGTCGAGGCGCTGGGGGTGACCACCCTGGCGGTGGACCTCGAAGCGCCCGATTTCAGCGGCGTGCCCCGGGATTTTGACTATGTGATCCACCTGAGCGCGATCACCTCGGCCGCCGGATTGGACTATCAGCGGGCGATCCGGGTCAACGCCGTGGGCACCGGCCTGCTGATGACCCATTGCAAGGGGGCCAGGGCGTTTCTCTCGATGTCGACCACCTCGGTCTACAAGCCCAATCCCGATCCGTGGCACGCCTTCCGCGAAACCGATCCGATCGGCGATGCCAACCTCCCCGGCACCCCCACCTATTCGATGTCGAAGATCAGCCAGGAGGCGGTGGCCCGGTTCTGCGCGCTGCAGATGCAGATCCCGACCATCATCTGCCGCCTCAACGCCGCCTATGGCGAGACCGGCAACGGCGCCCTGCCCGGCCGCTTGTTCGACACGATCCGCGACGGCCAGCAACTAGTGCTGCGCGGCGATCCCAATCCCTACAGCCCGATCCACGACCGCGACATCTTCGACCAGCTCGAAGCCATGCTGGGGGCCGCCTCGGTGGACTGCCCGATCGTCAACTGGGGCGGCGACGAGGCGGTTTCGGCCCAGGACATGGCCGCCTTCTTCGGGGAATTGCTGGGTGTGACGCCCGATGTCGTCTCGCGGCACTTTCCCGGCTCGCAGACCGGGGTCGCGCTCGACACGGCCAGGCGCATGGCGATAACCGGCCCGTGCAAGGTCCACTGGAAGGACGGGATGCGGGAAATGGCCGAGGCGCATATGCGGGGCCGGCCCGTGGCCCGGGCGTGAGCCGGATCGGGGCGCGCGCGGAATGATCCGCGATGCCAGGATCCTGGTAACCGGGGCCACCGGCGAGGTTGCCCAGCCGCTGATCCGCCATCTCGCCGCCGACAACGAGGTGTGGGGCGCCGCGCGGTTCGCCGACCCGGCGGGCGCAGACAAGGTGCGCGCGCTGGGCGCGCGGCCGGTGCAGGTCGATGTCGGCAGCGGCGACCTTTCGGCCCTGCCCGACAACTTCACCTATGTGCTCCACCTCGCCTTCCATCGCGGCGGCGCGACCGACTACGACGGCGCCGTACGGATCAACGGCGAAGGCACCGGCCACGTGCTGCACCATTGCCGCAAGGCCAGGGCGGCGCTCGTCATGTCATCGGGCGCGGTCTATTCGGCCGTGGACGATCCCCATGCCTATCCGGCCGAGGACAGCCCGATCGGCAATGCGCTCACCCCGTGGTCGCCCACCAGCGGCATGGCCAAGGTGGCGCAGGAGGCCGTGGCGCGGTTCTGCGCCCGCGCCTTCAACCTGCCGGTGGTGATCCCCCGGCTCAACACGGTCTATGGCCAATCGCCGCGGTTCCTGCCGACCATGCACATGGACTCGATCATGGCCGGGCGCGAGATCGCCGCGCGCTGGGATCCCAACCCCCACCACCCGATCCACACCGATGATCTGTGCGGCCAGCTCGAAGCCATGCTGGACGCCGCCTCCACGCCCGCCACCGTGGTCAACTGGGGCGGCGACGAGGTGGTGACCTTGCAGGAATGGTGCGCGATGGTGGGCGAATGGTCGGGCAAGGCGGTGCGGATCAACACCGTGCCGGTGCCCGGCACGACCCGCACCGGCGGCTCGGACCAGACCAGGCGCCGGGCGATCACCGGCCCCGCGACGGTCCGCTTCGCGCAAGGCTACCGCCGCCTGTTCGACCAGCGCCACGGCGCGGCGATCGGCCTGGCCGACTGACCTTTCGCGCCCGGCTCAGGCCCGGAAGGCCGCGCCCGGGTCCGCCTTGCGCCGGGCCGACTTGCGGACATTGCGCGCCCAGTAGCGCGGCACATCCAGCGGGCCGAGCAGGCCGGGCCGCGCCGCGCAGACCGCCGGAATGGCGTTCACCACCGGCATGACCGTGGCCCCGCCGGTCGATCCATCGGGCGCATAGGCCACTTCGAGAGTAAAATTGGGATCGCCCTCGATCTCGATCCGGTGGGCAAGGTCGACCGGGGCGTGCTGCGATTTCCATTGCCGCCCGGCATCGCGCCAGACCTTGTCGACGTGCTCGACAATGGCGATCGGCTTGCCGCCCGACAGCGCGCGCAGCTCGAAATGGAGCACCACCGCGGTGCCCGCCGCCACCGTGCCGATCCCGGCCTCGATATCGTGATCAAGGGTATCGACCTCGAAATGGGTTTCCCAATCCTCGATCTCCACGCCCAGCACGTCGGCGATGGCATGAAGCGTGGGCGCCCACAGGCCCATCAGCTTGCCGTCGCGAAGCATCCCCGGCGTGGTTCCCGGCGCAATGCCGAAGCCGAAGATCTCGCGCAACGACTGCGAGGCATAGTTGCCCATCCATCCCAATTCGAGCACCCGCACGCAGTCTACCCGGTCAGCCGCGGCAAGCGCGGCGATGGCAAGGTCGGTCGTGGCCCAGCCCGGATCGATCCCGGTGAAGAAGAAGCTGCTGCCCCCCTTGGCGCAGGCCGCCTCCACCAGTTCGCGCGCCCGGGCCGGAGCGGTGGGCGGATGGGCGAATTCGAAGGCGGAGAAGTGGACCACGTTGGTGCCCGCCGCCAGGAACGGCAGCATATCGGCGATGGTCGCTTCCGCATCGCCGGGCATGGTCCGCCCGAAATAGCAGACGCAATCGGCATCGAGCGCGAGCAGTTCGGCCCAATCGGTGGTGGCCCGCACGCCCACCGGCGCCCGCCCGCACAGCTCGCCCGAATCCTTGCCGGCCTTGTCCGCCGACCAGACATATTGGCCAACCAGTTCGAGATCGGGGTGATCGAGAATGCCCCGAAGCGCCCGCCGCCCCATCGCCCCGCTTCCGCAATGCACAACGCGCAAGCCCATGCCTTGTCTCCCTGTTCTGTCTGGCCGGACTGTGGGCCGGTCGGGACGGGTCTGTAAACAGCGCGAGGGGTCGCGCGCGGCGCAGCGGGCGAACGGCCTGTCGAAATCGGCGGGCCGGCCCCGGCCCAGAAGCCGGGCGCGGCGAGCAGGGCGGCGCGCACGAAGGCCCGGGCCGTCCGACCACCTTGGCGGCCGGCATGACGTGGGCCTTGCCGCGATGAACCACACCACTAACTGCAATTGCCGGGCGGACCGGAAGGCCTTGCCAAAGGCTCTCCAGGCAGTTACCGCTAACACGTTTAGAGTGGGGACCAATCCCCAACGAACGGGAGGGTGCTGACATGAGGAATCGACGGGCAAACTACGTCTACGCTCCGCTGACGGCCGCAATTCTGGCGGCAATGCCGATGGCCGCCCACGCCCAGGCAGCAGGCGGCTCCGGGCAGAATGCGGCAGCAGCCGAAAGCAATGCCAACCCCACCGACATCGTCGTCACCGCGCGTCGCGGGGATGAACGGCTGCAGGATGTTCCGGTCAGCATCCAGGTGGTCACCGGCGACAAGCTGGATCGGCTCGCCATCACCAACTTCAACGATATCGCCAAGCTTGCCCCGGGCCTGAGCTTTGGTGGCGGCGACGGTCTTGACGGCGGCATCTCGCTGCGCGGGATTCGCTGGTCGCCGACCGGGGGAACGCCCGCCATCCCGTTCTACCTGAACGAAGTGGCCTTCTCGCCGGGCAGCATCCAGGCCAGCCTCTACGATATCGGCCAGGTCGAAGTCCTGCGCGGTCCGCAGGGCACGGCGCGCGGCCGGCCCTCGATCTCGGGCGCCGTCACGCTGACCACCCGCCGCCCCAACCTGTTCGAGGCGGGTGGCTACATTTCCGGCCAGTTCGCCAGCCGCGAGCGCCGGCAGGTGCAGGGCGCGGTGAGCTTCCCGATCATCCCGGGCAAGCTGGCCGTGCGCCTGGCGGGCTTCTACGAAACCTATGATACGCCCGTCCGCAGCATCATCACCAACGAGCATTCGCACAACAAGAACATCAATGGCCGCATCTCGGTTCGCTACGAGCCGTCGGATTCGGTCAACTTCAACGTGATGTATGCCCACAACCACAACGAGGCGCGCACCTACCTCCAGGTGGTGGGCGCGGGCAGCCCGGGGTTCACGACCTCGTCGCCATTCGGCGCCACCCTGGTGCTGCCGGCGGCCTACAACACCGGCGGCCGCACGATCAAGGGCGAGGACTTCCTCTCGGTCATGGGGATTCCGAACACGTCGAAGGGCAATTCCGACCTGATCTC
This sequence comes from Novosphingobium bradum, assembly GCF_042646485.1. Taxonomy (NCBI): domain Bacteria; kingdom Pseudomonadati; phylum Pseudomonadota; class Alphaproteobacteria; order Sphingomonadales; family Sphingomonadaceae; genus Novosphingobium; species Novosphingobium bradum. The sequence continues at coordinate 11,073 of NZ_JBHRTQ010000014.1, read as the reverse complement.
GGCCAACCTGAACATCGATGTCGCCGGGCAGCGGCTGAGCTACATCTTCGGCTACGACAAGAGCGGCGGGCCGTCCACCGCTTCGCCCGATACGGCCAATATGCTGATCGGCTACGACCCGACGGTGGTTGCGCCCCGCAACGCCAGGAGCAAGGACAACGTCGTCATGACGCACGAACTGCGTCTGTCGTCGATCCGCGGCGACCGCTTCTGGGATTACGACGTCGGCCTCTACTACTACGGGCTCAACCTGGACCTGCAGAACCAGCAGATCGCCTCGTTCCTGCCCGGCGCCTTCGGCGCGCCGATCGTTGCCGCGCCGAGCCCCTACGTGACCAATCCGGCGATCCCGAACTTCTATGCCCTGCCGATCCTGCTCGACATCCGGGCGCGGGAACGCAGCTATTCGGCCTATGCCAATGTCATGCTGCACTTGCCGCATGGCTTCGAACTGACCGTGGGCGGCCGCTATATGAGCGACACCCGCCCGTTCCGGACGGTCGGTTCGACCCTCCAGGGCACGCTCACGCTGCCCAATGCGCTGGTCGGCGGAGCGCCGGGCTGCGCCTTCATCGGGGGTACGGCGAGCGCACTCTATGGCGCCTCGTTCTGCGACACGATCCGGGCACAGGCCGTGGTCATAGACCAGGACTACAAGGAAAAGTTCCACCCGTTCATCTACAACGTGTCGCTCTCGCGCAAGTTCAGCGATGACCTGCTGGTCTACGGGACCGTCGGCAGTTCCTATCGCACGGGCGTTCCCAACATCGGCACGGCCACCAATGACATCTCGTTGGCGCAGACCCGTCCGGAACGGGCGACCTCCTTCGAACTGGGCCTCAAGTCATCGTTCGCGGATCGGAAGGCCTGGTTCAACCTTGCGGTGTTCCAGATCAACTACAAGGGCCAGATCAACACGTTCCGCGACGTGAACTTCTGGGACGTCGGCAAGGCAGCCGTCGCCAAGACCAGCGTCGGTTTCAACCAGAATGCCGACGTGCGGGTTCGCGGACTCGAGGCGGAAATCGGGTTCGACCCGACTCGCAACCTCAGCCTGGCAGCCAATGTCAGCTACTCGAAGATCTCTTCGCGCGTGAACCTGCTGCCCTGCAACGATCCGGCCAATCCGCCGACGGCCACCAATCCCATCGCCCGGTGCACGGTGCCGGCCGGAATTGGCTTCAACGTCAACCCGCCCTTCCAGGCCAGCGTCAACGGCAGCTACGACGTGCCGCTCGGGCCGTTCAACGGCTACCTCCGGTTCCTCGCCAACTACCAGGGCGCAAACCCGAACTTCAAGGGCATCGTCAACGGCGTGGCGGCCTACGATCGGGTTGCTCCCTATATGCTGGTCGACGTGTTCGGCGGCCTGCGCTCGCCTGACGGGGCTTGGGACATCGGGGTCTATGCCAAGAACGTGTTCAACAAGCTGATCGTGGTGAACACCAATCCGGCCAATCCGATGGCGGGCCTTGACGGGACTTTCGGCCCCAGCGGCCTGAGCACCGTGTTCTCGACCCAACCGCGGGAACTGGGGGTGCAAGTGCGCTACAGCTTCGGATCGCGCTGACTTTGATGGAGCGGGGGCTGCCCGGCAGCCACCGCCACGCAACACAGGCCGGACGCCACACCCGTGGCGTCCGGCCTTTTTTTCGTTCCGCCGCGCTTAACCGAACTGAAAGCCGAAGTTCCCGGGTGCCAGCCGCAATCAGCAAGCCCCGCCCAATCCCGCAGGATCGGGGGCGGAAATCAATAGTCGATGGATCAGGCCCGAAGGCCGGTGGCGGAGCGGGAGTCCGCCAAACTATCCGCCGCTGGCGACCGGACGGAACCTATAAACCCCAGCAATGCCGCCGCTTTCTGAAAGGGCTTTTCCGCAACGGTTCGCGGATGGCCGCTTGCGTTTATGGGCAACCGCGATATTTTAATGGGCAACATCATGGGCAAGAGAGAGTATCCGCCTAATGCCCCGCAAGCTGCACAACGCGCTCAATCCGATCATGGTCAAGAATGCCGGCATCGGTCGCCATGCTGATGGCGGGGGGCTTTATCTGCGGGTGCAGGCCGGCGGGGCGCGGTCCTGGCTGTTCCGCTCCACCATAGGCGGCAAGGCGCGTGACGTTGGCATAGGGCCGGCGGCTGGGCCGAACGCGATCCCGTTGACCAAGGCCCGCGACATGGTCCGCGCGCTGGCTGCCCAGGCGGCACAAGGCGAGATGATCGAAGGGAAGCGGACGGTGGCCCGCAAGGTGGCGGCAAAGGTGCAGGCAGCGGCATTGGCAGCAAAGCCGTTCCGGGAGGTGGCCGAGGCCTTCATTGATCTGCGGGAGGATAGCTGGCGCAACGGCAAGCATCGGGCGCAATGGCGCGCCACGCTGGTAGCCTATGCCTATCCCGTCTTTGGCGATCTGCCGGTTTCGCAGATTGAAACGGCGCACGTGATGGAGGCACTGGAGCCGATCTGGAAGGCCAAGCCCGAGACTGCCAGCCGGGTGCGCGGGCGGATAGAGAACATTCTGGACGCGGCGAAGGTGCAAGGGCTGCGCTCGGGGGAGAACCCGGCGCGCTGGCGCGGGCACCTTGACCACCTGTTGCCCAAGCGGGCGCGGCATACGCGGGGCAATCATGCCGCGCTGCCCTATGCCGATCTGCCCGGCTTCATGGCCGATCTGCGGGGGCGCGATGCCGTTGCCGCTCGGGCGCTGGAATTCACCATCCTGACCGCCGCGCGCTCGGGCGAGGTGCTGGGGGCTACATGGGGCGAGATTGATCTGGAGGCGGCGCTATGGACGATTCCAGCCGGGCGCATGAAGGCGGGGAAAGAGCATCGCGTTCCGCTATCGCCGCGCGCTATGGCCCTGGTGGAGATTGCCAAGGGCTTGCGGACCCGCGCCGAACCGGATGCACCTGTTTTCCCTTCCGCCAAGGGCAAGACCCTGTCCGGCATGGCCATGGCGATGCTGTTGCGGCGGATGAAGCTGGAGGCGATCACGGTTCATGGATTCCGCTCCACATTCCGCGATTGGGCTGCCGAGCGCACCGGCTTTTCCCATGAAGTCTGCGAAATGGCGCTAGCGCACGTGATCGGGAACAAGGCCGAGGCAGCCTATCGGCGCGGCGACCTGTTCGACAAGCGGCGCAAGCTGATGGAGGCATGGGCGGCTTATGCCGCCTCGCCTGTCGCGGCTGGGGGCAATGTGAAGCCGATAAGGGCGAAGGCCGGATAGAGTTTCACCGGGCGCGGTGCCCGATGGAAGCGGGCCGGCGGGGAGATGCGACCTTCCCCGCCGGTCCTGACCACAACCGACTAACTGGAGTCGAGAATATGGCTGACCTCGCAATGACAACCGAACCCCAGCCGGACAATGCCTTTCGGGCGATCAATTCCCTTGCCCTGGAGGTGCAGGCTCGTGCCCGCGAAGCGTCGCATTTGATCGCGGCGATTGATGCTGCCAGCGATGATCTGGTCTGCGGCGGCGAAGTTGCGGGCGCGGCGCATTTGGAGGCGCTAGACCGCATTGTCGTTTTCTGCCGGATGGCGCGCGAAGCGGCGCGCGCGGCTGGCGACCTGGGCGAGCAAATCGAAATTGCTGCGAAACACTGACCCCCTGCGACATTGCGACAACTGCGACATTTGACCGGCTGGGGATTGCGGGCCGAGGGTGCCTGACAAAATGCCCCAGCCGGGCATAACGTGACGGCGGGGATAGGCCGGCCAGCCGACAAGCGCACTTCCCATGCGCTTCCCCGCTCCACCTTTGGGAACCGCTCGGGAGGCGGGGGCATGGCGAACTGGGTTAATCCGGCAGAAGCGGTTCAATCACTTGCGCGGCTCCACGAGATGTCTGGCAGGCTTGCAGATTTTGACGTCTGTTTGAATGCTGCCGAGGAAACTCTTTTGGCCCGGCTCGCATCTGGGCAAGTGCCAACACGCGCCAGTTTTGTAGAATACACGTCCACCGAGGAATTTCTCGTAACTAAGACTGACGAAGCCGTTCCAAAAACGTTCTGGAGGAACTGGGTTGCGGCAAGACCGATAGACCGCGAGGCAGATTGGATCGTCGGAGATTTTAGATACGATCACGGGGCCGATTGGAGCGACCTTCCCTGTTGGGGAAAGGCATTTGGCGTTGCTTTCGAGGCGAGCGCGCTGCCTTGGATGGATGCCTGCCAAGTCGCGCCCGAGAATTCATCTCGCATTGTTGAACTAGAATCCGCATTGGACGAAATGACAACAGAGGTGGTCCGATTGCAGGGCAGGCTGATCTATGGTCCTCCGCAAACGTCCGCTCTTCCCTCTCGATCTGGCAAAGGACGACCGGCTGCCAATTGGTGGCCTGCGTTTGCCGAGGAACTGGCCGTTTACCTCCATGATAGCGGCCCCCCGCAAGGGACGGGAACCGAAGGCCAATCGGAAATGCTCGCTGAGATTTTCCGGCGCATGAATGAACGTGGGCACGGCGAGCCATCGCGTTCCACCGTCCAGCCCGTGATAAACGCGGTTTTGCAGCGGGTGCGCTAGGCCGGAAAATCCTAGCCGCCATTTCCGGCCAATTCCGGCTCTAACCGGCTGACCTGACCGCCACGGCAACCGACAATCGGCCCCGCTTTCCTGCGAACGGAAACGGAGCCGATAGAATGAATACCGCACCCAATCCCGAGCCGCTGGCCTATTCGGTCGCGGATGCCTGCCGCGTTTCGACGCTGGGCAAGACCAAGATTTACGCGCTGATTGCCGAGGGCCGGCTGGAGGCCCGTCGCATCGGCAACCGCACCTTGATCCCTGCCGGCAGCCTGCGGGCGCTGATCGAGGGCGAGGCTGCGCGCTGATGCCCCGGAAATGCAAAACCCCGCCGGATCATGGCGGGGCTTCGCGCGATAGCTTTGCGGGCCTGTCGCTGCCTCTCGCTACCCTTGATGCCTACCGGGCACAATTCCTTTCCCTGGCCTTGGCGGTCCAGCCGGAGAGGGCCGTCATGCTGGCGGCGCTGGCCTTCGGGGGTGGCTGCCATGATTGACCTTCAGGCGATCGCCGCGCGCTATGGCGGCAACCTATCGGGCCGGGAGTGCCTTATCCCGACGCCGGGACATTCGCGCCGCGATCGGGGAACCGCCCTGCGGCTGGCACCGGGCGCGCCGGATGGCCTGCTAGTGACCTGTTACAACGGGGGGATGGCGGAAGCCCTGGCGGTGAAGGATGCGCTTCGCCGGGACGGTTTCCTGCCCGCCCGCGATGGCACTTGCCGGGAACTCACCCAGGCCGAACGCGACGCCATCCGCCGGGCCGAGGCCGAACGGGAGCGCGAACGGCATGAACGGCAGGCCCAAGCCGCAGAGATTGCCCGCCAGCGCCTCGCTGGAGCGCGTCCAGCCGATCGGGGGCACCCTTACCTCAATCGCAAGCGGATCGGCCCTGAGAGGCTTTGGCAGGAAGGTGACAAGCTGATTGTTCCGATGGCCGATGCCGAGGGGAACCTGTGGAACCTTCAGGCGATCGGGCCGGAGGGTGAAAAGCGGTTCCTCGCTGGCGGCAGGATCAAGGGCACGTTCTGGCATTGCGGCAAGGCTGCCGACCGGCTGGTGATCGGGGAGGGCGTGGCGACTGTCGCCGCTGTCCGCCGCGCCACGGGCCTGCCGGTGATCGCCGCCATGACCGCCGGGAACCTGCCCGACGTTGCCGCCGCCATCCGCGCCAAGCGCCCCGACCTTCAACTGATAATCGCTGCCGATGACGACAAGGCGGGCATGGAAGCCGCCCGCATCGCCTCGCAGCGCACAGGCGCGCTTATCGCGCTGCCGGGAGAACTCCACCATGGATAACGCCGCAACCGCCTACACGGGCCGGGACTTTGCCGACCTGGACGACGCCGCCACCATTGCCAGCATCGCCAATGCCCGCCCGATCCCGACCGAGGGGCCGATGCCCCTTTTTCGCCCGCTGCCAGCCGCACCGGAATACCCGGTCAACGCGCTTGGCCCCGTGCTGGCCCCTGCCGCCAAGGCCATTGCCGGGATGGCGCAATGTGCGATCGCCTGTGCCGCCAATTCGGTGCTGGCGGTGGCTTCGCTCGCCGCCCAAGGCCGCGCCAATGCCGTGCTGCCGATCGGGACCGGCAAGGCAACGCCGCTTTCGCTCTACCTGCTGACCGTGCTGGAATCGGGCGAACGCAAATCGACTGCCGATAGCTTCGCCCTCAAGCCGGTGCGTGATTATGAGCGCGAGTTGGCCGAGGCCGAGGCCGGAGAACGGCAGGCATGGGCGGTCAAGATGGCTGCCCACGATACCGCCGCCAAGAACCTGCATTCCAAGTTGAAAGCCGATCGCGCGGCACTGGAAGCGGCCTTGCACGATCTAGGACCGGCACCTCTGCCGCCCCTGCTTTCGATCCTGGCCCCCGGCGGCGATCAAACCTTTGAAGGCCTGTTCCGTATCTATCAGCATGGCCGCCCCTCGCTCGCCATGCTGTGCGATGATGGCGCATCCTTTCTTGGCGGCCATAGCCTGAAAGCCGAGAACAAGAGCGGGACAACCGCGAACCTGTGTAAAGCGTGGGATGGAACCCGATTGGAGCGCATCCGATCGCTTGATGGCGTCAACGTGCTGCATGACCGCCGCCTTGCCGCGCACATAATGATCCAGCCGGGCGTTGCCGGTGACTTTCTCGGGGACGCGCAATATGCCGACCAAGGCTTTCTGGCGCGGTTTTTGTTGTCCGCCCCCGGATCGCTGGCGGGGACGGATGCCAGGTTGCGAAGCGAGGATGCCGCCGCCGAACGCGCCGCCGCTGCCCGCGCTGCCGGTGACCTGGCTCCCTATAACGCCGTTGTCGGGCGTCTGCTTCGCTCGCCGATCCGGTGGAAGAATGAACACGACCGAAGCGCGGGCATTGACCTGGACGAACTGCCTTTGAGCGAGGATGCCCGCCGCCTGTATGTGCGCCTTTGCAATGCGACATCGGGAGCCATGGCCACTGGCAAGGCGCTAGAGAGTGTGCGCCCGTTCGCCAACAAGTTGCCCGAAAACGCTGTGCGGCTGGCGGGCATCCTGACCCTGATTGCCGATCCCGAGGCGATCGAGATTGACGCGGCCACGTTGGCCGATGCGGCAACGCTGGCGAAATACTATGCCGATGAAGCGGTGCGATTGACCGATGCCGCCGCCACCGATCCGGCCATGAAGCGAGCCGATATGCTGCGGCGGTGGCTGTTGTCCCGCCCTGGTGACGTGATCGGTCTGGCAACGGTCTATCAGTTGGGCCAGCCGAAGTCCCTGCGAACTGCCAAGGCCGCGCGGGAGGCCATGGAAGCCCTGGTGGCGCACGGGTGGGCAAGTCCTATCCCGGACGGCGCGATGATCGACGGGAAGCGCCACCGGGAAGCCTGGCGGATTGTGCGCGGGGGGCAGGCATGAACGCCTTGAACTTCGATCCCTATGCCGCCCTCGCGGAAATTCAGAACGGCAGGGGGCTAAGGGCTAATTGGGCTAAACGGGCTAATCTTGATCCCGTTCGGGCCGATACCGCTCCAACTTTAGCCCCATTAGCCCCTTTAGCCCTTAGCCCGGCTTCAATTCCGAAAATGGACGAAAGGCCTGAAACCGCCGCCGATCCAGCGTCATGGCTGGCGCACCTTGCCCGGCTGGATGCTGCAACCGCACCCGAGGGCTTCACCTCTGCCCGGTGGCGCGAACTGGTGGCGGATGCGCGCTGGCTGACCGATCGGCACGGGGAGAGCGCGGCAGCCCTTGGCTGGACCGCAAGCGACCTGTTCGGCCTGGACGATACCCTAGACGGATGGGGCGGGCTTGCCGATCGGCTGCGGGGAGCGAGGCGCGCGACCTTCACCGATACCGTTGCACGCTGGCGATCCGATGAAGTGGACGGATGGCTATGGCGGCGAACTCTTCGCCCGATGCGGGCAATATGGGAGATGCAGGAATGACAGCACGAAAGAACAAGGCGAAGGTCCCGGCAGAGACGGCGAACAACGCCTTGGATGCGCGGCAGCGCGACGGCGAAACCAAGTTTCAGGCGGCGGCCCGCGCGATCACAGTCCCGGACTTCCGGCATGGGCAAACCATTGCCCACCTTTACACGGGGCAGTTAAAGCACACCGGGGCCGAGCCGGGACTTGGCGACTATAGCGCGACCGTTCGGCAGGCGGTAGACAAGGCAGCCAACGGCGATCTGTCCTTTGCCAGCCGGACTCTTGCCGCCCAGGCCATGACCCTGGACGCGATCTTTACCGAAATGGCCCGCCGCATGGCCTGCAACATGGGCGAATATCTCGGGGCGACCGAAACTTATGCCCGCATCGCCATGAAGGCCCAGGCCGGCAGCCGGGCTGCAATCGAGACGCTGGCGAAGCTGCACCAACCGCGCGAGCAAACCGTGCGCCACGTTCACGTTAACGAAGGCGGGCAGGCTGTCATTGCCGAACAATTCCACCACCACGGGGGGAGCGGAGAAAATGGACAATCAGGCGGACAACCCCAAGCAACCGGAACCGGCGATCCTGGCGCAAGCCCCGCGCTGCCATGCCCGGACCCGCTCGGGCCAGCCGTGCCGATCTCCGGCGGTGAAGAACAAGGCCCGGTGCCGGATGCACGGCGGCAAGGGCAGCGGGGCGCCTAAGGGCAACCGCAATGCCTGGAAGCATGGCGGGCGCTCGGCTGCCGCTGCGGCTGCCATGGCCCGAGTGCGGGCGCTTTGCCGGATGATTGATGACCTGGAGGTTTGAGGCCGTCGCGCATTCCGCGCGGGCGCGCGAGGACCGCAAGATTACGGCAAGGGAGGGGGCGGGCGAAACCCTGGCGAGCCGATCCACTGGACCGCGCCCGATCCCAAATTTTCGCATTCACACTTCACGGGACGGGGCGGGCTGAAACTCTGGAGCCGCTACCCAGCCGAACCGCCTGCCCTGCCATGCGGAGAGTTTTCTAGCGGTGCTTGATTTTCGCGGCTGGTATGAGCCTGGACGGGAGGGGGCAGGCAAATCTCTTGGGCGACGGAACGGGAAACCGTCACGTCTCCGTTACGATAACGCCAACACAGTTTTTCGCCCGCGCGCGCGGGGCCGGGGAATTCTCTGGCATGACCGCACGCGCTCCCGCGTCAATCGCTAAACCCAGAAATTCTTGGAGCCTTCATGCGCGCGCGAATGCGCAGATTGGCGAACTGATTCAGTCGGGAGGAGATTCAGGTCGCTTCAACCGCCGGCAGACGAATTCGCCTACGAGATAGCCGACTACGAACGTAATCAGGATTACCGCCACAACCACAAGAACGTCCGCCATAACCACCTCCGTGATCGGCAAAGGCACTCGCGAATGTTGCGCCAACCGCATTCTCCGGCGGTATGTGCGCCAAAAAAGATTCTTTGCGGGATTTCTGATTTCAAGAGGGCGTCCGGCAAAAAATTCGGTCGCTGCCGTTCGCTCCCAGCCGCCACCTGCCGGAAAGCTATCGTAGGCTTAGTTATGGGCAAAAGCCGGTTGAGGTGCCGTAACCCTAGCTTTTCTGCGGGGTAATGGCGGAGCGGGAGGGATTCGAACCCTCGATACGCTTTTGACGTATACTCACTTTCCAGGCGAGCGCCTTCGACCACTCGGCCACCGCTCCGCGTGCACTGGAATGCGGCCCCTAGCCGTTGCCGGCGGGTTTCGCAAGGCAGCGTGACGTGGCAATGTCCGGCAATGGAAGAGCACATCTCCTGCACGGCGCGGCTGTGGCGCTGGACCGGCGGCAAGGACGGCAAGGGCGGCGCCTGGCACTTCCTGACCATCGCAGGAAAGCCGGCCGAAGTCCTCGCCGGAACCGCGCTGATGCGCCGGCTCGACGGCTCTAGCCGCGGCTTCGGCTCGCTGCGGGTCAGCGCCACGATCAGCGAGACCACCTGGCAGACCTCGGTGTTCCCCGAGAAATCAGCCACGGACGCGCCGGAATGGCTGCTCCCGGTGAAAGCAGCGGTCCGCAAGGCCGAACACCTTGATGAAGGCGACGAGGCCGCACTGGACCTGCTCTTCTAGAGCGGTTTCCACTCATTCTGGATCGTATCCGCATGAGCTGAAGTAGTTGGCGCATTCGTCGGGAGAAGATGTCGACGAGGCTGCCGATCAGGTCCCACGGGCCGCCGACGGTTCCCTCGCCATGCTTTGCACAGCATGGCCTTGATGCGGGAGAACGCCTACTCGTGTCGACCGTGACCTGCCCCCCCCCCGCTGGGTCCCTCAATCTGATGTAGAGTCTGCACCACAAGAAGGAGCAGATCATCGGGATGATCAAGGAGCGTGACGCTAGGCTGCCGACTGCGGAGTTTGCCGCAAGCATGGTCTGAGCCCAGCAACGTTCTACGAGCTGAAGCCGAAGTACGGTGGTCTGGAAGTGTCCGATGCCCGACGGCTGCGGCAACTCGAGGACGAGAACAGGAAGCTCAAGCGGTAGCTGGCCGAAAGCGTGCTGGACAATGCGATCCTGAAGGACCTGATGGGAAAAGCCTGACGACGCCGGGCCGGCAACAGGACGCGGCGCCCGCCGAGATGCGAGACTACCAGGTCTCGCTGCGCCGGGCGTGCGTAGCGATCGGCGTCGATCCCAAGACGGTCCGGCGAGAACCAGACCGAGTGGCACTTCATCGATCCTGGCAAGCCGCAGCAGAATGCGATTCATTGAATCGTTCAATGGGTCGCTGCGCGACGAGCTCCTGAATGAGGAGCTGTTCGACAGTCTGGCTGACGCCCGGAACAAGCTGGCAGTCTGTCGCTACGACTACAACAACGTGAGGCCGCACTCATCGCTGGGGTACCAAACACCGGCACAAGCGCGTCAGGCGTTCCTGCATGATGGAAGCGTCACCCCCGGCCCGCTTGTGCCGGTGGGGCAGCATGAATATCAAACCAGCAGCCCCTCGTTATGACCGTGGGACCAGTGGGGGGGCAAGTCAGGTGTCCACGGCACACCGGGAAAAGGCACAAAAAAAGCCCCGCTGATCACGCGAGGCTGCTGTCGACATGGTTGCGGGGGCAGGATTTGAACCTGCGACCTTCAGGTTATGAGCCTGACGAGCTACCGGGCT
>NZ_JBHRTQ010000013.1:0-102264 GCF_042646485.1 Novosphingobium bradum | reverse complement strand
GCCCCGGAAGCAGGCGCCGTCGCCCACATGTCCCTTCATCTTTCCAACAATGTCAAAGAACAACCAACCCGCTTTAGCCACCGGAGCGACAAAATCAGGCGGACAACCAGCGTTCCCCGATTTTTCTACCGGGGGACTTGGCGTCCGACTATGTTGGCGACCGGGCGTTTCAGCCGTTTGAAGCGGCGTTCCCGTCCGGTGAAGCGGCATATATGGAGGGGGTTCGGACCCGTCAACGCCTTTTACGCAAAATGTTTCGCAACCGCGGAATTCCGCGGGTTTCCGGCCCTTTTCAGCGCCCTGAACGGCGTGATTCACACCGAATCGCATCGAATCGCCCGATCGGGCCACCCGCACCCAAGCACGTCCAAGTGACGGTTTCTTTACCCCGCGCGCCTAGGAAGGGCTCCTCGCTGGCGGGCGCGAAACCCGCAGAAAACGTGGATTTTCGAGCAATGAACACCCCCGCGATCAGCATCGCAATGAGCGTCTTCAACGGCGAACGCTTTCTCGCACCTGCGATCGAAAGCGTGCTGGCCCAGACCTTTGGCGACTTCGAGTTCCTGATTCTCGATGATGGCTCACGCGATTCCACAGCCGACATCATCCGTGCGGCCGCCGCGCGCGATTCCCGCATCCGCCCGATCCTGCGCGAGAATCGCGGCCTGGTCGCCAGCCTCAACCAGCTCCTGGCCGAAGCCCGCGCCCCGCTCGTCGCGCGCATGGACGCCGACGACATCTGCCGGCCCGAACGGTTCGCCCGCCAGATCGCCTTCCTCGCCGGCAATCCCGATCACGGCGTGGTCGGCTCGTGGAGCGAGGACATCGACGAGAACGGTGAGCCCTATTCGGTCACCGGCCCCGAACACCCCGACAGCCACGAGGGTTTTCTCGCCGCGATCGAGAACGGCTGGCCGCTGCTGTGCCACCCTGCCGTCATGTACCGGCGCGACCTGGTCCGCTCGGTCGGTGGCTACCATGCCGCGTTCCGCCACTGCGAAGACCTCGACCTGTGGCTGCGGCTCGCCTCGATCACGCGTCTGTGCTCTCTGCCCGAGCGACTGATCCGCTACCGGCACTATGCCGACCAGGTGTCCAGCCGCCATGCCACCGAGCAACAGATCGGCGCCGCCGTCGCCCGCCTCGCCTGGGACGAACGCCAGGCAGGCCGGCCGGATCCGACCGCCACCCTTTCCGAGCTCCCGCCGCTGCAAGACCTCAATGCCCTGTTCGGCCGCCCCGATGCCGCCAGCCGGGTGCGCGCCCGCGTCGCGCCCGGCCTGCTCTATTCGCGCGCGGGCCTGGGCGACCACGGTTTCGACCTGGTGGTGGACTACCTGCGCGAGGGCGGTGCCCGTGATGGGATGTGGCGCACCGTGGCCCGGCTGATGCGCTTTGGCGATCCGGTCCGTGCCGCCCGGCTGGCCGCCACCCTCGCCCTGACCACGGTGGCTTAGCATGACCGTGGCCGAGGCCGCCCCCGAAGCCGGCGCCACGGCCGCCGCCCAGACCGACCGCGAACCGGCCGCCATGGGGGTACGCAGCGCGGCCATATGGTCGATGGGCGGGCAATACATCTCGTTCGCCGTGCAGTTCGCCAGCTCGGTGATCATCTCGCGGCTGTTCCTCACCCCGGCCGAGGTCGGACTGTTCTCGATCGGCCTGGCCGCGGCCCTGCTGGTCTCGATCCTCCAGGACTTCGGCCTCTACCGCTATATCTCCGCCCTGCCCCGGCTCGAACGCGCCGAAGTCGAGCGCTGCTCGTCGGTCGCCCTGCTGTTCTCGCTGGCGATCGCCGTGATCATCGCCGCCGCCGCCTGGCCCATGGCCCGGGCCTATGCCCAGCCCGGCCTCGCGCCGATCCTGCTGGTGATCGCCGCCAGCTACCTGTTCGTGCCGCTCTCGGTGGTCCCGCTGGCGCTGATGGCCCGCAATCTCCAGTTTCGCGGCCATTTCATGGTCAATGTCGGCGGCGCGGTGGCGCAAGGGTCGGTCGCCCTGTCACTGGCGGCAGCCGGCTGGTCGGCGATGGCGCTGGCCTGGGCCACGCTCGCCGCGGCGCTGGCGCGCGGGCTCATCGCCCAGTGGCATCGTCCGGCGCCCCCCTGGCCGCTGCGCCTGGGCGGCGTGGCCGAGGTTCTGCACTTCGGCTCACGGTCGAGCGCGCTCTACCTCACCGGCGCGCTCGGCACGCGCTCGCCCGATCTCATCGTCGGCAAGCTGCTCTCCCTGGCCGCGGTCGGCCTCTACAGCCGCGCCTCGAGCCTGGCCGACCAGTTGCGCGTGCTCGTCGCGGGGGCGATCGGCGGGGTGTTCTTCCCCGCCTTCGCCCGCCTGCGCGATCGGGGCGAGCCGCTCGGTCCGGCCTACCTGCGGGTCTGCGCTGGCTATACCGGGGTGCTCTGGCCCAGCATGGCCGCGCTCGCGCTCGCCGCCGAACCGATCGTTCGCAGCCTCTATGGCGAGCAATGGCTGGGCGCGGTGCCGCTGCTCCAGCGGATTGCCCTGCTCGAACTGTTCGTCGTCACCCTGCCCCTCCACATCGACCTGCCGATCCTGGCCGGGCGGATCCACCGGCTGATGGCGCTCAACCTCGTCGATACCCTGCTTTCGGTCAGCCTGCTGGCGCTGGGCTGCTGGCTGGGCGGCGTGGAAGGCGCGGCCTCTTCGCGGCTGGTCTACGGCGCCTGCTGGATCGCCCTCTATGCGCGCTTCATGCACCAGGTGGTCGGCTTCGACGTGCGCGCCCTGCTTGGCATCCACCTGCGTAGCGCGGTGGCGACGCTCGCCGCTCTGGCCCCGATGGCGCTGGCCTATCGGTTCTGGCTCCCGCCCGAACGCATGGGCCTCGTGCCGCTGGCCGTCGTCAGCGCGCTGGGCATCCTGGCCTGGCTGGCCACGCTGTGGCTGGTGCGCCACCCGCTGCGCGAGGAAATCCGCCACATGGCGCAGCGGATCCTGCCCGCTGCCGGGCGCTTGCTGCCCGCCTAGCCGGCCAGCGCCGCCATCGCCTCGCGCGCGGCGCGCAGGTACAGGCCGCGATGATAGCGGCAGGTGCCAAGGAAGTGGGCGAGCGAAACGCCGCCCAGCGCCGGCTCGTTCCAGTAATTCATGTAGCGCTCGTAGGGCAGCAGCAGCAGGTCGCCTTCGTTGGCGACGATCACGTTCGACATGACCTGCTCACTGCCCCATTCGGCCCACTTGGCCGCGCCCAGCAGGGCCATGGCCTCGCGGCTGAAGGCATCGGCAACCTCACGCCCCAGCCCGCCGGGCGCAAAGCCGGCAAAGCCCGCGCAGCCGCGCACGTAGCGGCGCGGGGTCGGCAGGCCGGCGTCGATCCGGTGCAGCACCGCCTCGATCCGCCCCTGGACGTGTGCGCCCTCGGGAATGCCCGCAAGGTCGGCGGCAAAGGCCTCGACCGGCCGGAGCGCCACGCTGGCATCACCCATGAGGGTGAAGTTGCGCCCCGCCGCGATGGCTTGGGCCACCTCGGCCACCGCCCCCAGGGTCACCGTGTCGGAATCGAGCTGGATGACATAGGATTTCCGGCGCAGTTCGAGCAGGGTCAGCAGCCGCTCCCAGCACCCACCGCGCGGGCAATCGCCCGTGTCCACATCGCAAAGGCTGCGGATTTCCGGGCCATCGAGATGCTCGGCCAGCACGGCCTTGTCCGCGCCGGTCAGCGTCCCGTCGTCAAGGATGACGAACCGCCCGCGCCGCAGCCGGGCGTGGAGCGACTTGGCCGCGATCAGATAGGGATGCAGCACCCGGGTGCCGATCATCGAGAAGATCACCACGCCATCATCGGCCGCGACCACCGGCGGGGTGGCGACGATCGCCCGCGCAGCGGCGGCGAAGCGGCGTTCGCGCAGCTTGCGGATCACGCGTTGGGCCAGGCTTTCCATGGCGCCGCCCTAGCAGCGGCGCCTTAAGGAAAGGCAAAACCGCGCCAACGCCGCGCCCCGCGCCGGGCCATCGCGGCCCTTCGCCTTCCCATTTGCCGCAACCGGCCTACATTGGCGCTGCAATGCCTCCTGAAACCTATAGCAACCCGGCAACAAGCCGCCATGACGGCTGGAACACCCTCAGCCGCTTCCTCCCCTATCTGTGGCCGCGCGAAAATCCGGCGCTGCGCTGGCGGATCGTCGTCTCCTCCCTCCTCATCCTCGCCTCGACCGGGGTGCAGCTGACCCTGCCCTACCTGCTCAAGTGGGCGGTCGATGCGATGAACGTGACGGGGCCGCGTCTGCCGGCCTTCGTCATGCTCACCGTGCTGGGCTATTCGGCCGGGCGGTTCCTTGGCGTGGGCTTCGACAACCTCAGGAACATCGTGTTCGAGCGGGTCGGCCAGGATGCCACCAGGGCGCTGGCGGAGAACGTGTTTGCGCGGCTCCACAAGCTGTCGATGCGCTTCCACCTCGCCCGTCGCACCGGCGAGGTCACCAAGGTGATCGAGCGCGGGACCAAAAGCATCGACACGATGCTCTACTTCATGCTGTTCAACATCGCGCCGACCGTGCTCCAGCTCGGCATCGTCGCGGTGATCTTCTGGCTGAACTTCGGCTGGGGGCTGGTCGCGGCCACGGGCCTGGCGGTTGTCGCCTATATCTGGGTGACGCGCACGATCACCGAATGGCGCACGGCCTTGCGCGAGAAGATGAACCGGCTGGATGGCCAGGCGCTGGCCCGCGCGGTGGATTCGCTGCTCAACTACGAAACGGTGAAGTATTTCGTCGCCGAGGCGCGCGAGGAAGCCCGCTACGCCCAGGCCACCCGCGCCTATGCCGATGCCGCGGTGAAGAGCGAGAACAGCCTCGGCCTGCTCAACATTGCCCAGGCTCTGGTGGTCAACCTGCTGATGGCCGGCGCGCTGGCCTGGACCGTGTGGGGCTGGACCCAGGGCAAGTATACCGCCGGCCAGCTGGTCTTCGTGCAAACCTACCTCACCCAGCTGTTCCGCCCGCTCGATATGCTCGGCATGGTCTACCGCACGATCCGCCAGGGGCTGATCGACATGGCGGCCATGTTCAAGCTGATCGACGAGCCGGAGGAAGTGGCCGATGCCCCGGGCGCGCCGGCGCTGATCATCCGCCAGCCCTCGGTGCTGTTCGACAACGTGGTGTTCGGCTACGATCCCGATCGCACCATCCTCCACGGCCTCACCCTCGAAATCCCCGCCGGCCAGCAGGTGGCGATCGTCGGCCCGTCGGGCGCGGGCAAGAGCACGATCGGCCGGCTCCTGTTCCGCTTCTACGATCCCACCTCGGGCCGCATCCTGATCGACGGGCAGGATATCAAGACCGTGACCCAGCGCTCGCTGCGCGCGGCGCTGGGCATCGTTCCGCAGGATTCGGTGCTGTTCAACGAGTCCATCGGCTACAACATCGCCTATGGCCGCGACGGCGCCGGCGATGCCGAGGTGGAAAAGGCCGCCCGCGCCGCCGCGCTCTGGCCGCTGATCCAGCGCCTGCCCAAGGGGCTGGCCACGCAAGTGGGCGAACGCGGGCTCAAGCTTTCGGGCGGCGAAAAGCAGCGCGTGGCCATCGCCCGCACCCTGGTGAAGAACCCGCCGATCCTCCTGCTCGATGAAGCCACCAGCGCGCTCGATACCCGCACCGAACAGGACATCCTCGCCACGCTCCACGCCGTGGCCGAACACCGCACCTCGATCTCGATCGCCCACCGGCTTTCCACCATCGCCGATGCCGACACGATCTTCGTGCTCGATCAGGGCCGGCTGGCCGAACAGGGCACCCACGCCGACCTGCTGCGCCGCGAAGGGCTCTATGCCGAAATGTGGCAGCGCCAGGCGGCGGAGAAGGAGGAACTGAGCGAGGCGGCGGAGTAGGCGGCGGGCCGAACGCCGCCGGCGCCCCGCCCCCTGCACCAAGACCCCTCGTTGCCCCGTGCCTGACACGGGGCTGGGATGCCTTCGCCACGCCGGCGCTCACAAACCGGCCTGTGCACCTCGCGCCCGACCGCAAGGAACAGCCAGGCCCCGTGTCAGGCACGGGGCGACGGATAGCCATGAGGGCCAGATCGCCCGGAACCCGCTAGGCCTGCAACAGCGCCGGCAATTTCCCGCTCATTCCCCGCGCCTCGTCCATGAAGAAGCGCTTGAGCGCCGGCGTGCGCTGGACCACGCCCATGCCGGCGCGGCGCAGCAGCGAGGGCAGCTTGCCGGGAATGCCGAACAGGCGGGTGATCGCATCGGTCGCGGCCATGACGGTGACGGCATCGACACTGCGCCAGCGCTCGTAATGGGCCAGCACCTGCGCGTCGCCCGGCTCCAGCCCGAGCCGCATCCCTTCGACCAGCACTTCCACCATCACCCCCACATCGCGCAGGCCCAGGTTCAGCCCCTGCCCGGCGATGGGGTGCATCCCGTGGGCGGCATCGCCGATGAGGGCGAGCCGATGGTCGACGATGCGGCCCGCGTGGTGGAAGTTCAGGGGATAGGCCATGCGCGGCGCGGCCAGTTCGATCGGCCCGAGGATCGGCTCGACCCGGCTCTGCACTTCGGCAAGGAACGCCCGGTCGGACAGGCCGGTCCACCCGGCGGCATCCTTTTCCGCCACGGTCCAGACCAGCGCCGAGCGGTGGCGCCCGCCTTCATCGAGCAGCGGCAGCAGGGCAAACGGTCCGGCCGGGAAGAAGATTTCCCAGGCCACGTTGTCATGCGATTTCTCGTGCCACAGCGCGGTCACCATGGCCCGGTGCCTGTAGTCCCATTTGGCGAGGCCAAACCCGGCCTCATCACGCGTGGGCGACTGGCGCCCTTCCGCCGCCACCATCAGGCTCGCCTCCAGCACCTGGCCATCGGCAAGCGTCACGCTCACCCCGTGGTCGCCGCGCTCGCGGCCTACCGCATCGGCGCGGGTGTGCCAGGCGATCAGCGGCTCGTCCCTGGCCGCTTCGAACAGGGCGATCCGCAGGTCGCGGTTGGCATACATCCGGCCCAGCGAACCTTCGTGCGGCTCGGGGCGGAAATCGATCCGCCCGGGCTTGAGCTGGTCGGTCACGGCAATGGCGTCGATCGGGCAGCCCAGCGGCTCCAGCCGATCCCCGAGGCCGATATTGGCGAACAGGTTCCAGCTGGCGGTGGAGATCGCCGAGGCCCGGCCATCGGCCCCGGCGGCGGTGATCTGCGCCGGATCGCCGCGCTCCACCACGTGGGCAGAAATCCCCTCGCGCGCCGCAGCCAGGGCCAGGGTCATGCCCACCAGCCCGCCGCCAAGGATCACGAGATCGCGCTTGTCCCCACGAGGAATGTCCTGAGTCATGCCACAGGCCTTACCCCCGGCCGGCAAGGTAGGGCAAGCGCCCGCAACCGCCTTGCCCCTACCGGCAGGTATCCCCGGCCCCGCCATCGAGATCGAGGCAGCGCCCGTCGAAGGTTCCCGCCGGCAGCTTCAGCCCGAGCAGCGCGGCCAGGCTGGGGGCGATGTCGACCGTTTCCACCGGCGCGGGCTGCTCGAACCCGGCCAGCCCCTTGCGCCAGAACAGCAAGGGCACGCGCCGGTCATAGTCCCACGGGCTGCCATGGGTGGCGACATAGCCGGGCACGGCCATCGGGATCGGCACCACGCCCCGGCGCAGCAGCACCACCACGTCGCCCGAGCGCCGGGGATCGAAGCCGGCGCGGGCGCGCTCGGCCAGGGTCCAGTCCTGCGGTTCGCCATGCGGCATGGGCATGGCGGAAAGCTGCGCGGCGGTGAACACCGCGGCCACCTGCGGCTGGCGCGCCGCCAGCGCGGCCAGCGCGGCGAGGGCGGCATCGCGCCGCTCGGCCGGAATCTCGCGCGAGAGGTAGAAATCGCCGCCCGCGCCATCGCCATAGACCAGCGGCCCGCCGCGCGCGGCCAGGCCCAGTTCGGCGCCCAGCGCCTTGCCCAGCGCCCCCGGCATGGCCGCCGGATCGACCCGGGCGGCGGCGGGCAAGGCCTGCTGATCCAGCCGCTCGGGCATATCGAACCCGCCATGATCGGCGGTGAGCACCACCGCATAGTCGATCCCCGCCGCATCGAGCCGGGCGAAGAAGCTGCCCAGCGCCGCATCGAGCCGGGCCATCTGGATGCACATCTCCAGCCCCTCGTTGCCCATGGCGTGGCCGATATAGTCTGTCGCCGAAAGGCTGACCGAGAGGAGATCGGGCGCCGGACCCCGGCCCAGCCCCATGTCGGCCACCAGCCGGGTGGCGAGATCGAGCGTGGCCGCGTCCATCCGGGGCGAGACGCGCAAGGCATCGGCATTGCCCGCCGGCAGGGCAAAGCGCCCCTGGCCCACGGTCACCCGCCCCGCCGTTACCGCGCGGTCGCGCGGGGCGCACCAGGCCGGGACCGGCAGGGCCGGGGCACCGGCAGCGATCACCTTGGCCAGCGCGGCATTGGCCGAGGCCACCGCCCGCGGCTCCGCCCGGCCGCGCAGGGTCACGAAGCGTCCGCCCAGGAACCACCAGGCCTCGTCGATCTGGTGGCCGCCCATCATCATCACCGCGCGGTCCTTGGCCGAAACGGCCACGTTGCGGCTGCGCGGATCGGCGCGCTTCAGCCATTCGCCCAGGGTGGGCACCCGCAGGTGCCCGGCGGAAACCACCGGATCGCGCGCGGTGCTGGCCGGATCGGTCTCGTCCTCGGCACAGTAGATCCGCTTGTCGGCCCGCGCGACGCCAAGATCGAACCACGAATTGGCCACGATCCCGGTGCGCGCCGGGTGATCGCCGGTGAGGATGGTCGAATGGCCGGGGCAGGTCTCGGTCGCCGCGTGGCTCTGGAAGGCGCTGGGGAACACCGCCCCTTGGGTCAACCGGGCGAGGCCGCCGGTGAAGCGCTGGCGATACTGGGCGAACAGGTCGGCCGAGAACTGGTCCACCGCGATGGCGACCACCAGCCGGGGCGGGGCCGAGGGCGCCGGGGCGGCGGCCGGCTCGGCCGAAGCGCAGGCCGGAAGCGCACCAAGCGCGGCAGCCAGCGCGGCACGGGCAAGCCAGGCGGAAAAGCGGCGGACCATGATCGCTCCTTGAATTGCGGCCGGCAAAGCGGCACTGAGGCAGGGATGCCGGGCCGCGAGGATCCGCGCAAGCCGATGTTTCGCGCAAAGCCCGGGCCGCCCTTCATGCCGCTTCGCTACCGCCGCTCCATTGCCGTTCTGTTGCAGGCGCTGGTCGTGCTGCTGGCAGCGTTTGCCGCCCCGGCCAGTGCCGCGCCCACCCACATCGCCGCGCGCTTGCTGGCCGAAGGGCCGGTCCAGGCGGGCGGCACGGCCACCCTGGCCATCGCCATGCGCCCGGAACCGGGCTGGCACGGCTACTGGTCGAACCCGGGCGACGCCGGCTTCGGCATGACGCTGGACTGGGCCTTGCCCGCCGGGGCACAGGCTGCCCCCCCGCGCTATCCGGTGCCGCGCACGCTGGTGGTCGCCGGACTGATGAACCACGTGTTCGAACAGGCCTACGGCGTGCTGGTCGACTTGCGCCTGCCCGCCGGCCTCGCCCCCGGCACCCGCCTGCCGGTGCGCGTAAAGGCCGAATGGCTGGCCTGCACCGACCAGGTCTGCGTGCCCGAACGCGCCGAACTTGCCACCACCTTGACCATCGGCCCGGCCGGACGCCCCGATCCGCAGTTCGATGCCTGGCGCGCGAAACTGCCCGCGCCGCTGGGCGCACCGGCCCGGTTCCAGGTGGCGGGCGACAGCCTGCGCCTCGGCCTGCCGCTCCCGCGCGGCCTTGCGCTCGATGCCCCCCATGTCTTCCCCGATCAGGACGGGGCGATCGCCTATGCCGCGCCCCAGGACTTCCGCCGCCAGGGTGATCTGCTGGTGATAACCCTCAAGCGCTCCTCGCCCAATGCGCCCGCCGCGCTTTCGGGCGTGCTGCGGCTCGATGGCAGCGGCAACGGCCTCGCCTTCGCGGCCACGCCGGGCATGGTCCCGGCCGGGGGCGAACCGCTGGCCGCTGGCGGCACCGCCGCCCGCCTCGCCCTGCTGGTGCTGGCCGCGCTGGCTGGCGGGCTGCTGCTCAATGTCATGCCCTGCGTCTTCCCGATCCTCAGCCTCAAGGCGCTGTCGCTGGCCCGCGCCGGGGAAAGCCCGGCCCAGGCCCGAGCCGAGGGGCTGGCCTACACGGCCGGGGTCGTGCTCGCCTGCGCCGCCCTGGGCGCGCTGCTGCTTGCCCTGCGCGCCGCCGGGCACGAGATCGGCTGGGCCTTCCAGTTGCAGGAACCGGGCGTGGTGGCCGCCCTGCTGGTGCTGGTGGCAGCCATCGCGGCCAATCTTGCCGGCCTGTTCGAATTCGCCGTGCCCGGCTTTGCCCGCGGCGGCAGCACCCAGGGCGCCTTCGCCACCGGGCTGCTCGCCGCCTTCGTCGCCACTCCCTGCACCGGCCCGTTCATGGCCACGGCGATGGGCGCGGCGCTGCTGCTGCCCGCCGCCCAGGCCATGGCCCTGTTCGTGGCGCTGGGACTGGGCCTTGCCCTGCCGTTCGTGGCCATCGCCTTCGTGCCGGCCCTGCGCCGCGCCCTGCCCCGGCCCGGGCGCTGGATGACCAGGCTGCGCCATGGCCTGGCCCTGCCGATGGCGCTGACCGCCCTGGCCCTGGCCTGGCTGGCCTGGCGGCTGGGCGGCGCGCTGTTTGCCGGGCTGGCCCTCGGGCTGACCCTCGCCCTGCTGGCCTTGCTGGGGGCCATCGGCCAGGCCCAGCGGCGCGGCCGCTCCGCGCGCGGCCTGGCGCTGGGCGGCGCCCTCGCCGTCCTCGCCGCGCTGGCCGCCCTGCCGCTGGCCGCCGCGCCCGAGCGCCCGGCCAGCCTTGGCGGGATCCTTGCCAGCCGGCCGTTCAGCGAGGCCGAACTGGCCCGCGCCCGCGCCTCGGGCAAGCCCGTCTTCGCCTGGTTCACCGCCGACTGGTGCCTGACCTGCAAGGTCAACGAGGAAGTGGCGATCGAACGCGCCGCCACGGCCCAGGCCTTCGCCCGGGCGGGCGTCGTGGTCCTTCGGGGCGACTGGACCCGCCGCGATCCGGCCATCGCCCGCTACCTCGCCAGCCAGGGCGCGGCCGGCGTGCCGCTCTACGTGTGGTATCCGGCCCACGGCGGCGCGCCGCGCGTGTTGCCCCAATTGCTCAACCCCGACACGCTCCCCGACCTGGCCCGCTGAACCGACCCGGCGTCCTGCCGCGCACTGCGGAACCTTCCGCAGCGTGTTGCATTATCGTTTTCAATCAGCCGCCAAACGGGCTGTCCGGCAGCACGGAAACGATTTTCCGCCGGGCAGTCGGGCACGGGAAAACAGGTCGCACGGTCCGATGAACTATTTTGAACAGGGGATGGGAATCGACCAGGCGCCGGGATCGCCCTGCGTGCTGATCATGGAAGACGAATTTATCGTCGCGCTTGACCTGTCGGGCATGGCCGAGGATCTGGGCTTCCGCGTCGACGGCCCCTTCGCCACCCTGGCCGAAGGCACGAGCGCGGTTGCCGTGCACTGCCCCGACGCCGCGATCCTCGATGTCCAGCTGGCCGATGGCGAGGTTTTCCCGCTGGCCGACCTGCTGATGCAACTGGGCGTGCCGATCATCTTCCATTCGGGCCATGCCGACAGCGGCCACCTGCTTGCCCGCTATCCCAGCTCGCGCAGCGCCGGCAAGCCCTGCCCGGCCGAGATCATCGCCCAGCACCTCGTCCAGGCCACCTGGTCCGGCCCCTATGGCAGCGCCATGCAGAAAAGTGCGCCGCGTCTGCCAATTTGATCGCGCGCAAAGAGCCGCCCCGGATCGCGCCCTATTCCGGATGGCGAGACGCGAACTGGCACACGCCCAGCGCGACACCGGCCCGGGTCTCATATGCAAATCTCCCCACCTTCAAAGGCGGCTGCCCTCGGGTAGCCGCCCTTTTTCCGTGGCGCAGGGGCAGGCCGACGGGCACCGCGCGGCAAAGCCCGGCGCGCCGGGCGCCGCCCCATTGCCCGGCCCTGAAGGAAGCGGTCAGACCGCCGAACTGAACCGCCGCTGCGAATCCTGACGATAGGGATCGAACAGCGCGGCGATGGTGCGCGCATAGGGCAGGCCATCGGAACGGATCGCCAGCCAGTCGCCGCGAACCTCCACCAGGCCGCGCTCGGCAAAGGGCGCCAGCGCGCCATGCAACTGGACCAGCCGTTCCTGGCCCACGCGGGCCTCGCCGGCGCAGAGCAGCTGCTCGATGATAAGCCCGGTCGCCTGGTCGGCCGGGCTGCGCGCCACGCCCACCGCGCCCGGCAGCAGATCCTGCGAAAGCAGCATCCGGTAGCGACCGGAATTCTTCTCGTTCTGCACATAGAGATCGGGGAACTGGCTGATCGATGAGGCGCCCAGCCCGATCAGGACCGGCGCCTCGTCCTCGGTGAAGCCCTGGAAATTGCGATGCAGCCGGCCGGCATCGGCGGCCCGCGCGATCGCGTCGCCCGGCAGGGCGAAGTGATCGAACCCGATCGGGCGGTAGCCGACCCCGGTCAATTGCTCCCACCCGTTCCACGCCATGCGGAACCGGTCTTCCTGCCCGGGCAGGGCGCTGGCATCGATCCGCTGCTGGCGAGGGTTGACCTGTGGCACGTGGGCATAGCCGAACAGGGCGATCCGGTCGGCGCCCAGCGTGATCGCGGCCTCCACGCT
The DNA here is from genome assembly GCF_042646485.1 of Novosphingobium bradum. Classification (NCBI taxonomy): domain Bacteria; kingdom Pseudomonadati; phylum Pseudomonadota; class Alphaproteobacteria; order Sphingomonadales; family Sphingomonadaceae; genus Novosphingobium; species Novosphingobium bradum. Next base: position 89,624 of record NZ_JBHRTQ010000013.1, on the reverse strand, counting down.
TTCGGCAAGGTCGGCATCGGTCTGGCCGGGCAGGCCATACATCAGGTCATAGTTGAGCGAGGTGACGCCGGCCCGGCGCAGGAGGTCGGTGCCGGCCTCGATCACCTCGCGCGACTGGACCCGGCCGATCGCGGCCTGGAGCCGGGGCGAAAGGGTCTGCACGCCAAGGCTGGCGCGGGTCACCCCGACATGGCGCAGGACCATGCCCCAGTCCGGCGCGAGCGTGCGCGGGTCAAGCTCGATCGAGATCACCGGGTCGCGCAGCGGCAGGGCCAGGGTCAGCGCATCGATCAGGCGGACGAAATCGAGCGGGCTGATCGCATTGGGACTGCCGCCGCCAAAGGCGATGCGGCGCACCGCCACTTCCCCGTCGGATTCCGCCCCCAGCCGCGCGCCGACCACCGCGATCTCGCGGTGCAGCGCATCGAGGTAGCTGGTCAGCCTTGCCGCGCGGTTGGTCCGGCTGGTGTTGCACCCGCAGTACCAGCAGATTTCCTCGCAGAACGGGATGTGGACATAGAGCGAGACATCGCCCGTCACCCGCCCGAGCGCGGCCGCCTGTTCCGCCCCGCCGACAGCGCCGGAAAACTCGGCGGCGGTGGGGAAGCTGGTGTAGCGCGGCACGGGCCGGGCCAGCAGATCGGGGTGGTATGGCCACATGACGGCTATCTGGTCGAACGGGCTGTCAACGGTCATTGTCACGCATCAATATAAAGCGTGCTATCAATCTGCCGGCAGGTCCTGGCGCCCCTGGCCCTTCTTGCGCGAGCCGGTGTGGCAGCCCTTGGCGCAGCACCCCGGCTGGTCGCCGCCGGGCAGGTCGCTGGCGGGAACCGGCACGGTCACGCTGCGCGCCGCGCCATCGCCGGTGCACAGCGGAATGGCCAGCCCGCGCCCCATGGCCGGGGTCACGTTGAAAGCCGCCGGAACCAGCGCGACCAGGCCGAACAGGGCCGGGTTCTTCAGCCATGAGCTTCGCAGTCCGGTCATGGCAGGCTGTCGCCCTCCTCGTCGATCAGGATGCGGGCCGCCGCGCCGTCCATATCCTCGAACTGGCCGCTACGCAGCGCCCAGAAAAAGGCCGCGAGGCCGAACAGCCCCATGCCGAGCGCGATGGGAATGAGCAGGGCCAGCCCGGTCACGGCAGAAAGATCCCAGTCACGACAGAAAGCTCCCGGTCATCGCGCCGCCCTCGCCAGGCGCAGCGAATTGGCGATGACGATCAGTGACGACAGGCTCATCGCCGCCGCCGCGATCAACGGGGTGACCTTGCCGGCCATGGCCAGCGGAACGGCCAGCACGTTGTAGCCGATGGCCAGCGCGAAGTTCTCGCGGACCACGGCCATGGTCCGCCGCGCCGCCCGCACCGCGCGCGGCAGGGCATCGAGACTGTCGCCCAGGAACACGAAGTCCGCCGCCTGCCGGCCCACGTCGCTGGCCGTGCCCGGCGCGATCGAGGCATCGGCGGCGGCCAGCGCCGGCCCGTCGTTCAGCCCGTCGCCGGCCATCAGCACCTTGCGGCCCGCGCCCTGGAGCCGGGCGATGGCATCGCGCTTGTCGATCGGGCTGGCCGAGGCCTGGGCGGTCAGCCCCGTGGACCGGGCCACTTCGCCCACGGCCACGCCATTGTCGCCCGACAGGATCGAAGCTTCGACGCCAAGCCGCGCGAGATCGGCCAGCGCCTCGTCGGCATCGGGCCGCACCCGGTCGGCAAAGGGGATCAGCCATACCGGCTGGCCGGCGATATCGAGCGCCGTGGCCATGCCGCCCCCGGCGCCCGAACCGGCTGCCGAACCGATCGCGGCGCCAGATCCCTCGCCCGGGCGCCGCAGCGCGGCGGCCTTGCCGGCCCAGGTTCCGCGGATGCCCAGCCCCGGCTCCTCGGCCACGTCGGCCAGGTCCGCCGCCCTGATCCCGCGCGCCGCCAGCGCCTCGACCAGCGCGCGTGACAGCGGATGGCGGCTGTGCGAGGCCAGCGCCAGGGCCACCCCCGCCGCCTGCCCATCCAGCGCATCGAGCACCGCCGGATCGGGCACCGGCCGGCCCAGGGTGAGCGTGCCGGTCTTGTCGAGCAGGGCGCGGTCGACGCCCGCCAGCCGTTCCAGCGCCGAGCCGTCCTTGACCATGATCCCGCGCTTCATCAGCGCCCCGCAGGCCACCACCTGGGCCACCGGCACGGCCAGGCCGAGCGCGCAGGGGCAGGTGATGATCAGCACGGCAATGGCGATCACGAGGCTCTGGTGCAGCCCGGCCCCGGCGATCATCCACCCCGCGAACGACAGCGCCGCCAAGGTATGTACCGCCGGCGCATAGAGCCGCGAGGCCCGGTCGGCGATCCGCACATAGCGTGAGCGCGCTTGCCCGGAAGCGTCCATCAGCTTGGCGATCTCGGCGAGCGTCGTGCCCTGCCCCGCCGCCGTCACCCGCACATCGATCGCGCCATCAAGGTTGAGCGTGCCGGCATGAACCGTGCCGCCAAGGCCCACGGCAACCGGCGCGCTTTCCCCGGTCAGCAGCGAATTGTCGACCCGGCTCAGCCCGCTGACGATCTCGCCGTCGGCCGCCAGGCGCTCGCCGGCGGCAACCCGCATGACCATGCCGGGCACCAGTTCGTGCGCCGCGATCCATTCGACCGATGCATCGCGCCCCACCACCAGCGCGCCGGGCGCGGCCTGGCGCAGCAGCGCGTCCACCCCGGCCCGCGCCTTGTCGCGCATCGCCGCATCGAGCGCGCGGCCGGCCAGCAGGAACAGCAGCAGCATCAAGGTGCCGTCGAACCAGGCGTCGGCCCCGCCGGTCACCGTCTCGTAGAGCGAGAGCACGGTGGCGAGCGTCACGCCGATCGAGATCGGCACGTCCATGTTGGTGCGCCCGTGCTTGAGCGCCCCCCAGGCCGAGGCGAAGAACACCCGCCCCGCATAGGCGATTGCCGGAATGCCGATCGCGGCCGAAAGCCAGTGAAACAGCTCGCGGGTCGCCCCGTCGGCGCCCGACCAGATGCTGACCGACAGCAGCATCACGTTCATCGCGGCAAAGCCCGCCACGCCGAGCGGCGCCAGCAGCGGCTTCACCGCGGAGGGCGGCGGGGCCAGTTCATCGGCGCGCGGCTGGGCGGGAAAGCCCAGCGCGGCCAGGGCATCGACCAGCGCCGGCGTGGTCACCCCCGCATCATGAGCCACGCTCACCTGCCGCGCGGTCAGGTTGACCCGCGCCGCGCTGACGCCGGCCACGGCGCCCAGCCCGCGCTCGACCTTGGCCATGCAGCCCGCGCAATGCATCCCCGGCACGATCAGCACCGTGCGCTCCTGCGCGGCCCGGCTCTCGGCCGCGATGCTCATCCCACCATGTCCTCGGTCCGCCAGCGCTGGCCGCCAGCGCTCACATCCAGCCGGATTCGCCAGCGCCCCGGCGCCAGCGGCTCGACCGAGCGGAAGCCGGCTCCGTCCGGAACGAAGCGCAGTTCATGGTCGGGCGCGCGGCCCAGCGGATGCCAGGCATCGCCGCGCACCGCCGCGCCCGCCGGGGCGCCGGCCAGGGTCACCCGCACGTGGCCATCGCCATCGCGCACCGCCTGCGCCCGCCAGCCCAGCGCATCCTCGCGGCGGGCCTCGTCGAGCCAGCGGTTGAAGTGCTGGCTAGCCACATAGGAATTCTCCACCACCACCCCGGTGAAGGTCGAGGTGGCGAGCCGGGCCATGGTGACGTTGACCGCGATCACCACGCCGAAGAAGGCCACCATGATCAGGGCCATGTGCCGTCCGGTGAAGGGCCGCACGGGCTTGCCGGGATTGCCGCTGCTCATCGGTCGTCTCCTTCGCCGTCATGGCCGCCGCCGGGTGCGTCGAATCGGGTTTCCACCCGGTCGCTGCCGCCCTCCTTGTCCTGCGCGGTCATGGTGAAGGCAATCTCGCCTTCGCCCGTGCCCCTGGGCGCGGACACATAGACCCGCACTGGCTCGATCGTATCGGCAGGCACTTCCTCGGTGAAGTGGCGCGCCGCCTGGTCGCGACCCATGGTGTCGGTCCACATGACCGCGCCGGGCAGGCCTTCAAGCGCGATGGTCATGCGCCGGGGCCGGCCTTCCATGTTCTTGAGCTTGAAGGTCCAGGCATTGCGAACCGAACCGTCGCTCAGCCGCATGAAGGGCGGGTTGCGGTCCTTCTGCACGGCAAGGTCAAGGTGCTGGCGGGCGCCCAGGGCAAACAGCAGGCCGGCACCGATCGCCGACCAGATGCCGAGATAGACCAGGGTGCGCGGGTGCCAGATCAGCTTGAGGTGCGGCGTGGGCGGAGCGCCGGCCTGCTCGCGCGCGGCATCCTCCAGCGTGGCATAGTCGATCAGCCCGCGCGGACGGCCCACCTGGCCCATCACCCGGTCGCAGGCATCGATGCACAGCGCGCAGGTGATGCAGCCGATCTGCGGCCCCTCGCGGATGTCGATCCCGGTGGGGCAGACGGCCACGCACTGGTTGCAATCAATGCAGTCGCCAAACTTGCCGGCCGGATCGGCCTTGGTCGCCTTCACGCTGGCGCGCGGCTCGCCCCGCCAGTCCTTGTAGGTGACCAGCAGGCTCTTCTCGTCGAGCATGGCGGTCTGGATCCGCGGCCAGGGGCACATATAGATGCACACCTGCTCGCGCATGAAGCCGCCGAACCAGAAGGTCACGCCGGTCAGCACGGCCACGGTGGCGTAGGCCACCGGCGCGGCCTGGCCGGCCCAGAATTCGCGCACCAGGCTGGGCGCGTCGGCGAAATACATGATCCAGGCGCCGCCGGTCCAGAACGAGATGGCCAGGTAGATCGACCACTTGAGCCCGCGCTTGGCGACCTTTTCCGGCCCCCAGGGCGCCTTGGCCAGGCGCATCTGGGCATTGCGGTCGCCGTCGATGAACCGGTCGACGTGCTGGAACAGGTCGGTCCACACGGTCTGCGGGCAGGCATAGCCGCACCAGGCCCGGCCCACCGCGCTGGTCACCAGGAACAGCCCGATGCCAGCCATGATCAGCAGCCCGGCCACGAAGTAGAACTCCTGGGGCCAGATCTCGATCGCGAACATATAGAAGCGGCGGTGGGCGAGATCGATCAGCACCGCCTGGTTGGGAGCATAAGGCCCGCGATCCCACCTGAGCCAGGGGGTGGCGTAGTAGATCGTGAGCGTGACGGCCATGATCGCCCACTTGAGGCGGCGGAACTTGCCGTCGATCTGGCGGGGGAAAACAGCCTTGCGCTTTTCATAGAGCCCAGTGGCGACCGGGACTGGGTTACGCATCTTGCATCACCTTCGGTGGTGGGCGGTCCGGCCCCCCCGGTCCGGACCGCCCTGTTCGGGACATGAAGCCCCGTTACTTCGCGGCGGCGCCCGCCGGGGCCGCGGCCGGAGCCGCCGCCACTGGTGCAGCCGGAGCCGGGGCAAACTTCTCGCCGCCGCCCAGCGAGTGGACATAGGCAGCCAGCATCTTGACCGTTACCGGATCGAGGCGCTGCCCCCAGGCAGGCATCACGCCGGCATGGGCATTGGTCACGCTGGCCGCCACATCGGCCTTGGCACCGCCATAGAGCCAGATCTGGTCGGCCAGATTCGGCGCGCCGACCTGGCGCCCGCCCTTGCCGTCGGCCCCGTGGCACACCGCGCAATTGGCCGCGAAAATTGCCGCCCCGCGCCGCGTGGCGGCATTGGCGGCCTGCTCTCCCGACAGCGAACGGACATAGTCGGCCACGTCGCTCACCTGGTCCGGCGGCAGGATGCCATCGCGCCCGAAGCTGGGCATCAGGCTCTGGCGGGTCTGGCCATCGCCGGCGAAACGGATGCCATGGGCGATCGTGGTCTCGATCGTCTTGAGATCGCCGCCCCACAGCCAGTCGTCATCGGCCAGGTTCGGGTAGCCGCGATTGCCCTGCGCCTCGGAGCCGTGGCACTGGACGCAGTTGACCCGGAAGGCGGCCTTGCCGCCGGCCACGGCCTTTTCCATCAGGTCGGGATTGGCCGGAAGCTGCTCGATCGGGGTGGCGGCCAACGCGGCGATCACCGGCCCGCGCGCCTTCTCGGCGGCGGCGGTTTCGGCCGCGAGCGCGCCCCGGCTCGACCAGTTCCACAGCCCGTCGCTGGCCTTGTGGCGGCCCGGGATTGCCGGATAAACCACCACATAGGCGATCGCGAACAGGATCGTCGCGTAGAAGGTCAGCACCCACCAGCGGGGCATCGGATTGTCGAGTTCCTCGATGCCGTCCCACTCGTGGCCGACCGTCTCGACCCCGGTGGCTTCGTCGACTCTTCTGTCAGCCATTGTCTTCATCCCCAAAGATCATCGTCGCGGCGGCGTCGCTGTGTTCGCGCCCGCCGGGGCGGAAGGGCCACAGGCACAGGGCAAGGAACACGACGCCCATGGCGACGAGACCCCAGCTGTCCGCCAGATGGCGCAGGGTGTCGTACTGGTTCACCGGCCGGTCTCCCTGGCGAGATCCTCCTGGGCGGCGGCGGCATTGACGTCGACCATCGTGCCCAGCACCTGGAGATAGGCGACCAGCGCGTCCATCTCGGTCAGGCGGGCAGGATCGCCGTCAAAGTCGCGCGCCTGGGCCTTGGGCCAGCGCTTGGCCAGCTCGGTGGCATCACCCATGCCGGCCTGGGCCTTCATGTCCTCGTCGGCGTGGGCGATCTGGTCCTTCGAGTAAGGGACGCCCACGCGGTAGAGCGCGGTCAGCTCCTTGCCCATCGAACCTTCCACGTCGCTCTCGGAAAGATCGCGGTCCTTGAGGAAGGCATACATCGGCATGACCGATTCCGGCACGACGGCGCGCGGGTCGGTCAGGTGCTGGACGTGCCATTCATCCGAATAGCGCCCGCCCACGCGGGCCAGGTCCGGTCCGGTGCGCTTGGAGCCCCACTGGAAGGGATGGTCGTACATCGATTCCGCGGCGAGACTGTAGTGGCCATAGCGTTCGGTCTCGTCGCGGAACGGGCGGATCATCTGGCTGTGGCACAGGTAGCAGCCCTCGCGAACGTAGATGTCGCGCCCGGCCTGTTCCAGCGGGGTGTAGGGGCGCACCCCCTCCACCTTCTCGATCGTGTTGTCGATCCAGAACAGCGGCGCGATCTCGACGATCCCGCCCACGGTCACCGCCGCGAAGGCGAGAACGCCCAGCAGGGTCACGTTGCGCTCCAGCTTCTTGTGGCCGGCAAAGGGCTCCTTGCGGGGCTTTTCGTTGGTTGCAGAAGTCATTTTCCGAACCCCTTATTCAGCAGCGGCGGCAAAGGCGGGCCGGGCCAGCGGCCGGTCCTTCTCCGCGTCGTAGGCGGCGTCGCGCAGCGGCGCTTCCTCGCGCAGCGGCGAGCCGGCGATGGTCTTCCACACGTTGATCGTCATGATCACCGCGCCCGAGAGGTAGAGCAGGCCGCCAAAGGCGCGCAGCACGTACATCGGGAACATGGCGTGGACCGTCTCGGCGAAGGAATTCACCAGGTAACCGTCGGCGCCGTATTCGCGCCACATCAGGCCCTGCATGATCCCGGCCACCCACATCGAGGCCGCGTAGAACACGATCCCCACGGTCGCGAGCCAGAAGTGCCAGTTGATCATCCGCAGCGAATACATCCGGCTCCTGGCCCACAGGCGCGGCGTCAGGTAGTAGATGCAGGCGAAGGTGATCATCCCGTTCCAGCCCAGCGCGCCGGAGTGGACGTGGCCGATGGTCCAATCAGTGTAGTGCGAGAGCGAGTTGACGCTCTTCACGCTCATCATCGGGCCTTCGAAGGTGCTCATCCCGTAGAACGCCAGGCTGATCACGAACATCCGGATGATCGGATCGGTACGAACCTTGTCCCAGGCGCCGTTGAGCGTCATCAGGCCGTTGATCATCCCGCCCCAGCTCGGCATCCACAGCATGACCGAGAAGACCATGCCCAGGGTCTGCGCCCAGTCGGGCAGCGCCGTGTAGTGGAGGTGGTGCGGACCGGCCCAGATGTAGAGGAAGATCAGCGCCCAGAAGTGGATGATCGACAGCCGGTAGGAGTAGATCGGGCGCTCGGCCTGCTTGGGCACGAAGTAGTACATCATGGCCAGGAAGCCGGCGGTCAGGAAGAAGCCCACCGCGTTGTGGCCATACCACCACTGCACCAGCGCCCCCTGGACGCCCGCCCACAGCGGATAGCTGCGCGCGCCGACGATCGAGACCGGCAGGTTCACGTTGTTGACGATGTGGAGCATCGCCACGGTCAGGATGAACGAGAGGTAGAACCAGTTGGCCACGTAGATGTGCGGCTCGGTGCGCTTGACCAGCGTGCCGACGAAGACCGCGAGATAGGCCACCCAGACGATGGTCAGCCACAGGTCGACGTACCATTCCGGCTCGGCATATTCCTTGCCCTGGGTGATCCCCAGGAGATAGCCGGTGGCCGCCAGCACGATGAACAGCTGGTAGCCCCAGAACACGAATCGGGCGAGGCCGGGGAAGGCCAGCCGCGCCCGGCAGGTGCGCTGGACCACGTAGTACGAGGTCGCGATCAGCGCATTGCCGCCAAAGGCAAAGATGACCGCGCTGGTATGCAGCGGCCGCAGGCGCCCGAAGGTGGTATATTCGAACCCGAGGTTGAGCACGGGGAACGCCAGTTGCAGGGCGATGAACAGCCCCGCGGCAAAGCCCGCCATGCCCCAGAACACGGTGGCGATGACCCCCCACCGGATCGGATCGTCATCGTAGCGGGACTGGTCGTGGACCGGCCCCAGCCCGCGGGCCAGCGCCGAGTAATCGGCCCTGGTCAGCGTGAAATACAGGCCGACGAGGCACGCCGCCGCGACAATGCCCATGTGTATGGCAAAGCCGGTATCAGCAGCGGCGGCGACCGCCAGAATAGCAACAAGCAGCGCAGCCAGCCAGATGCCGGCGCGCCCGGTCAAGGTAACCATGAACCTTCCCTCTCACGTCAAGTGATCCCCGATGCGGTGCATCCGCTCCCGCAGTGCAGCATTGACCGGGATCAAAACAGGCCCCTGCAAAGGTGTGAATGCGACCAAAGTCGTAATTTGCTCTCGATCAATGTGCGGCGCCGTTTTGGGCGCACCCTTGTGTGCGACGCCGCATGAACGGCCTGCGAGGGGCAGGTCGCGGCGCACAGGATGAGGGATATGAAGAAGACCATGCTCACTGCCGCGGCCGCCTTCGCCGCGCTCGCCGTTCCCGCCGCCGCCCATGCCGGCAGCGCCGAGGGCAAGATTCAGGTCAAGCTGCTCGCCACCGGCGTCCTGCCTGATGGCGATATCAGCCGGATCAACAATCCCGGCGTTCTCGCGCTGCCGGCCAATGCCGCGCTGGCCGCCAATCCGCACACCTACGCCAGCGACAATGTCGTGCCGACCGTGGCGATCGAATATTTCTTCACGCCGAACGTGTCGGTGGAAACGATCTGCTGCGTCACCAAGCACCACGTGAACGGCGCCGGCTCGCTCGCCACGACCAACCTGGTGAACAACATCTCGATCATTCCGGCCACGGTCACCGTGAAGTATCACGCGCCGCTCGGCCCGATCAAACCCTACCTCGGCGTGGGTCCGACCCTGTTCCTGGTGCTTGACAGCGAACCGGGCGCCACCGCGGCGACCTTCTCGTCCACGACCAAGCTTTCGAGCGAAGCCGGCGTCGTGGTCCAGGCGGGCGTGGACGTTCCGCTCGGCAGCAGCGGTTACGCGCTCAGCCTCGATGCCAAGAAGTACTGGGTGTCGACCAATGCCCGCTGGTACAATGCGGCCGGCGTCGAACAGCTGTCGACCCGCCACAAGCTCGACCCGTGGGTGCTGAGCGCGGGCGTCGCCTACCGCTTCTGATGGCAAGGGAAACGGGGCGCTGCGAACTTCGGTTCGGAGCGCCCTTTCTCTCGTCATTGGCGTTGCAGTTCAGCCCGCTTCGGCGGCAAGCGCGAACCGGTCGCGGATCAGCACCGCCCGGCGCGAGGGCAGGTCGATCACCCCTTCGGCCTTGAGCCGGGTGAACTGGCGGCTCACCGTCTCGATGGTCAGGCCCAGCACGTCGGCGATCTGCTGGCGCGAAACCGGCAGTTCGAGCAGGATCTCGGCCGGCCCGTCGCTGTCCTCGCACGAGGTTCCGCCGATCCGTTCGCCCATTTCCAGCAGGAAGCTGGCCACCTTCTCGCTGGCCGACTTGCGCCCCAGCAGCAGCATCCAGCGCCGGGTCCGGTCCAGCTCGCCCAGGGTGCGCTGGAGCAGCTTGTGTTCGAGCGCGGGATGTTCGCGCGCGAAACTGTCAAAATCGCGGCGATTGAATACGCAGACCCTGGCCTCGGTCAGCGCGGTCACGCCGTGGCCGGTGGTCTTGCCGAAGGGCCGGCCGATGAAATCCGACGGGAAGACCATGCCCACGATCTGCTCGCGGCCGTCTTCGGTGCCAGTGGAAAGCTTGAGCACGCCGTCGATCACATTGGCGACAAGCACGGAATCGTCGCCCTCCCAGATCAGCGATTCGCCGGGTGCCAGGGTGCGCGTCCGGCCGATGGTATTGAGCGCGCCGATCTCCTGCGAATCAAGCGCGGAGCAGATGGCGCGGTTGCGGACAACGCAGGTATCGCAGGAAGACATGGGGGTCCGATTACCACCGGATCGGTTCCGGGGCAATGACGGCCCGCGCAAACGCGCGAATTCGCTGGCACATCTGGCCGGGCAGCGCCCTGCGCCAGATCAAATCGTCAGATCAGGTCGGCCACCCCGCTCAGCGCCTTTCGCAGGTGGTCGAGCGCCTGGGCCTTCAACTGGTGGACGCGCGGGATCGAGACTTCGAGCACCCCGGCGATCTCCGAGAGGTTGAGCTCCTCCACGAAATAGAGCTGCACCACCAGCTGGAGGCGCTCGGGCAGGGCGGCGATCGCCTCGGCTACCTGGCCGCGCAGTTCGGCATCGCCAAGCTGGTCGAGAATGTCGGCCTGGCCATCGGCGAAGGCCATGTCGCTGTCGGAATAGGCCTCGTCGATCGATTCGAAACGCAGCGGCTCGCTTGAAGCCCTGAGATCCGCCAGCTCGGCGGCGCCGATATTCAGCGCGGCGGCCAGTTCGGCCGGGGTCGGATCGCGCCCCAGCTGGCCGCGCAGCACGTCTTCCCTGGCCCGCAATTGCCGGCGCCGCTCGCTCGCCCCGCGCGAGAGCGGCACCGAGCGGCGGATCAGGTCCACCATGGCCCCGCGCACCCGCATCTTGGCATAGGCGGCAAAGCCGTCCTCGCCCGGGCCGCTGTGCTTCTGGGCGCATTCGGTGAGCGCGACGAGGCCGGCCTGGACCAGGTCCTCCAGCTCGATCCCCGGCCGGCCCGAACCGTGGACGTGCCAGGCCAGGCGCCGGACCATCGGCAGGAACCGCCGGACCCGGTCGGCGACATCGCCGCGATAGGCCGCGGCCGGCCCCGCGCCATAGGCCCGCTGGGCGGAAGTGGCGCCAAACGACTTGTGATCGTGTTTCATGCGGCAAGCTCTTGGGCAAGGGCGCCGCCGGGTTGGGGCAGCGCGGGAGTGGGGGTGTGCGCCGGGTCCTCGCCGATCACGGCAAGCACCTCGATCGGCTGGCTGGGCGGCAGTTCGGAAATCGACAGGACCAGGCACTGCGGCGCGCGCAGGCGCAGCAGTGCGGCCAGCGGCCGGCGCGCGCGCGGCTGGACGATCAGCGCCGGCGGACAGGCGCTTGGCCCGCGCGCGGCGATCAGCTCGGCGATGTGGGCGCCGATGGTGCGGGCGAGATCCGGCTCAATCACCGGCTGGCCGGTCACCGGATCCTGCAGACCCGAGACGATGGCCCCTTCGAGCCGCGCATCCAGCGTCAGCACCGGCAGCCGCTCGTGCGGCGCGCAGATCCGGCCCACGATCATCGCGCCCAGGTCGGCGCGCAGCAGGTCGACCAGCCGGTCGTGCTCCAGGGTCACCTGCACGCCCTGCGACAGGCTCTGGAGGATCGGCACCGGGTGGCCCAGCGGCACGCCCTCTTCCAGCAGGGTCCGCAGCAGGCGGGTCACCGCGGCCAGGGTCAGCGGCGCGGGATAGACCGTCTCGACCAGCCCGGCCGAATGGTCCTTCACCGCATCGAGGATCGCGCGCACCTCGTCCGGCCCCAGCAGCGCCTGCGAGCGTTCGGCCAGGACCTGGTTGAGATGGGTGGCGATGACCGTGGAGGCATCCACCGTCAGGAATCCCTCGGCGATGGCATGGTCGCGCTGGGCCGGGTCGATCCACAGCGCCGGGCAGCCGAAGCTGGGATCGCGCGTCGCCTCGCCCGCCAGGGTGTGGTTGTCGCGCGCCTCGCCGGCATCGATGGCGAGGATCTTCTCGGCGCGCACCGTCGCCTGGCCCAGCGGCACCCCGCCCAGCAGCACGCGATAATCGTGCGGCGGCATATCCAGGCAATCGCGCACACGGAACTGCGGCACGATGAAGCCGAACATCTGCGAAAGCTGCTTCCTGACCCCGGTGATCCGCGAGACCAGCGGCGAGCCGCGCCGATCGTCAACCAGGTGCACCAGGCCATAGCCCAGCTCGATGGTGACCAGCGTGTGGTCGGAAACATCATCCAGCACGATCCGCTGCGGGTCGGCCGGCGGCGCCATGTCCACCACCGGCTCGGGCCGGTCGGCGCGCTGCCTGAGCTTGCGGTAGAGCCAGAAGGCCAGGCCGGCGGCGGGCAGGAACACGGTTTGCGGCATGGCCGGGATCAGGCCGATCCCGCCCAGGATCACCGCCACCGGCAGCCAGGTCGCGGGATTGGCGAACTGGCCGCCGATCTGCCCGGCCAGGTCGCGGCTGTCGGAAACGCGGGTCACGATCACGGCCGCGGCGATCGACAGCAGCAGGGCCGGCACCTGCGCCACCAGCGCATCGCCCACGGCCAGGGTCACGTATTTTTCCGCGGCCTCGCCCGCGCTCAGCCCGTGGCTGATCATGCCCAGCGCGAAGCCGGCGAGGATATTGACCGCCAGGATCAGCAGGGCGGCAATCGCGTCGCCTTTCACGAACTTGGAGGCACCGTCCATCGAACCGTAGAAATCGGCCTCGGTGGCCACCTCGCGGCGGCGGGCCTTGGCCTCGTCGGCGGTGAGCAGGCCGGCGGCAAGGTCGGCGTCGATCGCCATCTGCTTGCCCGGCAGGGCATCAAGGGTGAAGCGCGCCGAAACTTCCGAAACGCGGCCCGCGCCCTTGGTCACCACCACCATGTTGATGATCATGAGGATCATGAACACGAACAGGCCGACCGCGAAATTGCCGCCGATCAGGAAGGCGCCAAAGGATTCGATCACGTGCCCCGCCGCCGCCCCGCCCAGGTGGCCATTGACCAGCACCACGCGGGTGGACGCAACGTTGAGCGAAAGCCGCAGCAGTGTGGCGAACAGCAGCACGCTGGGGAACGAGGAGAAATCCAGCGGCTTGGCCGCGTTCATCGCCGCCATCAGCACCGCCACCGAAAGCGCGATGTTGAGCACGAAGAACACGTCGAGCAGCACCGTGGGCACCGGCACGATCATCAGCCCGATCAGGGTCATGATCCCGGCGGGCAGGGCCACGGCGGAGAGGTTGGAAAGCTTCAGCATCGCCTAGAGCCCCAGCGCCGCCAGCCGGCCATAGGCCGAGCGGACATGGGCCGGCACGGCGCCGTCCTGCCCGCCGCCCAGCGCAAAGGCCTGGCGCAGGGTCTCGGCCATCGACGGGCGCGCGGGTGCTGGCGTCACGGCACTTCCCGCCAGGGCATGGAACTCGCGCGCCACCGGCCCGCCGGCGGGCACGGCGCCGCTCGAAGCGGCGGAAGCCAAGGGGAAGTCGGCGGGCAGGCCATCGCTGCGGCTCATCGCGGCGGCAAACCGCCCCCGCACCAGGCCAAGCACCTCGCCCACCGAGCGCGGTGCCCCGCCCGGCCCATGGAAGATCGCCCGGTTGGCGCCGGCCGCCGCCGGCAGCAGCGCCGCGGCGCTCTGCGAAGGATCGTCGGCCTCGGCCGCAAGCATCCGGGTCGCGCCCTGGACGCCGAGGAAATGGGCAAGATAGAGCTCGGCCCCGTCCGGTTCACGCCCAAGCGCGCCGGAAAGCGCCGCCCGGTTGTCGCCGGCCAGCTCGGCCGCCATCAGCGCCGAGGCCTGGGGATCATCGCGCAGGGCCATGATCTCGGCCCGGCGCGCCGGATCGGCGGCGGCCTGCGCCGCCCAGCCCAGCCCATGCTCGGCCCCGTGCTTTCGCAGGGTATCCAGCCAGGTGCCGCCGAGGAACTGGTAAAGCCCGCGCGCGCTTGAAGAGCCGGCGCGGGCCTGCGGGTTGAGGCCGCTTTCCAGCCGCGCCTGGGCGAGCAGGTAGTCGAAATCAACCCCGGTCGCCTGCGCGGCCTGAGCGATGGCGGCCCGCGTCGTCCGGGTCTGGGTCTGGCCCTGGGTCCGATCGGCCCCGGTAATGGCAGTTCCGCTCAAGCGAAGTCCCCGAATGCAAAATGCTTCGGGAACCGTTCAGCAAGAGCCGTGCCAGAATGGGCCGGGCGTCAGCCCCGCGCCCCGGCATAGGCATAGGCCGGCGCCGCGCGATAGAGCGCGGGCGAGCCCACGATCGCATCCAGCCGCTGCGCCACATTGGCCGCGATCAGGTTGCGAACCTGGCGGTTGACCTCGTTCAGGCGCCGCGCCGCATCAAGCAGCCCGCGGCATTCCTCGTCAACCGCAGCCTCCTCGGCACCGGCCAGCACGTCGCACAGGCCCGACTTGCCGACCGCCGCGCCCATGATCGCATCAAGGTCCAGCGCGGCAAGCGCCTGCCGCTCGTCCTGCAGGACGGCAACCATCTGCCGCAGGGTTTCGCGCAAGCTCGCGCCTTGGGACGGGTTCTGGCTCATGCGGTAGCCCTCAGCAGCAGGCCGGCGGCGATCATCGCGTCGGCAATCTTGGTCGGGATGACGGGGTAGGCGCCGGATTCGATGGCCTTGCGGATCACCGCCACGCGCTCGACGTCGACCGGGGGCTGGCCCGGATCAAGCGCCTCGCTCGGCTGGAAGGTGACGGCCGGGGTCGCGCCAGCGAGTCCCGCTGGCGAACTGCTCGCCGGGCTGTCCTTGACGCCGCTGGCGGACCGCAAGGTCCGCGCGTCGATCAGCCCGGTCGCGCGCAGGCCGGCGATACCGGTTGCGGACAGGGACTGGCTCTTGTCGATGGGCATGGTGCCGCTCCGTGGTTCTGCGAG
The DNA here is from genome assembly GCF_042646485.1 of Novosphingobium bradum. Taxonomy (NCBI): domain Bacteria; kingdom Pseudomonadati; phylum Pseudomonadota; class Alphaproteobacteria; order Sphingomonadales; family Sphingomonadaceae; genus Novosphingobium; species Novosphingobium bradum. The sequence goes on along the minus strand of NZ_JBHRTQ010000013.1, from coordinate 74,432 downwards.
CGGTAGAACGGCACCTTGCGACAGGCTTTAAGGGGTCGGGCAGGATTTTGCCGTACTTGCCGGCAAGACATTGCCGGGAAAGGACATCATTCCTCGCCCACGGCCACCGAGACCAGCCCCGGGCGCACGATCCGCGCGCGCATCGGCTGGACATTGGCTGCGGTCCTCACCCGGATCCACGCGCCGACCGCGCCGGCCTCCAGCGCCTCGCCGGGCTGGGTCACCGAAAAGCCGGGACCGGCCACGGCGATCGTCACCGCCTCGCCGCGCAGCACCGCCGGCCCTTCGGCAGCGGCCCCGGCGGCCGGTTGCAGCACCGGCACGAACAGGCGCCAACCCCCGGCATCCGGGCACTGCACCAGCACCGTGTCGCGGCGCCCGGCATACCAGCCCAGGCTCAGCGGATTGGCGCAGGCCGCCAGCCGCAGCCGCCGGTCGGCCGGCTGGGCCGCGCCCCCGGTCGTGCCCGGCGGCATCCCGGTGAACCGCGCCACCTCCCCATCGATCCGGGCAGGATCGGCAAAGGCCGCGCCCGGGCTGGCCGCACGCGCGGGGGCCGGCGCCATCAGCAGCACGGCGACGGGAACAAGCAGGGCGGCGGCAACAGGCTTCATGACAGGAACCTCAAAGGGACGTTCCCCGGGTTCAGCAAGAGCCGTGCCACATCCTCCCTCAGGTCTGGCCGACATCCCAGGTCAGCATGGCGCCCAGATCGTCCTGCGCGCCCGGTTCGACCACGATGCGCGCCGATGCAGGCCGCTTGCGAACCCCTTGCAGGGCCGCATCGGCCCGCGCGAAGGCCTCGGCCGCGCGGCCCTGGCTGTAGCGGGCAACGATCGTCAGCCGCTGGCGCGGATCGGCGGCCTGGCCGGCGATCCATTCGGCCAGGCTCGGCATCCCCGGCCCGGCGCGCCACACCGCCGCCGCCTCGCCCAGCGCCACGGCCTCGGCCCGCGCGGGCGGCGGCGGCGGCGGGGCGGGATGGGCCTTGCCTTTGGGCGCCTGGGCCAGCGCCAGGGCGCAGACCATGAACAGGATCAGCGACAGGTCGGCCAGGGCATATTGCCAGCCGGTATCGGCCCGCGCGGCCAGCGCGGTGCCCATCACGCGGCCTCCGCGCCGAAGGCCTGCTCCAGCGCATGGTGCCGGGCGTGGACCGGATGGCGGCGCGGCAGGGCTTCGGCCACCTGCGCGGCCAGCCAGTCGACCACCTCCTGCCGCGCGGTCTCCTCGCGCGCCGCCGCCCGCTCCACCAGGCGAGCGACGGGCGCGAGGATCAGGTTGGCCAGCAGGATGCCATAGAGCGTGGTAACCACCGCCAGCGCGATCGCCCCGGTAATCGCCTCGCCGGAATTGAGGGTGGGCGCCGCAAGGTCGCTGGCCGAAAGCCGGCTCAGCGCCACCAGGGTCCCGGCCATGCCGAACACCGGCGCCAGCTCCGCCGCCTGGACGAAGACCCGCACCGCGGTCCCGGCCTCGGCCAGGCGGCGGGCACGGTGCCGCTCCAGCGCGGCCAGCAGGGCGTCGAGCGAACGGTCGTGAACCAGCGCCTCGGTTGCCTCGGCGAAGGCCGGATCGACATGATCGGCCGGGCGCGCGCGCAGCAGCCCGTCCTCGCGGATCGCGCGCACCGAGGCGGCCAGCTCGGCCCTGCCGTCGTCGGCGCGATAGCCCCGGCCCAGCGCCGCCCTGAAGCCGCGCAGGGCCACGCCGATCTCGCCCGGCCCGCAGCGCAGCAGGGTCGCCAGCAGCATGCCCCCGATCACGATCAGCGCGGCGGTGGGATCGATCAGGGGAAAATGCATGGGGGGCGCCGCGTCCTTGCTTGCCCGCGCCGGAACCGGGCGGGTCAAGCCATAGAACGGCAGCGCCCGGCAGAATTCAGGCCCGCCCGGCGCTTTCCTGCCGCCCCCGGCAAATGCTTGCCGCCGGCCAGGCCGGACTTGCCGTCGGCCCGGCCGGAAACGACCGGAAACTCCGGCCCGGCCCAATTGGCACGGCCTTTGCAAACAACCCTGCACCGCAATCCGCCCCCTCTGGCAAGGACGAGGAAGAGATGAACGAGACCCTGTTCGGCATTCATGGCACGGCCCTGTCGCTGCGCTCGCAGCGCATGGGGATCCTCGCCTCCAACATCGCCAATGCCGCCACCCCCGGCTACAAGGCGCGCGATCTCGATTTCGCCGCCGCGCTCAAGGCCAGCGCGGGCGGCGCTTCGGACGCTGCCGCCGCCGCCGGCGCCCTGCGCTACCGCGTGCCGACCATGCCAAGCATGGATGGCAACACGGTCGAGATGATGACCGAGCAGACCGCCTTCGCCGAAAACGCGGTGGGCTATTCGGCCACGCTCCAGTTCATCAAGGGCCGGGTCGAAACCATCACCCGCGCGCTCAAGGGCGATTGACCATGAGCGCGCCCGGCAGCCCCCTCACCCTGTTCAGCCTCGCCCAGCGCGGCCTTTCGGCCCAGCTGGTGCGGATGAACGCGGCGGCCTCCAACCTGGCCAATGCCGGCACGGTCGCGGGCAGCGAAAGCGGCGCCTACAAGCCGCTGCGCGCCGTCTTCGCCACCGCGCTCGACGCCGCCTCGGGCCTTGCCACGGTCGATGTTCGCGCCGTCCAGCAAAGCCAGGCGAAAGCCATCCGCCAGCACGATCCCGATCATCCCATGGCCGATGCCAATGGCGATGTCTGGACCGCGCCGGTCGATGAGAACGCCGAGATGATCGAGATGCTCGATAGCTCGCGCCAATACCAGAACCTGGTCGAGGCGCTCTCCACCGCCAAGCAGCTCATGCTCGAAACGATGAGGATGAAATGACCGCCATAGCCTCCACTTCCGCCGCCAGTTCCACGGCCGCCTCCCCCGGCAAGTCCAGCCTGGGCCAGCTTGGCTCGGCCGATTTCCTCAAGCTGATGACCACCCAGCTCCAGCAGCAGGACCCGTTCAACCCGACCGACAACACCCAGATGCTGGCGCAGATGGCGCAGTTCTCGTCGCTGTCGCAGGCCTCCGACACCAACAAGGGCGTGGCCGACCTCAACACGCGCCTGGCCGAGATTTCCCGCAAGCTCGATGCGGTCGTCGCCGCCCAGCAGGCCTTGGCGCAAACCCAGGCCGCGCCCCCGGCCGCCGCCCAGGCCAGCACCACTTCCGCCAGCACCACCGCCGCCGCGGCCTGATCCACAGGAGAAACCCGATGTCCTTCTACACCTCCTTGAACGGGCTCAAGAACGCCCAGACCAGCCTCAACGTGATCTCGCACAACATCGCCAACGGCGAGACCAACGGCTTCAAGAAAAGCCGGGTCGAGTTTTCCGATATCGTCGCAGGCACGGCCTATACCAACCCCAAGCTGATCCAGGGGGTGGGCGCCACAGTCGAGGCGATCCAGCAGAACTTCGCGCTCGGGCCGATCGAGCAGACCGGCTCGGCGCTTGATCTCGCCATCAACGGCGATGGCTTCTTCGCCACCACCAATGCCGCCACCGGGCAGACCTATTTCACCCGCAACGGCGCCTTCACCATGGACGGCGCCGGCTTCATCCATGACAGCTCGGACAACCGCCTCCAGGTCTTCGCCGCGCAGACCGGCGGCGGCTATGCCACCACCCCGTCGTCGGCGCAGATCCCGCCCACCAATGCCGCGGGCGCCGATTTCGCCGGGGTCTCGGTGGCCGCCAATGGCGATGTCACCGCCTCCTATGCCGACGGCTCGAACACGGTGATCGGCAAGGCGGCGCTCGCCAGCTTCGTCGCCCCCAACGGCCTGAAGCAGGTCGGCTCGGCGAACTGGGTATCGACCGGCATTTCCGGCACGCCCACCTATGGCCAGCCGGGCAACGGCCAGTACGGCGAACTGCTGTCGGGCACGCTCGAACGCTCCAACGTCGACATCGCCGAGGAACTGGTCGGCCTGATCACCGCCCAGCGCGATTTCCAGGCCAATGCCAAGGCGATCGATACCGCCACCCAGATCTCGCAGACGATAATCAACCTCCGCACGTAAACGTGCGCTGGCATCAACCTGCGAACCTGATGAAGCGCGGTGCCAGCGTGCTTCGACAGGCTCAGCACGAGCGGACCCGGGACCGGTTCCCAATTCCCGCTCACCCTGAGCCTGTCGAAGGGTGCTGGCGCAGCGCTTGCACCACAGCCCCCACGGAACCCCGCCCAATGGACCGCCTGATCTTCACCGCCTTCTCCGGCCTCAACGCCTCGATGGTCCGCCAGCGGGTCATCGCCAGCAACATGGCCAACGCCCAGACCATCGGCTTTCGCGCCGACACCCTCCAGTTCACGCCGATGACCGTGAAGGACGGCGAATCCCTGGAAGTGCGCGCCCTGTCCGATGGCGAGGTGCGCGGGGCCGATATGCACGAGGGCACGCTGACCCAGACCGGCAAGCCGCTCGACGTGGCGATGACCGGAAAGGCGCTGCTCGCGGTCCAGGCCGCCGATGGCAGCGAAAGCTACACCCGCCGGGGCGACCTTTCGGTTTCCCCCGCCGGCGTGCTGGTCAACGGCGACGGCGCCCCGGTGATCGGCGACAGCGGCCCCATCTCCATCCCGCCCGGTGGCCAGGTCGCCATCGGCGAGGACGGCGCGGTGCTGGTGCGCGATCCGGCCACGCCCGATGCGCCGCCCGCCCGGGTCGATCGGATCAAGCTCACCAGCCCCGCCGGCACCCGCATCGAGAAGGGGCTTGATGGCCTGCTGCGCGTCTATGGCGGCGGCGCCCTGCCGGCGGACCTGGAAGCCAAGGTGATCCCCGGCGCGCTCGAACAGTCCAACGTGCGGCCCAGCGACGTCCTTGTGCAGATGGTCGAGGCCCAGCGCCTGTTCGACATCCGCACCAAACTGATCAGCACCGCCAAGGATCTCGACGAAGGCGGCACCGCCCTGATGCGGCTCACCTAACCAGACCCTCCCCCCGTGGGGGAGGTGGCAGCGGCGCAGCCGCTGACGGAGGGGGCCGGCCAACCGGCGCGACCTCCAGCAGGAGAAACCAGAAATGCCCAGTTCCGCCCTTCACGTCGCCCGCACCGGCCTCGAGGCCCAGGACCAGCGGATGCGGGTGATCGCCAACAATCTCGCCAATGTCGGCACCACCGGCTTCAAGCGCGATCGCGCCAATTTCGCCACGCTGGCCTACCAGGACGCGCGGATCGCCGGGCAGCAGTCGTCGAGCGAAACCGCCTATGCCACGGGCCTCAATCTCGGCACCGGGGTGGGGATGCAGTCGACCAGCCGGATCGATACGCAAGGCACCCTCCAGACCACCGGCAACGCGCTCGATCTCGCGCTCGATGGCGATGGCTATTTTCAGGTGCAGATGCCCGGCGGCCAGCTGGCCTATACCCGGGCGGGCAACTTCTCCCGCTCCGCCGAGGGCCAGCTCGTCACCGCCCAGGGCTATCCGCTCCAGCCGGCGATCACCGTGCCCGAGGGCGCCACCGCGATCACCATCGCGGCCGATGGCACGGTCTCGGCCACCCTGCCGGGCCAGGCCGAACCCGCCCAGCTTGGCCAGATCACCGTGGCCAGCTTCACCAATCCCGCCGGCCTCAAGGCCATGGGCGACAATTTCCTCGGCGAGACCGCCGCCTCGGGCCAGGCCCAGATCGGCCCCGCCGGCCAGGCAGGGCGCGGCAACATCCGCCAGGGCTTCCTCGAAAGCTCCAACGTCAACGTGGTCGAGGAGCTGGTCGACATGATCGAATGCCAGCGCGCCTACGAGATCAATTCCAAGATGATCTCGGCGGTCGACGAGATGCTCAAGAACGCGAACCAGACCCTGTGATCCGCCCGATCCTGAACCGGAACCCTATGCCATGACCAACCACCGCTCCGCCCACCTCACCCTGCCGCTGGCGGCCGGCGCCGGCCCGGCCCCGGCCTCGCTCGGCATCACCCTGCCGCGTGCCTTGCGCCGTCGCCGGACCCCGGCCCGCCTTGCCGGGCTGACCTTCACCGCGCCGGCCGCCGCGCTCAGCCTTGCCGCCCTGGCGCTCAGCGCGCCCGGCCAGGCCGCCCGCCCGCGCCCGGGCTTCGCGGCCAGCCTGCCGGTCGCCCCCCTGCCGGCTGCAGTGCGCCCGGCCACTGGCGCGATCTTCGATGCAAGCCAGGGCTATGCCGGCCTCGTTCAGGGCACGCTGGCCCGGCGGGTCGGCGATCCGCTGACCATCCTGCTGGTCGAAAGCACCTCCACCTCCAAGGCCGCCGGCTCGAAAACCAGCCGCAACGGCGGCTTCTCGCTGACCCCGCCCACGGCCGGCCCGCTGTCGATCCTCAAGCCCGATGCCCTTAATGCCTCGGGCCAATCGTCGTTCAAGGGAGACGGCACGGCCAGCCAGACCAGTTCCTTCAACGGCACGGTCGGCGTGACCATCGCCGAAGTGCGCCCCAACGGGACCGCGCTGGTCAAAGGAGAAAAGCGCTTGCTGCTGAGCCAGGGTCAGGAATGGATCCAGTTTTCCGGGATCGTGCGCCTGGCCGATATCGACCCGCAGAACACCGTGCGCTCCAGCCAGGTGGCCGATGCGCGCATGGAATATGCCGGCAACGGCGCCGTGCAGCGCGCGGGCCGCGAAGGCTGGCTGAGCCGGTTCTTCAATATGCTCAGTCCATTCTGAGGGGACTGGCCATGCTCAAGCGCCTCTTTCTCGCTCTCGCCGTCGCGCTGGTCGCCAGCCCGCTGGCCGCCGAGCGCGTCCGCGATCTCGGCGCCTTCCAGGGCGTGCGCTCCAACCAGCTCACCGGCTACGGCGTGGTCGTCGGCCTCGATGGCACCGGCGACGACAACCTCGAATACCTCACCCAGGCCATGCGCGGCACCGCCGGGCGGCTTGGCGTCCAGCTTCCGCCCGGCGTCTCGCCCGGCCTCAAGAACGCCGCCGCGGTGCTGATCACCGCGGAACTGCCGGCCTTCGCCAAGCCCGGCCAGCACATCGACATCACCGTGTCGGCGATCGGCAAGGCCAAGTCCCTGCGCGGCGGGGCGCTGATCCTCACCCCGCTCTATGGCGCCGATGGCCAGATCTACGCCATGGCCCAGGGCAACCTCGCCGTGGGCGGCCTTGGCGTTTCGGGCCGCGACGGTTCGAAGCTCTCGGTGAACGTGCCCACCGTGGGCCGGGTGCCGGAAGGGGCCAGCGTCGAACGCGCGGTCGCCACCGGGTTCGACAGCGCGCCCTCGCTGAACTGGAACCTCTACCAGGCCGATTTCCTCACCATCGCCCGCGTGCGCGATGCGATCAACGCGCACTATCCGGGCGCGGCGCGAGTGGAGGATGGGGTCAGCCTTGCCCTCGCGCTCCCCGTCGAAGCCGATGCCCGCGCCTCGATGATGGCCGCGGTCGAGATGCTCTCGGTCACCCCGGCGGAAACCCCGGCCCGGGTCATCGTCAACAGCCGCACCGGCACGGTGGTGATCAACTCCGCCGTGCGCCTCGCCCCCGCCGCGATCAGCCACGGCAAGCTGGTGCTCAAGGTCGAGGAGAAGCTCAACGTCAGCCAGCCCGGCCCGCTATCGGGCGGCCAGACCACGGTCACCCCGCAAAGCGCGGTTTCGGGCGAGGAAACGGGCAGCCACCTGATCTACACCCGCGGCGGCGCCTCGCTGGCCCGGGTGGTCGATGCGCTGAACCTGCTCGGCGTCGGCCCCTCCGACCTGGTGGAAATCCTCCAGGCCTTGAAGCAGGCCGGCGCGCTGCGCGCCGAGATGGAGGTCCTGTGAGCAGCCCCGCCCCGATCAGCGCCAGCCTCGCGCTTGCCCCCCAGGCTCCGACCGACCGCACCCAGCTCAGGCAGGCCGCGAAACAGTTCGAGGCGATCTTCGTGCGCCAGATGCTCAGCAGCGCCCGCGCGGCCAGGCTGGGCGGCGACAATCCTCTGTTCGGCGGCCAGGCGATGGACACCTTCAACGGGATGCAGGACGAACGCTTCGCCCAGATTGCCGCCGATACCGGCGCCTTTGGTCTGGCGAAGTCGATCGAAACCCAGCTCGCCGCCCAGCTCAATCTGGCAAAGGGCCGCTAAGCCATGGCCTCCGACCTCCTCTCGATCGGCCGCTCGGGCGCCCAGGCCGCGCGCGTCGCTCTGGATGTCACCGCGCAGAACATCGCCAATGCCTCGTCCGAAGGCTACGTGCGCCGCTCGGCCCGACTCAAGGAGGTCTCCTCCTCGGGCGGGATCGGGACCATCGGCGACGTCTCGCTCTCGGGCGTCCGGCTCGACAGCGTGGTCCGCAACGCCGACCTGTTCCGCCAGGCCGAGGTGCGCCGCACCGGAGCCGATGCCGCCCGCGCCGATGCCGAAGTGGCGGGCCTCGAAAACATCCAGGCCGCGGTCGAACAGTCCAATGTGTTCAATGCCATGGTCGGCTTCGAAAGCGCGCTCCAGCAGCTGGTCGGCGATCCCACCTCGGCCTCGCTGCGCGCCAACGTGATCGAGGACGCGCGCACCATGGTGGGCACCTTCAACATCGCCGCCACCGCGCTGTCCTCGGTCGGCGAAGGCCTGCGCTTCGAGGCGAGCGACGCGGCCGGCCAGGTCAACACGCTCTCGGGCGAACTGGCCCGGGTCAACCTGCGCCTTGCCCGCGCCGCCGATGCCACCAGCGACCAGACCGCCCTGCTCGACCAGCGCGACAGCCTGCTCCAGCAATTGTCCGCCTTCACCGACGTCACCACGAAGATCAGCGTCGACAGCACGGTCGAGGTCCGCCTCGGCGGCAGCGCCGGGCCGCTGATGGTCCAGGGCGGCAGCGCCGGCACCCTGGGCATGACCACGGCCGGCGATGGCACCATCACCTTCGCGGTCACCGGCCTTGCCCCGGCGCCGGCCGCCGCCGCGCTCACCGGCGGATCGCTCGCCGGCAAGGCCCAGGCGCTCGCCAAGCTCGCCGCCGTCCGGACCGGCCTCGACGGCCTGGCCAATACGGTCGCCACCACGGTCAATGCCGCGCAGGGCAGCGGGGTCGGCCTTGCCGGGGCGCCGGGCCAGCCGATGTTCAGTTCGGCCACCACCCCGGTGACCGCCGCCTCGATCACCCTGGCGCTCACCGATGGCGCCGGCATCGCCACGGCCACCAGCGTGGCCGGAAGCCGCGATCCGGCCAACCTCAACGCCCTGCGGACCGCTCTGGCCACCGCCGATCCGGTTGGCGGGATGGACGCGCTGCTGTTCGACATTTCCGGCACCGTCCAGGGCCGCACCGTCACCCGCGACGCGCTTCTGACCATCGCCAACGGCGCCCAGGTCAGCCTCCAGGCCCAGGCCGGGGTCGATCTCGATCAGGAAGCGGTCAACCTCATTCGCTTCCAGCAGGCCTTCCAGGCCTCGGGCAAGGTCATGCAGACCGCCAAGGACATCTTCGACACCCTCCTCGCCATCCGCTGAGCCCGATCCGCCGCCCTTAGGACCAAGCCGCCATGACCACCATCTCCAACTCGACCAGCGCCTTCTACGATCGCTCCGCGATGGACATCGCCGACCTGCGCGCGCGGGCCGAAGCGATGCAGGCGGACCTTTCGCGCGGGCAGCGCATCGCGCGCTCGTCGGATGATCCGGTCGGCGCCTCGCGCCTGCGCCAGCTCCAGCGGGCCGATGCAACCAGCACCATCGATGTCGCCAATGCCGCCAAGGCCAGCACCAACCTCCAGCTGACCGACACCGCGCTGGCCTCCTTCGCCGACTATGTCACCCACATCCAGGAACTGACCACCCAGGCGGCCAACGGCACCATGACCGATGCGGCGCGCGCCAGCCTGGGCGCCGAGATCGGCCAGATCCGCGACAACATGATCCAGCTCGCCAATTCCCGCGATGCCCAGGGCGGCGCCCTGTTCGGCGGGCAATCGGCGGGCGATGCCTATGCCGTCACCGCGGGCGTTGCCGGCTATGTCGGGACCGGCAGTGCCGGCGACCTGCCGCTGGGCGATGGCCAGAACGTCACTCGCGGGCTTACCGGCCCGGAATTCCTCGCCTTCCCCGCCGGCGGCGCCTCGCCCGACCTGCTCGCCGCGCTTAAGACCCTGTCCGACGGGCTTCAGGCCGGCGGCACCGCCGCCCAGCAGGCCGCGCGCGATGGCCTCGCCGCGCTCGACCAGGGGATGGACCAGATCACCACCGCGCAGACCGTGGTCGGCACCCGCCTGGCCTGGGTCGAACTCACCACCGAACGGCGCACCAACCTTACCGAAATGCGCGCCAACGAGGAAAGCGACGTTGGCGGCACCGACATCGCCTCCACCGTCGCGCGGCTTCAGGAAACGATGACCGTGCTCGAAGCCAGCCAGGCCAGCTTCACCAAGCTCGCCTCGCTCTCGCTGTTCAGCCTGCTGAACTGACGCTGCCCAAGCCCCGCAAACCGACAGGAACTGATTAGCAATGTACGCTGGCATCGGCATCGTCGTCCTCCTCGTCATGGTCTTCGGGGGTTTCGCCTTCACCGGCGGCGCGCTCGGCCCGGTGATGGAGGCCATCCCGCACGAAATGCTGATCATCGGCGGCGCCGCGGTGGGCGCCACGATCACCGGCAACTCGCTCCACGAACTCAAGCTGATCGGCGCCAGCTTCGGCAAGATCTTCAAGGGGCCAAAGCACAACAAGCAGGATCACGTGGACGCGATCATCCTCACCTCGCGGCTGATGAAGCTGCTGCGCTCCGAAGGCCCGGTCGCGCTCGAAGGCCATGTCGCCGATCCCAAGAGCTCCACGATCTTCGCCGAATTCCCCCGCCTGCTGGGCAACCACGCGCTGGTCGACCTGATCTGCGACACCCTCACCCTGATCGTCGTCTCCTCGGGCACGCTCGAAGTCCACGCGGTGGAAGAGGTGATGGACAATGCGATGAAAACCCACTTCCACGAGATGCACGAACCCCAGCACGCGCTGCAGACCCTGGCCGACGCGCTCCCCGCGCTGGGCATCGTCGCGGCCGTGCTGGGCGTGGTGAAGACCATGGGCTCGATCGACAAGCCGCCGGCGATCCTCGGCGGGATGATCGGCTCGGCGCTGGTCGGCACCTTCATGGGCGTGCTGCTGGCCTATGGCATGGTCGCCCCGCTGGCCGGGCGCCTCAAGCAGATCATCGACCAGGACGAACAGATCTTCCACGCGGTCAAGCAGGTGATCATCGCGAGCCTGCACGGCTGGCCCCAGCCGCTGGTGGTGGAAAGCGCGCGCTCGGGGCTGGGCCACGCCTTCCGCCCGGGCCTCTCCGAACTCCTCGATTCCTTGCGGGGCCGCTGACCCATGGCCGGCCCTGCAAAACGCGGCAAGAACGAGCTGCCCCCGCCGATCATCGTCAAGAAGGTCACCGTGGTTGCCGCCGGCCATCATGGCGGCGCCTGGAAGGTCGCCTATGCCGATTTCGTGACCGCGATGATGGCCTTCTTCCTGCTGATGTGGCTGCTGGGTGCCACCACCGAAAAGCAGCGCAAGGGCATTGCCGACTATTTCACGCCGACGCTGGTCAAGATGAAGGAAGGCAGCGCCGGCTCCAACGGCCTGCTCGGCGGCTCCTCGATCACCGATGTCGACAACTATCCCAACCGCGCCGGCCAGACCGGGAGCAAGGCGATGACCATCCCGCGCGATACCACCGGCGGCCCCAAGGAGGGCGGCGGCAAGGTCAAGCGGATGCAGGAAAGCCTGAAGCAGAAGCTGGAGAAATCCGAAACCCTGCGCCGCCTTTCCCGGCAGGTGAAGATGGTGGACACCACCGAGGGCGTGCGGATCGATCTTGTCGACGATGCCCAGTTCGCCATGTTCCGCCTTGGCACCACGGTGCTTACGCCCGAGGCCGCGCAATTGCTGATGGCGATCGGCCAGACCATCGCGCCCGAGGCCGGCACGGTCACCATCCGCGGCCATACCGATGCCGTGCCCTATCGCCCGGGCGAGCTCGCCAACAACTGGTCGCTCTCGGCCGGCCGGGCCGAGGCCACCCGCCAGTCGCTGATGAAGAACGGCGTCCGCGAAGACCGCTTCCGCCGCATCGAAGGCGTCGCCGACCGCGAACTGCTCATACCGGCCAACCCGCACGACCCGCGCAACCGCCGCATCTCGATCGTGGTCGCGCCCTGAACGCCTCGCCCCCGGCGGGGGCGGATAGTCATGCGAGGTCGTCCTGGGGGTGCGGACCGAAGGCGGTCCAGGCCACCAGCACGGCGATCGTCAGCCCGGCCACCGTGGCCAGGGCGAAGGCATAGTCCCCGCCCCGCGCGGCGGCGAGATCGGCCTGGAACACCACGTTGCGCGAGGACAGCAGGTTGCCCAGCTGGTAGACCACGCCCGGGAAGGTTGCCCGGATGGCGAAGGGCGAAAGCTCGTTGAGCCAGGCCGGCACCATCGACCAGGCTCCCTGCACCGCGAACTGCATCAGCACCGCGCCCAGCGCCAGTTGCGCCAGGCCATCGCCCCAGGCCCACAGCGGGATCACCGGCGCGGCCAGAACGGCGGCGGCGATGATCGTGCGCTGCCGCCCGAGCCGGTGCGACAGTGCGCCGAAGGCCAGCGCGCCGCAGATCGCGCCAAGGTTCATCAGGAGGGCGATCGTGCCCGTCACCCTGGTGGAGAAGCCGTGCTGCTCCTGCAGGAAGGTCGGGTACATATCCTGGGTGCCGTGGCTCAAGGTGGTGAAGGCGGTCATCAGCACCACCAGGTAAAGCCCGCGCTTCCAGTGCGCGGCCAGCACGCGCAGCGGTGGCGGGGCCGGTTCGTGCCGGCGGGCCAGGAACACCGGGCTTTCCGCCACGCCCATGCGGATGAAGGCCACCAGCAGCGCCGGGATCAGGCCCAGCACGAACATCCAGCGCCAGCCGATCGCATCGAAGGCGAGGAAATAGGCCGGGCTCGCCAGCAGGTAGCCGGCCGGATAGCCCGCCTGGAGCAGCCCCGATACGCGTCCCCGCGCGGCGGCCGGCACCGTCTCCATCACGAGGCTGGCGCCCAGCCCCCATTCGCCGCCCATGGCAAAGCCGAACAGCGCGCGGATGAGCAGCAATTGCGTGAGCGTAGCCGCGGCGCCCGACAGCGCCGACAGCACCGAGAAGGCCAGGATCACCCCCATCAGCACCGGCCGCCGGCCCACCTTGTCGGCCAGCCGGCCGAACACCAGCGCCCCCAGCGGCCGCGCGGCCAGCGTGAGGAACAGCGCTTCCGAAACGTCCTTCACCCCCACGCCGAAGTCCGCCGCGATGGCCTTCAGCATGAACACCATCAGGAAGAAGTCGAAGGCATCGAGCGTCCAGCCCAGGAATCCCGCCCAGACCGCGCGGTGCTGCGCCGCCGTCAGGCGCACTGGTGCCGGCGTTGCCGCCGGGTTTCCTGTTGTCATGCTGTCTCGCCCCTCGCGGTCCCCGCCGCTTGCCGGCACGGGGTTACGCAGGAATCCCGCGGCTGAAAAGCGGGAAATCGGCGTGCCGGTCCCGGCCCGGCACGCCAAAAGGCCCGGCGGAGTGGAGGTCCGCCGGGCCAGTCGCGCCCCGGGAGAGGCTATGGCTTGGCTGCTTAGCGCAGCAGCGACAGCACGTTCTGCTGGCTCTGGTTGGCCTGGGCGATCATCGCGGTCGACGCCTGCGAAAGGATCTGGGCCTTGGCCATGGCGGTCGTTTCGCTCGAATAGTCGGCGTCCTCGATCCGCGAACGGGCGTCGGACAGGTTCGCCACGTTGTTGGTCAGGTTGTTGACCGCCGATTCAAGACGGTTCTGGCCGGCGCCGAGCGAAGCGCGGGTGGCATTCACATCGGCAAGACCCAGGTCGACGTTGTCGATCGTGGTCGTGGCCAGGGCGGCCGTCGTCACGTCGAGCGCGGTGGCGTCGATGTTGCCGCCGTCGATCGCGGTGGAGGTGAGCGTCACGGTGTCGCCGTTGTTCGCACCCGTCTGGATGTCGAAGGTGACATCGGTGCCGGCCGTGGTGGAGAACAGCGCATTGCCGTTGAACTTGGTGTTGGCCAGCACGTCGCCGATCTGCTGGGTGAGGTTCGTCACTTCCGACTGCATCGCGGTGCGGTCGCTGGCCTGATAGGTGCCCGAGGAGCCCTGGACCGCCAGTTCACGAACCCGCTGGAGCATATTGGACACTTCCGACAGGCCGCCTTCGGCCGTCTGCGCCAGGCTGATGCCGTCGTTGGCGTTGCGGATGCCCTGGCTCATGCCCTTGATCTGCGAGGTCATCGAGGTGGCGATGGCAAGGCCGGCGGCATCGTCCTTCGCGCTGTTGATGCGCTTGCCGGTCGACAGGCGCTCCATGGCCGTGCCGAGCATCTTGCTGGCCGAGTTCGAGGCATTGGCGGCGCGGATGGCGCTGATGTTCGTGTTGATTACCGACATGGTTTACTCCCGTGTACAGTCCGAGTTCCGGGCGCCTGCCAGACCATCCGGCTCGGCTGCCAGGCCAAAGACCGGCAATCCGGCGGCAAAGTTAAGCCGCCCCGGCAACCAGGCCGGCAAGGCGCTGCCGGTTTCCCCGGGGAAACACCTAAGTGTTTAATCGGGGACTTAAATTACCGAACCCTTTGTCGTTCCCGCGCCAGAATTGGCTCCACAGGATGGTTAACACTGTTGGGACCGCCACCGATGTCTGCACTCGAATTTTCCGCGACCACCGCCGCCGCCCATGCCCCCCTGGTGCAGCGCGCCGCGGGCATCTTCGCCGCGCTGGGCCTGCCCGAGCCGGTCCGGATCGCCGATGCGATGGAGCCGATGGTGAAATCGGGCGCCCGCACCGCCGTGGTCCTGGAGCGCGGTCCGCGCCCCGCGCTGGCTCGCCGCGGCGCCGGCTGGCTGCTTTCCCACACCGGGGCGCAAGGCGAGGCCGCGCTGGCCGCGCTGATCGCCGCGGCCACCCCGGCCGGCCTGCCGATCGCGGCCGATCCGGAAAGCCTCTCGATCCTGGCGCTGGCCGAACGGCTCGCCGCCAGCGACATCCCGGTGCTGATCAACGGCCCTACCGGCACCGGCAAGGAAGTGCTCAGCCGCTACATCCACGCCCGCAGCCCCCGCGCCTCCGGCCCGTTCATCGCGGTCAACTGCGCGGCCATGCCCGAAACCATGCTGGAGGCCATGCTGTTCGGCCACCAGAAGGGCGCCTTCACCGGCGCGACCGGCGCGGCCGAAGGCTTCTTCCGCGCCGCCGATGGCGGCACGCTCCTGCTCGACGAGATCGCCGAGATGCCGCTCGCCCTCCAGGCCAAGCTGCTGCGCGCGCTCCAGGAAGGCGAAGTGGTGCCGGTCGGCGCGAGCCACCCGATCAAGGTCGATGTCCGCATCATCGCCTGCGCCAACCGCGACCTGCCGCTCGAAGTCCAGGAAGGCCGCTTCCGCGCCGACCTGTTCTATCGCCTCAACGTCTTCCCGCTCGCCCTGCGCCCCTTGCGCGAACGGCCGGACGACGTGGCCCCGCTCGCCTTTGCCCTGCTGCTGCGCCACGCGCCGGCCACAGGCCCGATCCCGTGGCTGTCCGATGCCGCGCTCGACCTGCTGGCCGCCCATGGCTGGCCGGGCAACGTGCGCGAGCTGGAAAACGTCATCCGTCGCGCGCTGCTGCTGGCCGGCGGCGAAGCCGAGATCGAGCCGCGCCACATCCATTTCGACCGTCCCGCCCGCCTGGTCGGCGAAGCGGCGGACATGGTTGCCCCATCCTCCTCCACAGTCTCCCACGGCGTCTCCCCCGGCGCTGCGCTCGCCGGCCATGGCCAGGCCTGGCCTGGCACCGTCCCCACCACGGAGGCCGGCGAGCGCACGCTATCCAACATCGTCCAGATCCATGAAGCCCGCGCGATCATGGCCGCGCTCAGCGAAACCGGCGGCAACCGCGTGGCCGCCGCACGCAAGCTGGGCATCTCCGAACGCACCCTGCGCTATCGCCTCGCCGCCTTCCGCGAGGCCGGCATCGCCGTCGCCGCGGCTGGCGGCCGGCGATGAGCGGGGTTGGCGCCATTGGCGGGGCCGGCGGGATCCAGCAGATCCTGGCGATGCGCCAGCAGATCATCGACCGCTCGAACCTGCTCCAGCAGGTGCGCGGCGCCTCGCCCGCGCCCGAAGCGCCCGGCGCCACCGGCGCGGCCGGCCCGGCCGAAGGCTTTTCGGGTGCGCTGAAGCACGCGCTCGACAGCGTCAGCGCCACCCAGCAAAAGGCCGAGGACCTGTCGACCGGCTATGAAAAGGGCGAGGTCACCGACATCGCCAAGGTCATGCTTGCCCGCCAGGAAGCCGGGGTCGCCTTCGAGGCCACCTTGCAGGTGCGAAACCGCCTGCTCTCGGCCTACCAGGACATCATGCGGATGGGAGTCTGATAGATGGCCGACCTTGTCCCGGCCGGCGACGGCCTGCCGCCCGCCCCCGCCCCTTCGCTGATCGCCCCGCTGACCGATCCGGCCGGCGGCCCGGTGCTCACCCGGCTTGGCGCCTTCACCCGCCAGCCGGCGGTTCGCAAGACCCTGCCGTGGTTTGCCGGCATGGCCGGGATCGGCATGGCGGCCCTCGCCTGGGCCACGCTGGCCCCGCAGGCCCAGCGCACGCTCTATTCCGAACTTGACGACGGCGAACGCGCCAAGGTCACCACCAGCCTCGAGAAGGCCGGGATCACCTACCACATCGACAACCAGACCGGCGCGCTCACCGTGGGCGAGGACGATCTCTACAAGGCGCGGATGCTGGTGGCCTCGGACGGTGCGCTCGCCTCGCCCGATGCGGCGTCCGGCGGGATCGACAAGCTGCCGCTGGGCGCCAGCCGCGCGGTGGAAACCGACCACCTGCGCGCCGCCCGCGAGCATGACCTGACCCTGTCGATCATGGAGATCGACGGGGTGGAAGCGGTTCGCGTCCACCTGGCCGAGGCCGAGAAATCGGTCTTCGTGCGCGACACCGTGGCTCCCAGTGCCTCGGTCATGGTGCGCCTGGCGCGCGGCCGCCAGCTTGGCGACAGCCAGACCGCCGCGATCGTCAACCTGGTCGCCGGCTCGGTCCCCGGGCTCAGCCCCGATGCGGTGCGAGTGATCGACCAGCACGGCCGCCTGCTGACCGACAAGGCCAGCGGCAATTCCGAACGGCTCGAACTCCAGGGCCAGATGGAAGACAAGCTGCGCGCCCAGCTTGACCAGTTGCTCACCCCCATGCTCGGCCAGGGCAATTTCTCCAGCGAGGTCCAGGTGGAACTCGACATGGACCAGGTGACCAGCGCGCGCGAAAGCTATGACAAGCAGGGCGTGCTGCGAAGCGAGACCCAGGCCCAGTCGCAGACGAGCGGCCCCGGCGGCGCGGCGGGCGTGCCCGGCGTTACCGCCAACACCCCCCCGCCCGCGCCCATTGCCTCGCCCGGGCCGCCGCAAGGCTCGGCGCCGGCGCCCGCGCAGGGCACGGCCAACAACGGCGAATCCAGCGCCACGCGCACCTATGAACTGGGCCGCGAGGTGGCCGTGTCCAACGGCACACCGGGCAGGATCAAGCGCCTGACCGTCGCCGTCGCGCTCAGCGCCGATGCGCTCAAGAAGACCAAGCCGCAGGATATCGAGCAGTTGAAGCAGCTGATCGGCGCGGCGGTCGGCGTCGATCCGGCGCGCGGCGACCAGGTTGCCGTGGTGCTGCGCGCCTTCCAGGCCGCGCCGGTGGAAAGCCTGCCGCTCTGGGAACAGCCCTGGTTCCAGGGCTATGTGCGCTATGGCGTGGCCCTGCTCGGCGTGCTGCTGGTGCTCTTGCTGGGCGTGCGCCCGCTGATCAAGGCGCTGAAACGCGATCCCGCCGCCGTGGTGGCAGCCGAGGACGACGAGGCGGCCGCCGCGAGCGAAGCCGGCGAAGTTCCCGGCCGGCCGCGGCCCGCGCTCGCCAGCCCGGTCGATCCGGCCGAGCTTGGCGAACAGCTGGGCCTTGCCCAGCGCATCGCCGCCGAACGGCCCGACGACGCCGTGCTCGCCCTGCGCGAAATGCTCAACCACGCCCCCCGGGAATCCGCCGCATGAACGCCCCCGCCACGCTCGATGGTGCCACCCTGCTCGATCCCGCCAGCCTGAGCGAGGCCGATCGCGCCGCGGTCATGGTCATGCTGCTGGAGGAAGACCAGGCCGCGCAGATCCTTTCCCGGCTCGAACCGGCCGAACTGCGCGTGCTGGGCGAGAAGATGTGCGCGCTGGGCGAGATCGGGCCGGAGGTGATCGCCCATGCCATCGCCGGCTTCGTCGAGAAGACTGAGCGGCTGGGCCTGAAGGCCCATGACCGGCTCGGCCAGGTCCGTTCGCTGATGACGCGCGCCGTGGGCGAGGTGAAGGCCGGCAGCCTGATGGAGCGCATCCTCCCGCCCGATCACCGGCCGCCCAGCCCGCTGGAGCTGGCGAAATGGCTCAATCCTTCGGCGCTGGTCCCGCTGATCCGCGCCGAACATCCCCAGGCCATCGCCGTGCTGCTGGTGCAGCTCGATCCCGAAGTGGCCGCCGAAGTGCTTCACCAGCTTCCGTCCGAGATCCAGCCGCAGGTGGTCCACCGCATTGCCACGCTTGGCCCGGTCGCCCCCGAGGCGCTGGCCATGCTGGAAGACCTGCTGGCCGCCCGCATCCGCGATTGCCACGGCTCGGCCCCGCTCACCATGGGCGGCCCGCGCGAGGCGGCCGAGATCATCAACGGCGCCGGCAAGGCGGTGGAAAAGCGGGTCATCCCCGAGATCAACCGGCTCGACAAGGCGCTCGCCAAGGAGATCGAGGCCGAGATGTTCAAGTTCGAGCACCTGTTCGTGCTCGATGCCCAGGCGATGGGTGCCCTGCTGCGCGAGGTCGAGAGCGACACCCTGATCGACGCGCTCAAGGGCACCGAGGAGGCGCAGCGCGACGTGTTCTTCAAGGCCATGTCGAGCCGCGCCGCCGATGGCATCAAGGACGAGATCGCCGGGCGCGGCCGGCTCAAGATGGCCGACGTGCTCGCCGCGCAGAAGGCGATCGTGGCCGTGGCCCGGCGCCTCGCCGCCGAAGGCGTGATCGTCTTCGGCTCGGGCGGCGACGACTATGTCTAGCCTCGCCGCGCTTGCCGCTGGCGGGGGGGAGCCGGGCGGCTTCCGCTCGGACGCGCGCTTTGCCCTGCCGGTGCGCGCCGCGCGTGCGCCAGCGGAACCCGAGCCGGTCCAGATTGCCGACCCGGTCGCGCTCGCCTGGGCCGAGGGCTATGCCAGGGGCAGGGACGAGGCCCGCGCCGAGGCCGGCGAAGCCGCCAAGGCCGAGGCCGAGGCTCGCGGCGCACTGGCCCTCTCGCTCACCCGGCTCGATGCCGACCTCGCCGAGAGCCTGCGCCAGCGCCTCCAGGACACCGTGCTGGCCCTGTGCGAGCAGACCCTGGCGCCCTATGCCCTCGATCCCGAAGTGCTCGCCCGGCGGATCGAACGCGCGGTCGCCATGTTCGCCCGCGCCGAGGACGAGCGGGTGATCCGCCTCCATCCCGACGATATCGCGCTCATCGCCGACGGCCTTGGCGCCGGCTGGACCGTGGTTCCCGATCCCGCACTCGAACGCGGTGCCCTGCGCGTCGAAAGCCAGTCGGGCGGGGTCGAGGACGGCCCGGCCCAGTGGCGCCGCGCCCTGACCGAGGCCTTCAACGCGTGCTGAACCTGCCCCCATGTTGAACCTTTTCGCCCCCCTGCTCGATGAACTCGGCGCGGCCCAGCCCGATTTCACCCCCCATCGCTTCGGCCTGGTCGCCGCCTGCGACGGCGGGCTGATCGAGGTTTCGGGGCTATCGGTGCCGGTGGGCGCCCTGTGCCGGGTGGCTCACGGGCCACGGACGGAATTCGGCGGCGAGCCGCTGGCCGAGGTGATCGGCTTTCGCAACGGGCGCACCTTGATGATGCTGCTGGGCGATACGGTCATGCTGCGTCCCGGCTCGCGCGTGCGGCCCGAGGGCCGGCCCGGGATGCTCCCAGTGGGCGAGGCGTTCCTGGGTCGCGCGGTCGATGGCGAGGGCCATCCGATCGATGGCCTGGGGCCGCTCCACTGGCGCGACGAATGGCCCGCGGGCGGCATCCGCACCGGCGCGCTCGATCGTTCGGGCGTGCGCGAACCCTTCGATACCGGGGTGCGCGCGCTCAATGCGCTGACCACTTTCGGGGTGGGCCAGCGGATCGGGGTCATGGCAGGCTCGGGCGTGGGCAAGTCGGTCCTGCTCGACATGATCGCGCGCGGGGCCGAGGCCGAGATCGTCATCGTCGGCCTGATCGGCGAGCGCGCCCGCGAGGTGTCCGATTTCGTCGAGCGCCACATGGCCGGCGAGAAGCGCGCGCGCACCGCGGTGATCGCGGTCCCGGCCGATCACGCACCCAACCTGCGGATCCGCGGCGCCCTGATGGCCACGAGCCTGGCCGAACATTTCCGCGCCCATGGCCGCAAGGTGCTGCTGATCATGGACAGCCTGACCCGCGTGGCCCACGCCGCGCGCGAGATCGGGCTGCTGCTGGGCGAACCGGGCGCGGCGCGCGGCTATCCCCCTTCGGCGCTGGCCACGATCACCAAGCTGGTGGAACGCGCCGGCAATTCGGCGGCCAGCGGCGGCTCGGTCACCGGGCTCTACACCGTGCTGGCCGATGGCGATTCGCAGGACGATCCGGTGGTCGATACCGCCCGCTCGATCCTTGATGGCCACGTGGTGCTCAGCCGCGATCTCGCCCAGCGCGGGCAATATCCCGCGATCGATGTCGGCGCTTCGCTGAGCCGCGTGATGGGCGACATCGCCGCGCCCGATCACCAGCGCATGGCCCGCACCTTCCGCGCGCTGGTCGCCTCCTACGAGGCCAACCGCGACCTGGTCCTGATGGGCGCCTACCGCGCCGGGGCCGATCCCCTGCTCGATCGCGCCATCGCCATGCAGGAGGCGCTTCGGGGCTTCCTTGGCCAGGAGCAGCACGAGGTGGTCGGCCTTGACGAGAGCCTGGCCGCGCTCACCCGCCTGATCGGCGAGGGCGGCCAGTGAGCGACAAGCGCCGCCTCGCCCGGCTCAAGCGGCTGGAGACCGTGCGCGCCGTGGCCAGGCAGGCCGCCGCCGCCGAGGCCGCCGAGGCCGAGGGCACGCTCGCCCAGCTGATGGCGCTCGCCGAACGCACCGGCCGGCTCGCCGCCGACTATGCGGCCAGGGCCGCGCCCGAGGATGGCGACGGCCTGCGCCGCCTCGCCGGCTTCCGCTCGGGCCTGGCCGGGGTGGAGCAGGCCACCCGCGCCGATGCCGCGCGCGCGCAGCGCGTGGCCGATGCGCGGCTGGGCGAACTCTCGCAGGCCGAGCGTCGCCGCGCAGCCGCCGCCGACCGCGCCGAGGCGGTCCGCCGCGCCATCGCCGCCGTGGGCGCGCTGCCGCCGCTGGGTGCCCGCAAGGCAATTGGCACGGATCTTGATTAACCATCCTCGACACCTGTCTCGAGGATCTGCCGCTTCATGATCAACCCCGCCGCCCCGCCGACCGCCAGCAGCCCTGCCGGCACCCTTTCCGGCAGTGGCGGCATCCTTGCCGCGCCGGGCAATTCCGCCGATCCCGCCGCTTTCGCCGCCCTGCTCGCCCATGGCGAGGGCGCGGCACCGGCCAGCCCCGCACCGGCAGCGCTCCCCCTTGCCGCCATCGTCACCCCTGCCGCCGACCGGCAAGACCTTGCCGCCTTGCCGGCAAGCGCCATGGCCACCGGCAAGCCCTTGCCGGACCCTGCCGCCGACCCTGCCGGCAACCCGGCCACCCATCCTGCCGCCGGCCTGCCGGTGCCCGTCCTGCCGCTGCTGCGCGCCGTCCGCCTGCGCGACGCCGCCGAGGCCACGCCCCCCGCCCAGGCCGAACCGGCCGACGACGGCGCCTCCACGCCGGCCCCGGCCAACGATCCGGAGGCTGCGGCCCCGGCGCTGCCGGCGCTGGTCCTCACCCTGGCGCCGCCGGCCCAGGCCGCCCCGGATCCGGCCTCCACCCAGCCGGGCGCGCCCGCCGCGACCCTGCTTCCGCCGGCCATTGCCGCGCAGGTCCTGGGCCAACCCCTTCCCGGCCAGCCCCAGCCCGCCCAGCCCCAGCCAACGGCGGCGCTCCAGCAGCAGGCCGCCGTCGCCCGCGCGGAGGAACGCAGCCTGCGCCTCCCGGCCAGCCCCGCCCCGGACCCGGCGGAGGGCCGCGACCAGGCCCAGGCTCCGCAGTTCACCCTCGCCAGTCCGGCCGCCCCCGCCGCGTCCGAAGCCCTGCGCCTGCGCCCGGTGATCGACCATGGGGCCAAGGCCGCTCTGGCCGATGCCGTCCCGACCGCCATGCCCATGCCCGCGCCGACCGCCGATTCCACCGGTGCCGCACCCGCCGCCGCCGGCCCCGCGATGAGTCCAGCCGCGACCGGCCCGGCGCCGACCGGCTTTGGCCACGATTTCGGCGCGGTCGTCGATCGCCTGATGGCCGCCCGCGAGGCCGCCCGGGCCGACAGCCCGGCCCAGACGGTCGCGCTCAACCTGCGCCATGCCGAATTCGGCGAGGTCTCGGTGCGCTTCGAACAGCGCGCCGATGGCCTGTCGGTCGCCCTGGCCAGCCCCGATCCCGATTTCGCCCGCGCCGTCCAGGCCGCCGCGCCTTCGGCCGGCAGCGCCGATGCCGGCCAGTCGGGTTCCACCGGACCGGGCGCCAATGGCCCCCTTGCCCAGGCCGGCACCGGTTCCGGCTCGGGCGCCCCGGCCCAGCAGGGCCAGCGCGGCAACGGCACCGCCCAGGCCGGCCGTTTCCCCGGGCCGGGCCGCGATGGGGCGGGCGAACCCGCCACCGCCACCCCGCCGGGCTCGGCCCGCGCGCGCGGCATCTACGCCTAATCCCGACATCGCATTGCACCAGTGAGGCCCGACCATGAGCACTGACAAGGAACCCAAGGAAAAGAAGAAGAAGGGCGGCGGAATGCTGCTCAAGCTGGCCATTCCGGTCGTCCTGCTCGGACTGGGCGGCGGCGGGGTCTATGGTCTGGTCGCGGCCGGCGTGATCGGCGGCGGCGGCCATGAAAAGGTCAAGGAAGACAACAACCCCAAGCTCGTCCGCAAGGGCGAGGTCGATCCCTTCGCCGCCAAGGGCGGCGAGGGCGGCCATGGCGAGGAAGGTGGCCCGCCCGAAGTGGAGGGCGATGGCGGCAGCGAATACAAGACCAGCTACTTCACCTTTTCCGAGGAATTCACCTCCAACCTCAAGAATTCCGACGCCCTGGTGCAGATCAGCCTGGCCTGTTCCACCCGCCGCGATGGCCGGGTGCTGATCTGGCTCAAGAAGCACGAGTTGGCGATCCGTTCGGCCCTGCTCAACGTGCTGGCCGATACGCCCGAGGAAGACATCGCCTCGCTCGAAGGCAAGGAGCGCCTCCAGAAGCGCCTGACCAAGGCGATCAACGACGTGCTCACCAAGGAGGAAGGCTTCGGCGGGGTCGACGAGGTCTACTTCAAATCCTTCCTGATGCAGTGAGGAGGCGCGCGTGAAGCCCGACCGCAGCATCGTCGCTGCCCGCCCGCTCGCGCAGCACTGCGCGGAGCTGGTGCGCGCCGCGCCGGGCATCGATGATCTCACCGCCCGGCTCGAAACCTGCGCCGGCAAGCTGGCCCGCAGCCTGGTCGCCGCGCTCGCCCCGCTGGCCGGCGGCAAGGGGCTGGCGATCAAGGCCCGCCCGGCGCGCCAGGTCGGCGTGGGCGATCTCATCCTCGAACTGCCGGGGCTGGCCGCCTGCACCCTCATGGGCCTTGGCGCCGAAGCCCTGCCGCTGGTCGCCGCGCTCGATGCCGCCGCCGTTCTGCGGATGGTCGATCGCACCTTCGGCGGGCGCGGCGCGGCGCCCGAACCACTCCCCGCCGAGTTCCCCGGCTCGGCCGACCTGATGATCGGCCGGCTCGAAGGCCTGGTCGCCACCCATCTCGCCGCTGCCCTCGCCCTGCCCGGAACAGCCCCGCTGCTGCCGCTGCGCCGCGCCGGCCTGCTTGACGAGCTGGAAGCCTTTCCCGGCCACGACAGGCTGGTGCTGGTCGATCTCCAGGTGACCGAACCGGGCGGCGACAGCTGGCCGATCACCCTGCTGGTCCCGCCCGCAACGCTTGCCGCGCTGTTCGCCGGCCCCGCGCCGCGCCCTGCCTCCCCGCGCCGCGCCGCCGATCCGCTGGCCCGCCCCTTCGCCGATGTCAGCCTCGCCTGCTCGGCGGTGCTGGTCGATATGCGGATGTCGATGAAGACCCTGGCCGCGCTGCGCCCCGGCACGCTGCTGCCCGTGGCGGTCGCCCGCCAGGTGCCGCTGCGGATCTGCGATTCAGCGAGCGATGCGGGGGGCGGCGATGGCCCGATCCTCGCCACCGGCACCGTGGGCGCGGCCGAAGACCGCGTCGCCCTCCAGATCAACACGGCTTTCTGAGCCGGACACCCAAGGACCTGCCCTCATGACCCTTCCTGCCCGCGGCTTCGATCTCCTCAAGGATGTCGACGTGCGCCTTACCGTCGAGCTTGGCCGCACCGCGATGAAGCTCAAGGACGTGCTCACGCTCGGCCCGGAAAGCGTGGTCATGCTCGACCGGCTGACCGACGAACTGCTTGACGTGATGGTCAACGGCACCCTGATCGCCCGGGGCGAGATCGTGGCCGACAATGGCCGCTTCGCCCTGCGGATCGTCGAGCTGGCCGGCGATGATGCCTCGGCGGAGGCGGCGTGATGCTCTGGTATGTCGTCAAGCTGATCCTCCTGCTGCCGGTGATCGGCGCGCTGATCTGGGGCTCGATGACGCTGCTCCACAGGCTCCAGGCCCGCGTCGGCGCGCCCGTCGGCGCCCCGCGCGCGGTGCGCGTGGTGGAAACCACCATGCTTTCGCCCACGCTCAAGCTGGCGGTGATCGAGTTCCGGGGCCGGGAAATCCTGGTTTCCGCCTCGCGCCAGGGGCTGGTGCGCCTCGCCGAAGTGCCCATGACCGGATCGGCGCGGGAGCAGGGCGAATGAGCGCGCGGCAGATCCGCCCCAATCCGCCGCGCCCGGCCGCGGCCCCCCTCCACCGGCTTAGCCGGTCCCCCTCCCCGTGCCGGGGAGGAAGGCTGACCCGCCTCGTCGTCGCCCTCGCCCTCCTTCTCGCTCCCACCGCCGCCTTCGCGCAGAGCGCGATCCCCGGCGCGCTTGATCGCGCCTTCCAGCAAGCCAATGGCGGCCCCGGCGGCGGGATGACCCTGTCGCTCCAGCTCCTCGTCGTCATGGGGCTGCTGACGATCCTGCCCAGCCTCGTGCTGATGATGACCAGCTTCACCCGCATCCTGGTTGTGCTGGGCATCCTGCGCCAGGCGCTGGGCCTCCAGCAGAGCCCGCCCAACCAGGTGCTGGTCGGCCTTTCGCTGTTCCTCTCGCTGTTCGTCATGGCGCCCACGCTCGACAAGGTCAGCGCCGCCGCGATCCAGCCCTATGCCGCCGGCCAGATCAACGCCGAGCAGGCGATCGGCCAGGCCGGCCAGCCGTTCCACGCCTTCATGATCCGCCAGACCCGCCAGCACGATCTCGCCATGTTCGCCGACATGGCCCACGCGCCGAAGTTCGCCCGCAGCGAGGACGTGCCGTTCTCGGTCCTGCTGCCCGCCTTTGTCACCAGCGAGCTGAAGACCGCCTTCCAGATCGGCTTCATGCTGTTCCTGCCGTTCCTGGTGATCGACCTGGTCGTGTCCTCGGTGCTGATGAGCCTGGGCATGATGATGATGAGCCCGACCATCGTCTCGCTGCCCTTCAAGCTCCTGCTGTTCGTGCTGGTCGATGGCTGGGCGCTGCTGATGGGCAGCCTCGCGGCGAGCTTCGGGTGATGGACGATACCGCCTCCCTCCTTTCGCTGGCCGACCGGATGCTGTGGATCACCGCGCTGGTGGCCGGGCCGGTGCTGCTGGCCAGCCTGGCCGTGGGCCTGGTCGTCGGGATCGTCCAGGCGGCGACCTCGGTGAACGAGCAGACGCTGACCTTCGTCCCCAAGCTGGCGGTGATCGCCCTGCTGCTGGTGGTTCTGGGCGGCTCGATGCTGGGGATGGTCGGCGATTTCATGCAAGACATCTTCGCCGAGATCGCCCGGATGGGCCGCGAATGAGCGCCCTCACCTTCGGCTTCGGCCCGGTCGAGGCCGAGTTCTGGCGCTGGCTCTTCGTGATGACCCGGATCGGCGCCGCGCTGCTGGCCGCGCCGTTCTTCGGGGCGGCCTCGGTGCCGATGCAGGCACGGGTGATCGTGACCGGCGCGGTCGCGGCCATGGCCTGCGCCTGGTTGCCGATCGCCGCGCCGCCGGCCCTGCTCTCGCTCCCCGGCCTGCTGGCCGTGGCCGGCGAGGTGCTGGTGGGCCTGGCGCTCGGCTTCGTTCTCCAGCTGGCCTTCGCCGCGCCCACCATCGCCGCCGAGGTGATCGGCGCGGGCATGGGGATGTCGATCGCCAGCGCCGCCGATCCGCAGACCGGCGCCCATTCCCCGGCGCTGGGCCAGTATTACGGCGTGGTCCTGGTTTTGGTGTTCCTCGGCCTGGGCGGGCACCTGCTGTTCATCCGCCTGGTGCTTGACAGCTACACCACCTTCCCGCCGGACCACACCTGGCTGGGGGCCGAGCGGCTGGCGGCCATCGCCGGGTTCGGCAGCCAGATGTTCCTGACCGCGCTGGCCATTGCCTTGCCGGTCACGCTGGTGTTGCTGGCGGTCCAGCTCGCCGCAGGCGTGATCAGCCGCTCGGCGCCTTCGCTCAACCTGTTCGCGCTGGGCCTGCCCGCCGGCGTGCTGGCCGGACTTGCCGCGCTGATCGTCTCGGCGCCGCTGACCGGCGATCTCATGGCCGACGTTGCCGCCCAGGCGCTTGATTCCGCGCGCATGGTGATCCAGCCCCACGGAACCCAACCGTGAGCGAGAGCGCCGGCGAGAAGACGCTTGCCCCAACCGACAAGCGCAAACGCGATGCCGCCAAACAAGGCGATGTCCTGCGCTCGCGCGAGCTGGCGACCGCCGCCGCCATGCTGGCGGGCGCGGCCTGGCTCAAGTTCGCCGGTCCCTGGCTGTTTGGTGAGCTGCTCGGCACGCTGGCCACCGGCCTGAGCTTCGACCGCGCCGCCATCGCCGACTTCGCCCCCGGCCGGCTGGCCCTGGCCATGGGGCTGGCCGTGATGCCGCCGGTGATCCTGCTGGGCCTCGCGGTCGGCGCGGCCAGCCTGGCCTCGCAGCTCGGCTTCGGCGAGGGGCGCTGGCTCGCGGGCAACCTTGCCCCCAAGACCAGCCGGATCAACCCGCTGTCGGGGCTGAAGCGGATGTTCGGCACGCAGGGGCTGGTCGAGCTGGGCAAGAGCCTGGCCAAGGCCGGGTTGCTGCTGGCGATCTGCTGGTTCTGGGGCCGCAGCCACCTGCCCGACCTGCTCGACCTTGGGCGCGCGCCGCTCGCCGGCCAGCTGGCGACGGGTTGGGACGCGCTGACCGGGCTGATCTTCGCGCTGTCCTTCGGTCTTCTGGTGATTGCCGGGATCGACTTTCCGATCCAGTTCGTCCGCCGGTTCCTGCGCCTGCGGATGAGCCTCCAGGAGGTGCGCGACGAGCATAAGGACAGCGAAGGCAGCCCCGAGAAGAAGGCCGCGATCCGGGGCCGCCAGCGCCAGCTGGCCATGGGTTCGCTCCAGCAGGCGATGCGCGCGGCGCAGTTCGTCATCACCAACCCGACCCATTTCTCGGTGGCCCTGGTCTATGACCCGGACCGCGCCGCCGCGCCGATCGTGGTGGCCAAGGGCCGGGGCGAGAAGGCGCTGGCCATGCGCGAGCTGGCGCGCGAGCTGGACGTGCCGC
The DNA here is from genome assembly GCF_042646485.1 of Novosphingobium bradum. Classification (NCBI taxonomy): domain Bacteria; kingdom Pseudomonadati; phylum Pseudomonadota; class Alphaproteobacteria; order Sphingomonadales; family Sphingomonadaceae; genus Novosphingobium; species Novosphingobium bradum. The sequence goes on along the minus strand of NZ_JBHRTQ010000013.1, from coordinate 46,666 downwards.
TGCTCGAATATCCGGCGCTGGCCCGCTCGGTCTATTTCACCACGCGCGAGAACCAGGTGATCCGCGAGGAGCTTTATGCCGCGGTCGCCGGCGTGCTCGGCTTCGTCATGGCCCTGAAGCGCGGGGAACCGAGGCCGCTGCCGCAGGTGGTGGTGCCGCTGGACCTGCGCTTCGATCCGGAGGGCCGGCCCGAGGCGGCGGCGGCCATCTAGCTCTCTCCCCGGCGGGGAGAGAGGCAGGAAGAATACCCGCACAAGCCCTTAATCCGGCCGCGCGCCAACCGTCCTACCCGCCATGGCAACTTCCGGCACCTCGGCGACCCAGAGCAGCGCGGCAAGCTCGATCCTGACGGCGCTGGGCGGCAGCAACCAGGTTGACTGGAATTCGCTGGCGAGCAACCTCTCGGTCGCCCAGTTCGCGGGCCAGACCGACCGGCTGGCCGCAAGGTCGGACTCGCTCGACAAGCGCATCACCGACGCCGGCAACATCAAGTCGGCCCTGCTCAGCCTTGCCTCCTCGCTGGGCGACCGGGTGCGCGCCGGCGACCTTTCGCCCCAGCCCGCGCTGAGCAACGCCGGCCTTGCCGCGCTCAAGCTCAACGGCGCGGCCACGCCCAAGGGAACCTATTCGCTTGAGGTGACCCAGCTGGCCAAGGCGCAGACCCTGGCCAGCCCGGCGCTGGCTTCGGCTGAGGCGCCGGTCGGCGCGGGCACGCTGACCATCCGCTACGGCTCGGTGGCAGGCAGCGCCTTTGCCGCCGATGGCAGCCATGCGCCGGTCAACCTGACGATCCCGCAGGGCGCCACGCTGGCCGACGTGGCCACGGCGATCTCCAACGCCAATGCCGGCCTTTCCGCCTATGTGGCGAACACGAGCGACGGCCCCCGGCTGGTGATCAAGGGCCAGCAGGGCGCGGCCAACGGCTTCATTATCGAGGCCACGTCCGATCCGCTCGACCCGGCCAGCCCGGGGCTTTCGCAGCTCGCCTGGCAGCCGGCGACCGGCCCAGCCGCGCAGCTCCTGACCGGCGCGCAGAACGCCGCCTACAAGCTGGACGGGCTGCCCATGACCTCGCCCTCGAACACGGTGACGGGCCTTGTCGCCGGGCTTGACGCGACCTTTGCCGCGACCAATGCGGGCGCGCCGGCGACACTTTCGTTCACCGACAATACCGGCGCGATTTCCAGCGCCATGCAGGACCTGACCGGCGCGCTCAACGAGCTGGCCGGCATGATCAAGACGGCCACCGATCCGCTGACCGGCGACCTTGCCTCCGATCCCGGGGCCAGGGCGTTGAAGCGGGCGCTCTCGCAGCTGTCCGGCGCGGTGATCATGCCCAATGCCCCGGCCGGCGCGCCGCGCACCCTGGCCGACCTGGGGCTGGCGATCCAGCGCGACGGCACTTTCGCACTCGACGGGGCGAAGTTGACCAAGACCCTGGCCGCCGATCCCACCGGGGTTGCCGCCATGTTCACCAATGGCCTCCACGGCGTCTACGGCACGATCGACGGGCTTAGCCGCACCATGGCCGCCACCGGCAGCGCCACGTCATTGGCCGCCTCGATCGCGCGCTATGCCAGGCAGAAGACCCAGGCGAGCGAGGATCTCGCCAAGCTGGCAGACAAGCAGGAGGCCTTCCGCCAGCAGCTGGTCACCCGCTTCGCCACCACCCAGACCGCCGTTTCCGCCTCCACCTCGACCCTTACGTTCCTCAAGAACCAGATCGATGCGTGGAACGGCAAGAACGCCTGAACCAGACGGAGCCTGACCCGCCATGACCATGCTTGCCCGCCGCACGCCCGATTCCGTCTATCGCCGGGTGGATTTCGACGCGCGGGTCAATGGCGCCGACCCGATGGAGCTGGTGGGCCTGTGCTACGAGCACCTGGTCGCCGCGCTCGGCTCGGCCCTGTTTGCCCACGAGCGCCGCGACAATGCCGCCAAGAGCGAGGCGCTGACCCGCGCGCTGTCGGCGCTGACCGCGCTGCAACTGGGGGTGAAGGGGACCGAGGGCGTGGCCGCGGCCCTGCTCCAGTTCTACCAGGCGGCCAAGAACGCCCTGCTCGACAGCGTGTTGTCGTTCGATCCCGACCGGATCGGGAAGGTGCGCGGCGACGTGCTGGAAATCGCCAGCGCGCTCCATTCGGCGCGGACCGCCTGAAGCGCCGGGCCGGCAACTTGCGGCCCGACTTGACCGCGACCTTTCAGGATTGGTTCAATTCGCCGCCAATTCGGATTCGTCTCAGGCTTATCCCCTAGGCGTGATCCGCTAAGAGATTTCCATGATGCGACGCTCCAATCTCCTCCTCGTCGATGGCGATCTCCGCCGCCGGGCCGCCATCTCGCACTGCCTTTCGGGCAGCGGTCTCCACGTCGAACCGTTCGAGGACGTGCGCGAACTCTATTCGCGCTGGCCCAGCGATGGCGTCCTTCTGGTCCATGACAGCGACAGCGCGATCGCCGATCTCATCACCCACATGAGCCAGACCGGGGACTGGCTGCCAATCATCGCCTTCGCCGAAGCCCCCGCCACCAGCCGCATCGTCGAGGCCGTGCTGCAAGGTGCGGTCGATTACCTGGTCTGGCCCTTCGAGGATGCCCAGGTGATCGAAAGCATGGCCGTGGCCGAGGAACGCGCCCGGTCGGTCGCCGGGGCCAAGCTGCGCGAAGCCGTGGCCCGCAGCCGGGTCGAACGCCTCACCCGGCGGGAGCGCGAGGTGCTGGCCGGGGTGGCCGGCGGCCTGTCCAACCGCCTGATCGGCGAAAAGCTCGCCATTTCCCCGCGTACGGTGGAAATCCACCGGGCCAATATGCTCAACAAGATGGGCGCCAACCACACCTCCGAAGCGATCCGCATCGCCATCGAGGCCTCGCTGGTCAACTGACCGGCGGGGCGCCCGGCCGGGCTGTTGCCGGGGCCGCGTGGCGATGGGTTCGGGGGGGCGCCCAGCGTGGTCGGGGATGGCCGCCTGCGTGGCCGTTGGTGCGGCGCGGCTGGGCCTGGCTGCGCCGGATGCGTCTTGGCTGCGCCGGTGGGGCTTGTGGCTGCGTCGGTGGGGCTTGGCTTGGCCAGGGCGGTCGGCCTGGCGCTCGCTGCCAGCCCGCGCGTGCGGCGGGTTCATCGCGCCGGCTGGCCGGCTGGCAGGTTCGGCCCGAATGCCGCTCAGTTCAGGCGCGAGGCACGGGCGGGATGGCGCCGGTCCACCGGGCCGGGTTCGGCCTCGATCAGGGCCAGGCCCAGCGCGCTGACCAGGGCCAGGGCAAAACTGTCGCCGCTGGCACTCGCCTCTTCCGTCGCGCCCGGCAGGATGACCGAGGCCAGGTGTTGCCCGCCCGCCCCGCGCGACAGGAGATAGCCGCAATCGGGGCCAAGCATGGCCAGGGCCGCGCTTTGCGCCGCATCGGCGGCGATCAGCTGGTCGAGCCGTTCCTCGCTCGGCACGGCGAGGCCGCGCAACAGGGCCGGCACCGGGGCTTCGGCCAGCAGCCGGCGCAATTCGTGCAGGCGCTGCGCTTCCTCGGCCGCGAACGAGCCGGCGCAGGCCAGGGCCAGTTCACCCAATCGGCGCCGCCACCCATCGCCGGCGCCGGTGCCGGCCGCGTTCGGGCTGGAACCCCGGCGTGGATCGGACTGGTTCATCGGGACTGCATTCCTTCGCCATCGCTCGCGGAAAACCGCCGCAAGATCGCCCGCTTCCTTCGCGCGCCCGGCCTTCCGGTCAATCACGGGAATTGCCGCGATCTGCGCCGGTGTCCCATTCCGCGACGCTGCCTGAAGCAGAGGTGAACCCACCTTCACGCACGCGAGTCCAACCCCGCGAAAGCCGGTGCGTTCCGACAAGCGGGCGGATTTTCGCGATGAAAGGCCGGAGTGGCCCGGCGTGCCGGCCGGATGGGGGCGGCGGCGGACGCCAGCCCCGGCTCCGCTCAGGCTCAGGCTCAGGCTCGGGTGCCGCGCGCCTCCGCCTGGCGCCGCGCGAACCAGGGGGTCATCCGGGCGATCGCCGCGCGCACCTCGGGCGTGGACACGGCGAAGCTGAAGCGGATGAACCGGGTGCCATCGACCGGATCGAAATCCACCCCCGGCGCCGTGCACACCCCCGTATCGCGCAGGAGGGCGGTGCAGAAGGCCACGCTGTCGGCGGTGAGGTGGCCGATGTCGGCATAAAGATAGAAGGCGCCATCGGGCGGGGCGACATGGCTGAGCCCCAGCGCCGGCAGGGCATCGAGCATCAGCTGGCGATTGCGGGCATAGGTGGCGCGGTGGCCTTCCAGCTCACTGTCGCAGTCGAACGCGACGAGGCCGGCCCGCTGGGCGATGACCGGCGGGGTCAGGAACAGGTTGCCCATCCGCGCTCGCGCCGCATCGATGGCATCGGGCGGGACCACGGCCCAGCCCAGCCGCCAGCCCGGCATCGAATAGTACTTGGAGAAGGAGTTGACGATGAAGGCCGTCGGCTCGTGCTCCAGCATCGAGGCCGCCGGGGCGCCGAAGCTCAGACCATGGTAGATTTCGTCCGAGACGATGCGGATGCCGCGGGCGCGGCAGACCCGGGCGATGGCCGCCAGTTCATCGGGCGGGATGATGGTCCCGGTGGGGTTGGCCGGGGTGGCGACGATCAGCCCTTCAGGCGCCGGATCAAGGGCGGCCAGCGCGGCGGCGGTGACCTGGTAGCGCTCGGCCTCGCCGCAGGGAAGCTCCACCGGTTCGAGGTAGAGCGCGCTCAGGGTGTTGCGGTAGGCGACATAGCCCGGCCGGGCCAGGGCCACCCGCGCGCCCGGCGCGAACAGGCAGGACAAGGCCAGGACAAAGGCCGGCGAGGCGCCGCAGGTCAGGATCACCTGCTCGCGGTCCACCGTCACGCCGTGGCGATCGGCATAGAGGCGGGCGATCCTCGCCTTCAGCGGATTGCTTTCCCAATAGCCCATGGCCTCGGCATCGAGCACCCGGTGGGCCTCGGCGATGGCGGCGGCGGGCGCGCTGGTCGACGGCTGGCCGAATTCCATGTGGATCACGTCGAGCCCGGCCTCGGCCAGCTCGTGCGCCAGCCGGCTGATGGCAATCGCTTCGAAGGGCTGGACCCGGGCTATCTTCATGTCCCGGTGCTAGGGCCGGCGCGGGAGCGAGACAAGCCGGATCGCCACGGCCCGCCCCTCCGGCGCCGGGGGCGCCCGAAGGGCCAGCCGGCCTGCCTTGCGGACCCGTTTCTGCAAAGGCTTGCCTTCATCAGGAACCATCCGTAAGTCATTGAACGTATTCATGGTCCACCAGATCGGCACCCGGGGTTGGCAAGCCGGCGCGACCATGCTTGCATCGATGTAACTTCGTCCTGGGGGTCGCAATCCATGACATCTATGAAAATGGGGGAGAACGGCCGCCGCATCCGCAACATCAGCGAGCTGGCCAAGCTTGCTGGCGTGTCGGCCGGCACCGTCTCGCGGGCACTGGCGGGCAAGGATCTCGTCAACCGGCAAACGCGCGAGCGGATCCAGGCCCTGGCCCGCGAACACGGATTTCGGCCCAACCAGATGGCCAGCCGCCTGCGGACCGGGCAGACCGGGGTGATCGGGGTGGTGGTCCCGCTGGGCCACGAACGCGCGCAGCTTCTGTCCGATCCGTTCTTCATGACCCTGATCGGCCACCTTGCCGACGCGGTGACCGAGCGCGGCTATGATCTGATGCTCAGCCGGGTGATCCCCTCGGACGAGGACGACTGGCTGGAGCGGATCACCGATTCCGGGATGCTCGAGGGCGTGCTGATGATCGGCCAGTCCGACCAGTTCACGACGATCGAGCGCGTGGCCCGGCACTATCGTCCGCTGGTGGTCTGGGGCACGCACCGCGCGGGCCAGCACCACTGTTCGGTCGGGACCGACAGCTTCGTTGGCGGCCGGCTGGCGGCGGAACACCTGCTGGCGCGCGGCGCCCGGCACCTGGCCTTCTTCGGCGAGACCACCGGAATCGAAATCGCCGAGCGCCTGGCCGGCGCCCGGGCCGCGGTTGACCGGTTCGGCGCCGGGGCCAGTCTTGAAGCCTTCCCCACCCGACTGGCGGTGGACGAGACCGCCGCCCAGGTGGCCGAGCATATCGACCGCATGGCCCCTGAAACCGACGGCATCTTCGCCGCCTCCGACGTGATCGCCATGGCCGTGCTGCGGATCCTGCGCGAACGGGGCCGCAAGGTGCCCGAGGAGATCGCGGTGATCGGCTACGACGATCTGCCGATGGCCATGCAGACCGTGCCCCGGCTTACCACTGTGCGCCAGGACATCGCCGCCGGCGCCCGGGCCATGGTCGACAACCTGTTTGCCCGGCTGCGCGGCGAGGATGCCGGCCCGACCGTGCTGGAACCCAGGGTGATCGTGCGCGAAACCGCCTGATCGGCGGCGGCCCGGCTGGTGGCGGCGCGGGTCAGCGCTCCAGCCGCACCCGGTCGCCCGCATAGCGCAGGCGCAGCACCGGCGCCGGGGTTCCACCGAACTGGCCGCGCCGGCAATCGGGGTGATCGGCCAGGCTGCGTCCCGCCATGCCCCAGTAATCGACGAAGCTCCAGGCCTCGTCCTCGCCGGTCACGCACCAGGAATAGGCCTGGGCCGGTTCGTCCGCCGGATTGGCGGCAACCAGGCCATGGCCGTTGAGCGGACGCCACGGCCCGCGCAGGCGATCGGCCACCATGCCGTAGAGCCCGGTGGGGTAGCCCGGCGCGCGGGGCGAGAAGGTGTGGGCCTGGGTGGACCAGAACAGGTAATAGCGCCCGCCGCGCACCACCAGCTGCGGGCGCTCCAGCTCGTTGTTCACGCCCACCGCCTCGACCAGCGGCGCCTCCAGGGTCCAGCCCCGGGCGGTGCGCGTGGCGAGGCCGACCACCCCGTTGTGCGGATCGGCCGACCAGGCCGCGCTGGCGGTGAACACCAGGTGTTCGCCACCCGTGGCCGGATCGCGGAACCAGAAGGGATCACGGAAGGCCTTGAGCGTGCCGGGCGCCCCTTCCTCGCGCGCGGTGACCGGCAGGTAATGGTGCCCGTCGGCGCGCACCAGTTCCTCCGGCTCACGCCAGGCGGCGAGTCCGTCAGGGCCAAGCTTGGCGCCACCTTCAAACAGCCGCTGTTCGAAGGTGGGCCGCGCCTCGCCGCGCCGGCCGGCGGCGGTCAGGTAGAGGGTGACGGTGTGGCCATCGGCGCCAAGCACGGCCGAGCCGGCCCATTCGCGCGAGCCGGGGCACCAGCCATCCGGCAGGGCCGGGCCATGGTCGCGCCAGCCGCCGGCCCCGCGCGACAGCAGGCGGATGCGGGCATGGGCGTGGCGGTCGGCCGGATCGGGAAAGCGCGGCGCGCTGAGGAAGAACCACAGGCTGCGGCTCTCCCCGCCAAGCATGACGGCGGCGGTGTGCCCGTCCTCGTGGGCCAGCGGCCAGCAATCCCACAGGTCAAGGCCCGGCAGCAGCGGGCGGGCCTGGTCGGCCGGGATCGTGGGGAAGCGATCGGCCGGAACCTGGCCGGCAAGCGGGGTGGGGCGCCACGCGGTGGTGGTTGCCCCGGGCGGGTTCGCGGCGCGACCCGGACCGTGATTGCCGACTTCCAGCTTCATCTTCCTGGCGCCCGATCTACCGTATCCAAGCCCATCGGCCCCGATCCGGCAGGAATTCAATCCATTGCATCAACACGCAAGCGCAGGCTCGCCAAGGCGGCCAGCATCATGCATCCCCCGCAAACGGCCAGCAGCCGGAACGGTTCCCCGCCCAGCACGCGATCGTAGAGCCCGAGGCCCAGCGCGGCAAAGCCGAGGTCGAGCCGGGCCATGGTCAAGGCGAACAGCAGCATCGGGATCACGATCATCATGTTGAAGATGCCCATGTAGACCCCGGTGCGGGCCGGGGGGATCGCCGCGGCCAGGATGCCCAGCGGATTGCCCATGATGCTGCCCCAGGCAAGGCCGATCCCGAGCGCCGGCAGGGCCAGCCAGGCCGGCTCGGCCACCTGCGGAACCGCGAGCATGGCCATGCCCCCCGCAACCAGGCAGGCGGCATGGAGCCGCGCCGGCCCCAAGCGGCGCACCAGCGGGATCATCGCCAGCGCCGAGACGAAGGCGATCGCATTGGCCGCCGCCGCCATGGCCCCATAGGTGAGCACGGCCTGGCGAAAACCCGGGCTGGCCGGCTCGGCCACGCCATAGAGGCGCCGGGCGATCGCATAGACCGCATAGTGCCAGTAGCCCCACAGGGCGAACCACTGGAACAGGTTCATCAGCGCCAGCCGCCACATCTGCGCCGGCATGGCGCGGATCGCCGCGCCCACTTCCACCAGCGCCGCGCCCAGCCCGCGCGGCGCCGCCGCGATCCGTTCGCGCTCGGCCCGGGCGAGCGGCAGTTCCGGCACCCGGCGCAACGAGAAAAGGATCGTTGCCAGCGAGAGGACCGAACCGAGCCAGAACACCGCCCGGACCGTGTGGGGAACGCCGTGGGCATCCACGCTGTCGCGCGACATCCCGAGGCCGACCAGCACCACGGGCGTGGCCAGGGCCAGCATCTGCGCCAGCCCGGTCAGCGCACTTTGCACCAGGAACCCGGCGGGCCGCTGGTCGGGCGTCAGCCGATCGGCGACATACGCGCGGTAGGGCTCCATGGTCATGTTGTTGCCGGCATCAAGCAGCCACAGCAGGCTGGCGGCCATGACCAGCGACGAGGCCAGCGGCATCCAGAACAGGGCCAGGGCACAGAGCAGGGCGCCGGCGACCAGCCAGGGGGTGCGCTGGCCCCAGCGCCCGCCGGTCCGGTCGGACAGGGCGCCGACCAGCGGCTGGACGATCAGCCCGGTGACCGGCCCGGCCAGCGAGAGGATCGGCAGTTCGCCCTCGTGAGCGCCGAGCCAGGAATAGATCGGCCCCATGTTGCCCTGCTGGAGCCCGAAGCTGAACTGGAGGCCAAGGAACCCGAGGTTCATCTCCACCAGTTGCAGTCCCGACAGGCGGGGACGCGATCGCGTGACGGACAGGCTCATCGTGTTCTCCGGCCAGCCACGGGATGGCCACCCCCGGCAGGGTCATGCCAGATCGGCAGCACATGGCAACAGCTTCAGGCGGGGCGGATGGTCGGGGGGGGCGGGGCGGGAGTCGGGGCCGGCGCGAAGGCCTTCCCGCCGGCGCGCGCGCCCGCTATCGCCGGGGCATGACCGAAGCCCCGCTCATCGCCCTGCTCGCCGCCGGCCGGGCCAGCCGGTTCGGGGCGGACAAGCTGGCCGCGCCCTGCTCCGGGCAGCCGCTGGCGAGCCATGCCGCCCGCGCGGTGCTCGCCACCGGCCTGCCCGCGCTGTGCATCACCGCGCCCGGCCCGCGCCCCGCCTGGCTGCCCGAGGGCATCCCGGCCATCGCCAATCCGGCGGCGACCGACGGCCTGGCGACCTCGGTTGCCCTTGCCGCGCGCGAGGCCTTGGCCCGCAAGGCGCCGGCGCTGATCATCCACCTGGCCGATATGCCCTGCGTTCCGGCCGCCCTGCTGCTGGCGCTGGCCGCCGTGCCGGGGCTGGCCGCCTGCCACTATCCATCGGGCCGCGCCGGGGTTCCGGCGCGGTTTCCAGCCGATCGCTTCGCCGAACTTTGCGCCCTCACCGGCGACCGGGGGGCGGGCGCCCTGCTCGCCGATGATCCGGCGGTGCTGCTGCTGGCCTGCCCGGCCGAAGACCTGGTCGACGTCGACACGCCCGTGGCGCTGGCCCGGGCCGAGGCGATCCTTGCCGGGCGGCGAATGTGACCCTCCGAATTTGACCCTCCGAATTTGACCTGCGTCCATGCTGGACAGGACCCGATCGGCTAGCCACTCTGGCCGATGGGGGTCGGCATGACGCAATACACCAGGCAGGAACTCGGCAGGGCGGCGCAATCGCTGTTCCATTCGCCGCTGCGAAACATCCTGGGCATCGTGGCCTACATGGCGGTGGTGTTCATGGCTGCCACGCTGGGCTTCATGGCCGCCGGCTGGCCCGCCGGGGATGCGGCCTACATGGTCACGCTGACCATTTTCTCGGTGGGCTACGGCGAGGTTCACCCGGTGGCCACGCCCTACCTGCGCGGCCTTGCCATCGCCACCATCGTGCTGGGCTGCACCGGGATGATCGTTCTGACCGGCGCGCTCGTCCAGGCCTTCACCCATTACCAGCTCAAGCGCCTCCTCGGGATCGACCGTATGCAGACCCAGATCGAACGCCTGACCGACCATGCCATCATCTGCGGCTTCGGCCGGATCGGCGTGCAGCTCGCCAAGGAACTCCATGCCGCCCGCTCGCCCTTCGTGATCATGGAGCGCAGCCCCGAAAAGCTGGCCGAGGCCGAAGCGCTCGGTTACCTCACCCTCTTGGCCGACGCCACCGACGAGGCGGGCCTGGCCCAGGCCGGGATCGCCCGCGCCCGGGTGCTGGCGACCGTGCTGCCATCGGATGCCAGCAACGTGTTCATCACCCTCTCGGCCCGCAGCCTCAACCCGCGCCTCCACATCATCGCCCGGGGCGAGGTTCCCAGCACCGAGAGCAAGCTGATCCAGGCCGGGGCCGACCAGGTGGTGCTGCCCACCCATATCGGCGCGGAACGGATGGCCGAGCTGATCCTCTATCCGCGCACCGCGCAGTTCCTGGGGGAAAGCCCGCAGTTGCGCCAGTTCAAGACCGGGCTTGCCGAATTCGGACTGGAACTGGAGGCGGTGACCGTGCCGGCCCATTCGGGGCTGGCCGGGGGCACGGTGGGCGAGGCGGAGCGGCTGGGCTGCGGCTCGTTCTTCATCGTCCAGCTTGACCGGGGCGGCGGCGAGGGCGCCAACGGTTCCGGAGGACAGAGTTTCGTCCACCCCGGCGAGGAGGTGAAGATCGAGGCCGGCGACACCCTGGTCCTGGTTATTCGCGGCAGCCGGGTGGCTGCGGGCGCGGTGTTCAACGCCCCGCGCGCCGCCCGGCTCCCCGACTGAGCCCTACTGGCAGCGCACGTCGGGATTGCCGGAATCGATCGCCGCCCCGGCCGCGCCGCCGCCGATCGCGCCCAGCACGGTGCCCAGCGTGCGCGAATCGCCCGGCGCAATGATGTTGCCAAGGATGCCGCCGGCAATCGCGCCGACGATCAGGCCGGTGGTGCCATCCGAACGGCGGCAATAGTAGCGCCCGTCGCGGCCACGATAGATGCGATCGTTGGGGTTCAGATGGTTCTCGCGGTAGCGGCGATCCTGGCGGTAGTAGTTGTCGGCATAGTAGCCGTTGTAGCGCGGATCGGGCGCGTTCCAGTCGTAGTGGCCGTAGCGGCTGGAGTAGTTCCGGTCATAGTAGCCCCAGCCGTTGTCCTGCGAGGCATAGCCCGGGCCTTCGCCATTGCCATAGGTATCGCAGCCCGCCAGCGCGGTGGTCGCCGCAAGGGCGGCAAGGGGGAGGAGGAAGGCCTTGTTCACGGGGAGTCTCCTTCTGGTCATCCGGACCATGGCAGGCCATCCGGACCGGGGCGCGGGAGCGCCGGCGGGCGGGCGCGGTGGGCATCCGTCGCCGTCAGCCAGAACGCCCGCCAGGCGCAGGTTGTTCCGCGCAGCCCTTCATCGCCCCCGTTAACCGCACACCTGAAGTTAACCGAAACCCCGCGCGGCCGTTCTTGCGAGGATGGACGAACGCGCCCTGATCTGCGCCTGGCTTGAGCGCTACATCGCCGAACTGGAGATCCTGGCCGAAGCTGGCCCAACGGGCGCGGCAGCGCGCGCAGCGGGCGAACTGGACGCGGCCCGGGCGATCCTGTGGTCGATCGAGAGCGGCGACTACCTGACCGACCTGGGCGGCAACAGGTCGCACTGACACCACATGGAAATCTTGGGTTCGGGCGGCAAAGTGGCTCCAGCCAGTGGTGCCGGGGCGCCTGCCCACCCCCAAACCCTCCCGCCTGCGAGAGGGGAGTTTGGGTTGCGCTTGGTGGGGCTGGCGTGGCAGCGGGGTGGAATGAATAGTTCGCCCGTTCCTCTCCCCGCCACCCCGACCATCCTTGTCGATGGCGACGCCTGTCCGGTGAAGGAGGAGATCTACAAGGTGGCCTTCCGCCGCAATGTGCCGGTGGTGGTGGTGAGCAATTCGGCTTTTCGCATTCCGGTCCATCCTCTGGTGCGCCGGGTGGTGGTGAGCGACGGGTTCGATGCGGCGGATGACTGGATCGCGGCGGAGGCCGGGGCGCGGTCGGTGGTGGTGACAGCAGATATCCTTCTGGCCGAGCGATGCCTGAAGGCGGGGGCCACGGTGCTTTCGCCGGCGGGCAAGCCGTTTACGACCAGTTCGATCGGCGGGAAGATCGCCACGCGGGCGATCATGGCCGACCTGCGCGCGGGCGGCGACATCGTGGGCGGTCCGGCGCCGTTCTCGCGCGAGGACCGGTCGCGGTTTCTATCCGCGCTTGACGAGGCGCTGGTGCGCCTGGCGCGGGGATGAGCGTTCGCCTTGCCGGCGATTAGAGCCTAGGCTGCATGGGCGGGCATTGGCCCGCTGGAGAACGATCATGGCCAAGGGCCAGAAGAAATCGACCCGCGAAGCGCGCAAGCCCAAGGCGGAGAAGCCCAGGAAGCTCAATGCTTCCAACCCATCGACCAAGCCCGGGGTGCTGCCGGGGCTGGACAATATCCGGAACAAGTGACGAATCTGGCGCGGCTTTGCCGGACGATCCCCCTCCCCATTTGCGCTGCGCGGAAATGGGGAGGAACAGGGACGGGTTATTCGGCCGCCGGCAGGTAGAGTTCGCTGCCCTTCTCGCGGTAGACTTCGCTCATCCGTGTCATGCCGGCCTCGGCATCCCCAGCCGCGACGAAGGTTTCGATTTCGGCGTTCTGCCTGGCGGCGAATTCGCGCACTTCCTGGGTGATCTTCATCGAGCAGAACTTGGGACCGCACATCGAGCAGAAGTGCGCGGTTTTCGCGCCTTCGGCCGGGAGCGTCTGGTCGTGGTATTGCTCGGCCGTGTCGGGATCGAGGCTGAGGTTGAACTGGTCGCGCCAGCGGAATTCGAAGCGCGCGCGCGACAGGGCATCGTCGCGCAGCTTGGCCGCCGGGTGGCCCTTGGCAAGATCGGCCGCGTGGGCGGCGAGCTTGTAGGTGACCACGCCGACCTTCACGTCATCGCGATCCGGCAGACCGAGGTGTTCCTTGGGCGTGACGTAGCAGAGCATGGCCGTGCCGAACCAGCCGATCATGGCCGCGCCGATGCCGCTGGTGATGTGATCGTAGCCCGGCGCGATGTCGGTGACGAGCGGCCCGAGGGTGTAGAACGGGGCTTCGCCGCAGGCCTTGAGCTGCTTGTCCATGTTCTCCTTGATCTTGTGCATCGGCACGTGGCCGGGGCCTTCGATCATCACCTGCACGTCCTGTTCCCAGGCGCGCTTGGTCAGTTCGCCAAGGGTGTAGAGTTCGGCGAACTGGGCTTCGTCGTTGGCATCGGCGATCGAGCCGGGGCGCAGGCCATCGCCCAGCGAATAGGCGACATCGTAGGCCTTCATGATCTCGGTGATCTCGTCGAACCGTTCATAGAGGAACGATTCCTTGTGGTGGGCAAGGCACCACTTGGCCATGATCGAACCGCCACGCGACACGATGCCGGTGACGCGCTTGGCGGTCAGCGGAATGTAGGGCAGGCGCACGCCGGCGTGGATGGTGAAATAGTCCACCCCCTGTTCGGCCTGTTCGATCAGGGTATCGCGGAAGATCTCCCAGGTGAGATCCTCGGCAATCCCGCCAACCTTTTCCAGCGCCTGGTAGATCGGCACGGTGCCGATGGGCACGGGCGAGTTCCGCAGGATCCATTCGCGGGTATCGTGGATGTTGCGCCCCGTGGAGAGGTCCATCACGGTGTCCGCGCCCCAGCGGATCGACCAGACCATCTTTTCCACTTCCTGCGCCACATCCGACGCCACGGCGGAATTGCCGATGTTGGCGTTGATCTTGACCAGGAAGTTGCGGCCGATCGCCATCGGCTCGCTTTCCGGGTGGTTGATGTTGGACGGGATGATGGCGCGGCCGCGCGCCACTTCATCGCGGACGAATTCGGCGGTGACGTGATCGGGGATCTCGGCGCCCCAATCCTGCCCATCGCGGATGAGCTGTTCCTTCAGCGCGGCGCGGCCCAGGTTCTCGCGGATCGCGACATATTCCATTTCCGGCGTGATGATGCCCCGGCGGGCATAGTGCATCTGGCTGACGTTCTGGCCGGCCTTGGCGCGCAGGGGCCGCTGGACGACCTTGGGGAAGCCCGGGACGCCGGCGGAGCGATCAGGACCCTTGAGGCCATTGTCTTCCGGCTTGACGGCGCGGGCCTGGTATTCCTCGACATCGCCGCGCGCCATGATCCATTCGCGGCGCAAGGTGGGCAGGCCGGCGGAAATGTCGATCGTGGCGGCGGGATCGGTGTAGGGGCCGGAGGTATCGTAGGCGCGGACCGGCGGCTCGCCCGACGACGGTTCCAGCGCGATCTCGCGCATGGCGACGCGCACACCGGGCAGGCGTGGCGATTCGACGTGGATCTTGGCGGACCCACGGATCGGGCCGGTCGTGACGCCGATTTCGAGCTTGGAATTGATGTCCGCCATGTGCGTACTCCTGTGACGGACGGCGGAAAATGGCGGAAAACGGCCACTCCCTCCGCCCGTGCTAACGGGTTCAGGTTCGACGGGTCGGGCTGCGTGACCAGCCCCTCTCAGCCAATGATGACTGCCATGCGCGAACGATCGCCACGGCCACAGGCTCCCCGGGGATGGGCGCGACTTTAGGCATGGGCGGCGTCCTTGGGAAGCCCCGGCCGGGCGGTTCATGACGAAAGGGTAATCATCCGGCCAAGGGGCGCCCATGCTGGCAACCGCAGGTTGGCCACGGGCGGGATCCAAGGAGATTTCCTGATGGCATTCAAGTCGATCCTGCTTTCGTTGCTGGCCCCCGCCGCCGCCATGGTGGCCGTTCCCGCCATGGCCCAGGATGCCCCGTCGGCCGCCGGCCTGCCGACCTGTTCGGCCACGGTGACCGATCACTGCGTGCAGCGCGGCGGCTCGGGCCACGCGGCGATGGGTCACCACGGCATGGCGGCGCATCCCGGCCAGAATCACGGCAGGCATCATGCCCGGGGCCACGCCCGGCACCACGCCAAGGCCCGGCATCACCGCATGGCGCACCGGCACCATGCCGCGGCCACCCCGGCCAGGCCCAGGGGCTGACCGAACAGGGGCGGGAGAGGACTTGCGCGCACGAGTGGACGCGCGCAACGGATCGCGGCATGACCGACCTCCCCGCCCCTTACCTTGACCACGATCGCCGCGCCGCGATCGCCCGGATCGCCACCAGCCATGTCGCACTGACC
Organism: Novosphingobium bradum; assembly: GCF_042646485.1. Taxonomy (NCBI): domain Bacteria; kingdom Pseudomonadati; phylum Pseudomonadota; class Alphaproteobacteria; order Sphingomonadales; family Sphingomonadaceae; genus Novosphingobium; species Novosphingobium bradum. Next base: position 31,329 of record NZ_JBHRTQ010000013.1, on the reverse strand, counting down.
GGGCGGCCGCTGGTCGGGCCTTGCGCCGAGCCGGTGACCGCTCCGGTGCGGGCGCTGTGGGAGGCGCCGCTGGCGATCGTGGCTCATGGGACCGAGACCGATCCCTTGTTCTTCTTCGCCAGCCGGATGGCGCTGGCGCGTTTCGGAATGGATGCGGCGCAATTCATCGGAATGCCCAGCCGGTTTTCCGCCGAGGCGCCGCTGCGCGACGAGCGCCAGGCGCTGCTGGAACGGGTAAGCCGCGACGGGTTCATCGACGACTATGCCGGCGTGCGGATCGCCGCCGATGGCCGCCGCTTCCGGATCGAGGCGGCGACCGTGTGGAACCTGGTGGACCCGGACGGGACGGTTCACGGCCAGGCGGCGGCCTTCAGCCGATGGACCGAGCTTTAGGCCCGCCGGTTCAGACCATGCCCTGCCAGTCGCGGATGGCCTGAAGTGGCCAGAGCAGCATGACCACGTTGAGGGTCAGGTTATCGTGGATGGTCCACAAGGTGAGCAGCTCGAAGGCCAGCGCGAGCACCACGCTGGCCCAGGCCGGCAGGCGGCTGGCGATCAGGAAGCCGAGGGCCATGCAGGCAAGGTCGGAGACCGAATTGAGCACGCTGTCGCCGCTGTAGCCATAGTTCACGGTGACCGAACGGTAGCGGTCGATGATCAGCGGCGAGTTTTCGAGCAGTTCCCAGAAGCCTTCGAAGGCCACCGCGATGGGCAAGGCCCACAAGGCCGGGCGGCCGCCGAACAGCTTCCACTTGCGCCACAGGAGGTGGGCGAAGAAGTAGAACAGCAAGCCGTGGATCACGTGGCTGAACGAATACCAGTCGCTGATCTGCTGGCTGTTTTCGGGGCCGTTCACATCGCCGGTCCACAGGGCCACGTGGCCGCAGGCGCAGATCGGCACCCGGCTCATAGCGAGGAGCAGCGCGGCCAGGGCGGCGGCCATGGCGAGCGACAGGGCAATCCCGGCGCGATTGGGCAGGAGGCTGGCCGGGACTCTCGCCGGCGGGGGGCCGTGCATCAGGAACCGAGGCTCGCCAGTTTTCCCGGATCGATCGCGGCGACGGCGGCCTTGAGTTCGTCGATCGATTGGGCCGAGCCTTCGGCCTCGATCGAGAAGCGGCCCAGGACCACGCCGAACTTGCCATTGTGATCGCCCTGGCGCCAGGCTTCGGTCTGCATATGGCCATCGACCGTGCCGGTCTTCTCGTAGCCGGAGGCATCCTCCTTGTTCTGTTCGACGCCGAGCGCCGCGCCAAAGCCGGCGATGCCGCCAAGCGCGGCCATGTCGACGATCCGCAGGGTAAAGCTGCGATCAGCCGCGCTGTAGGTGCCTTGCGCCGAGGAGCCGATCACTCCGGCGCCGGTGCTTTCGGTGGCCGTGCGCTGGTAGGCGCCGATGGCGGCGGGCAGCAGCGCCTGAAGCTGCGCGGCGGGGATCGGCGGCTTCTTGCTGTCGGCCTCCATCTGGGCGGAGGCGGCCTTCATCCTGTCGAGATCGACCGCGCCCATGCCCGGGACGGTAAGCTTGCCGCTGACTTCGCCGCTATCGGACAGGCCCGGCGCGCCGCCGAAAAGGCCGATCACCGGGCGCGAGACGGCACCCGCGACGATCGAGACGACCAGGGCACTGACCACGGTGACCGCAGTGAACGACAGCGCCTTGGCCTGCGGCACCTTCATCAGCGGGGTGGCGCCGGTGTAGAACAGGTAGAAGCTGTAAAGCCCGAGCAGCCCCAGGATGCCGAGCCCCGGGAGCAATTGGGCGAAGCCGGCAAGGAAGCTGGCCGTGGCGCCATGGACGACCAGCTTGAGCGCCGGGCCGCGCCCCGCCTGGCCATCGAATTTGGGCGCCACGAAATCGACGATCAGCGCCAGGACATAAAGCCCGGCAAGCGCGACGACATAGCTGGAAACCATGCCGGCGAGGCCGCCCAGCAGGCTGGGTTTCCAGGTGACGCCCAGCATCCCGTAGCCGAACAGCTGGCCATGGAGGAAGGTGCAGACCGGGCCGATCGCGGCCAGCGGCAGGGCATAACGGGTGAACAGGCCGGCGGTGTCGTCCGGTTCGGCGGCGATGACCGGCCATTCTTCGGCGGGATTGAGCAGGATGGCTCTGACCCGCGCGATGAGCGGGGTGGTGGTGGCGGAAAGGTCGGTCATCAGCTGGCCCCCTGGGTGGTGAAGGAGAGCGACCCCATGCGGCGTTATGGCCCGAATGTTTCACGGGCGCCCCGGTTTGGCCAGAGAAAAAGGGGCGCCAACCAGCCAGCCGCATTGGCGCGGGGGCGCGGGGCGGCTAGAGAGGTTTCCACTCACGTGGAATCGGCACCGGCCCACTCCCCCTCCCGGCCACCCAACGATAGTACCCTATGGGTGGCCGGGAGGGGGAGTGGGCCGGTGCCGTACCTGTTTCAGTTTTACTGAAACAGGCTCTAGACAGCGGGCCAGATGGAGGCGGGACACACCGATATCGCGATCCTTGGCGGCGGGCTGGCCGGGGGGCTGATCGCGCTGGCCCTGGCCGAGCGGCGGCCCGGGCTGCGCCTGGCCGTGATCGAACGCGAGGCGCGGCTGGGCGGAAACCACCTGTGGTCGTTCTTCGCCAGCGACCTGGCCGACGGCGGGGCGGCGCTGGTCGAGCCGCTGATCGCGGCGCGGTGGGACGCGGGCTACGACGTGCGGTTTCCGGCCTTCTCCCGCACCCTGGCAACGCCCTACTGCTCGATCACCAGCGCGAAGCTGGACGCGGTGCTGCGCGAGCGCCTGCCTGGCGGGGCGATCGTCCAGGGCGAGGTGGCGGCGGTGGAGCCGGGCCGGGTGACCCTGGCCGATGGGCGGACCCTGCGCGCCGGCGCGGTGATCGATGCGCGCGGGGCGGCGCGCCTGCCGCACCTGGTGGGCGGATGGCAGAAGTTCGTTGGCCAGATGGTGCGGACCGCCGCGCCGCATGGCCTGGTCCGGCCAGTGGTGATGGATGCCAGCGTGGCGCAGGCGGACGGCTACCGCTTCGTCTATGCCCTGCCCTTCTCGGCCGACACGGTGTTCATCGAGGATACCTATTACAGCGACGGGCCACAGCTTGACCCGGGCGCCCTGCGCGGGCGGATCGGCGAATGGGCGGCGGCGCAAGGCTGGCAGGTGGCCGAGGTTCTCTCGGAAGAGACGGGCGTGCTCCCCGTAGTGGCCGGGGGCGACTTCGCGGCCTGGCGGGCGACAATGGAGGCCGGGAGCCACGGGGGCGTGGCCCTGGCCGGGGTGCGGGCCGGGCTGTTCCAGCCGCTGACAAGCTATTCGCTGCCCGATGCGGTGCGTTTCGCGCTGATGGTGGCCGGCTTGCCGGACCTTTCGGGCACTGGTCTTGCGGCGGCCAGCCGGGCATGGGCAGAGCGGCACTGGCGCGCCGGGGCGTTCTATCGCATCCTGGCGGCGATGTTGCTGGGCGCGGCGCCACCCGGCGCACGCTGGCGGGTAATGCAGCGCTTCTATCGCCTTTCTCCGGGGCTGATCGAGCGGTTCTATGCGGGCGGATCGACCATGATGGACAAGGCACGAATCCTGGCGGGCAAGCCGCCGGTTCCGCTGGGCGCGGCCCTGAAGGTGATCGCGGGGCGCGTGCCGCTCGGCTCGCTGGGAGGCGGGGCATGACCGGCACGGCGAGCAAGGCGGTGGCCAAGGTGGTGGACGGCGGGCGCACGGCCTGCGTGATCGGTTCGGGCTTCGGCGGGCTGGCCCTGGCGATCCGCCTGCAATCGGCCGGGATCGCCACCACGGTGATCGAGGCGCGCGACAAGCCCGGCGGGCGAGCCTATTTCTGGGAGCGCGAGGGCTTTACCTTCGATGCCGGGCCAACGGTGATCACCGATCCGGCCTGCCTCCAGGAGCTGTGGGCGCTGACCGGGCATGACATGACGCAGGATGTCGAGCTGATGCCGGTCATGCCGTTCTACCGGCTCAACTGGCCCGACGGGACCAATTTCGACTATTCCAACAACGAAGCGGCCCTGCGCGCCGAGATCGCCCGCGTGGCGCCCGGCGATCTCGATGGCTACGACGCCTTTTCGCGCTATGCCGCCGGGGTCTACGAGGAAGGCTACGTCAAGCTGGGCACGGTGCCGTTCCTCGATTTCGCCAGCATGATCAAGGCCGCGCCGGCGCTGATCAAGCACCAGGCCTGGCGCAGCGTCTATTCGATCGTCTCGGGTTACGTGAAGAGCGAGAAGCTGCGCGAGGCGCTGTCGTTCCACACCCTGCTGGTGGGCGGCAACCCGATGACCACCAGCGCGATCTATGCCCTGATCCACAAGCTGGAGAAGGACGGCGGAGTGTGGTGGGCCAGGGGCGGCACCAACCGGCTCGTGGCCGGGATGGTTCGGCATTTCGAGCGGATCGGCGGGACCATGCGGCTTCACGACCCGGTGCTGCGGGTCCACACCCTGGGCGACCGGGCGACCGAGGTGGAATGCCAGAGCGGCTGGACCCACCGGTTCGACGCCGTGGCCAGCAATGCCGACATCGTCCATTCCTACCGCGACCTGCTGGCCGACAACCTCACCGCTCAGGACCAGGCCAAGAAGCTGGCGCGCAAGCGGTTTTCGCCCAGCCTGTTCGTGGTCCACTTCGGGATGGAGGGGACCTGGCCGGGCATTCCGCACCATTCGATCCTGTTCGGCCCGCGCTACAAGGGTCTGCTCGACGACATCTACCAGCACGGCGTGCTGCCGCGCGACTTCTCGATCTATCTTCACCATCCGACGGTGACCGATCCCTCGGTGGCGCCGGCCGGCAAGAGCACCTTCTATGCGCTGGTCCCAGTGGCGCACCAGGGCAAGCTGCCGATCGACTGGGACGAGTTCGGCCCCGTTCTCGAAAAGCGCATTCTCGACGAGGTGGGGCGGCGGCTGATCCCCGACATCCACGACCGGATCGTGACCAAGTTCCACTATGCCCCGCGCGATTTCGCGCTGGATCTCAACGCGCACCTGGGCAGCGCCTTCAGCCTTGAGCCGATCCTCACGCAGAGCGCGTGGTTTCGCGGGCACAACCGGGATGACCGCATCCGCAACTTCTACCTGGTGGGCGCGGGCACGCATCCCGGGGCGGGGATTCCCGGCGTGGTCGGCAGTGCCAAGGCGACGGCGGGGCTGATGATCGGGGATCTTTCTGCGTGAAGCGGCTGGCGGTTTACTGCGGCTCTGCAACGCCGGCGGACGGGCGCTACATGGCCCTTGCAACCGCGGTGGGGCGCAGCCTTGCCGAGCGCGGGATCGGGGTGGTCTATGGCGGCGGCAGGCGGGGGCTGATGGGGGCCGTGGCCGGGGCGGCGCTGGCGGCCGGCGGCGAGGTCATCGGGGTGATCCCCGAGGCGCTGGCCCAGGCCGAGATCGCCAATCCCGATTGCTCGCAGTTGATCGTGGTGCCCGGAATGCACGCGCGCAAGCAGGCCTTCACCGATCTTTCCGACGGGTTCCTGACGCTGCCCGGCGGGGTCGGCACGATGGACGAATTGTGGGAGGCGGTGAGCTGGGCGCAGCTGGGCTATCATGACAAGCCGGTGGGACTGCTGAACGCCTTCGGGTTCTTCGATGCCCTGCTCGCCTTCAACCGCCAGATGATCGAGACCGGGTTCATCCGTCCGGCGCACGAGGCGATCCTGATCGCCGAGCATGAGCTGGACCTGCTGCTGACCCGCATGGCGGCCTATCGCCCGCACCTGCCGATCTTCCGGATGCTGGCCGGGGACTTGTGAGCGCGGGGCGCGAGGCTTTCGACCGCGCGGCGCTGGTGGACCATGCCCGGCAGGTGATCGCGCGCGGATCGAGGAGCTTCGCCGCCGCCTCGCGGCTGTTCGACCGGGAAACGCGCGAGCGGGTGTGGCTGCTCTATGCCTGGTGCCGGGAATGCGACGACATCGCCGATGCCCAGGATCTGGGCGGGGCGCTGGGGGACCAGAGCGGCGCGGCGGAGCGGCTGGCGACGATCCGCGCCTTGACCGCGCTGGCGCTGGCCGGCGAACCCACCGGACGGCCCAGTTTCGACTGTTTCGCCGTGGTGGCGCGCGAGTGCGGGATCAGTGCGGACATGGCCGAGGACGTGATCGCCGGTTTCGCGCTGGACGCGGACGGCTGGCAGCCGCGCGGCGAGGCCGACCTCCTGCGCTATTGCTATCACGTGGCCGGCGCGGTGGGGGTGATGATGGCCGCGGTAATGGGGGTGGCGGCGGACGACGAGGATACTCTGGCCCGCGCCTGCGACCTGGGCCTGGCCTTCCAGCTCGGCAACGTGGCGCGCGATCTCGCCGAGGATGACCGGGCCGGGCGCTGCTATGTGCCGGCCGAGTGGCTGGCCGAGGCCGACATTCCGCCGGGCGAGCAGTTGAAGCCGCCCTACCGCAAGGCGCTGGCGGCCATCGCCTTGCGGATGGCCGGGCTGGCGGCGGTTTACGAGGCTTCGGCGCGGATCGGGGCCGCGCGGCTGGCCTTTCGCCAGCGCTGGGCGGTGCTGGCCGCCGCCGGGATCTATGGCGCGATCGCCCGCGAGGTGGCGGCGCGCGGGCCGCACGCCTGGGACCGGCGGGTGACGACGAGCGGCTGGGCCAAGCTGGGCCACGTGGCGCGCGGCTTCGTGGCGGCACTGCGCGGGCCGGGCGCCGAGGCGGCGCGGCCCCGGTGGTCGCGCCGGGAGCTGGCGCTCAGGGCTCGGGGTGGGGTGGCGTTCCGGGCGGGTTGAGCCGGCGGAACAGACGTCCGCGTTCGCTGAACAGGATCAGCGCGAGGCCGCCGACGCCGGCCAGCACGATCGCGGTGGAAAGCGGACGGGCGCTGTTGTCATAGGCCTGGCCGATCACCGCGCCCATCGCCGAGGCCAGCAGGGTGCGGATGAACAGCTGGAGCGAGCTGGCCGCGCCGGCGATGCGGGCAAAGGGCTGGAGCGCGATCGACGAGAAGTTGGCCCCCATGAAGCCGCCGCAGATCAGGTTGACCACCATCACCGGTACGAATTGCCACAGGGTTTCGCCGCCGCGATGGGCGAGCCAGAACTGGACGCAGCCGCTCAGCAGGTAGACGATCAGCGCGGCATGGCCGGTGCGCCGCGCCCCGAAGCGCATGACCACCCGCGAATTGGTGAAATTGGCCACGGCCATCGACAGGGCCATGCCGCCGAAGACCAGCGGGAAGGCCTGGCCGGCGCCGAAATGTTCGCCCAGCAATTGCTGGCACGACTGGATGTAGCCCCACATCACCCCCATGGTGAGCGCGCTGGACAGCACGTAGCCGATCGAGCCCCGGTTCAGCAGGACTTCGCCGGTGCTGCCGAACACGCGCCGCCACGAGATCGGCTGGCGGTTTTCCGGGGCGAGGGTTTCGGGCAGGCGCAGGCCGATCCACAGCGCCATGCCCGCGCCGAGCAGCGCGGTCATCCCGAAGATCCAGCGCCAGCCGGCCACCAGCAGGACCGTTTGCCCAACAGTGGGCGCGAGCATCGGCACGACCATGAACACCACGAAGATCAGCGACTGGGTGCTGGCCATGCGATCGCCCTCGAAGCGATCGCGCACGATGGCGCTGCCGACCGCGCTCAATCCGCCCGAGAGCAGCCCGCCCAGCAGGCGCAAGGCGAGCAGGACGCTGAAATCGGTGGCCAGCGCGCAGGCCGCGCCGGTCAGCGTATAGGCCAGGATCGCGCCGAGCAGGACCGGCTTGCGGCCATAACGATCAGCCAGGGTGCCCGGCAGCAGGGCGCCCGCGCCCATCCCGATCATGAACAGGCCGACCACCAGCTGGCGGTGATTGGGATCGCCCACGCGCAGATCGGCGGCCAGATCGGGCAGGGCGGGCAGGACGGAGTCGATCGCCAGCGCCTGGAGCGCCTGGGAAAAGGCCAGCATGGCGACCAGTTCGCGAATGCCGATGGGAAAATCGGCCTTGCCGGAGGGTGCCTGTGAACGTGCCATGCCCGGCTCTTTGGGGGCAAGCCGCGAACGAGGCCACCCCCTTTGGCCGCAAACAGCATTTTGCAGCCCCGGCGCAGGCGGATATGATCGGGCGATGACCTTGCGCGCGGAGCCGGAAGACGGAGCGGACCAGGCCGCTGGCGGCGCGCCGGGCCTTCGCAAGATCATCCATGTCGACATGGACGCCTTCTTCGCCAGCGTGGAGCAGCGCGACGAACCGGACCTGCGCGGGCGGCCGGTGGCCGTGGGCTTTGCCGGCGAGCGGGGGGTGGTGGCGGCCGCCAGCTACGAGGCGCGGGCCTTCGGGGTGCGTTCGGCCATGGCTTCGGCCAAGGCGCTGCGCCTCTGCCCGGAGCTGGTGTTCAGGAAGCCGCGCTTCGAGGTTTACCGCGCGGTGAGCCAGGCGATCCGGGCGATCTTCCTCGATTATACGCCCCATGTGGAGCCGCTTAGCCTTGATGAAGCCTATCTCGACGTGACCGAGGACCGGCGCGGGATCGGTTCGGCCACGCGCATCGCCGAGCTGATCCGCGCGCGGATCAGGGCCGAAACCGGGCTGACCGCCAGCGCCGGGGTTTCCTACAACAAGTTCATCGCCAAGCTGGCGAGCGACCAGAACAAGCCCGATGGCCTGTGCGTGATCCGTCCGGGCGAAGGGGCGCGGTTCGTGGCCGGGCTGCCGGTGAAGCGGTTCCACGGGGTGGGGCCGAAGGGCGCGGAAAAGATGGCGCGGCTGGGCATCCACACCGGCGCCGACCTGCGCGGCCATGACCTGCCGTTCCTGCGCCAGCATTTCGGCAGCCTGGCGGACTATCTCTATCGCGCCGCGCGAGGGATCGACCTCAGGGCCGTGCGCGCCGACCGGCCGCGCAAGTCGATCGGGGGCGAGCGGACCTTTCATCACGACATCTCCTCTGGCCCGGCCCTGCGCGAGACGCTGGACGGGATCGTGGACATCGTGTGGGAGCGGATCGAGCGCGCGCGCGGGCAAGGGCGAACGGTGACGCTAAAGCTGCGGCACAGCGATTTTTCCACCCTGACCCGCGCCCGTTCGCTACCCCGCCCGGTGGCCGACAAGGCCGAATTCGCCGCGCTGGGCCATGGCCTGCTGGCCGACCTGCTGCCCCTGCCCCAGCCGGTGCGGCTGATGGGGCTGACCCTTTCGGCGCTGGTCGGTGAGGAGCCGGAAGCCCCGCCGGTCAGCCCGGAAGCGAAGGCCGGGCAGCTTTCGCTGTGGTGACATGGCCGGGCAGGTCGGCGGCGAGGCGGGCCGAGATCGGCTGGGGCAGGGCATCGAGCGCGAAGAAGGCAGCGGCGACGATCTCGCGCCCATCGGCGCAGGGCGCATCGGCGGTCCAGCCGGCGACGAGGTGAACCTCGTGGCGGCCGGTGAGGGTTTCGCCCGCCCCCTGCCCCGCCAGACCGAGCAGCACCGCCTCGGCCATGTGGCAGGCGGTTTCCTCTCGCACTTCGCGGCGCGCGGCGGCCAGCGCGTCTTCCCCGCGCCCCAGGCCGCCGCCGGGCAGGGTCCAGTGCGGGGCGCCGTAGGAATGGCGGATCAGGAGCAGGCGGTCGGCCGCATCGAACACCAGCACCCGGCAGCCGCGCACCGGCGGGCGCCCGAGCCGTCCGCCCAGCCGCCACCACTGGCGACGCACCGCATGGGCCAGGCGCAGGCCGGCGATGTGGACCGGCGCGGGCAGCAGGCGGATCAGCAAAAGCAGGTGACCGGGACCGGCGGCACGGCATGGGACGCGGCGGCAAGCAGGCGGCCGACCGGGAGATCATGGGCCGCAACGCCATGGGCGCCCGAGGCCGCGGCCTCGAACAGCGCGCGCTTGTCCGCGCCCCGGATCACGAACAGCAGGGCATCGCTGGCGATGAGGGTGGGGATGGTCAGGCTCAGCCGTTCGAAGGGGGCTTCGGGCGGCAGCGGATCGGGCACGATCCGCACGACATGGGCCGGCGCATCGGCGCGCGGATCGGTGTTGGGGAACAGCGAGGCGACATGGCCATCATTGCCCATGCCCAGCCAGGCCAGCGCGAAGCGCGGCGGGACCGCGCCTTGCGCCAGAGGCGCAATCTGCGCGCCCACCGGCTGGAGCAAGGCGCGGATGCGGCCGACATTGCTGGCCGGGTGATCTTCCGCCACGATCCGGTCATCCCCCGGCCAGACGGTGATCCGCTCCCACGGCAGGGGCCGCGCGGCAAGATCGGCCAGGATCGGGAACGGGGTGGTGCCGCCGGGCACGGTGATGGCGATGCCGCCCCGCTCCGGCCCGCCGGCGGCGCGACCAAGCGCGATCAGCAGGCGTTCGGCAATCCAGTCGGCGATGGCCGCATCAGGGGCGGCGTCAATGAGGGTTATGGCCATGGGGGCAATCTATCACCGGACGGGCGGGGGCGGAACGGCGGTGCATTGCTATGCGCCGCGGGTTGCCGGACGATTCAGCGGACCAGCAGCACCGCGCCGATGAGGGCGATCAGGGCGCCGGCCAGCGGCCGGGCGCGGCCGAGGCGGGCGGGCAGCACGGGCGCGAGCCAGGCGAGAACCAGCGCCGCGCCGCTGCCCAGCGCCCCGCCCAGCCCCGCCGGGATCGGCGCGGCGGTGCCCACGGCGAAGGCGAGGACCAGCAGGCGGGCGCTGTCGGTGACCTGCTGCGCGGCGAGGACCAGGAAGGCGGCGAACAGCGAGCGGGTCGGCTCGGCCGGGGGCTTGCCGGGGCCGAGGAGGAGCATCTCGCCGCCGGCCAGCAGCAGGGCGAGGGCGGCGGCGATGGTCCGCAGCGGCGGGGCGAGATCGGCCAGCACGCGCGCCCCGGCCCAGGCGGCGAAGGCGGCGGTGGCGGCGGCGGAGATGAGCGCCACGGCAAGCAGCAGCGGGCGCGGCCCTTGCGCCACGGTCAACCGGGCGAGCAGCACCTGGTCGCGCGCGCCGAGGCTGGCGAGAAGGCAGGCGATCAGGGCGAAGAGGAAGCCGCTCACCGCCCCGGACTAGCAGGCGGGTGAGCGCGAGTCATTTGTTGGGTACGCCCTTGGCATCCGCCAAGGGCTTGCGGCACCGGGCCGCTGGGAAAGGCCGGATGGCCTTTCCTTTCACAGACGAGGAAGCGTGACGCCGCGCTGGCCCATGTATTTGCCGGCGCGATCGGCATAGCTGATCTGGCAGGGTTCGTTGCCCTTGAGGAACAGGAACTGGCAGGCGCCTTCGTTGGCGTAGATCTTGGCGGGCAAGGGCGTGGTGTTGGAGAATTCCAGGGTGACGTGGCCTTCCCATTCCGGTTCGAGCGGGGTGACGTTCACGATGATCCCGCAGCGGGCATAGGTGCTCTTGCCCAGGCAGATCACCAGCACGTCGCGGGGCACGCGGAAATATTCGACCGTGCGGGCCAGTGCGAAGGAATTGGGCGGGATCACGCAGATGTCGGTCTTGCGATCGACGAAGGAATTGCTGGAGAAGTTCTTCGGATCGACCACCGCGCTGTCGACATTGGTGAAGATCTTGAATTCATCGGCCACGCGGGCGTCGTAGCCGTAGGAGGAGAGGCCGTAGGAGATGCAGCCGTCGCGCTGCTGGCGCTCCACGAACGGCTCGATCATGGCGTTGTGGACGGCTTCGTTGCGGATCCAGCGGTCGGAGAGAATCGTCATGGCGCGGTGATTCCCGATGGGGCGGCCGCGGGCAAGGCTGGGCGCGGACTTATCCCCCTGCCCGCACGGCTCAGAGGCGATGGTATTGCCGGTACCACTCCACGAACCGGGGCACGCCGGCCTCGATCGCGGTGGTGGGCTGGTAGCCGAGATCGGCGGCGATCGCCTCGATATCGGCATAGGTGCGCGGCACGTCGCCGGCCTGCATCGGCTGGAGATCGAGCCGCGCGGCGATGCCGGTCGCCTGTTCGAGCAGGCCGATGACCTTCATCAGGTGTTCGCTGCGGTGATTGCCGATGTTGTAGAGCCGGTGGGGCGCCTTGCTGCCGCCGGCCTTTTCCTGGCCATCATCGGGCGGGGCATGATCAAGGCTGGCGAGGACGCCGGCGACGATATCGTCGATATAAGTGAAATCGCGGAACATCTCGCCGTGGTTGAACACCGGCAGCGCCTCGCCGGCATAAAGCTTCTGCGCGAAGATCCAGAGCATCATGTCGGGGCGGCCCCAGGGGCCATAGACGGTGAAGAACCTCAGGCCGGTGAGCGGCAGGCGGTAGAGGTGGGCGTAGGCCTCGCTCATCAGTTCGTCCGCCCGCTTGGTGGCGGCATAGAGCGAGACGGGGTGATCGGCCCGGTCTTCCACTGCGAAGGGCACCTTGCTGTTGCCGCCATAGACCGAGGAGGAGGAGGCATAGACCATGTGGGCCGTGCCGCGCTGGCGGGCGATCTCCAGCAGGTTGACGTGACCCACCAGGTTCGACTGCACATAGGCGTGGGGGTTCTGGATCGAATAGCGCACCCCGGCTTGCGCCGCGAGGTGGACGATCCGTTCAAAGCCATGGGGCGCGAGCGCGGCGACGAGGCCGGCATGATCGGCGATGTCGTGGGCGAGGAAGGTGAAGCGCGCGCCGCCTTCCTCGTGCAGCACGGCAAGGCGCGCCTGCTTGAGCGCGGGCTCGTAATAGTCGTTGCAATTGTCGACGCCGACGACGCTGTCGCCCCGGGCGAGGAGGGCGCGGGCGACGTGGAAGCCGATGAAGCCGGCGGCGCCGGTGACGAGAACCTGCATGAGCGCCCCCTAGCGCAACCGTTTGAGCGAAGGGTTAATCAGATGCCGGCATACCACGCATAGTCGGCCCGGTCCTCCCAGAAGCCGCCCTTCCCGCCATGAAGGCCTGCCAGCGTGGCGCGAGCCTCGATCCGCTGGACGAACTTGGCCTGCTTGTAGCCCAGCTGGCGTTCGACCCGGAGGCGCAGGGGGGCGCCGTGGGCAACCGTGAGCGGCGCGGCGTTCATCGTGTGGGCAAGGATGGTCTGCGGGTGGAAGGCATCCATCAGGTCGATCGATTCGTAATAGGGATCGGCGCCGAACCTGTCGGCGCAGTGGAACACCAGGAAGCGCACGGCGGGGAGCAGGCCGGCGGCCTTGAGCACGTGTCCCAGCTGCGGCCCGGTCCACTGGCCGATGGCGCTCCACCCTTCGACGCAATCATGGCGGGTGATCTGGGTGCGCTGGGGCAGGGACCCGAGCGCTTCGAGCGAGAGATCGAGCGGGCGCAGGACCAGCCCATCGACCCGCAAGTGCCAACGCGCGAAGCCGGTGGCGGCATGGCGCGCCCATTCGGCATTGGCGGCGGCGGTGCGGTTGCCGTTGGCACGGAACTGGGGGGAAAGATCGGCAGCGGTGAATTCCGGCGCCAGCGCCCCGCCGCCGAGCAGGCGCTGGCTGGCGCGGTGGGCATCTTCGGCGCTTTCCAGCAGGCTGCGGAAAGCGGGGGAGCCGCTCAGCCGATCGCACCCCGAAAGCGCCAGCCCCCCGGCCCCAGCGGCACCAAGCGCGAGCAGGCGGCGGCGGGTGAGCGGATCAGCCATGATCGCCCGTTCCAGTGCGATCGGGCGGCAGGCGATACCAGCCGGTGAGCATCGAACGCACCTCGTTGATCGGCCCGGCCAGGACCACCATGACAAGGTGGACCACGACGAACAGGACCAGCCCCAGCGCGGCGAGGAAATGGAGCGAGCGGGCCGACTGGCGCCCCCCGAACAGGTCGAGCAACCCGGGCACGGCCGCGTTCATGGCCGGCGACATGGTGAGGCCGGTAAAAATCGCCAGCGGGATCAGCCCGAACAGGACGCCGCAATAGGCCAGCTTCTGGAGCACGTTGTAGCGCAGGGCCGCGGCGCCGGTGGGAAAGCGCAGGCGGGCATGGGCGGCCACATCGTGCCACAGGTGGCGCGGCGACCATTCGGCGCGGGTGATGTGCAGGTCGCGGCGCAGGTGCCCGTTGGCCAGCGACCACAGCAGGTAAAGCAGCAGGGCCGGAGCGAGCAGCCAGGCGAAGGCCAGGTGCCAGAGGCGCGCATCGGCGAGGCTGTAGGTGGAGGGGATGGTCATCCAGCCGGGGAACGCCTGGGCCTGGACGGCGCCATGGGCATCGGTGGCCGTGCCGATGAGCCCGGAGGTATCAAAGGCATGGGTGCCGATCCGCAGGCTGCCGCGTCCGTTTTCGGCGGTGACCTCGAGCCAGGCCCGGTCGGGATTGGCACCATAGGCGCCCCAGTAGAGCCGGGGGTGGGCGTTGAAGATCATCAGCCCGCTCATCAGCATGATGGTGAGGACGACAAGGTTGGTCCAGTGCCACAGCCGGGTGGAGAGGCGGTGGCGGCGCACGCGATCCCCGCCGCGCGGGGCGGGCGGCGCATCGGGCAAGGCTTCGGCACTCCGGGAAGCGGCGGCTGACTGCACGCGCGATCTCCTCTGGCGCACGGTTTACCGCAAGCGCGGCGCGGCGGCAAATCCGCCCTGCCGGTTGTGGATCGCCCGGCGATGCCTATCTCGCACGCGCGGCGGAGCCTTGGGCGTTCCGCCCCGGAGACCGGCCCCATGAGCGACCCCACCATCGAACTGCGTCCCTTCGGCTCGCTGGGCGCGGCCAATCACGGCTGGCTCGATGCCCACCACCACTTTTCCTTCGCCGACTACCGCGATCCGGCGCGTGACCAGTGGGGCGCGCTCAGGGTGTGGAACGACGATGCCATTGCGCCGAAAAGCGGGTTTCCGCCGCACCCCCACCGCGACATGGAAATCATCACCTATGTGCGGAAAGGCGCGATCTCGCATCGCGACAGCCTGGGCAACGAAGGCCGCACCGGGGCCGGCGACGTCCAGGTGATGAGCGCGGGGACCGGCATCCAGCACGCCGAATTCAACCTGGAGGACGAGGAATGCCGGCTGTTCCAGATCTGGATCCTGCCGGACGCGCGCGGGGCGGCGCCGAGCTGGGGCACGCGCCCCTTCCCCCGGGATGATCGCGCCGGGGCTTTCGTCCCCCTCGCCTCGGGCCTGCCGGGCGACGAGGCTGCGCTGCGGATCAATGCCCGGGCGCGGGTGCTGGGCGCGATGGTGCGTGCCGGCGGCAGCGTGACCCATGCGACCGGGCCGGAGCGGCACCTCTATCTCGTTCCCGCCACCGGCCGGGTGCGGATCGCGGCGACAGAAGGCGGCGCACAGGTCGAGGCCGGCGCGCGCGACGGCGTGGCGATCACCGGGACCGGGGCGATCACGGTGACCGCGCTGGAGGATGCCGAGCTGGTGCTGGTCGACGCCAGCTAGCCCCGCCCAGCTGCATCCTACATCGTGTAGAGCGCGCGCAGCCGGGCGATGTCTCGCGGGGCGAGGCCGATCTCGCGGCGCAGGTAGCCTTCGACCCCGCCCCACCGGTCGGTCATCTCGGCGAAGGCGAAATCGAGGTAGGGCTTGCCTTGCGCGGTCTTGAGCGGCTGGGGCTGGCGGGCGCGCGGATCGTCCTGCATCCGGGCGAAAATCCCCATCGCCGGGTTGGCCGCGACCTGTTCGGGGGTAAGATGGGGCATCTCGAATTCGGGCCGGCGCCAGGCGGTCGACAGGTGATAGTCCGCGACGATGGTGGCGTAGGGGGTGCCCAGCGCCGAGAGGATCACCGCCGAGACGAAGCCGGTGCGATCCTGCCCGGCCGAGCAATTGTAGACCAGCGGACCTTCCTGGCGCAGTAGCCGGGCGAAGATCTGACGCAGGTGCGGGGCCATCAGCCCGGGCAGGCCACGATAGAGCCCATCCGACATCCCGGCCATGGTGACCTTGCCCATGAGCTGGCCCATCGAATAGCCGACCGCGACATAGGGCACGCCATCGATGCGGGTGGGGGCAACCACGCGCTCCTCGTCGGACCGCAGGTCGATCATGTTGGCAAGGCCGAGCCTGGCGATCTGCTGCTGATCGGCCGGGGTCAGCCGGGGCGTGGCGCCCGAGCGGTAGATCAGGCCCCATTTCACGTGCCGCCCGCCGGCCGCCGGATAGCCGCCGATATCGCGGAAGTTGGAGCCGGCCTCGAGCGGCAGCAGGCGTTCGGCCACCCGCGCGACATCGCCGCTGCGGACATCGCGCAGGAGGATGTAGCGGCGGGTGCCGGCGGCCTCGGGCACCAGTGCCCGGCCGTCGCGATCACCCGCCGCGACCAGCCGCGCCGCCTTGACCGGCGCATCGGCGCGATCGGCCACCAGCACGTCGACCGGGCCGGCGGCCTGCCATGAGACCATGACCGTGCCGGCGTCCTGGCGCTGGGCCACGGGATCGGCCGGCGGGGTGGCCCCGGCGGCGGACAGGCCGGCGAACCCGGCCAGCAGGCCGATGGCGAAAACGGACGAAAGGCGGGTGCGGGACATCGGCGCGGTTCCTTGGGCACGCGGGAAGGTGCAAGGCCTAGCGAAGCTTGCACGGCTTGAACAGGCGGCGCGAGGGAGCGGCCGCCAGGCCGACAGCATCGCCGTTGACTTATATAATGGCTTGGTTATATTATAAGGCGAATGAAACAGTGGCTCACCGCCCCGCGGGGTGAGCCGGGCTGGCAGGAGATTGGGCCATGGTTTTCGGTTTCAGCAAGGACGGCGCCCACAGGCAGGTCAGCGCGCAGGAACTGGCGGCCATGCTTGACGCTGGCGAGGCCATGGTGGTCGACGTGCGCGAGGCCGACGAGTTTACCGCCGGGCACATTCCGGGCGCGGTCAACCTGCCGCTCTCGCGCTTCCAGGTGTCGCTCCTGCCCGATCCGCAGGGGCGCCGGCTGGTGCTCAATTGCCTGGGCGGCAAGCGGTCCGGCATGGCGCTGGACCAGTGCTCCACGGCGCAAGTGCTGGTCGATACCCATCTGGCGGGCGGCTTCGGCGCCTGGACCGGCGCCGGCCTGCCGGTCGAACGCTGAGCCGCGCGGCCGGCGCGAACCGGGGCTGGGGCCGGAGCCGCGCCTAAGGCTGGGTCCGACCGGCGGTGCCCGGGCCGAGCAGTTCGATGCGGTTGCCGTCCGGGTCGGTCAGCATGAGCTGGGTGAAGCGCGCCGTGACCAGCGGCTTGCCCGACGCCGGGAAGCCTGCAGCGGCCAGCCGCGCGAGGGTGCCGTCAAAATCGGCCACGCTGACCATCAGGAAGGCGCCGCCGCGCACCATCCGGTGCTGGTCATCGCGCACCATGACCACCATCGGGAGCGGACTGGCGCCCCAAGTGAGCGCGGTTTCATGATCATTGTAGCGCAGGCCCGGCTTCATCCCGAGCGCGCCATAGAAGGCGCTGGTGCGCGCCATGTCGGCCACGGCGATCTTGACCCCGACCATGGTCGGCGCGACGGGCGCGGTTTGCGCCCCGGCCCCGGTGGCGGCCCCGGTCCCTGTGACGGCGATGAGCGCGCAAGCGCCAGCCAGCAGCAATCGTTTCATCCGGCATTCTCCCCTGTGCGACCACCCGACGCGCGATCCGTCGGCGCCGCGCGTGAATATTCGTGGCTCGTGCGCGCCGACTTGTGTCATATCCCGATTCGACGCGGCGCAGGCAAGCGGCGCGAGAACAGAAAAATGACAGGGAGAGCAGCATGGCCGGTCAACCGGACACAGCGGCGCAGAGCGAATGGGCACGCGGCTGGCCCAGCATCCTGGTCGGCATGGCCGGCATGGCACTGACCGGGATCGCGGTCTACTCGATCGGCCAGATCATGGCGCCGATGAGCGCGGAACTGGGCTGGTCGCGCACCCAGATTACCTCGGGCCTGATGGTCTTCGCCATAACCTCGCTGTTCGCCCTGCCCATGGTCGGCCGCCTGGTCGACCGGGTCGGGCCGCGGCGGGTGGCCATGCCCGGAACCGTGCTGATGGGCGCGAGCTTCGCCGCCCTGGGCCTGGTCAATGGCTCGCTGGCCCTGTGGTGGGCGCTGTGGGTGCTGTTCACCCTGGGCTCCGCGGCCGCCAACCCGGTCATCTGGGCGACCATCGTCTCGCGGCTGTTCGTGCGCGGTCGGGGCCTGGCGATCGGGGTGATGATGTGCGGCTCGGCGCTTGGCGCCGCCTGTACCCCGCTACTGACGCGCTGGGCGATCGACGCCTTCGGGTGGCGCCTGGCCTTTGGCGTGGTCGGCATGACCTATTCGCTCATCACCTGCCTGCTGGTCGTCACCTGCGTCGACGGTGCCCCGCCCGCCGCCGAGGGCCAGGCTGCCGGAGCCCATGGCGCGCCCCCTGCCCCGGGCGACGGCCCGGTGCAGTCCGGGCTGACCTTCCAGGAAGCCATGCGCGACAGGTGGGTGATCGCGCTGCTGGCCGGGATCTTCCTGATCATGGTTCTGGTCGTTTCGCTGACCGTGCACATGATCCCGATCCTGGGCGAACGCGGCATTCCCCTGGCCACAGCCGCGCCGATGGCGGCCGGGATCGCCATCGGCTCGATCGTCGGCAAGCTGGCCGTGGGCTGGATCGCCGACCGGACCGCCAGCCGGCTGGTGCCCGCCGCCTGCTTCGCCGTGCCCGGGGCGACCTGCCTGCTGCTGCTGCTGGCGCAGGGGCCGGGGTTGCTGATCCTCGCCGCGATCTTCCTGACCGGACTGGGCGCGGGTTCCTTGCTCCAGCTTTCGGCCTATCTGGTCGCCCGCTATGTCGGGATGCGAAGCTTCGCCCAGGTCTACAGCATCGCCACGGCTCTGCTGGCCCTGACCGGCGGCTTTGGCCCGATGCTGGCCGGCTTCGTCTTCGACGTGGCCGGCAGCTACCGGCCGCTGCTGCTGGCCGGCATTCCCTGGTCGCTGGCGATCGCGGCGGTGATCGCCGCGCTCAAGCCCTACCCCGCCTTCGAAACCCCCACCGCCGAACCGTGCGAGGGCGAACTGCTGCCCGCCGGATAACCGGACGCGGGGCCGGGGCGATGATGGGGGCCGATCGAGCGGAGGGCTGGAGCGGGTGAAGGGAATCGAACCCTCGTCGTAAGCTTGGGAAGCTTCTGCTCTACCATTGAGCTACACCCGCAAGCCCGCAGGAAACCGTGGTTTCGCTGATGGCGTGCGCTGGCGGTTTACAGCAAGGTTTACAAGCTGTCCCGCAGGCGCGCCGCGATTGCCACATTCACGGCGCCCTGGTCAACATAAGTTCTGCGAATTCCGGCGACTTGCTCGGGTGACCAGCCCATGATCCCGGCGGCCTCCTGGTCGGTAAGTTTCGCCAGGGTGATCAGCTTGGTGCAGAATGTGCCGCGCACATCGTGGAGGTGTTTCTTGATCGCCTTTCCCGAATGAGGGTCGATGTGCACGATCTTGGCCTTGTCGCGCACCCGGTTGAAGCTGCCGCCGAAGCCATCTGGCGTCCATGGCAGGCCGAAGCTGTTAACGAGCACGGTCTTTGACTCCTCTTGTCGCAGCCGACTTCGCAGCTCGATGAGAAGCGCGTCCAAGGCAGGCAAGCGGGGAATGACTACCTTGCCCGCAAGGCTCCGCGCGCGCTGGCCGGCCCCCGCAAAAAAGAGGGGCGGGAGGCCATGCGACCTCCCGCCCCAGTCAGGGTGGAACTATCCCGAACCGATCAGAAGTGAACGGTCGCGTCGATCCCGAAGGTGCGCGGGGCGTTGAAGTTGGCATAGTCGCCCAGGATGCCGCTGTAGCTCAGCGAACCATCGGCGCTCAGCGTCGGCGAAGAGTTCGACGCATCGCGGCGGTAGATGTGCTGTTCGTTGAACAGGTTGCGACCCCAGGCCGAGATCGTCACCAGGTTGCTGCCCGACCCCATCGGAATATCGACCAGCGCCAGGCGGCCGTTGACCACGAAGCTGCCATCGACCTTGGTCGCCTGGTTCTGGAAGGAATAGGCGCTGCTGGCGTAGTTGGCATCCACGTGGAAGCGCAGGCGGGCGCCGGCGCCGCCAAGCGGCAGGTCATAGTCGACATAGCCCGAGGCCGCGTTCTTCGGGGTGAACACCACGAAGACCTGGGTCGGGGCATTGGCGAAGAAGGGGTTCGGCGTCAGCGGGATCTTCGCGTCGGTATAGGCATAGGACAGGCCCATGGTCAGGTTCTCGACCGGACGGGCGGTCAGCTCTGCTTCCAGCCCGCGGATCTTCGAAACGCCCGGAGCGTTGCGGGTTTCCTCGGTGTGGAGGCCCAGCGTCGGGCTGCCGATGACCGTGTC
Source organism: Novosphingobium bradum (assembly GCF_042646485.1). Lineage (NCBI taxonomy): Bacteria > Pseudomonadati > Pseudomonadota > Alphaproteobacteria > Sphingomonadales > Sphingomonadaceae > Novosphingobium > Novosphingobium bradum. Next base: position 11,258 of record NZ_JBHRTQ010000013.1, on the reverse strand, counting down.
GACATTGTCGAAATCGATCTGGGTGCCGGTGCGGTCCATCGCATAGGCGGCCAGGTTCAGGCGCAGCTTGCGATCGAGCAGGTCAAGCTTGGCGCCGACTTCGTAGGCCTTGACCGATTCCGGATTGAAGGCGGTGAAGGTCGACGAACGCGAGTTGGCGCCGCCGGCACGGTAGCCGGTCGAGTACTTGGCGTAGAGGTTGACCCCGTCGGCCGCATCCACCGCCAGGGTGACCATCGGATCGAAGCGGCCATTGCTGAAGGTGAACGGGAAGTTGGCGACCTTGCCCTGCACGAAGGTAAGCGCGCCGCGGCGCTTGTCCTTGGTGTAGCGCCCGCCCACGGTGATGTGGAGCGGATCGATCGGGGTCCAGGTGGCCTGGGCGAAGGCGGCATAGGAGTGCGCGGTGGCGTTGCTGTCGCGCTGGCGCGACCAGTTGGCCGGATCCCAGTTGAGCGCGTTGTTGATGGTATAGGCCGTGCCGGTCGCGTTCCAGGTGTTGGTCTGCGGGGTAGCGGCATATTCGCGCACGTTTTCGGTGAAGTAGTAGAGGCCCACCGCATAGTCGATGTCGGTCAGGTGCCCGACGGCCTGGAGCTCCTGGCTGAACTGGCGCTGGCGCAGGTACGACAGGCTGTAGCGGCTGAAGGTGGCATTGGGGCCGAAGGTGGAACGATGCGCGCCGCCCGAATTGTCCCACTGCCAGGTGGTGACGCCGCGCCAGCCGGTGATCGAGCGCAGTTCAAGGTCGGGCGAGACCTTGTACTTGGCGGTGATCGAGGTGCCGTCGGTATCGTCAGTGCTGGGCTGCTGCGGCACGCCGATCTCGGCCGCCGACTGGCGGGTGCCGCCGACAGTGACAATCGAGGAAAGCGGACGGATGCAGGGGTTGGTGGTGACCTTGTTGACCACCACGTTGCAGGCCGTGTTGTTATAGGTCAGCGTCGAGCCGACGAAGCTGCCGACGTTGTACTTGTTGGGGTTGTAGCTCACCAGCTGGCTGTAGAACGGGGTGTTCTCGTCGCGGCCGCGATCGTAGGCGACATCGATCGACAGGCCGTCGACCGGCTTCCACAGCGCGCTGACGCGGCCACCCTTGCTGTTCTTGTAGTTCCAGCCGAACTGGCCGGACAGCGGGTTGGAGACCGTTGCGCCCTGGTGCTGGATCACGCCATCGAGCTTGAAGGCGATGTTGTAGATCGCCGGGAAGTCGATGTGCACTTCGCCATTGTAGGCGCCATAATTGCCCACGCCCGCGGTAACCCGGCCGCCAAATTCGCCGGTGGGCGCCTTGGTCACGATCGAGAGCGCGCCGCCTTCGGTGTTGCGGCCGAACAGGGTCCCCTGGGGACCGCGCAGCACTTCAAGGCGCTGCACGTCGAGGAGGGCGGCGTTCAAGCCCTGCGAGCGGCCGAGATAGATGCCATCGACATAGACGCCGACACCGCCATCGCGGGCGGTCTGGTTCTGGTCGAAGGGGACGATGCCGCGGATGCCGACGACCAGCGCCGACTGGCGGGCTTCAAAGGTAGCGACGCGCAGCGAAGGCACCACGCCATCGGCCATATCGATCAGGCTCTGCACGTGGCGATCCTTGATCGCCTCGGGGGCGAGGACCGAGATGGCGATCGGGGTCTTCTGGAGGTTGGTCTCGCGCTTGGTCGCGGTGACGACGATCTCGGTCAGGCGCGAGGCATCGCCTTCGACGGCGGATTCGACCGGAGCGGCGGGCGCTTCCTCGGCGAAGGCGGGGGCGGCGATCCAGGCGCTGGCAAGCGCGAGGAGCGAGGCGGAAAACTTGATGGACGTGTGCATGGTGTTCCCTTCCGGGGAGGCTTTCGTTCCGGCACGCGGGGGGACAAACCCTCATGGTCGATTCGGCAGCGCCGGAACCCCCTTGGCCACGGCCCGGCTAGGCCTCCCGCGTTGCAGTTCGTGGACAGTTCGATGACCGCAATATGACACGCGGCCCGCACGCCGGGCGGGCGGTGCGCCTGTCAAAAAACCGTCATGAGTTCGTCATGCGGGGGCTGCATCACCGTCGCAGTGTCCACATTCATGCAGCCCCCCATGAGCGATCACCCTGCTGTCGCCTCGCACCAGCCCCAGATGACACCTCAACCGGCGCCCCAGCTGGCGCAGACGCCTGAGTCCAATCTGGCCGGGCGGCTGCGGCATGGCGAGCTGACCATCGATCCGGTGGCCTTCGCCGCGCGCTTCCGCGGCCAGGTCCTGGCGCTGCGGCCCAACGAGTTTCGCCTGCTCGCCCATTTCGTCGCCAATCCCGACCGGGTGTTCAGCCGCACGGCCCTGATCGACAGCCTCGGCAAGGACAGCGGCCTCATCGACGAGCGGACGGTCGACGTTTGGACCGGCCGCCTGCGCCGGGCCTTGCGCGAACAGGGCGTGCCCGATCCGCTGCGGACCGTGCGCTCGCGCGGCTACGTGCTCGACAGCATCCACGACGACCGGGCCGAATAGGCCTGTCGCACGCGGCCGGCGCGGCCTATGGCGGCACCATGCCTGACGGATCGCCAGCCTCGCGGCTCATCCTCCTCAACAAGCCGTATGGCGTGCTTTCGCAATTCAGCGACCAGGCCGGCGACGGCGCGCGCGCGACCCTGTCGGGCTTGGTGGCGGTGCCGGGCGTCTATCCCGCCGGACGGCTCGACCGTGACAGCGAGGGACTGCTCCTCCTGACCGACGATGGCCGGCTCCAGGCGCGCATCGCCGATCCCCGCTTCAAGCTGCCCAAGACCTACCTGGTCCAGGTGGAAGGCGAGCCGGAAGCCACCGCGCTGGAGCAGTTGCGCCGGGGTGTGACCCTGGCCGACGGCCCGACCCGGCCGGCCGAGGTGCGCCGGATCGATCCGCCCGCGCTGTGGCCGCGCGATCCGCCGGTGCGCTTCCGCAAGACCGTGCCCGATTGCTGGCTGGAACTGACCATCCGCGAAGGACGCAACCGCCAGGTGCGCCGGATGACCGCCGCCGTGGGCCACCCGACGCTCAGGCTGGTGCGCTGGCGGATCGGGGAATGGACGCTGGCCGGGCTGGGGCCGGGCGAATGGCGCGAGGTCGCGGTCGAATCGCCGGGCCAGCCGGAGGGCCAGTCGCGCGGCCAGTCGCGCAGTCAGTCACGCAGTGAGGCACGGGGCCAGCGGACGGCAAGCGTTTACAAGCGGCACCCGGGTGCTAGGTAAGGCGCCATGTCCACCGGCGACCGCCCGGGGCCGACCCGGCCCGTGCAAACCAACATCGCGTTTCTCGCGAACGATATCGGGCGCCTTTATCGCAAGCGGTTCGACACCACCGCCCGCGCGCTCGGGGTGACCGGCCCGCAATGGCGGGTGCTGGCCGCGCTCAACTTCTGCCCGGGGATCACCCAGGCGGCCCTGGCCGGCCTGCTCGACGTCGAGGCGATCACGGTGGGCCGGATGATCGACCGACTCCAGAAATCCGGCATGGTCGAGCGCCGCCCCGCCCCGGCCGACCGCCGCGCCTGGCTGCTCTACATCACCCCGGCGGCCGAAAGCCTGCTGGTCGAATTGCAGAAGATGGCCGAGGCGCTGATGGCCGAGACCCTCTCGAACTTCGCGCCCGAGGAATTCCAGCAACTGGTCGGCCTGCTCAATCGCCTGCGCGACAACCTGGTGCCCGAGGCCGTGCCGGCCTAGAATTTGGTCCACTGACGAGGAGGCGGCAACTGTTTCAGTCTGACTGAAACAGAAATCAACCGCCGGCGCGTTCGCGCACGAAGCCGTGCATCCCGTGCCACCATTGCAGCGCGATGACCACGCCCTTGGCCGGCTGGAGCAGGCCCAGCATCATGGCGATCGCGCTTGGGAAGAGAACCGCGGCCAGCCCCAGCGGGCCAAGCGCGGCATCGGTGGCCAGCGCGATCATGATCGGGGCCAGCAGGTGCCCGGTAACGATGATCGCGATATAGGCGGGAAAATCATCGGCCCGTTGCAGGCTCCAGTCCATGTCGCAGGCCGCGCAGCGATCGACCGGCTTGAGCCAGCGGCGAAACAGGCCCGGCGCACCACAGCGCGGGCAGGTGCAGCGCAGGCCGCGCGCCATGGCCGCGCCGAAGCCGCTGGGAAGCGCGCCGGCGGTTGCCGGCGGCGGGGCGGACGCACGCTGCGAGGTCGATTCGGCCATGACGGCCAGCCCTCGGCCCCGGGGCATCGCGCGTCAAGCCCCGCCCGCCCCCCGGCAACCGGCCCGCGCTACTGGCCGGATGCCGACGATCCGCCCTCGTGCCGGGCGCGCGGCGGCGCCTGGCTGCGCTTCAGGCGGACCGCCGCCTCGTTGAGCCTGGCCCGGTCATTGCCGATCCGTCGGATGAGGTCGTTCGCCTCGGCCGTGGTCAGCCCGTGCTTGCGGGCAAAATAGCGCAATTCGTAGCCCCGGTCGGTCGCGGCGCGGTTCCTTGCCGAAGGCGCGCGCTTGCCTGGATCGTCTGCCATCACTGTCTCCGCGGGTGCCCGGGCGCGGTGACCCGAAGCCACCGTGCCCACCCTCTCGCCACGTCCAACGTTGGCGCGCCGCGGGAAGTTCCCAGGCGGGGCGATCCGCGGCCTGGCGCCACCTTGCCCCGCCCCTGCCGCCGCCCTATGGCGCAAGGCGGGCGCCAAGGGGCGGTGGCTGGAGATGGGGCAATGCGGGGCTTGCCGGCGATGGCCGATGCGGACGGGGTGCAGAACGAAAGCGATCCTGTCGGAACCCTGCGCCGGGCGACCCTGGCCACCTTGCTGCTGCTGGTCTCCACCGCGCTGGGTGCGCTGCTGATCTTCCCCAGCCCGCGCTATCCCGGAAACCTCCTGTATCTGACCGAACTGTGCGCCCGCCGCCAGGACATCCCGGTAGCGCTTGGCCTGGCCGGACTGTTCGTCGCCTCGGGCCTGCTGCGCGCGCACCCACCCGCCGCGCGAGCCATGGCCGAGGCCAGCGGGCGGCGCGTGGCGATCCTGGTTGCCGGCCTGGTTCTGGGTGCCTGGGCGATCCGGGTGCTGGTGTTGTTCGATCACGATTTCACCCGCGACGAACAGATGGCCAGCTTCGACGCGGCGATCTACGGCGCCGGCCACCTGTTCTGGCGCCTGCCCGAGGCCGTGCGCCCGCTGTACGCCCCGCTGAACGACCTGTTCCTGTTCCCGGTGCCCGATCATTCGGCCTGGGTGTCGAATTACCTGCCGGTCAACGCGGCGATCCGCGCCATGCTGGGCAAGGTTATCCCCCCTGCGCTGGTTTCACCCTTGCTCACCGGCATGGCCGGGCTGCTCCTGTGGCGCGTGGCCCGGCGGATCTGGCCGGACGACCGGGCCACGCAAGCGGTGGTCCTGCTGTGTCTGGCCGGCTCCTCGCAGGTCGTTCTGACCGGCACGGCGACCTTCGCGATGACCACGCATCTCGCGCTCAACCTGCTGTGGCTGGCCTGCTTCCTGCGCGGCACGCGCGCCGGCCACGCCGGGGCGATGATCACCGGCCTGCTGGCCACCGGCATCCACCAGCCGGTATTCCACCCCCTGTTCGTCCTGCCCTTTCTCGACCTCTTGCACCGCCGGCGGCAATGGCGCCTGCTGGCGGGCTACATCGCGGCCTATGCGGCGATCGGCGCCTTCTGGCTGGCCTGGCCGCACTGGATCACCGCCGCGATCGCGTCCGGCCCCGGCCCCGGCGCGCTCGCCGGCCCGACCGGGCTGGTCGACCGGCTGTTCGCCCTGGTGGCCATCGCGCCCAACCTCGATGCGCTGTGGGTCATGGCGGGCAATCTCCTGCGCTTCTGCACCTGGCAGCACGCGCTGCTCGTGCCGCTGGCGCTGGTCGGCGCGCGCAAGCTGGCCGGGACCGACGATCTCGCCCGGGCGCTGGCCGGGGGCGTGGTGCTGACCGTGGCAGCGATGACCATCCTCCTGCCCCCCCAGGGCCACGGCTGGGGCTATCGCTACCTCCACGGACTGATCGGATCGTGCTGCCTGCTGGCCGGATATGGCTGGCGCTGGCTGGCCGCGCGCGGAGCCGCGCCGGTGCGGGCCTTTCAGGCGGCGACCCTGGTTTCGCTGGTGGTGCTCCTGCCGCTGCACGCGCTGATGGTGCGCGGCTTCATCGCCCCCTTCGCCGAGGCGCGCCAGGCGGTGGCGCGCACCGATGCCGATTTCGTGGTGTTCGAGAGCGGGCGCATCCCGTTCGATCACAATTTCGTGTCCAACCGGCCCGACCTCGGCAACCGGCCGCTGGTCCTGGCGGGTGACGTGATCACCCCGGATGGACTGGCCGCCCTGTGCCCGCGCCACAGCCTGGCCTTTGCCGATGCCAGTGAATTCGCCGAACTTTCGCGCTATTATGAGGATCCGCCCCGGATCGGGCCGGGGCCGGCCCAGATCGCGCTGCGCCGGGCGGCAACGAAGGCCGGCTGCCGCATCGTCCCCTTCGGCCGGGCCGATTGACGCGCGGGCAACCGCCGGGAAGGCTGCGCCAGGTGCTGATCCGCAATGCCGAACTGGAAGGATATGCCGGCAACCCATGGCGGGGCGGCGGGCAACTGGCCGACGTGCGGCTGGCCGGCGGGCGCATCGCCGCGATCGGGCGGCTGGACCCCGCCGACGGTGAGCGGGTGATCGATGCGGCGGGCGGCGCGCTGCTGCCGGGGCTGCACGATCACCACTGCCATCTCTTCGCCCTGGCCGCCGCGCGCACCTCGGTATTCTGCGGGCCGCCCGAGGTGGACGGGGCCGAAGCGCTGGCCCGCCGCCTCGCGCAAGCCCCCGGCTCCGGCTGGCTGCGCGGGACCGGCTATCACGAAAGCGTGGCGGGCGATCTTGGCCCCGACTGGCTCGACCGCGCCTGGCTCGATGCCCACGGCCCCGACCGGCCGATCCGCGTGCAGCATCGCGGCGGGCGGCGCTGGATCGTCAACTCTGCCGCGCTCGATCTCCTGCTGGCCGGCGGTGCCTCGCCACCGCCCCGGCTCGACCGCGCGCGAGGCCACATCGACGATGGCGACGAATGGCTGCGCGCCCGGCTGACGGGCCAGTTCCCCGATCTTGCCCCGGCCAGCGCCGACCTTGCCCGGCTGGGCCTGACCGGCCTGACCGAGATGACCCCCTCCAACGATGCCGCCGCGCTAGCCTGTCTCGCCGCCCAGCAGGACAGCGGCGCGCTGCGCCAGCGGCTGGTCCTGGCCGGGCGGGCGGATCTTCCCGCCAGCGCCGATCCGCGCCTGCGCGTGCGCTACACCAAGCTGCACCTCCACGATGCCCGCCTGCCCGACTATGAGGCAACCGTGGGCCTTGTCGCCGCCAGCCATGCGGCGGGGCGCCCGGTCGCCGTCCACTGCGTGACCCTGGCCGAGCTGGTCTTCGCGCTGGCCGCGCTGCGCGAAGCCGGGCCGCTCGCCGGCGACCGGATCGAACACGCCTCGATCGCGCCCGATGAACAGGTGGCCGAAATCGCCGCGCTGGGCCTGATCGTCGTCACCCAGCCCCATTTCATCGCCGAGCGCGGCGATGCCTATCTCGCCGCAGTCGATCCGGCCGACCGACCCTGGCTCTATCGCGCCGCCGCCTTCCTGAACGCCGGGGTGCCGCTGGCGGCGGGCAGCGATGCCCCGTTCGGCCGGCCCGACCCCTGGGCGGCGATGGCCGCCGCCGTTTCGCGCCAAACCCTGGCCGGGCAGGTCATCGGCGCCAGCGAGGCGCTGTCGCCCGAAGCGGCGCTGGCCCTGTTCCTGGGCCACGGCGAGGCGCCCGAACGCCAGCGAACCGTGGCCCCCGGCGCCCCGGCCGACCTGTGCCTGCTTGATCGCGGCTGGGCCAAGGCCCGCGAGAGCCTTGGCGCCGGGCTGGTGCGGATGACCGTGGGCGCGGGCGCGGTGTGGTTCGAGCGGAAGGTCGCAAACGGGTCAGATCATGGTCATGGAAGTGTAACAAACCCGTCATAGTGGCCAGCCCACGAGACAAGGCCACGGAGCTTACCACGATGCGAATGACTGCCTGCCTGGCGCTGACCACCGCCGCCGCCGCCTTGGCCACGGCCACCCCGGCCCTTGCCGACGATACCCAGGCCTGGGGCACGGTCACGCTCAATGCCGGGCTTGGCGGCCCGCTCAAGGCATCGAGCGAGACGGTCCTGCGGACCAGCGACGCTAAGGGCTTCTACGAGGTCGAGCAGAACCTGATGCTCGGCTACAAGGCCAACAAGCACGTGACCTACTGGCTCGGCTACACGCTCGATCCCCAGTACACCCACGGCAACCTCACCATCACGGAGCACCGCTTCCGCCAGCAGGTCAGCTTCGACAACATCGCCAAGATCGGTCCGGTCAACGTCAATGCCCGGCTGCGGCTGGAAGAGCGCTGGCGCGATGGCCTGGCCGGCACCGGCTGGCGACTGCGCCCCTATGTGAAGCTGTCGCTGCCGATCCACGGCAAGACCAACCTCAACCTCACCCACGAAAGCTTCATCAACCTCAACACCACCGGTTTCCAGAAGGTGTCGGGCTACGATCGCTGGCGGACCGGGGTTTCGATCAGCACCCCTGTGGCCAAGAACATCTCGGTTGACCTGGGCTATCTCAACCAGCACGGCTTCGTGCGGAGCGGGCCGGATACCGACGATCACGTGGCGACCCTGGGCCTGACCGCCAGCTTCTGAAAAGTCCGACCCTTACCAATCGGTAATGCGCCCTTCACGCTGCCGGGGCACCGGCAGCGCTAAGGCTGCAAGCGACGATCCGGCAGACCCCGACCTACCAGCCCCAGGTTCCAATCCGCCGGATCGTCACCCTTTCCCCCGCATCCTCCTCGCAATTGCCGGTTGACGCCGTCGGCGCACAGGCCTTTCCTTGCCCCCGGACCTGCCGGTAGCGAGGCCATGGCATGACGGACGGACACCACGGGACGGCCACGGTGAAGGATCCCGTCTGCGGGATGACCGTGGATCCCGCCCGCTCGCCCCACCGCGCGGTCGTTGCGGGCGTGGACTACCATTTCTGCAGCGCGGGCTGCGCGGCGAAGTTCACCGCCGACCCCCAGCGCTATCTCGCCCCGCCCGATGCCCCGGCGCCGGCCCCACCGCCACCGGACGGCGCGATCTGGACCTGCCCGATGCACCCCGAGGTGCGCCAGGCCGGCCCCGGCGCCTGCCCGATCTGCGGCATGGCGCTCGAACCGCTCGAACCCGCGCTGAATGAAGCGCCCAATCCCGAACTGGCCGACATGACCCGCCGTTTCGCGGTCAGCGCGGTCCTGGCCCTGCCGCTACTGGTGCTGACCATGGCGGCCGACCTCGCGGGCCTGCATCTCCTGCCGATGGCCGTCGCGCCCTGGGCCGAACTGGCCCTGGCCACGCCGGTGGTGCTGTGGGGCGCGGCGCCCTTCTTCCAGCGCGGCGCGGCCTCGCTTCGCAGCGGGCACCTGAATATGTTCACCCTGATCTCGCTGGGGGTGGGCGTGGCCTATGGCTACAGCCTGGTCGCGGTCCTGCGGCCCGGCGCCTTTCCCGCCCAGTTCCGCACCATGGGCGGGATGGTGCCGGTCTATTTCGAGGCGGCGGCGGTGATCGTGGCGCTGGTCCTGCTGGGCCAGGTTCTGGAACTGCGCGCCCGCTCGGCCACCGGCCGGGCGATCCGCGCCCTGCTGGGCCTTGCCCCGAAGACCGCCCGGCTGGTCCGCGTCGACGGCAGCGAGGCCGACATCGCGCTGGACCAGGTCCAGCCCGGCCAGACCCTGCGGGTGCGCCCGGGCGAGAAGGTGCCGGTCGACGGCACGGTGACCGCGGGCCACAGCGCGGTCGACGAGGCGATGATCTCGGGCGAACCGGTCCCGGTGGAAAAGCACCCCGGCAGCCCGGTCACCGGAGCCACGGTCAACGGCGCCGGCGCGCTGCTGATGCGGGCCGAGCGGGTTGGCCGCGATACCATACTGGCGCAGATCGTGCGGATGGTGGCGCAGGCCCAGCGCTCGCGTGCGCCGATCCAGGCCATCGCTGATCGGGTTTCGGGCTGGTTCGTGCCGGCGGTGGTCGGCGTGGCCCTGCTCACCTTCCTCGCCTGGGCGCTGCTCGGGCCGCAGCCGCGGCTGGTCCATGCCCTGGTCAATGCGGTCGCCGTGCTGATCATCGCCTGCCCCTGCGCGCTGGGCCTGGCCACGCCGATGGCGATCATGGTCGGCACCGGCCGGGGGGCGGGCGCGGGTGTGCTGTTCCGCGATGCCCAGGGACTGGAAACCATGGAGCGGATCGACACCCTGGTGATCGACAAGACCGGCACCCTCACGCTCGGCAAGCCCCGGCTGGTGGGCGTGGCGGCGCTGCCCGGCTTTGCCGAGGACGATCTGCTGGCACTGGCCGCCGCGCTCGAACGGGCCAGCGAGCATCCGCTGGCTGCTGCGATCGTCGGCGGAGCACAGGCGCGCGGGCTGGCCCTCGCCAGGGCCGACGGTTTCCGCGCGCACCCCGGCCTTGGGGTCAGCGGCACGGTGGGCGGGCGCGCCGTCGCGCTCGGCAATGTGGCGCTGATGCGGCAGGCCGGGGCCGATCCGGCGCCGCTGGACTCCGCCGCCGAGGCCCGGCGGCATGGCGGCGAGGGGATCATGCTGGTGGCGGTCGATGGCCGCCTCGCCGGGCTGGTCGCCGTGGCCGATCCGGTCAAGCCCGGCGCGGCCGAGGCGCTTGCCGCCCTGCGCGCGGAAGGGCTGCGCGTGGTCATGCTCACCGGCGACAGCCGGGCCACGGCCGAGGCCGTGGCCCGGCAGATCGGCGGGATCGACGAGGTCCGCGCCGAGGTCCTGCCCGAAGCCAAGCAGGCGGTGATCACGGCCCTGCGCGCAGCTGGCGCGCGGGTGGCCATGGCCGGCGACGGGATCAACGATGCCCCCGCGCTGGCTGCCGCCGATGTCGGCCTCGCCATGGGCACGGGCACCGATGTTGCCATGGAAAGCGCGGGCATCACCCTGGTCGGCGGCGATCTGGCCGGGATTGTGCGCGCCCGCCGGCTGAGCCGCGCGGTGATGCGGACCGTGCGCCAGAACCTGTTCTTTTCCTTCGTGTTCAACTCGGCCGGCATCCCGCTCGCGGCCGGCGCGCTCTATCCGCTGTTCGGCCTGCTGCTCAGCCCGGTGATCGCAGGGGCGGCCATGGCCTTCAGCTCGGTGGCGGTGATCGGCAATTCGCTGCGCCTGCGCGCGGTGAGGCTCTAGGGTCCGGACTCAATTGGCCCACCAGATGATGGCGGCGACGATGAGGACAGCGGATAGGAA
>NZ_JBHRTQ010000012.1:0-603 GCF_042646485.1 Novosphingobium bradum | reverse complement strand
CCCTCGCCAACGCCACGGGCGCCAACGCCACCGCCGCGGGCTCCTCGGCCCTGGCTTCGGGCGCCGACGCCACGGCCACCGGCTCCAACGCCAATGCCACCGGCGCCAACGCCACCGCCACCGGCACCTCGGCCCTCGCCGCCGGCGCCAACGCCACGGCCACCGGCACCCTCGCCAATGCCACCGGCGACAATGCCACCGCGGGCGGCGTCCTGGCCCAGGCCAATGGCCTTGCCGCCACGGCCTACGGTTCGAGCGCCAATGCCCAGGGCGATTCCGCCTCGGCCTTCGGTGACCGCGCCCAGGCCATCGGCACCAACGCCACGGCGCTCGGCCAGCAGGCCAATGCCCTCGGCACCAACGCCACCGCTTCGGGCTACCTGGCGAATGCCAACGGCGCCAACGCCACGGCCTCGGGCACCTCGGCCCTGGCTGATGGCATCAACGCCACCGCTACCGGCACCCTCGCCAACGCCACCGGCACCAACGCCACGGCCGCGGGCTCCTCGGCCCTGGCTTCGGGCGCCGACGCCACCGCGACCGGCTCCAACGCCAACGCCACCGGCGCCAATGCCACGGCCACCGGCACCTCGGCTCTCGCCG
>NZ_JBHRTQ010000011.1:45152-108078 GCF_042646485.1 Novosphingobium bradum | reverse complement strand
CCTCGGACACCTTGAATCAGCCAACAGCCTCCCGCGCAACCTTATTGAGTACGGACCCTAGAGTCGTTTCCACTTACGTGGAATCGGCACCGGCCCGCTCCCCCGCCCGACCACCCATAGGGTACTATCGTTGGGTGGTCGCCCCCCTACCACATGGACATCCCCCGGATGTCCATGTGCAAACGGGCCGGGAGCGGGCCGGTGCCGCATCTGTTTCAGTTTGACTGAAACAGAGTTTAAAGCTCCAGCCGCGCCGTCAGGCGGATGTCGCGCCCGGCCAGCGGGGCGTAGTCCTTCAGGAACGAGGCGTGGCGCCTCGCCGCCACGTCCAGCAGGTTGTTGGCCGAAAGGGTGAAGCTGAGCGGCCGGTCCTCGCCCCAGGGCCGCCACGATGCGCTGGCATTGATCAGGGTATAGGCCGGGGTCGGCGTCTCGTTCGGGGCCACCCGGTGCTGCGCGGTCACCTGCTCCACCTCGGCGCGCAGGTCGAGCTTGCGGCTTTTCGCCTCCAGTCCGCCCAGCAGGCGCAGCGGCGGGATGCGCGGGGCCGGGCCATAGCTGGAAATCGTCGCGCGCACCGCATCGGCCAGGCCATCGGCCGCCAGGGTCCATCCGCCCAGCCGCGCCAGGGTGGCATGGCCTTCCACCTCGAAGCCCAGCCATCGCGCATCGCCCTGCCGGCCCTGGTAGACCGGCAGGCCGTCGATCACCGCGCCGGTCCGCGCATCGTAGATGAAGTTGGCGAACCAGGTGTAATAGGCCGAGGCCTCCAGCCCGAAATCCGCATCGCCGCCCTTGAGGATTGCCTCAAGGCTGGTCGCCCGCTCGATCCCGAAGGCGGGATTGCCGATCTCGAAGGCCTCGGTGCCGGCGTGGGGGCCATTGGCGAACAGTTCCTCCGCCGCCGGGGCGCGCTCGGTGCGCGACAGGTTCAGCCCCAGCCGCCAGCCCGGCCTGACCGCCCACGCCGCCCCGCCCGACAGCGAAACCGTATCGAACCGCCGCGCGCCGGCCGCGAACTGCGGCTGGGCCGGGCCGGGCATGGCGGCAATCCGCGTGTGCTCGAAGCGCGCGCCGGCCTCCAGCTTGAACCCGCCAAGCTCCACCTGCTGGACCGTGAACAGGCCGAAGGCTTGCGTTCCGTTCTTCGGCAGGAAGGCCTCGTCGCCGATCACGTCGAAATCGCGGTTGACGAACTGGGCGCCGCTGGCCCCCTGCCAGCCGCCCCGCCGGGCCTGGGCCACCTCCAGCCGGGCCTCGATTCCCTTGTCGAGGAAGGTGGTGCCCACGCTGCCATCGGGGGCCAGCTCGGAATGGCGATAGTCCGCCCAGGCGGCGCGCAACAGCACGTGGTCGATCGCGCCGCCCGGCTTCACCTCGGCGCGCAGGTCCAGCCGGTCCTGCCTCATGGCAAGGCGCGGCGCTTCCTCGCCATCGCCGGGGCGGGTGGCGAGGCGCACCGGCACGCCATAGAGGCTGTCGCTGTGGGTGTAGCTCGCCCCCAGCATCCCGCGGTCATTGATGTAGGAAAGGCCGCCGCCCGCGGTCCAGGTGCGCGCCGCGGTATTGGGCAGGACGCCGGCCTGGGCCGCGTTCGCCGCATAGGCGATGGCCGGATCGCCCAACCCCGACGCGGCGGTCGCCAACGCCTGGGCGCGCAGGGTGGGTGTCAGCGCGAAGCCGCCGATGGCGAGGTCGTCCGACTTGTCATACGAGCCATCGCCGTGGGCCACGAAACCGCCGCCCAGCGGAACCTCCACCGACCCCGCCGCCGACCGTTCATGCGCCGCCGAGCCATAGCCGGCAACCGCGCCGAGATGGACCGGCTCGGTCGGCAGGCTGGTCGGAATCCGCCGGTCGATCACGTTGACCACCCCCCCGATGGCCGAGGCGCCATAGAGCAGCGATTGCGGCCCGCGCAGCACCTCGATCCGTTCGGCCAGCAACGGATTGACCACGGCGGCATGGTCGGCCGAGGTGTTCGACACGTCGATCGCGCCGATCCCGTCGGTCAGCAGGCGCACCCGCTCGCCCTGCATCCCGCGCAGGACCGGGCGCGAGGCGGTCGGCCCGAACGAGGTGGAGGAAACGCCCGCCGTATGTTCCAGCGTATCGCCGATCGATGGGCGGATCGCCTGGTCCAGCCTGGCCCCCTGGATCACCGCCACGCCCGACAAGGCATCGAGCCGGCTCTGCCGCAAGGCGCCGGTGACGACGATCTCCTGGGGGACATGGTCGTGCGGGTCGGCGCTGCCGTCCGCCGCCGGGTCCGCGAAGATGGGCGCGGCAGCGGCCAGGGCCAGCAGGCTGGAGGCGATGGATGGCAGGCGGCGCATGGGTCTGGTCTCCTGAAGCCCGGGGCGCCTCCTATCGCAGCGCGCAACATGATACAATATTACATATCATTCACGATCCACGGGGCCGCAATCCTGTGGACGGCGCGGGCCATTTCGCTTTCGCCCGCGCGCGCGAGTCCCTATATGCCCGCCATGTCCGAAACTCCTGAAAACACGCCGGCGGCCAACACCCCGAACCAGAACGCCTATGGCGCCGATTCCATCAAGGTCCTCAAGGGGCTGGATGCGGTTCGCAAGCGGCCCGGTATGTACATCGGCGATACCGACGATGGCTCGGGCCTGCACCACATGGTCTTCGAGGTTTCGGACAACGCGATCGACGAGGCGCTCGCCGGCCACTGCGACCTGGTCCTGATCGAGCTCAACCCCGATGGCTCGGTTTCGGTCGAGGACAACGGCCGCGGCATTCCCACCGGCATCCATGCCGAGGAAGGCGTCTCCGCCGCCGAGGTCATCATGACCCAGCTCCACGCCGGCGGGAAGTTCGAGAACACCTCCGACGATAACGCCTACAAGGTTTCGGGCGGCCTCCACGGCGTCGGCGTCTCGGTGGTCAACGCCCTGTCGGAATGGCTCGAACTCACCATCTGGCGCGATGGCGAGGAACACTGGATGAAGTTCGCCCACGGCGATGCGGTGGAATCGCTGCGCGTGGTCGGCCCCGCTCCGGACAACGGCAAGGGCGCCCCCAAGAAGGGCACCCGGGTCACCTTCCTCGCCTCGGACGAGACCTTCAAGAACATCACGGTCTACGATTTCGACAAGCTCGAACACCGCTACCGCGAGCTGGCCTTCCTCAATTCCGGCGTCCGCATCCTCCTGCGCGACAGGCGCGGCGAGGAGGTGAAGGAGCATGACCTCTATTACGAGGGCGGGATCGCCGCCTTCGTGAAGTGGCTCGATCGCAACAAGCAGGCGCTGCTCCCCGATCCGATCGCGATCAGCGCCCAGCGCGATGGCATCGGCATCGATGTCGCGCTGGAATGGAACGATTCGTACTACGAAAACGTCCTGTGCTTCACCAACAACATCCCCCAGCGCGATGGCGGCACCCACCTTGCCGCCTTCCGCGCCGCGCTGACCCGCACCTTGAACAACTATGCCGAGAAATCGGGCCTGCTGAAGAAGGAAAAGGTCAGCCTCACCGGCGACGATATGCGCGAGGGGCTCACCGCGATCGTCTCGGTCAAGCTGCCGGACCCGAAGTTCTCCAGCCAGACCAAGGACAAGCTGGTTTCCTCCGAAGTGCGCCAGCCGCTCGAAAGCCTGATGGGCGACAAGATGACCGAGTGGCTCGAGGAAAACCCCGCCTATGCCAAGGCGGTGATCGGCAAGATCATCGATGCCGCCGCCGCCCGCGAGGCCGCCCGCAGGGCGCGCGAACTCACCCGCCGCAAGGGCGCAATGGATATCGCCTCGCTGCCCGGCAAGCTGGCCGATTGCCAGGAGCGCGATCCCTCGAAGTGCGAACTGTTCCTGGTCGAGGGTGATTCGGCCGGCGGCTCGGCCAAGCAGGGCCGTGACCGGCATTATCAGGCGATCCTGCCCTTGAAGGGCAAGATCCTGAATGTGGAGCGCGCCCGGTTTGACCGGATCATCAGCTCCAAGGAAGTCGGCACGCTGATCCAGGCCATGGGCACCGGCATCCGCGACGAGTTCAACCTCGACAAGCTGCGCTACCACAAGATCGTCATCATGACCGACGCCGACGTCGACGGCGCGCATATCCGCACCCTGCTGCTCACCTTCTTCCACCGGCAGATGCCCGATATCATCCGCGCCGGGCACCTCTTCATAGCCCAGCCGCCGCTCTACAAGGTGACCCGGGGCCGCTCGGAGGTCTATCTCAAGGACAACCACGCGCTCGATCGCTACCTGGTCGAGGCCGGTCTCGCCGGGCGGGTGCTGGAAACCAGCGGCGGCCAGCGTGGCGGCGCCGAACTGGAAGGCCTGGTCGAGCACGCCCTGCGCCTGCGCTCGCTGATGGGCTTCGTGCCGCGCCGCTATGATCCCGCGGTGATCGAGGCCTTGGCCATGGGCGGGGTGTTCAACCCCGATCTCGATCGCTCCGGCCGCGAGGCCGCGCTCGCCCGCTCGGTCCTCTGGCTCGACAATGGCGACCGCGATGCCCGCTGGTCGGCGGAACTCACCGGCGAGGGCGGGGTGCTCGTCAAGCGCCTGTGGCGCGGGGTGACCGACGCCTACCCGATCGAGCCGAGCTTCCTGGCCAGCGCCGAGGCGCGCAAGCTGGCCCGCCTCGCGGTGGAGAACGTCGAAGTCTATGCCGAGCCGGTCCGCCTGGTGAAGGGCGGCGCCGCCGCCGAAGCGCCCGAACCGGAAGCCGAAACCGCCGACGACGAGGCTGGGGACCAGCCCTCCGCCCCCCGCGCCGCCGCCCCGCGCGACCAGATCACCCGCCCCTCCGAGCTGCTCGAAGCGGTCTTCGCCGCCGGCCGCAAGGGGCTGGCCATCGCCCGTTACAAGGGTCTGGGCGAGATGAACGCGGAACAGCTCTGGGAAACCACGCTCGATCCCGACAACCGCGCCCTGCTCCAGGTCAAGGTGGAAGATGCCGACGTGACCGACGAGATCTTCACCCGCCTGATGGGCGACGTGGTCGAACCGCGCCGCGAATTCATCCAGGAAAACGCGCTCAACGTGGCCAATCTCGACGTCTGACCTCGCTCAGTCCCACCACTCCGGCACGATCGCACGGCCTGAACGGGCCGAGCGGTAGGAGGCATCCAGCACGGCCTGAACGGCCAGCATCTCGCCCAGCCTGTTGGGCGCCTGGCCCGTGCCCGCCAGCGCGGCCGCCAGGTGCCGGTAAAACTGCTCCTGGCACCCGCGCCGCGCCGGCCGCTCGCTACGCCGGCCGGCGGCATCGATCAGGACCAGCGGGTCGGTATCCTCGCCAAAGCCCGGATCGCCCGGAACCATGCCGGCGGCCAACTGGGCCTCCTGCGGATCGGACCGCGCCTTGACCAGCGATCCAAGGGTGCCGTGAACCACCATCCGGGGCGCGGCCGCGGCGGCCAGCATCGATGCCTGCAACACGGCGCGCCGGCCGGGATACTGCAGCACAACCTGGGCAAAATCCTCGACGCGCCCGCCGGGGCGCAAAACGGCCAGATCGGCGAGCACGGTATCGGGACGGCCGAGCAGGACCAGCGCCTGGTCGATCAGGTGCGGCCCGATGTCGAGCCACAGGCCCGAGCCCGGGCTGCCATCCTCGCGCCAGCGCGCCCGCACCTCGGGGCGATATCGGTCGATCGTCGACTGGAACTGCACCACCTCGCCCACGGCGCCCTCGGCCAACACCTCCCGAACCGTCTGGAAATCGCTGTCCCAGCGGCGGTTCTGGAACGTCAGCAGCAGCCGGTCGCGCTCGCGCGCCAGCGCCGCCAGCGGCCGCGCCTCGGCGAGCGAGAGCGCCAGCGGCTTATCGACGACCACGTGCCGGCCCGCCTCCAGCGCCGCCGTGGCCAGGGGGGCATGGGTCGCATTAGGGGTGGCCAGCACCACCACGTCAAGCGATGCATCCGCGATCAGGGCCGCCGCATCGGGGTACACGTGCAGTCCGGGCAGGGCCGCGCCAACGGCATCGGCCCGCGAGGACGCCACCGCCGCGAGCTCAAGCCCCGCCACGGCACGGATCAGCGGCGCGTGGAACACGCGCGCCGCCATGCCGAATCCGATGATTCCAACCCTGAATGCCATGCGCCAGCCGCTCCGGTGCCTGTGCCTGCGCCCCGTCCTCCGGCCACCCGATGCCGAAACCGGGCAGCCGCTATTCCACCTCGACCCCGGCCGCCGGGCCGGCAAAAGCCTCGCCCTCGGCCCAGTTCGGCGCGGCCAGGCCCATCACCTTGAACAGCGTGCCCATCTGCTCGGGCGCGCAGAGGCGTTCCTTGGCGGCCCACAGCGCGGCGGCGTGTTGCGGCGCCAGTTCGCCCAGCGCCCGGGCGCGGGCATCGGCGCCCAGCGCCTTCAGCCATTGCCCCTGCCCCAAGGTGCCCAGCCAGCGCGCGCCGTGGTGCTGGGCGATTCCGGCCAGGGTGGCAAAATCGACCAGCGCGGACAGATCGGCCTCGCCCGGGTTCTCGAACGGATCGACCTTTTCGTGCGCCTTCACCGCCTGGAATGTCGAGCCGTCGCGCACCTCGGTGTAGCCATAGTCCACCAGCAGGGCCGCGCCGCCTTGCGTGCACAGGCGCCGCGCGATCTCGCTCACCACGGCGGCCGCCCCGGGGCAGGTCTCGATGATCGTGCCCACGGCAGCCTCGCGCCGATCCTCGGGGACGGCGGCCTCCATCGGCAGGTGGCCGGCCACGGGCAGGAAGCGGTCCTGGTAGAAACCCACCATCCGTTCGCGCCAGCCGGTTTCCATCCGCACCAGCTGGCGCACCGGCAAGGCATCGAGGAATTCGTTGCCAACCAGCAGGATTGGCCCGGTCTGCGGCACGGTGGAGAGATCATCGTGCCACTGCGCCTGGGGCACCGCATCAAGCTGGATCGCCTTCAGGGCCACCGAGGTTTCCACGAAGTGGACCTTGGGCGCGAGGCCAAAGCGCGCCATCGTCCGCAGCACGTCGCGCGCCAAGGTGCCGCGCCCCGGCCCCAGCTCGACATAGTGAACCGTCTCGGCCCGGCCCGAACGCAGCCAGATGTCGGTCAGCCACAGGCCGATCAGCTCGCCGAAGATCTGGCTGATCTCGGGCGCGGTGATGAAATCGCCGGCGCTGCCCAGCGGATCGCGGCTCGCATAGTAGCGGGCATTGGCCTCGCCCATGAACTGGGTGAGGCTGATCGGCCCGTGATGGTGGATGAGGCGCGCGAAGACCTGGGTCAGCGGCTCCAGCTCAGGCCCCTTGAGATCCTGCTTCTTGCGGCCGAACTTCACGGGGCCACAGCCTCCACCGCGCCGCGCGATCCCTCGCCCAGCGCCGGCCGGACCAGCGCCCGCGCCACCAGGGCCGCGCCCAGCAGGATCATCGGCACGGTCAGCCACTGGCCCATCGAAAGCCCGGTCCGCAGGGCGAAATCCTGCAACTGGGCGTCAGGCTCGCGGAAATATTCCACCGTGAAGCGCGCGCAGCCATAGCCAGCGACGAAGACCCCGGTGAGCAGGCCGGGGCGGAACCGCGCCCGCGTCTTCCAGAACAACACCATCAGCACCACCAGCAGGACCAGCCCCTCCAGCCCGGCCTCGTAGAGCTGGCTCGGGTGTCGCGGCAGCGGCCCGCCATCGGGGAAGACCATGGCCCAGGGCACCTGCGCGGTGGCCACCCGGCCCCACAGCTCGCCATTCACGAAGTTCGCCAGCCGGCCGAAGAACAGGCCGAAGGGCACGGCCACGGCCACCCAGTCGCACACGCGCAGGAAGTTCAGGCCGCCGCGCGCAGCCACCCAGGCCATGGCCAGGGTGCAGCCGATCAGCCCGCCATGGAAGCTCATGCCGCCCTGCCACAGCTTGGCCATCTCGGCCGGATCGGCCCACAATTGCGGGGCATAGAACGTGGCATAGCCCAGCCGCCCGCCCAGGATCACGCCCAGCGTGCAGTAGAAGAACAGGTCGTCGGCATGGCGCTGGGCCATCGGCGCGCCGGCCAGCTTCAGGGTCTTCGACACGTGCCAGTAGGCCAGCACGATCCCGGCCAGATAGGCCAGGCTATACCAGCGCAGGGTGAAGAACCCGAGGTCGATCCCCCGGGTCAGGCCAAGGTCCAGCCACTGGAGCGGCGCGTGCGCGCCAATCCCCTGGGCGGCGGCAGCAAGAATGGCAATCACCCGGCTCTATCCTCATGCGATGGCTTGTGTGGCAGCGGTTCTGGCACAGCCGGGGCGCGGAGGGAACCTGCGGCCGCGCGAAACCCACCTTCCCCCTGTCCTTCGCCGCCCAAGCTGCTAGCCTCCGGCGGTGAAGCCCGCGTTTTTCGAGTACCAGCCTTGACCGTCATCCGCATCGCCAACCAGCGCGCGATCATCGAACGCCGCAGCCTTGCCGCGGCCATTGCCGACCTGGTGGCCGAACATGGCCCCGAGCGATCGCGGCTGCGCGTGGTCGAATTGCTGCGCGGCGCGCTCGATGCCGGCCGCGCCGAGATTGCCCGGCGCCTGGCGGAAAAGCCGGGGGCCGGCGCGGAATGCGCCGCCGCCCAGGCCTTCCTGGTCGATCAACTCGTGCGCCTGATCCACGATCACGTGGTGGGCAATGTCTATCGCGCCTCCAACCGCTCCACCGGCGAGCGCATCGCGATCCTCGCGGTCGGCGGCTACGGGCGGGGCGAAATGGCGCCCCATTCCGACGTGGATATCGCCTTCGTCACCCCGATCAGGCAGACCCCGTGGTGCGAGCAGGTGATCGAGGCCATGCTCTATTTCCTGTGGGACCTGGGGCTGAAGGTCGGCCAGTCCAGCCGCTCGCTCGACGAGATGGTGCGGATGGCCCGTTCCGATCTCACCATCCGTACCGCGCTGCTGGAAGGCCGCTACGTCTGGGGCGACCAGGATTTGTACGACGAATGCTCACGCCGCTTCTGGGCCGAGGTCGTCCAGGGGACCGAACGCCAGTTCGTCGCGGAAAAGCTGGCCGAACGCAACGATCGCCACAAGCGCCTGGGCGACAGCCGCTATGTCGTCGAACCCAATGTCAAGGAAGGCAAGGGCGGCCTGCGCGACCTGCACACGCTCTACTGGATCGGCAAATATATCCACCACGTGCGCGATGCCAGCGAACTGGTGAACGTGGGCCTGCTCACCCCCAGCGAATACCGCGCCTTCCGCAAGGCCGAAAACTTCTTCTGGGCGGTGCGCTGCCACCTCCACACCATAACCCGCCGCGCCGAGGACCGGCTGACCTTCGATCTCCAACGCGAAGTCGCCGCGCGGATGCAGTTCTCCGACCGCCCCGGCAAGAGCGCGGTCGAGCGGTTCATGCAGTACTTCTTCCTCCAGGCCAAACGCGTGGGCCACCTCACCGGCGTGTTCCTTGCCCAGCTTGACGAACAGTTCGCCAGGAAGGCTCCGCGCGGCCTGCTCGCCGGGTTCCGCAGCCGGGCGCGGATGGTCAAGGGCTACAAGGTGTTCGGCGGCAAGATCAACGTACCCTCGGACGACTGGTTCAGCCAGGACCCGGTCCGCCTGATCGAGATCTTCGCCCTGGCCGACGAGCACCGGCTGGAAGTCCACCCCGAAGCCATGCGGCTGGCGGCGCGCGATGCCCGGCTGATCGATGGCGCGGTCCGCAAGAACCCGCGCGCCAATGCCCTGTTCCTCGATATCCTGACCAGTCGCCACGATCCCGAAGGCACCCTGCGCGGCTTCAACGAGGCCGGGGTGTTCGGACGGTTCGTTCCCGATTTCGGCCGGGTCAACGCGCAGATGCAGTTCGATATGTACCACCACTACACGGTGGACGAGCACACCATCCGCGCCATCGGCCTGCTCTCGCGGATCGAGAAGGGCGATCTTTCCGGCGATCATCCGCTCGCCACCCAGCTGGTCGGCAAGATCCATTCGCGCCGCGCGCTCTACATGGCCGTGCTGCTCCACGATATTGCCAAGGGCCGGCGCGGCGATCATTCGGTGCTGGGCGCGGAAGTGGCCCGCCGCCTCTGCCCCCGGCTCGGCCTCGATGAAAGCGAGACCGAAACGGTCGCCTGGCTGGTCCGCACCCACCTGACGATGAGCGCCACGGCCTTCAAGCGCGACCTCGCCGACTGGAAGACCATCACCGATTTCGTCGCGGTCGTGCAATCGCTCGATCGGCTGCGCTCGCTCACCCTGCTGACCATCGTCGATATCCGCGCGGTCGGCCCGGGGGTGTGGAATTCGTGGAAGCGCCAGCTCATCGCCGAACTGTTCGACCAGACCGAGGAACGCCTGCGGCTTGGCCATGCCCAGCACGGGCGCGAACAGCGCGTGGCGGCCAAGAAGGCGGCTGTCGCCGCGCGGATGAAGAAGCAGGGCAAGCTGGTGGAAACGGTCGGCAGCCAGCTGGCCGATGCCTACTGGATCGCCGAGCCGGAAGACATCATCGCGCTCAACCTCGTCCAGCTGGATACGGCCAAGGGCGCGCCGCTCGATGTCGCCACCCATTTCTATGCCGCGCGAGGCGCCACGCTGGTCACGGTCATCGCGGCGGACCATCCCGGCCTGTTCTACCGCATCGCCGGGGGCATCCACCTGGCCGGCGGCAACATCATCGATGCCCGCATCCACACCGCGAAAAACGGCACCGCGGTCGACAATTTCCTCGTCCAGGACCCGCTCGGGCGCCCCTTTGGCGAGGAAGTCCAGCTGGCCCGGCTGAAAACCGCGATCGCCGATGCCCTGGCCAACCGGGTCAAGCTGGTTCCCCAGCTTGCCGCGCGCCCGCTTGCCCGCCCGCGCGCCGAGGCCTTCACCGTGCGCCCGCGGGTGGAATTCGACAATGCCGCCTCGAACCGCTTCACCGTGATCGAGGTCAACGCCCGCGATCGCCCGGCCCTGCTCAACCGCCTCGCCCGCGCCCTGTTCGAAAGCCGCCTGATCGTCCACTCGGCCCACATCGCCACCTATGGCGAACGCGCGGCCGATACCTTCTACGTCACCGACCTCCTGGGCGAGAAGGTCGATGGACCGGCCCGGCTCAAGGACGTGGAGCAGCACCTGCTCGAAGCCGCCGGCGAACAGACCGTGGAAGTGGAAGCGGTATAAGGCCCATCGCGGGGGCTCCCCGCCCCCCACTGCGCCATTTGCGCCACGCCGGAACGCCGCGTCTCGCCACCCCGATATTCCCCGCTTCCCGTCGGGCGCGATTCGCTTTAAGGGCGGGGCGCGCAAGCGCAGCTTTTCAACGGTCACAGGAGAACCCACAATAGCCCCCCCACCCCGGCGCTCGATGCAGCCCCCCGTCAAGAGCGGGCCTCGCTTCAACAATCTCATCCAGTCGGACAAGGTCCGCGTCATCGATGAGAACGGAGAGAACCTCGGCGTGATGTACACGCGCGAGGCAATCGAGCAGGCTGCAGAAGTCGGCCTCGATCTGGTCGAAGTCTCGCCCAACGCCGATCCGCCGGTCTGCAAGTTCCTCGACGTGGGCAAGTTCCGCTACGAGGCGCAGAAGAAGGCCAACCTCGCCCGCAAGACCCAGAAGACGCAGGAGATCAAGGAGATCAAGATGCGTCCGAACATCGACGATCATGATTATGATACGAAGATGAAGGCCATGCACAAGTTCATCGGCGAGGGTGACAAGGTGAAGGTGACCCTGCGCTTCCGCGGCCGTGAACTGTCGCACCAGCAGCTCGGCATGAACCTCCTGCGCCGCGTACAGGAAGACATCGCCGAGGTGGCCAAGGTCGAAGCCTATCCGCGCATGGAAGGCCGCCAGATGCTGATGGTCGTCTCGCCCAAGTAAGGCGCGGGCAATCAGCCTGGGCTAACGTGAGAGGCGCTCCCGTGGGGGCGCCTTTTGCGTTTCACCAACATCGTCCCGGGCTTGACCCGGGGCCGCAGCCAGCCAAACTGCCCCCATGCGCCAGGGCGGTTACACCTACATCATGACCAACCGCGCCCACGGCGTACTCTATATTGGCGTAACGGCCGATCTCCACCAGCGCATCGCGCTCCACCGGTCGGGCAAGGGATCGACATTCTGCCGCCGATACGGCCTCGACCGGCTGGTGCTCGTCGAACCCCACGAATCGATCGACCAGGCAATCGCTCGGGAAAAGCAGCTCAAGAACTGGCAGCGCGCCTGGAAGATCGAATTGATCGAGGCGGCCAATCCGGAATGGACAGACCTGGCTGAATTCATCGCCTGATTGCGTCGTCCCGGGCTCGACCCGGGACCGGTGCCTGTCTTCAGGTGGTGGCTAACGTCGGAGCCGGGCTCGTAGCTTCGCAACCGGCAGCGGTCCCGGATCAAGTCCGGGACGACGAATGCCGCGAACATCGCCCCCGGCCTGCCCCGGGGCCGCTGCCCGCGACGCAGGCCGTCAGCCCTTCCACTCCCGCCGTTCCTCGGCCATCCGCAACACCTCGTAGCTGACCTGGAGCTTGCGAAACTCTTCCGCCGCCGCCGCGTCGCCGGGCTTGAGGTCGGGGTGGACTTCCTTGGCCCGCGCCCGCCAGGCCTTCTTCACCGCCTCGAAATCGGCGTCCGGGTCCAGCCCCAGCGTGTCGAGAGCCTTCAGCTCGTCGCGGCTGCGGCTGCCATCGCCCGAGCCGCCCCAGCCATAGTGGGCCGCTTCCTTGTAGCCGGAATTGTCCGACCGCTCGCGCTCCTCGCGCTGGGCCGCTTCCTCGGCGGACAGGCCTTCGAAGTAGTTCCAGCCAGAATTGTATTCGGCCGCATGGGCCTGGCAGAAATACCAGCGCTCCGGACTGTTGGGGCTTTTCGGCGCCGGGCAATCGCCCTTTTCGTGGCAGCCGGCGCGGTCGCACATCCGCACCGGCTCGGCCGCGCTGCCGCTGCCATATCCGCGCCAGCGCGGGAAACCCCAGTCATTGTTGCGGCGGGCCTTGGTCATCGCTGCCAGATATGGACTTCAACCGATTCCGGCAAGCGCGCCGGCCGCCCCCTCCCCGAGGGGGGAGGGGAACGCCCGATCAATCAACCGTGACGGTCACCGCGCGGCGATTCCTGGCCCAGCTCGCCTCGTCCGAACCCAGCGCCACCGGGCGCTCCTTGCCATAGGAAATGGTGGTCAGCCGGCTGGCGTCCACCCCCAGGCTGGCGAGATAGTTCTTGGCGGCATTGGCCCGGCGCTCACCCAGGGCGAGGTTGTATTCGCGGGTGCCGCGCTCGTCGCAGTGGCCCTCGATCGTCGCGCGCTTGCCGGGATAGCGGGCCAGCCACTGGGCCTGGGCGCGCAGGGCGGCGGCATCGGCCTGGTCGATGTCGAACTTGTCGGTATCGAACAGAATCGTGTCCTGGCCCATCAGCTGGGCGGCGAAATCGGCCTGGCTGCCGGGCGCGGGGGTCGACACGGTCGAGGCGGCGGGCGCCTCGCTCACCGTGGTCGGCTGGGGGGCGGGCGGCAGGGCCGGTGGAGCCTTCTGGGTGCAGCCAGCCAAGGCCAGCGACCCGGCGAGGCTGGCGGCAAGCACAAGCGTTCCGGCCTTCAGCCCGGCCTTGAATTCGGTGACTTGCGGCATCTGTCGTCTCCTTCGCGTCGGTTCGTCATCGTGCGGCCGCCCTGTGGGCCGAAATCCTTACTGCTGCACCGGCCCCCAGGCGGGGTCCGAGGCATCGACCGGGGTCGGCAGCTTGCGCTCGTTGCGCCCGGTAAGGTCCACCTGCCAGATCCCGGTCCGCCCGCTGCCCTTCTCGGTGCGGAAGAACTGGATGATCCGGCCATTGGGCGACCAGGTCGGCGCCTCGTCCTGCCAGCTATCGGTCAGGCTTCGCATATTACCACCAGTGGGTGACATTACGGCAATACGAAAATTGCCGGCGATATGGGTGAAGGCGATCTGGTCGCCGCGCGGGCTCCATTCCGGAGTAGCGGCGCGGCCACCGAAAAAGCTGATGCGCTTCTGGTCAGACCCGTCGGCGTTCATCACATAGACCTGCTGCGCGCCCGAACGATCGCTTTCGAACACGATCCGGCTGCCATCGGGCGAGAACGATCCGCCGATGTTGATCCCGGGCGTATTGGTCAGCCGCTGCGGGGTGCCGCCACCGGCCGAGGAGATCCTGTAGATGTCGGTATTGCCGCCCTGGGCCATCGAATAGAGGATCCACTTGCCATCGGGCGACCAGCGCGGGGCGAAGGTGGGGTTCCGGCTCTGGGTGATCAGGCGCTGCTTGTTGGTGGCCAGATCATAGACGTAGATCCGGGGGAAGCCGTTGAAATAGCTCAGATACAGGATCGACTTGTAGTCCGGCGCATAGCGCGGGGTCAGCGCGATCGCCTGGCCGGTGGTGATGTAGCGGTGGTTGGCGCCATCGGAATCCATGATCGCCAGCCGCTTCATCCGGTGATCCTTCGGACCCGTCTCGGCGATATAGGCGATCTTGCTGTCGAAGAACGGGCTTTCCCCCGAAAGCCGCGAATAGACAAGGTCCGCGCACTTGTGCGCCGCCCGCCGCCACTCGCCCGGGCCAACCTGCCAGCCGCCCTTCACCAGTTGCTGGCGCAGCTGCACGTCATAGAGATAGCAGCCCACGGTCAGCGTGCCGTCGGCATTGCCGCGCACATAGCCGTGCACCAGCATTTCCGCGCCCCGGCCCGACCACACCCCGAAATCGGGCGCCATCACCTGGCCGAAGCCGGGCTGGGGCAGCGAATCGGGGCCGGTCGGCTTGAACAGGCCGTTGTTGCGAAGGTCCGCCGTGATCACGCCCGCCACCGCGCGGCCCAGCGCGGCGGTGGAGCCGGCGCTGGCCTCGGTCGGCACGTCGCGGTCGGTCGGGAAGGTCGGGATGGCGATGCCCAGGTCCTGCCAGGGGGTCTCGTCGGAGACCGATCCGGTCAGCCCTTCGGCGGGCGGCGCGGCGGCAGCGGGAACGGGAGGCGCCGGCTGGGCGGCCAGCGCGGCAGCCAGCGGCAGGGCGAGAAGGGCAAGGTAGGGCAGTTTCATTGCGACAACTTCCTGTCGAACCGGAACGAGGCGACGTGCCTCCACGCGGGATAGAGATCGGCGGGCAACTGGAACGGCGCGGCCAGCCGCACCGCCCGGATCGCCTGTTCGGCATGGCGCTGGGCCTGGGCACGGTTGGCGTCGGTGATGCCGGATTGGCCGACCACACGCGGACTGCCGGCCAGGGTGCCATCGGGGTTCATGTCCCAGGCCAGCACGGTCACCAGCTGGTCGATATCAACCCCCTGCGGCGCCACCCAGTTGGGCTTCAATTGCCGGGTGATCGCGCCCGACAGCGCTGCCTTCACGCCTGCCCCCAAGGCTTGCGCCGGCGGCGCCTTGGCGGCGGCACCCGGCGTGGTTCCGCCGGCCACGCCCTTGAGGAAATCGGCGCCGAGCCGGCTGCCGCCGCCGGCGGGCGCGGCCTTGGGCGGCGCGGGCCGGGGCGCGGGCTGAGTGATGGCCCTGGGCGCCGGTTTGGGAAGCGGCTGCGGCGCCACCTTGGCCACCGGCTGGGGAACCGGCGCGGGACTGGCCACCGACGAAGGCACCGGCGCGGGTTCGGGTGCCAGCACCGGAGCCACCGCCGGGGCGGCCTCGGCCTTCGGTTCGGGCGAGGTGGAGCGTTCGGCCACCTCGTCCGAAATAGTCACGGTCATCCGTTCGGGCACCGGCAGCGGCGCGGGTGCCGGCGGATTGAGCATCAGCCAGGCGACCAGCGCGACGTGGGCGGCAATCGCCACCACCAGCCCGGCCTTCTCCTCCGGGCGCAGGCCGTGATCGGGAGCGAGTGCAGCCACGCTACTCACCACAAGTTCCCGTCACCCCGGGCTTGACCCGGGGTTCGGCTTCCTTCCGCCCCGTCGCCAAGGCAGCCCGGCCCCGGATCAAGTCCGGGGCGACGAGGGATGGAAAAGGCGCGGAATGGGCCATCATGCCTGAGCTATGGCGCCTGAACTGAACCGTTGGTGACCAGCGAGATGGAATTGAAGCCCGCATGGTTCAATTCGCCCATCACCGCCATCACCGCGCCATAGGGCAGCGCCCGGTCGGCCCGCAGGGTCACCAGCGGGGGCTTGCCATCGGCGCCCGGCGCGATCCCCGCCAGCCGCTGGCCCAATTCGCCCGGCGCCACCTCGGCCTGATCCACATAGGTCTTGCCATCGCTGGTCATCGAGATGGTCACCTGTTTCGGCTCCTGCGCCAGCGCCTTGGCGCGGCTGTCGGGCAGTTCCACCGGCACGCCGGCGGTCAGCAGCGGCGCGGTCACCATGAAGATGATCAGCAAGACCAGCATCACGTCGACCAGCGGGGTCACGTTGATCTCGGCCATGGCCCCGCGCTTGCCGCGCCGGCCCCGGCGCGAGGCGCCGGAAGACAGGTTCATGGCCATCAGTCGAGTCCTTGCTTTGTGCGCCTTCGACATCCGTCGAAGGCTTGCGGCACCGGCCCACTTCCCCGGCCCGACCACCCGACAGGATACACTGAACGGGTGGTCGGGCCGGGGGAGTGGGCCGGTGCCGCAAAGGAAAAGCCGGATGGCTTTTCCGCACTCGTCAAACGAATCCCCATCATTCCGCCTCCAGCTCGCGGCTCAAGGTGGTGTGGAAGCGATCGGCAAAGCGCTGGAGCCGCGCCTCGAAGCCATTCACCGCACCCGAAAAGCGGTTGTAGGCGATCACCGCCGGGATGGCCGCGAACAGGCCGATGGCCGTGGCGAACAGGGCTTCCGAAATCCCCGGCGCCACCACCGCAAGCGAGGAGTTCTGCTGCTGCCCGATCTGGAAGAACGAATTCATGATGCCCCACACGGTCCCGAACAGGCCGATAAAGGGCGCGGCCGAACCCACCGTGGCGAGGAAATTCAGCCGCTCGCCCAGGGCATCGCTTTCCTGCTCCACCACCGAACCCATCACCGCCGCCAGCCGCTGGCGTGCGCCCTCGCGGTCCAGCCCCTTGGCCGCCAGGCTGCGCCGCCGCTCGGCCAGGCCCGCTGCCGCCACCCGCGCCAGCGGCGCATCGCCGCGCGTGGCCTGGCCGTGATAGGCCTCAATGTCCTGGGCCTGCCAGAACCCCTGCTCATAGGCCGCATCGGCCCGCTTCACCGCGCCCATCCGCACCGAGAACGAAACCACGATGGTCCACACCCACACGCTGGCCAGCAGCAGGCCCAGCATGACCAGCTGCACCACGATATCGGCATCGAGGAACAGCTTCACCGGATTGAGGTGGGCCGGCGCGCCAGCGCTGGCGGCAAGGATGGTCAGGGTCAGGGTCATGGGGTTTCCGTCTGGACTATGCGATGAAAGGCGGCGCGCCAGGCGGCGGGCTGGCGGCGGGGGCGGCCATCAGGGCCGATGAAGCCCACCCGCACCCGCGCCTCGGCCAATAGCGTGTCGCCGCGCCAGGCGCGCTGGACCAGCCGGCACGAGGCCGCGCCGACCTCTGTGGCCAGGGTCTCGATCGCCACCGCGTCGTCCAGCCGCGCCGGGGCAAGATAGCGGATCGCCAGCTCGGAAACGGCGTAGGTGCCTTCCCCGCTTTCCTGCGCCGCGCGCTGGTCGATCCCGAGCAGCCGCACCAGGTCGGACCGCGCCCGCTCGAACCATTTGAGGTAGTTGGCGTGATAGACCGCGCCTGAAAGATCGGTGTCCTCATACCATGCGCGCACCGCGAAGCGATGCACCGGGCCATCGATCAGGCCTTCCGGGGGGGCGGGAAGGGTCATACCGGCCCGTATTAACCGGCGCGCGACTCGCAGGGCAAGGCACCTGACCGGAAATATGATCCGCTCGTCCCGGCAGCGAGTCGGTTGGTCGGGTGCGGAAAGGCCATACGGCCTTTCCCGCGCGGCCAATAAACAGTGATCTGCGAGCCCCGCTCGCGGATTACTGGCTCACCATCGCGTAGAACTGGCGCCCGCCGAACAGGTGGACATGAAGATGCGGCACTTCCTGGTGGCCGTGCTGGCCCACGTTGGCCAGCATCCGGTAGCCCGGTTCGACCAGCCCTTCGGCCCGCGCCACGGCGCCCACCGCGCGCACGAACCCGGCAATCTCGTCATCCTCGGCCCGGGCCGAAAAATCGTCCCAGCTCACCCAGCGGCCCTTGGGAATCACCAGCACGTGGACCGGCGCCTGCGGATTGATGTCGTGGAAGGCCAGCGCGAACTCGTCCTCGTAGACCTTGCGGCAGGGAATCTCCCCCCGCAGGATCTTCGCGAAAATGTTGCTATCGTCGTAGGGGGCTTTGGGATCGATCGGCATCAGTCGGTCTTTCTCGCGGCTTTCTCGGCAATGCCCGAAGTGCCCTCGCGCCGATCCAGCTCGGCCAGCACCTCAGCGAGGGCGACATCCTTCGCGCCCAGCAGGACCAGCAGGTGGAACAGGAGGTCGGCCGCCTCGCCGACCAGTTCCTGGCGGTCACCCGTCAGGGCGGCGATCACCGTCTCGGTCGCCTCCTCGCCCACCTTCTGGGCGATCTTGGCCACGCCCCTGGCGTTCAATTTGGCGACATAGGAGGTGGACGGATCGGCGCTGCGCCGCTCCGCGATTACAGCTTCCAGCCGGGACAGTGCGTCACTCATGCAGATGCGATGCAGCGGCGTTGCAGATCGGTCAAGTCAGCCGCGCGCCGGAAGGCCCGCCGCGCGCAGCGCCGCATGGGCCTCGGCAATCGAATAGGTGCCGAAATGGAAGATCGAGGCCGCCAGCACGGCGCTGGCATGGCCCCTGGTCACGCCTTCCACCAGGTGCTCCAGCGTGCCGACCCCGCCCGAGGCGACCACCGGCACCGACACCGCATCGGCGATTGTCCGCGTCAATTCAAGATCATAGCCGGCCTTGGTGCCATCGCCGTCCATCGAGGTGACCAGCAGTTCGCCCGCGCCCAGCCGGGCCAGCTTCACCGCGTGGTCCACCGCGTCGATCCCGGTCGCCTTGCGCCCGCCGTGGGTGAAGATCTCCCACTTGCCAGGAGCCGTGCGCCGCGCGTCCACCGAGGCGACGATGCACTGCGAACCCATCTTCTCGGCGATGTCGGACACAACCTCGGGCCTTGAAACCGCGGCGGAATTCACCGCCACCTTGTCGGCACCCGCCAGCAGCAGCGCCCGCGCATCCTCCACGGTCCGCACCCCGCCGCCCACGGTCAGCGGCATGAAGCACACCTCCGCCGTGCGCCGCACGATATCGAGCAGCGTCCCGCGCGCCTCGTGACTGGCTGTAATATCAAGGAAACACAGCTCGTCCGCGCCCGCCGCATCATAGGCGCGGGCCTGCTCCACCGGGTCGCCGGCGTCCTTGAGGTCAACGAAGTTCACGCCCTTGACCACCCGGCCATTGGCCACATCAAGGCAGGGAATGACGCGGACCCGGACGGTCATCTCAGCCGCGCTCCGCCATGGCGATGGCCGCCTTGAGGTCGAGCCGGCCCTCATAGAGCGCCCGCCCGGTGATCACCCCCTCGATCCCCTCGTGGGCGTGGAGCGCAAGAATATGGATATCGTCCAGGCCTTTGACCCCGCCCGAGGCGATCACCGGAATGTCCACCCGGCGCGCCAGATCGACCGTGGCCTCGATGTTCACGCCCTTCAGGAGCCCGTCGCGGCCGATGTCGGTGAACAGCAGGCTGGCAACGCCGGCATCCTCGAACCGGCGGGCCAGATCGACCACGGCCACGTCGGACACATCGGCCCAGCCCTCGGTCGCGACCATGCCGTCCTTCGCGTCGACCGCGACAACGATCCCGCCGGGGAACGCCCGCGCCATGTCCTTGACGAATTCGGGGTCCTTCAGCGCCGCCGAGCCCATGACCACGCGCGAAACGCCCAGGTCGAACCAGCCTTCCACCGCCTCGCGGGTGCGGATGCCGCCGCCGAGCTGCACATGACCCTCGAACGCGCCAAGGATGGCTTCCACCGCCTCGCGGTTTTCCGCCCGCCCGGCGAAAGAGCCATCCAGATCAACCACATGGAGATATTGCGAGCCGGCCTCGGCGAACAGCCGGGCCTGGGCCGCCGGATTGTCGCCATAAACCGTGGCGCGGGCCATGTCGCCCTCGGCGAGGCGCACGACCTGGCCGCCCTTGAGGTCGATGGCGGGAAAAACGATCATCACGGCTTCCAGTCAAGAAAACGGGCCAGCAGCGCGAGGCCATAGGCCTGGCTCTTCTCAGGGTGGAACTGCACGCCCACCACGTTGCCTTGCGCCACGGCCGCCACGATCCCGCCGCCATGATCGGTCATCGCGGCGACGGCGTGGCCTTCATCGGGGAGGAACTGGTAGGAGTGGAGAAAATAGGCCTCGCCCGGCTCGATCAGGCCGGCGCCTTCCGAATGGGGGGTGAGGCCCACGTCGTTCCAGCCCATGTGGGGAATCTTGATCGCCGGGTCCGACGGCTCGATCAGTCGCACCTCGCCCGCGATCCAGCCGAGCCCTTCGGTCACGCCATGCTCAACCCCGCGCGTGGCGAGCAGCTGCATCCCCACGCAGATGCCGAGGAACGGCGCCCCGCCCACCTGCACCCGCTCTTCCATGGCGGCGAGCAGGCCCGGGATCGCGCGCAGCCCTTGGGCACAGGCCTTGAAGCTGCCGACGCCGGGCAGGACGATGCGATCGGCCGCGCGGACCACGTCGGGATCGGCGGTCACCGCCACGCCGGCCGCGCCCGCGGCCTTCAGCGCGTTTTCCACCGAGTGGAGGTTGCCCGCGCCGTAATCGATCAGGGCCAGGGTTTCGGCCATGGTCAGACCAGGCTGCCTTCCCCGAGCACCCCCTTGGTGCTCGGCACGGCGCCGCCCTTGCGGGCATCCAGCTCCACCGCCTGGCGCATCGCCCGGGCAAAGCCCTTGAAGATGCCCTCGATCACGTGGTGGTTGTTGGTGCCGTAAAGCTGTTCGACATGGAGCGTGATCCCCACCGCCTGGGCGATCGAGTGGAACCAGTGCTCGAACAGTTCGGTATCCATCTCGCCCAGCCGTTCCTGGGTGAACTTCGCGTTCCACACCAGCCAGGGCCGGCCGGAGATATCCAGCACGACCCGGCTCAACGCCTCGTCCATGGCGGAATGCGCCTCGCCATAGCGGCCGATCCCGGCCTTGTCGCCCAGCGCCTGAACGATGCACTGGCCGATGGCGATGGCCGAATCCTCGGTCGTGTGGTGCTGGTCCACGTGGAGATCACCCTTGATCCGGCAGGTGATGTCGATCAGCGAGTGGCGGCTGAACTGCTCGATCATGTGATCGAGAAAACCGATGCCGGTCGACACGGCATAGGCGCCGGTGCCATCGAGGTTCACTTCCACCTCGATCTCGGTTTCGTGGGTCTTGCGGGCAATCCGGGCGGTGCGCATCGGCGTCGGTTTCCTTGCGAGACGCCCCTATAGACCCGCCGGCCCAAGGTGCAAGCGCGGCCAGACTTTCCACGACGATCACCCCATTGGGCGCTTGACCATCGGGGCCACCGTCGCCACTTGATTGGGCATGAACGAACCGCTCGATAGCCTGATCCCCTATGACGAAATCGTGCAGGAGGCTCTGCGCGCCGTCGTTGGCCGGGTGCTGGGCCAGATCGAGGCCACCGGCGGCAACCTGCCGGGCCACCATCATTTCTACATCACCTTCAAGACTGGCGCGCCCGGGGTGGACATCCCCCAGGTGCTGCGCGAACGCTTCCCCGACGAGATGACCATCGTCCTCCAGAACAAGTTCTGGGACCTTTCGGTGGGCGAGGACTATTTCACCGTCGGCCTTTCGTTCAACCAGGTTCCGGCCAAGCTGGTGATCCCGTTCTCGGCGATCACCGCCTTCGTTGATCCGGCGGTCGATTTCGGCCTGCAATTCCAGGCGACCGTGGGCGATCTGGCCCCCGAACCGCACGACGATGCCGAAAACGATGCGCCCGAGGGCGAGGAACGCGGGGCCGCGCCCGGCGTCGCCGATGACGGATCGAACGTCGTCACCGTCGATTTCGGCCGGAAGAAATAGCCGCGCCACCGCAAAGGGCCAGGGGCAGACGAATGGCATTCCTTCGCAAGCGATCCACGCCCCCCGCCAGTGCCGCGCCCGCCATCGATCAGGCCGCACCGGCTGCCGATCAGGTTGCCGCCGAAGCCTCCACCCCCGACCCCACGCCCGCCGCCACCCTGCTACTGGCCGATATCGCCCTGCGCGGCGGCGCGGCCCTGCTCAGCCGCGCGGTCGAAACCGGCCTGCTCGGCGCCACGGCCAACGGCAAGCGCAAGGCCGCCGACATCATCAAGGGCCGTTCGCTCGCCCAGGGGCTGGTCGGCACGGCCATTGCCCGCCTTGCCACCCGCTCGGTCCCGGGCGCGCTGATCGTCGGCGGCGGCCTGCTCGCCAAGACCCTCCACGATCGCAAGCGCGCCCGCGCGGCCCGGGCCGAAGGCAAGGCTGAGACCGATGGAAAGTCCAGCAAGGGCCGGAACTGAACCACCGCGCGCGGCGGAGAACTGCGCGTGCCCCCTTGATCTGCCCGCGCGGTTTGCGCCAAGGGCAAGCATGGCTACCGACACGCTCCATCGCCGCGGGCTGATGTTCATCCTGTCCTCGCCGTCCGGCGCGGGCAAGACCACGATTGCGCGCCGCCTGCTGGCCGAGGATGGGGAGATCGCCATGTCGGTCTCGGCCACG
The DNA here is from genome assembly GCF_042646485.1 of Novosphingobium bradum. Lineage (NCBI taxonomy): Bacteria > Pseudomonadati > Pseudomonadota > Alphaproteobacteria > Sphingomonadales > Sphingomonadaceae > Novosphingobium > Novosphingobium bradum. The sequence continues at coordinate 85,497 of NZ_JBHRTQ010000011.1, read as the reverse complement.
ACCCGGCCGATGCGCCCCGGCGAGGTGGACGGCAAGGACTACCACTTCGTCAGTCAGACCGAGTTCGACCGCATGGTGGAAGACAACGGCTTCTACGAATGGGCGCACGTGTTCGGCCATTCGTACGGCACGCCCAAGGCCCAGATCCGCGCCGGCCTGAAGGACGGACAGGACTATCTGTTCGATATCGACTGGCAGGGCACCCAGCAGCTTCACCAGAAGGCCCAGGCCGACGTGGTGCGGGTGTTCATCCTGCCGCCCAGCCTGGAAGAGCTGCACCGCCGCCTGATCGGCCGGGGGACCGACAGCGCCGAGGTCATCGCCGCCCGCATGGCCCGCGCCCAGGCCGAGATCAGCCACTGGGACGGCTATGACTATGTCGTGGTCAACGACGATGTCGAAACCTGTTTCGGCAAGGTCCGCGAGATCCTCGACGCCGAACGGATGCGCCGCACCCGCCAGACCGGCCTGATCGATTTCGTGCGCGAGCTGACGAGGGGTTGATCGGTGCGCCTTCGACATCCGTCGAAGGCTTGCGGCACCGGCCCACTCCCCCGCCCGGCCACCCACGCAAGTATCCTGAATGGGTGGCCGGGCGGGGGAGTGGGCCGGTGCCGCCACGGAAAGGCCGGATGGCCTTTCCGACCCCGACAAACGACTCCGCTTGCCCCCCGCGCGCGCAGGCTCTAGGCGCGCCGGCTGATACTGTCCTTCCGAGGAAACCCCGACCATGTCCGACCTTGCCGCCCAGATCGAAGCCGCGTTCGAAGCGCGCGACACCGTCACCCCCGCCAGCGCCGATGTCCGCGCAATCGTCGATGCGGCGCTCGACCTGCTCGATTCGGGCGCGGCCCGCGTGGCGGAACCCGATGGCCAGGGCGGCTGGAAGGTCAACCAGTGGCTCAAGAAGGCGGTGCTCCTCTCGTTCCGCCTCAACGACAACGACGTGATGGACTTCGGCTCGGCCGGCGCCCCCGCGTTCGACAAGGTTCCGCTCAAGTTCACCGGCTGGGATGCGGCCCGCTTCCGCGAGGCCGGCATCCGCGTGGTCCCCGGCGCCGTGGTGCGCCGCAGCGCCTTCATCGCGAAGAACGTGGTGCTGATGCCCAGCTTCGTGAACCTGGGCGCGCACGTGGGCGAAGGCACCATGGTCGACACCTGGGCCACGGTCGGCTCCTGCGCGCAGATCGGCCGGAACTGCCACCTGTCGGGCGGCGCCGGGATCGGCGGCGTGCTCGAACCGCTCCAGGCGGGGCCGGTGGTGATCGAGGACAACTGCTTCATCGGCGCTCGCGCCGAAGTGGCCGAAGGCGTCCACGTGGGCGAAGGCTCGGTGCTGTCGATGGGCGTCTACCTTGGCTCCTCGACCAAGATCGTCGATCGCGCCACCGGCCAGATCCACATCGGCCGCGTTCCGCCCTATTCGGTGGTGGTCCCCGGCGCCCTGCCGGGCAAGCCCCTGCCCGACGGCACCATCGGCCCGTCGCTCTACTGCGCGGTGATCGTGAAGACCGTGGACGCGCAGACCCGCTCGAAGACCGGGATCAACGAGCTGCTGCGCGACTGACGCGGAACAAGGGGGAAGCTGCGGCGTATGGTTGGTTGAGACCAGCCGAACACCGGAGCATCCCCCATGGAACGCCGCGGCGACGAGATTCACATCGAAACCGATGAAGCCCGCTCGGGCGAGACGCCGCACATCGTCCGCCACGTGCTGCTGATCGCCCTCGTGCTGGCCGTTCTCGCGCTTTCGGCGATCTGGATCACCGGGGCGGTCACCAGCCCGCAGGGCCAGCGCACCGGCGCGGTGACCAACCAGGCCACCCCGCGCCCCTGAGCGGCCACTAGAACGCAGTCGCGCTCTCGATCGGCGGGTCGGCGCGGTGGGCCAGGGCATAGGCGTCGGCCGCCTTCAGCACCCGCATCATGTTGCCGCTGGCGATCTTCTGGAGATCCGCCTGGCCATAGCCGCGCCGGGCCAGTTCGACGAACAGGTCGGGATAGCCTGATACGTCGGCCATCCCTTCGGTGGTGGTGTCCATCCCGTCGAAATCGCCGCCCAGGCCCACGTGATCGATCCCCGCCACCTTGACGATGTGATCGATATGGTCGGCCAGTTCGGCAAGGGTCGCGCGCGGGCGCGGGTGGGCCTGCTCCCAGGCCGCCAGGGCGGTCTTGGCCGTGTCTGGCTCATCGACGTGGAGCGCCGCGAGCCGCGCCTTCTGTGCCGTGCGATCCAGTTCCCAGGTCCGCACCGCATTGCTGACATAGGCCGGCAGGGTCACCACCATGACGATCCCGCCATTCGCCCTGAGCCGCGCCAGCACCGCATCGGGCACGTTGCGGGGATGATCGGCAATGGCCCGCGCGCCGGAATGGCTGAAGATCACCGGCGCCCGGGCCACGTCGAGCGCGGCGTTCATGGTCTGGGCCGAAACGTGGCTGAGATCGACCAGCATCCCGATCCGCTGCATCTCGCGCACCACCTGCCGACCGAAATCGGTCAGCCCGCCGTGCTGGGGGGCATCGGTAGCGCTATCGGCCCAGGCGGTGGTCCGGTAATGGGTCAGGGTCATGTAGCGCACGCCCAGTTCGCGGAACTGGCGCAGCACGCCGAGCGAATTGCCGATGGCATAGCCGCCTTCCATGCCCAGCAGCGAGGCGATCCGCCCCGCCTTCCACGCTGCCGCCACGCCGGCGGCATCGGTCGCCAGTTGCAGGTCCTGAGGGTAGGCCGCGATCAGCCGCCTGGTGACGTCGATCTGCTCCATCACCGCCTGGACCGCCTGCTGGTCCGACAGCGAGGCCGGCACGAACACCGACCAGAACTGCGCGCCGACATGGCCCCGGCGCAGGCGGGCCAGATCGGTGTGCATCGCCACCCGGCCCTGTGCCGGATCGGCGGTGGCCGTGGTGTCGCGGAAATTGAAGCCGGCCAGCAGGTCCTTGCGCCGGTCGCGCAATTGCTCGGGCACGTCGTTGTGCCCGTCCCACACGGGCGCGGCCTTCAGCGCTGCGGCGGCGACGTCCTGGGGATAGCCGGCGCGCGGGGCCGCCAGAAGCGGAACGGGCGCCAGACCGGCCAACAGGCCGGCGGCAAGGGCGAACGAGGCGGCAGGCTTCATCGAGGATTCTCGCGCGAGGGCAGGTTGGCCCATCCTCGCAGCGCGCACGGCTGGCGGCAAGTGCGCCCCATTCCGCCCCGCTTGACCGGCCCCGCGCCCCGGTTCATGCACGGCGCCGGGGAGCCAACGGCAGCCAATGCACCTGCGCGCGATATTCGAGAACCGGTCTGGCCGCGTGATCGCCGTGCTGCGGGTCACGCTCGCTTTCGTGTTCCTGATCGCCCTGGCTTTCGAGCCGGTGACCGCGGGCGAATCCATTCGCGGTGGGCTGGTCCTCACCGGCGGCTACCTGCTGCTCGCCCTGGCCATGGTCGCCATCGCCTGGCGGTCGTGGTGGCTCGACCATCGCCTCGCCCTGCCGATGCTGGTGGTCGATGTCGCGGTGTTCCTCACCGCGGTCTTCGTCAGCGAAGGCTATGATGCCGATTTCACCAGCCCGTTCCTTGCCCTGTTCGCGCTCGCCGTGCTGTCCAGCACCCTGCGCTGGGACTGGGCGATGGCCGCGCGCACCGGGGCCATCGTCTCGCTATTGTTCATCCTGCTGGGCTTCGTGCTGCTGAAGGCGGGATTCCCGATCGACCTCTACCGCTTCAGCCGCCGGGCCTTCTACATGGTGGCCCTGCTGCTGGTGCTGATCTGGTTCGGGATCGACCGGCGCGGCGCCCAGATCCCGGCGCTCGCCCCGGACGGATTCGACGCCAATCCCGACGACCAGGGCGAGGCCTTCCTCGCCTATGCCATGCGGATCGCCGGGGCCGGGCACGGCATCATCGCCTGGGCCGACAGCGAGGAACCCTGGACCGACATCCGCGAGATCCGCCCCGATGGCACGCGCGCGGCCTGGCGCGCCGGTCCCGACGAGGCGGGCGCCTGGGACGCGCTGGGCCACCAGCCGCGCCTGTTCGATCTTGCCCGCGGCCATGCGCTGATGCCGGATGCGCGCGGGCGGGCGCGGGCCTGGCGCGGCGCGGCGCCGATCCCCCTGGCCAGCCTGGCCGGCATCGCCGAAGGCCTGGCCCTGCCGCTGTCATGCGCCAGCCGCGACGGCCTGGTGGTGCTGGGCGGGATCGACGGGCCGGGGCCGGATTTCCTGGCGCTGGGCCAGGCCATCGCCCACGAGATCGAGACCACCACCGACCGGGTGACCGCCGCCCGGCTCGAACGCGAGAGCGCGGTAATCCGCGCGCGCAGCGCCATCGCCCGCGACCTGCACGACAGCGTCGCCCAGTCGCTCGCCGGTGCCTGCTTCCGGCTTGAGGCGCTGCGCCGCACCCTGGCCGATGCCCCCGCTTTGCTGCCCGGCCCTGCCGCCTCCGCCGCCGCTGCCGCCGAAGTGGCCGCCGTGCGCGATGCCCTGCGCGGCGAACAGGCCCAGGTGCGCGGCCTAATCGATACCCTGCGCGATCGCCCTGCGATCATGGCCGGCCCGCCGCTGGCCGCCACCCTCGAGCGCGCCCTGGCCGATGCGGCGGCCCACTGGAACCTGCGCTCCAGCTTCCGCGCCGATGATCCGCAAGCCCCTGGTGGCGGTCCGGTGCCCCTGCCCGGTCATGAGTTGGGCCATGAGTTGGGCCACGAGTTGGGCCACGAATTGCGCCAGCTCCTGCGCGAAGCGGTCGCCAATGCCGCCCGCCATGGCCGCGCCAGCGCGGTCGAGGCCTTACTCAGCCGCAGCCCCGGCGCGCTGACCCTGGTGATCGCCGACAACGGCAGCGGCTTTGCCGATCCGTCCGGCACCACGCCCCCCTGGTCGATCGCCGAACGGGTCGCCGCGCTGGGCGGCCGGCTGGAGGTCGCCACCGGGACCGAAGGCACCCGCCTCGCCATTTCCCTGCCGCTGCCCACCCGCCCGGAGCCGACATGACCACTGTCCTCATCGCCGACGATCATCCCTTCATCCGCACCGGCGTCCAGGCCGTGCTGGCGCCCACCGCCTTCCGCATCGTCGCCGCGGTGGGGTCGGGCGCCGAAGCGCTCGAAGCGGTCAAGGCGCACGATCCCGACATCTGCATCTTCGACGTGACAATGCCCGCGCCCGACGGGGTGGAAACGCTGAAAGCCATGCGCGAGGCGGGCGACCAGCGGCCCGTGGTGCTGCTCACCGCCCATATCGACGACCGGCGCCTGGCCGAGGCCATCGCCGCCGGGGTCAACGGCGTGGTCGGCAAGGACGGCGCCGAGGACGTGCTGGTCGAAAGCCTGGAGCGGGTGCTGGCCGGCGAACAGGTGATCGCCCCCGAACTGGTCGCCCGGGCGCGCGCGCAGGCGGAACGGCACCATGCCCCCTCGCCCTTCGCCGCGCTCACCCCGCGCGAGCGAACCATCGTCGCCCTGGCCATGCGCGGCACGCGCAACCGCGACATCGCCGCCCGGCTCGGCATCACCGAGGGCACGGTCAAGGTCTACCTCCACGCGCTCTACCAGAAGCTGGGGGTCGACAACCGCACCGAACTGGCGGTCCTGGCGCTCCGTCATCCCGAGGAATTCGCCTGAGGGCGCGCGGTTCTCCCGCGCAAACGAATGCACCGGGCCAGCGCAGACGTATTCCTGACGACGCCGCCCGGCCGGCGGCTATGGAGGCCATCGGAGACGCAACCGGGGCCGCATTCGGCGCGACCAAGGACTTGCGCCGGCGCGGCAAAGGGCCAGACTGCGGCGGGGCGAGGCGGGAACGCTGCCGCCTGCCAACCGTAACCGACGGGGATTTGCGACGATGACCTTCACCGCTGATTGCCTGCTCCTGTTCGGCGCCACCGGCGACCTGGCCCAGCGGATGCTGCTGCCCTCGCTCTGCGCGCTCGATGCGGACCAGCTGGTCGCGCCGGATCTCAGGATCGTCGGCACGGCCCGCCAGAAGCTGGACGATGAAGGCTACCGCGACTTCGCCCGCGCCGCTCTGGAAAAGTTCCTGCCGGAAGAGCGCAAGCCCGCCATCGAGCCGTTTCTCCAGCGCCTCCATTACCAGCCGCTCGATGCCACCCAGACCGATCATTTCGCGGCGCTGGCCGCCAAGGTCGGCCCGGTGGAGGGCGGCCTTGCCATTTTCCTGTCCACCGCACCCAGCCTGTTCGAGCCGACCATCGCCGGCCTGGTGGGCAGCGGCCTTGCCGGGGAAACCACCCGGATCGGTCTCGAAAAGCCACTCGGCACCGATCTGGCCACCAGCCGCCAGATCAACGACGCGGTCGCCGCCGCCTTCCCGGAAGACCGGATCTTCCGGATCGATCACTATCTCGGCAAGGAAACGGTCCAGAACCTGCTGGCCCTGCGCTTCGCCAACCTGCTGTTCGAGCCGCTGTGGAATGCGGCCCATATCGATCACGTCCAGATCACGGTCGCCGAAACGGTGGGCCTGGAAGGCCGGGTGGGCTTCTACGACGGGGCCGGCGCCCTGCGCGACATGGTCCAGAACCATATGCTCCAGTTGCTCGCACTGGTGGCCATGGAGCCGCCGGCCAGCTTCGATGCGACGGCCGTGCGCGATGAGAAGGTCAAGGTGCTGCGCTCGCTGCGCCGGATCGAATGCGACCAGACCGTGACCGGCCAGTACCGCGCCGGGGCCATCGGCGGGTCCGCCGTTCCCGGCTACGACCAGGAATTGGGCCAGCCCAGCGGCACCGAGACCTTCGTCGCGCTGAAGGCCCATATCGACAACTGGCGGTGGAAGGGCGTGCCCTTCTACCTGCGGACCGGCAAGCGCCTGCCCGAACGCGTGACCGAGATCGTGGTGCGCTTCCGCGATGTGCCCCACTCGATCTTCGCCGCGCGCGGCGCGCGCACCTCGCCCAACCGCCTGATCATCGGCATCCAGCCGGAAGAGAACATCACCCTCTCGCTGATGGCCAAGGTTCCGGGGCTTGATCGCGGCGGCATCCGCCTGCGCGAAGTCCCGCTCGACATCGCCATGGACGATGCCTTCGCCGGCCCGAAGAAGCGCATCGCCTACGAGCGCCTCCTGCTCGATCTCGTCGAAGGCGACCAGACCCTGTTTGTCCGCCGTGACGAGGTGGAAGCCCAATGGGACTGGATCGATGCGATCCGTGCCTGCTGGGCCGACAACGCGATCGAACCGCGCCCCTATACCGCCGGCTCCTGGGGGCCGTCCGCCGCCATCGCGCTGGCCGAGCGCGACGGCGTCACCTGGCACGAGTAACCGAACATGAGTATCCCGGCATGACCGCCCTGCACCCCGCCGTCGACCGCGTCACCGACCGGATCATCGCCAGGTCGCGCCAATCGCGCGCCGCCTATCTTGCCCTGATGGACGAGGAAGGCGGCCGTCACGGCAGCCGCGAATTCCTCTCCTGCTCCAACCTCGCCCACGGCTTCGCCGCCGCGCTCGAGGACAAGCCGGCCATCGCCGGCCATCGCGGCCCCAACATCGGCATCGTCACCGCCTTCAACGATATGCTCTCGGCCCACCAGCCCTATGGCCGCTATCCCGAGGCGATGAAGCTGTTCGCCCGCGAGGTTGGCGCCACGGCGCAGGTGGCGGGCGGCGTACCGGCCATGTGCGACGGCGTCACCCAGGGGCAGGACGGGATGGAACTGTCGCTGTTCAGCCGCGACACCATTGCGCTGTCCACCGCGGTCAGCCTGTCGCACGCCATGTTCGATGGCATCGCGGCGCTGGGCATCTGCGACAAGATCGTGCCGGGCCTCGTCATCGGCGCGCTGCGCTTCGGCTTCCTGCCGGCCATTTTCGTGCCCAGCGGGCCGATGCCCACCGGCCTTGGCAACAAGGAAAAGCAGAAGGTCCGCCAGCTCTACGCCGAGGGCAAGGCCAGCCGCTCCGACCTGCTCGAAAGCGAGAGCAAGTCCTATCACGCGCCGGGCACCTGCACCTTCTATGGCACGGCCAATTCCAACCAGATGCTGATGGAGCTGATGGGCCTGCACCTGCCGGGCGCGGCCTTCGTGCCCCCGAATACCCCGCTTCGCACCGCGCTGACCCGCGCCGCCGTCCACCGCCTGGCGGAAATCGGCCGCAATGGCCACGATCCGCGCCCGATGTGCCGGGTCGTCGATGAAAAGGCGCTGGTCAACGCCGCGGTCGGCCTGCTCGCCACCGGCGGATCGACCAACCATGCCATCCACCTGCCCGCCATGGCCCGCGCCGCCGGCGTCCTGATCGACTGGCAGGACATTGACGAACTGTCCGCCGCGGTCCCCCTGATCGCGCGGGTCTATCCCAACGGCTCGGGCGACGTGAACCATTTCCACGCCGCCGGCGGCATCGGCTATGTCGTGCGCGAACTGCTCGCCGCCGGGCTGATCCACGGCGACACCCTCACCGTCGCGCCCCACGGCATGGCCGCCTATGCCCAGGAGCCGTTCCTCGAGGCCGAGACGCTCGCCTGGCGCCCCGCCCCCCACGAAAGCGCCGATCCGGCCATGCTGCGCCCGGTGCCCGCGCCGTTCCAGGCGGACGGGGGGATGCGCCTCGTCACCGGCAACCTGGGCCGCGCCACCTTCAAGACCAGCGCGGTCGAGGAAGACCGCTGGACCATCGAAGCCCCCGCCCGGGTGTTCGACAGCCAGGAAGCGGTCAACGCCGCCTTCAAGGCCGGCGAGCTTGACCAAGACGTGATCGTGGTCGTCCGCTTCCAGGGGCCGCGCGCCAACGGGATGCCCGAACTGCACAAGCTTACCCCGCCGCTCGGCGTCCTCCAGGATCGCGGCCATCGCGTCGCCCTGGTCACCGACGGGCGGATGTCGGGCGCCTCGGGCAAGGTGCCCGCCGCGATCCACGTGACCCCCGAAGCCCTGGCCGACCGCGCGGGCCATTGCGGCCCCCTCGCCTTCGTGCAGGACGGCGACATGATCCGCCTCTGCGGCCACACCGGCAGCCTCGAAGTCCTTGCCGACCTTGCCGGCCGCCAGCCCGCCAGCCCGCCGCCCGCCGGGCAGGGCACGGGCCGCGAATTGTTCGCCATGTTCCGCCACGGGGCCGATGGCGCCGAACAGGGCGCCTCGGCCATGCTCGCGGCGGCGGGGCTCTGAGCGCATGACCGAGCTTGTCACCGTCGATATCGGCGGCACCCACGCCCGCTTCGCCCTCGCCACGATCGCCCCCGACGGCGCCATCGCGCTGGGCGAGCCGGTCACCCTCCACACCCGTGACCACGCCTCGTTCCAGACCGCGTGGGAGGCCTTCGCCAGCCATCTCGGCCGCGCCCTGCCGCAAGCGGCGGCGCTGGCCATCGCCGGCCCGGTCGATGGCGAGGTGATCCGCTTCACCAACAACCCGTGGACCCTGCGCCCGGCCCAGCTCCCCCGCGAGATCGGCGCCAGCCACCTGACCCTGGTCAACGATTTTGCCGCCGTGGCCCATGCCGTGGCCTGCGCCGCGCCGGGCGATTTCGTCCACCTGTGCGGCGCCGAAGGCCCGCTGCCCGCCGCCGGCACGCTGTCGGTCGTCGGGCCGGGCACCGGGCTTGGCGTCGCCCACCTGTGGCGCGACGGGCGCGGCGCCTACCACGTCCAGGCGACCGAGGGCGGCCATGTCGCCTTCGCCCCGCTCGATGCGATCGACGATGCGATTCTCGCCCGCCTGCGCCGGCGCTATCCCCGCGTATCGGCCGAACGGGTCGTCGCCGGCCCGGCGATCGTGGAGCTTTATGCCGCCCTTGCCGCGCTAGAAGGCCGCGCCATCGAACCGCACGACGACAAGACCCTGTGGCAACTCGGCATGACCGGGGCCGACAGTCTCGCCGCCGCCGCGGTCGAACGGTTCTGCCTCTCGCTTGGCGCGGTCGCCGGCGACATTGCCCTGGCCCAGGGCGCCGGCGGCGTGGTCGTGGCCGGCGGCCTCGGGCTGCGCCTGCGCGAAACGCTCCAGCGCTCGGGCTTTGCCGCCCGCTTCATCGCCAAGGGCCGCTTCGAAGGCCTGATGGCGCGCCTGCCGGTCAAGCTGATCACCCATCCCCAGCCCGGCCTGTTCGGCGCCGCAGCCGCCTTCGCCAAGGAACACCTGTCATGAGCCCGATCGAAGCCATCATGCGCCAGGCGCCGGTCATCCCGGTGCTGGTGGTCGACGATGTGGCCCATGCCCTGCCCATCGCCGAAGCGCTGGTGGCCGGCGGCCTGCCGGTGCTCGAAGTCACACTGCGGACCCCGGCAGCGCTCGACGTGATCCGCGCCATGCGCGAAGTTCCGGGCGCGATCGTCGGCGCAGGCACCGTGCTCGATCCGGCCCAGCTCGATCAGGCGCTCGCCGCCGGCGCCGAATTCATCGTCTCACCCGGCCTCACCCCGTCGCTCGGCCGGGCCGCCGTGGCCAGCGGCGTGCCGTTCCTCCCCGGCACGGCCAATGCGGCCGATATCATGACCGGGCTGGAACTGGGCCTCACCCGCTTCAAGTTCTTCCCGGCCATGGCCGCCGGCGGCCTGCCCGCGCTGAAGGCGCTCGCCGCGCCCTTCGGCATGGCCCGGTTCTGCCCGACTGGCGGAATCACCGCGGCCACCGCGCCCGAATGGCTGGCCGATCCCGCCGTCCTGTGCGTCGGCGGCTCGTGGCTGGTGCCGAAGGGGCCGCCGAATCCTGCCGCCATCACCGCCGCGGCCCGCGCCGCCGCCGCTCTCTCCCGATAGGAGCAAGTCCCATGCTCGGCCCGGATGACCTCACCATTTCCGCGCTCGAGCAGCGCCTCCAGGAGCTGCACCGGCTCACCGTCCCGACCCCGCTGTTCAACCCGGTGTTCCAGCTTGGCCACGAGCTGTCGCGCCGCCTCGAAGATGGCAGCCTCACGCTCGCCGCGCTCGATGGGCTGGTGGCCGAACTGGAATGCGAAAGCCTTCAGGCGCGCAGCCGCCGGCTGGTGCGGATGCTCGGCCCGGTGGCCCCGGCAGCCAACCGGCAGGCCTTGGCCGGCCTGGCCCAGACCAGCGATTTCGCCGAATTCGCCGCCCGCTGGCAGCGCCCCTTCGTCCACGTGGTGTTCACCGCCCACCCCACCTTCCTGCTCTCGCGCGCACAGGGCCAGGCCGTGGTCGCCGCCGCCTCGGCCGATGCGGTGGATGCCGCCACGGTCTGCGTCGCCCCGGCCGCGCGCGATGCAATCACGCTCGACTACGAACACGAGGAGGTGCTCAAAGCCCTCGCTCACGCCCAGGCCGCGCGCGATGCGATCACCGGCCAGGTGCTGGACGAGGCCCGCACCCGCTGGCCCCGGCGCTGGCGCGAACTGCGCCCCGCGCCCTTCCGCTTCGCCACCTGGGTCGGCTATGACATGGACGGGCGGACCGATATCGGCTGGTCCACCTCGATCCGCTATCGCCTTGCCGAAAAGGCCCAGCGCCTTGCGTCCTATGCCGCCGCGCTGGCCGAGGCCACGCCCGACATCTCCGCCCGCCTCGCCCGAGCCTCGGCCCGCGCCGGCGAAATGGCCAGCCTGTTCGCCGCCGATCTCACCGCCCCCGCCGCGCTCTCGGCCGCCGCCAACAGCCTCACCGCCGATCATCCCGACAAGCTGGTCAGCCTCGCCCCCGTCATCACCGAACTGGAAAGCGAAGCGCGCCACGCCGATGACGATGCGGCCCGCGCCATGCTGGTTGCCGCCGCCGCCATGCGCGCCGATGGCCTGGGGATGGGCTGGATCCACTTCCGGGTAAACGCCTCGCAGCTCCAGAACGCGATCCGCCGCCGGATCGATCCCGATGGCCGGCTCGATCTCGCCAGCCAGGCCGCCCTGGTCAGGATGCGCGAACTGCTGGCCGAGGCCCGCCCCCTGCGGAGCAATTTCGCCGCCCTGGCGATCGAAAACAGCACCGCGATCCGCCAGTTCCTCGCCATGGCGCAGATCCTCGCCCACGTGGATGCCGACAGCCCGATCCGGATGCTGGTGGCCGAATGCGAACAGCCCACCACCGTGCTCGCCGCGCTCTATTTCGCCCGGCTGCTGGGGGTGGATGACAAGGTCGATGTCTCGCCCCTGTTCGAAACCGAAAGCGCGCTGGAACATGGCGGTCGCTTCCTCGATGCCCTGTTCGCCGAGGAATCCTACCGCGACTATGCCCGCAAGCGCGGCCGCGTGGCGGTGCAGACCGGGTTTTCCGATGCCGGACGCTTCGTCGGCCAGATTCCCGCCGCCCTTGCCATCGAACGGCTCCAGGGCCGAATGGCCGAAGCCATGGCGGCCAACGGGCTGACCGACGTTGCCGCGCTCGTCTTCAACACCGGCGGCGAATCGATGGGGCGCGGGTGCCACCCCTCGTCCTTCGCCGACCGGGTGGACTGGCAGCTCAGCCCCTGGGCGCGCCGCCGCTTCGTGCGCGCCGGGATCCGGCTCGAACCGGAAGTCTCGTTTCAGGGCGGCGATGGCTATCTCGCCTTCGGCTCGCCCGAACTGGCCCTGGCCACCCTGACGCGCTTCGCACAAGCCGCCCCGGCCACGGCCGATCCCGCCGCCCCGGCCGATCCGTTCTACCGCCGCACCGACCTTTCCCTCGATTTCTACCGCGCGATCCGCCGCTTCCAACATGAACTGCTGGTCAGCGATACCTATGCCCGCGCGGTTACCGCCTTTGGCCTGGGCCTGCTCAACGATACCGGCAGCCGAAAGTCGCGCCGCCAGTCCGACCTTGCCGCCGACCGGGCGATGAACCTGCGCCAGATCCGCGCGATCCCGCACAATGCCGTGCTCCAGCAACTGGGCTATCCGGTCAACGTCATCGCCGGCTTCGGCACGGCCGCCGATGGCAATGCCGAGGAGATCGCCGAGCTGCTCACCGGCAGCGAACGCGGCGGCCAGGCCGTGCGCCTGGTGCGCGCCGCCAATACCCTGGCCTCGATCAAGACCGTCGCGGCCTTTGGCGAACTGTTCAACTCGGCCTACTGGGCCAGCCGCCCCTATCGCGGCGACGAGCGCCAGATCGAGCCGGCCTGCCTCGCGCTTGCCGAATACCTCACCGGCGATGATCGCGCCGGGGTGTTCCGCCGCCTCGCCTCGCGCCTGCGCGTCGACGCGCTCAAGCTCCACCGCCTCCTCGCGCTCATCCCCGACCAGGCGCCCGCGGCCGACCGCGAACAGGGCCGGCGGATGATGGGCGTACTCCAGGCGATCCGCCTCGCCCTGTTCCAGCATATGTTCCTGCGCGCCGTCTCGATCCCCGCCTTCAGCCGCGCCAACGACATCTCCCGCGAGGACGTGCTGGAAATGGTCTTCACCCTGCGGGTCGACGAAGCGCTGGCGCAGCTCCGCCGCGCGTTCCCCACCAGCGCGCCGGAACTGGCCGATTTCTCCGTGGCCGAACCGAGCGACTATCCGGACGACAAGGCCACCGGCTATGCCGCGATCCAGCAGGCCTTCGTCGATCCGATCGAACGCGCCCATGGCCTGGCCCTCAGGATCGGCACGGCCATCGCCAACGAATTCGGCGCCCACGGCTGACCGGCGACCGCAAGGGCATTCACCGCGTGGCGGAACCGGTTCGCCCCTCCCGGAATTGATGCGATATGCACCATGCCCGGATCATCGACCAGCGCACGGCCTCGCCGCTGCGGTTGCTGTTGATGCTGGGCAACTGGACCGGCGGCGGGGCCGAACGGGTCGCTGTCCACCTGATGAACGGGCTTGGCGCGCGGGGACCGGCGCCGATCGACGTCCACCTCGGCCTGCTCCACGATGGCCAGGCCTGGCGCGACCAGCTTGATCCCGCCCGGGTCCATGTTGCCCCCGATGCCGCCCGGTTCGGGTTCGAACGGCCCAACCGCGAACTGTTCGGCCCCGGTGCGCTCGCCGCCGCCGCGCTCCACGGCCCGCGCGCGGTGCGCCGGATCATCGCCCAGGTCCGCCCCGACGTGGTGATGAGCTTCCTCAAGGGCACCGCGATCCTCACCTGGCTGGCCCTTGCCGGACTGCCCCGGGGCGGGCAGCAGCCGCGCCCGCGCTGGATCGTGCGCGAAGGCAACAATGTGCTCGCCACGGCCGATCAGGAAACGCCGGCCCGGATCCTGCGAGCCGCCTCGCTTGGTCTCACCCGCATGGCCTACCGGCGGGCCGACGCGATCATTGCCAATGCCTCGGGCTTGGCCCGCGACCTGCCCGGCCAGCTCGGGCTCGATCCAGCCCGGCTCCACATGATCAACAACCCGGTCGATGTCGCCGCCATCGCCGAGGCAGCCCGCCTCCCCGCGCCCGACCTGCCCCGCCGCCCCTACCTGCTCGCGGTCGGCCGGCTCGAATGGCAGAAGGGCCACGACCTCCTGATCCAGGCCTTCGCCCACAGCCTGGCCTGGCGCACGCATGAACTGGTCATCCTGGGCGAAGGCAGCCGGCGCGATGCCCTGCACCGCCAGGCCGAAGGCCTGGGCGTCGCCCGCCGGGTCCGCTTCGCCGGGTTCACCGCCAATCCCCACGCCTGGATGGCCGGGGCCGACCTGTTCGTCCTGCCCTCGCGGTGGGAAGGCTTTCCCAATGCCGCTGCGGAGGCGATGGCCGCCGGTGCACCGCTGTTGCTGGCCGATTGCAACTATGGTGCAGCCGACCTGGTCACCGCCGGGGTGAATGGCACCCTGGTGTCGCCGGGCGATGCCGAGGCGCTGGGCGCGGCCATCGCCCGCCTGCTCGCCAATCCGGCCGAACGCGCCGCCCACGCCGCCGCCGGGCAGCAGCAGGTCCGCCGTTTTGCCCGTGAGCGGATCCTTGCCAGCTATGCCCGGCTCGTCACCCGCGTGGCCGAGGCCAACGCGGCCCGGACGGCGCCGTTAAGGTTTGCCCCCGCCTGAGTCCCGGCGCGGGACGCGGCCCGCACCTTGCTGGCGACTCGCCGCGATCTGGGCAAGAACGGCCAAGGCCAACGGGGTGGATGGACGATGCAGGTACGCAAGCAGGGCTGGACGGGATTGGCAGTGGCGGGCCTTGGCCTCGCGCTGGTGGGCGGCGGCCTGGTCTTCGGCCATGGCGATCGCCCCGCCGCGGCCGATGCGCCATCCTCCTCCGCGCCGGCCTCCGCGAGCGGAGCGCTGGAAATCGATCCGGCGAAGCTGGGCGCCGCGCCGGCCGCCGCGGCTCCAACAGGCGCGGCTCCAGCAGCCGCGGCCCCCGCGCCGCAAGCCTTGGCCCCCGCCGGCCCGGCGCTGGTGATCAAGCGCGTCCTGCCGATCGACGGCCCGATCCGCTATGGCGATTGGCACTGGGACGAGGCCGGGGTTCCCGCTGGCCCGCTGGTCATCACTGTCGATCTCGAAGCCCGCGTGCTCTCGGTGTTTCGCGGCGGCTACGAGATCGCGGCGACCGCCGTGCTGCTGGGCACCAGCGACAAGCCCACGCCCACCGGCCTGTTCCCGATCACCCAGAAGGATGCCGACCACAAGTCCAACATCTACGACGGCGCGCCCATGCCCTACATGATGCGCCTGACCAACGATGGGGTCTCGATCCACGGCACCAGGGTCGAGAACGGCTATGCCAGCCACGGCTGCGTCGGCGTGCCCACGCCTTTTGCGAAAAAGCTGTTCGGCATCGCCCGGGTCGGCACCCCGGTCTATGTCACCAAGGGCAAGATGGTCGGCCTGGGGGACTCGCTAACCTAGGGTTCGCCGTGCGGGCGCCTTCATGAAGCTCCACCCGTCCGGGCCGGGCCGCGCCACCAGCGCGCCGATCGAGGCCGGTTGGCCGGCCACCAGGCTATCGAACAGGCGGGCCACGGCGCTGCCGCGCGGCGCCTCGCCATCCAGCCGCGCCACCAGTTGCGCGATCACCCGCAGTGCGATCGCGCGGGGCGCCTGGGGTCGGTAGACAAAGCTGCCCAGCGCCCCCGGCGTCACCCCTTCGCGCCACTCACGCGCGGTCGCCCAGTCGAGCGCGGCATCGGCTTCGGCCAGGTGCCGCGCGCTTTCGGCAATCGCGCCGACGTCGAGCCAGTCCGCCCCGGCGAGGGCCGCGCGCAGCCGCGCACGGTCGAACCGGAGATCGCGGTTGCTCGGATCGTCGACCGCTTCGATCCCAGCCGCCGCGACCACTTCGGCCAGCTCCGCGCGCCGCCAGCCGAGCAGGGGGCGCAGCAGGGGCAGTTCGCTCCCGGGCACGCGCCCGGCGGCGCGCACGCCAGCGAGGCCCGCCACCCCGCTCGCGCGGTTGAGCCGGGCCAGCAGGGTTTCGGCCTGATCATCGGCATGATGGGCCGAGGCCAGCGCCCCCAGCCCGGCGCCCCGCGCCCATTCATCGAGCGCGGCATAGCGGGCCTTGCGGGCCTCGCCCTGGACATTGCCTTCGGCCACGGTCACGCCAAGCGTTGCGTGGGGGACGCCGAGATCGGCGCAGATGCCTGATACGAAGCGCGCTTCGTCGGCACTTTGCGCCCTCAGGCCATGATCCACGGTCGCCGCCCGGACCCGTCCCGGCAGGGCGGCGCTGGCCAGCAGGAGCAGGGCCAGGCTGTCCGGCCCGCCCGATACGGCAAGGCCGAGGCCGGCCCCCATGGCCTGCCCCGCCGCGCCCGCCCGCCGCGCGACCGCAGCGGGCCAGAGCCGCGTCAGATCCTCGGCAAACCGCGCGATCCGCGCCGGATCACTGGCACTTGAGAGCGCTGCGGGTCGCTTCATACTGCCCCTTCAGGCGCCCGCCCGCCTCGGCAGCATAGGTGTCGGAGAATTCGGCGAGGGCGATACAGGCGCGGCTGGTATCGTTGAGCTGGCGCATGGACTCGGCCAGCATCAGCAGGCTGTCGGGCGCGCGGGCGCCGCGCTTGTCGGCCTGGTAGTTCTGGAGGAACCACGGCGCGGCCTCGCGTGGCTTGCCGTCATCAAGAAAGGCCCGGCCCAGCAGGTTGCGGCCATAGCTGATCTTGGCGTCCTTGGGATACTTGTCGACATAGAGGCGCAGTTGCTGCTGGGCCTCGGGATAGAACCTGGCTTCCCACAGGCGGAAACCGTAGCTGTATTCGTCATCGGCCGCATTGGCGGTGGCCGGCTTCTCGATCTTCTGCACAGCCGCCACGCGCTGGGGCGAAGGCTTGGTGGCCACGGGCTTGGCCGGCGCGGGCTTGGCCAAGGCGACCGGGGCCGGGGTCGGGGCAACCACCGGGCGGGCAGCGGCCGGAGCCGCGGCCATGGCGGCGGGAGCCGCCGCGACGGCCGCCGAAGCGGCCGCAGCCGTGGGGCTGGCCGATGCTGGCGCCGGAACCTGCGCGGGAGCAGCCGGATCGGCGACGGCCGCAGGGGGCGGCGCTGCGACAGCGGCGGCCGCGGCCAGCTTCGCCTCGATCTGGGCGACGCGGTTGGCCGTTTCCTCGCTTTGCGCGGTGAGCCGGGTGATCGAGGCCTCGACCGAATCCATGCGCGTCAACAGGTCGCTCAGCGGGGTGCTGGCGGGGGTGCCGGGCACGGTGACAGGCTCGGTCGGCGCGGTCACCTGGGGCGCGAAATACTTGCCGTCGCCGCCCGGAAAGACCTGGCGCTGGAGCGCGCGCACTTCAGCTTCCAGCTTGCGGAGCCGCGCCTCGCCATCGGCGCTGGCGCCGGCGGGCGCCGACTGGGCCAGCGCCGGGGCGCCAGTGCCCAGGAGGAAGGCGGCCAGCATGACGCCGCTCGCCGCGCGCATCCGGCCCTTGCGAATTCGGCCCCGCATGGTGTTCACTCCAAGCCCGTTCATGGTGGATCTGCTGCTCCCGTCGGTGATCGGCCCGCGCGACCCCGCACACCGGCCTGAGCGCCCCGCCGCCCAGCCTTAGCGGGCGCGCCCCCATCCTGTCGAGACGGAGCTAGAACTGAGCCGTGGATGCCGGGGCCGGCGGGGCCACCGCGGCCGGAACCGCCGGGAGGATGGCGGCCGGGGTGGCCGAGGGCCGGGCGACTGGCGCCGGGGCAATGGCGTGCTGGCGCTGGCCCGGAGCCGCCACCGGGCCAGCAGCAGCAACCGGCGCAACCGATGCGGGAGAGACGGGCGAGGCCGCCGGCGCGGCCGGAACCGCCGCCAGCGGCGCGGGGGCGGGGGCGGGCAGGGGCACGGTCACGCTGGCCGGAACCGAGGCTTCGGGCAGGGGCGGCAGGGTGACCGCCGGGGCATAGTAGCTGCGCCAAAGGAGCAGGCCCACGGCCAGCACGGCCAGGGCGGCGATCGCGCCCAGCCAGGCAAACCGCGCGGTTGGCACGCGGGCCGGATCGCCGGGTTCGAAGGCGGGGGCCAGGCGGGCATCGGCCGGTTCGACGTGGCCGAGTTCGCGCCGCACCTCGGCGACGATCTCCTTGTCGTCCAGGCCCAGCGCCTTGGCGCAGGTCCGGGTGAAACCGGTGGCATAGGCCTTGGCCGGAAGCGCGGCCCAATCGCCGGCCTCCACCAGGGTGAGCATCCGCACCGGAATCTTGGTGACGCCCGCCATCTCGGCAAGCGATAGCCCGGCGGCCTCGCGCGCGGCGCGCAACCGCCCGCCCGCCGAAAGGCGCGCATGGGGAAATTCGATCACGATATCACGTTGTTGTTCTTCGGCCATTCCGGTCCCGTCGGATATGGTTGGCGCCCCCGTCAGGCAGCAACCAAGGCCTCGGCCCGGACAATGTCAAGCAAGTCCTGCCATGGCCCCTGGCCAAAGCGACGGGGCGGCGCTGCTGGCCGATCAGTTGAGCGGCCCGGCGCGGCGCGCTGGCGCCCGCCGGACCAACCCCGCGCGGCCTCGCTTCAGCGGCCCAGGTTCAATCGCACTCGATCCCGCGCGCGGCGGCCCATTCGGCCAGGGCCACCCGCATATTGGCTGGCGGACGAGCCAGCCAGCCGGCCATGGCTTCCGACAGCTCGGGCAGGTTGACCTGGCGCACCAGTTCCTTGAGCGGGCCGACCGACACCGGGGTGATCGACAGCCGGCGGATGCCCAGCCCCAACAGGGCCAGGGCTTCCAGCCGCCGCCCACCCATTTCGCCGCAGACGGTCACATCGATCGGATGGCCCTCCACCCCGGTGACGACCCGGCGCAGGAACCGCAGGATCGAAGGGCTGACCCAGTCATAGCGCTCGGCCAGCTTGGGATTGGCGCGATCGGCGGCGAACAGGAACTGGGTGAGATCGTTGGTCCCGATCGACAGGAACGACAGCTTGGGCGCAAGGATATCAAGCACTTCAGCGAGCGCCGGCACTTCCAGCATCGCCCCGTAGCGGATCGCCTCGGGCAGCATCCGCTTCTGCTTGCGGAGGAATTCGAGCTGGTGATCGAACACCGCCTTGGCGGCATCGAATTCCCACGGCTCGGAAACCATCGGGAACATGACGTTGAGCGTGCGGCCCGCCGCCGCCTCCAGGAGGGCGCGGGCCTGGGCCTTCAGCAGCCCCTCGCGTTCCAGCGCCACGCGCAGCGCGCGCCAGCCCATCGCGGGGTTTTCCTCGCCATCGCCATCATCGTGAGTGAGATAGGGCAGCGCCTTGTCGCCGCCGATATCGACCGTGCGGAACACCACCGGGCGGTTGCCCGCCGCCTCCAGCACTTCACGGTAGAGCCGGGTCTGGCGTTCGCGCGCGGGCAGGGTGGCCGAGACGAGGAACTGGAACTCGGTGCGGTAAAGCCCGATCCCGTCGGCTCCGGTGAGGTTGAGCATGGCAACATCGTCGCGCAGGCCCGCGTTCATCATCACCATGATCCGCGTGCCATCCAGCGTGCGCGGCTCGACCTCGCGCATGGCGGCATAGGTGGCCTGGCGTTCGCGGTTGCGGGCGAAGCGCTGGTCGAAGGCCTCGCCGATCACCGTGGTGGGCCGCACGGTCGCCGTGCCGGCATCGGCATCGAGCAGCAGCTGGTCGCCCTCGCGCACCATGCCGCGCAAGCCCCGCACCCGGCCCAGCACCGGCACGCCCATGGCCCGCGCCACGATCACCACGTGCGAGGTGAGCGAGCCTTCCTCGAGGATCACGCCCTTCAGCCGCCGCCGGTCATATTCGAGCAGTTCGGCCGGGCCGAGGTTGCGCGCGATGAGGATCGAATCCTGGCGCAGCCCCTTGCTGGCCGCCGTGCCGAGCTGGCCCGAGACGGTCCGCAGCAGGCGGTTGGAGAGATCCTCCAGATCGTGCATCCGATCGGCCAGCAGCGGATCGTCGATCTGGCGCATCCGCATCCGGGTGCGCTGCTGGACTCGTTCGATCGCGGCTTCGGCGGTGAGGCCGGAATCGATCGCCTCGTTGATCCGGCGGCTCCAGCCTTCGTCGTAGGCGAACATCTTGTAGGTTTCGAGCACCTCCTCATGTTCGCCCCCCACGCCGAATTCGGCCTGGGCGGCCATGCGCTCGATCTGTTCGCGCATCTTGTCGAAGGCGAGATAGACCCGCTGGCGCTCGGCCTCGGTATCCTCGGCCACGGTATGCTCGATCGTGACCCGCGGCTGGTGGAACACGGCCGCGCCGCAGGCCAGCCCCTTGACCAGGGCAAGGCCGCGCAGCAGCTCCATACCGGTGTGGGCCGGGTTGAGGCCCACCCCCTCATCCTCGTCGACAAGGTCGGCATTGGCGATCAGTTCGGACAGGACCATGGCCACGGTCTGCAGCGCCTCGATCTCCACTTCCTCGTAGCGGCGCGGATCAACGTGCTGGACGCACAGGACCCCCACCGACCGCTCGCGCCGGACGATCGGCACGCCGGCAAAGGAATGGAACTTTTCCTCGCCGGTTTCCGGGCGATAGGAAAAGTCGGGGTGGGCGGTCGCCTCGGCGAGGTTGAGCGTTTCCACGTTGCCGGCGATCGTGCCGACCAGCCCCTCGCCGATCGCCATGCGGGTGACGTGGACCGCTTCCTGGGCAAGGCCGCGCGTGGCGAACAGTTCGAGCATCCCCTCGCGCAGGAGATAGACCGAGCAGACCTCGCTATCGAGCGCGCCGCCGATCACCTCAACCACGGTGTTGAGCTTGGCCTGCGCGTTCATGCGCGAAGCCATCACCTCGTGGAGGCGGGTCAGGATCGTGCGGGCGGCGGCAACGGCTGATGGCATGAATGCCGGTTAGCCGAAACCGCGCCTCTTGGGAACGGGAAGCTGGGCAGAACCCCGGCCCATCCGTCGCGACAAATGCCCATTCCGGTGAGAATAGGCACCTGTCCGGCCAATGGGCCGGCGCCGTGCGTCAGATGTGGGTAAGTTCTTCCTTGATCCTGAGCTTGCGCTTCTTGAGGACCTGGATCATCGATTGGTCTGGCGCTGGGCGGTTCAGCTCTTCGGCGAGCTGCCGTTCGATTCCCGCGTGCTTCATCTGCAAGGCGCTGACGTGCGACGATTCCATGAGCATACCTCCTGAGTTGCTCGTGCTCCGGCCGTTTCCCGACCCTTGCGCGGCTGGCCCATCCGGTGCCGTGACCAACACGGTTCTTCATGCCGACTCAGGCACGAAACGGGCCATGCAGCGCGATTGTCAGGAAAGCACATTACGCCTAGGTAGCGAAGCGAATACGCGCCGAAAGCGGTGGAATCGGCCTTGCTTGCGGCCATCCGCAGATCGGCGCGATCGACCGCTCCGGCGCCGCCGGGGCGACCAGCGGGCAAGTGGATCAGGTCAGGTGAACGGCGTCAGCGAAGAAGAACTACGCAAGCGTCTGGAAATGCTCCGGACCGAGCATCGCGACCTTGACGCCGCGATCGACGCGCTGAGCCTGGCCGCCCCCGCCGACCAGCTCCAGATCGCCCGCCTCAAGAAGCGCAAGCTCAAGCTCAAGGACCAGATCGCCCTGATCGAGGACTACCTGATCCCCGACATCATCGCCTGAGCGGACGAAGGGCACCCTGACGGTCGATGGCGAACCGGGTCGAACGCAAACGGCCCGCCAGCCGATGGGGCAAGCGGGCCGGGGAATGCGTTCGGGGGGCCTGGGCCGGCGTCAGGCCGCCTCTGCCTGGTCGTTGGGATCGCGCAGCACGTAGCCGCGGCCCCAGACCGTCTCGATGTAGTTGTCGCCGCCGCAGGCGTGAGCCAGCTTTTTCCGCAGCTTGCAGATGAACACGTCGATGATCTTGAGTTCCGGCTCGTCCATCCCGCCGTAGAGATGGTTGAGGAACATTTCCTTGGTCAGCGTGGTGCCCTTCCGCAGCGAAAGCAGTTCGAGCATCGCATATTCCTTGCCGGTCAGGTGCACCCGGGCAGAATCGACCTCGACCGTCTTGGCGTCGAGGTTGACCGCCAGCTTGCCGGTGCGGATGATCGACTGCGAGTGGCCCTTGGACCGGCGGACCACCGCGTGGATGCGGGCGATCAGTTCCTCGCGGTGGAACGGCTTGGTCACATAGTCATCGGCGCCGAAACCGAACGAGCGGACCTTGGAATCCATCTCGGAAATGCCCGAAAGGATCAGCACCGGGGTCTGCACCTTGGCGACGCGCAGCTTCTTGAGCACATCGTACCCGTGCATATCGGGCAGGTTGAGATCAAGCAGGATGATATCGTAATCATACAGCTTGCCCAGATCGAGGCCTTCCTCGCCCAGATCCGTTGAATAGACGTTGAAGCCTTCAGCCGTGAGCATCAGCTCGATGGCACGCGCCGTAGTCGGCTCGTCCTCGATCAACAGCACTCGCATGGGTGGTCCCCCTTATGCCCCGAAACTTGAACACTCCCTCCTGTTTCGAGAGCGCTCCAGCAATTAACCATAGGACCTATGAAAGAGAAAGGTTAATTTAGATTTAAGCCGGTGAGCCATTCGTGCCGGTCCGGAGCGGTTCGATCACAGGCGGCGCCGGGCCATCTCGGGCAGGGGATGGAAGGCCGCTGCATTGGGCATGAACCCGTCCACCCGGTCCCGCGCGAGCGACCAGCGGATCGGGGTGCCCAGGGGAATGTAGACATTGGCCGCGGTGAGCGCGGCAGTCGCCTCGGCCAGTGACTGGGCGGCCCGCGCCGGATCGCTCGCGGCCCCGGCCTCGGCCAGCCGGGCATCGGCCGCCGTGCTGCACTGACCGCGCTGCGTGGCGCAGCCCAGCTGGTGCAGATACCACTCAGGCCGGGCATAGCGGGCCACCGCATCGACCAGCCTGAGATCGCCCGCCGCGCGCGGCGGCACGCGGGCAAGGCTCACCCCGACCGCGGCCAGATCCTGGGCCAGCCGGGCGTGGAGCGCATCGGCGCCGGGGCCGTCGGGCAAGGCCAGGCGCAATGGCCCGGGATCGCCGCTGCCCGACTTGCACCGGGCCATGCGCGTCGCCGCCTCGGCCCGGCGCTGGGCCAGGGTCCGATCGGCCCAGCGCTCCCCCGGGGGGCTGCCGGGCGGCGGCGGGACGACCAGGGTCGTGCCGGTCCAGGCGGAGAGGCCGAGCGCGGCGCCCAGCCCATCGCGGTCGATCGCCATGGCCATGGCCTCACGGCATTCGGGCAGGGCCAGCCAGCCACGCGCCGTGACCACGGCCAGGCCGAACAGCCCCGGCGCGGGATCGAGGCGAAGCGGCCGGCGGGCGATCCCGGCAACAGCCTGGCCCAGCGGCAGGTTCTCGAACCGGCCGCCGAGCACGATATCGACCTTGCCTTCGGCAAAGCGCGCGGTGGCGAGATGGGCGGGCAGCGCCTGGAGCCTCAGGCTGCGCTGGCCCGCGCTCCAGTCCTCGCTCTGGGGCAAGCCCAGCCGGTCGGGCGGGATCGGCGCGAGGAGAGCCACCGCACCCTCGCGGCGCAGCGCCATCGGTCCGCCGCCGGCCCCTTCATGCAGCAAGCCCAGTTCGGGCTGGGCGAGCAGTTGCAGGAGATCGGGGGCGGGCCGGCTCAGGCGCAGTTCAACCACCCGCCCGGCCATGGCGCGCACCTCCGCGATCGGCACGAGATCGAGGGCGAGACCGGTCCCGGCCAGGCCTGCCAGCGCGGTCCGCAGCGCCACGCGCGCGGATTCGCCGGTGATCGCGGTGCCATCGGGCCAGGTCCCGTCGCGCAGGCGGAAGATGTAGCTGAGCCCGTCGTCGGTGACGATCCAGCGGTCGGCCAGGGCGGGGATCACCTGGCCCTGGGCATCCAGCCCGACCAGCCCTTCGGCGGTGGCCGCGCGGACGAGCTGCCCGGCCACCGAGAGCCGCACCCCGCCTTCGAACGGATCGGCGGGCGTGCCGATCACGTCGATATCGACGGACGGCCCGGAATTGTCAGCGCAAGCGGCCAGAATGGCGCAGAGGCCGGCCGCCAGACAGGCCCGGAAAGCGACGCGCAAGGTCCGCATGGGCAAGGCCTAAGCCGAGGCCCGGCAAGGCGCAAGGTGGATCGCCCGGACGCGCCAGCCGGCGCGGCGCGGGATCAGATAATCTTGCGGGCGGGGCCGAGCGTGGCCTGGGCCGAATAGGGCCGCTTGAGAATGCGGGCTGGCGGAACCTCGGGTCCGGCAACGGGCGCGCGGATCACGACCGGATCGACATCTTCGGCGAAGGCGACGCCGAAGCGGTTGTCCTGGACCCAGGCGACCGAGCCATCGACCCAGCCGACATGGCGCAGGTTGACCGCGATGCGTTCGCCGCGCGCCACCTTGACCGGGCCTTCGCCCATCATGCCGCCGGCGGACAGGTTGCGGACCTTCACACGATGCTCCTCGTCCCGGCCGTCGAGGCGAACCTCGGCCAGGATGAACAGGCTGTTGCGCGTGATGTTCCGGTTGTCGCTGTCGCTCATCGTTCGCACGGGGTCCACAAGGCGAGACGCGTGGCCAAAACCCGGTTGCGACGCCTCACCCGCAAGCCTTACCCGGCGAAAGCAAACAAGCCGTAAACGGTTCATCCGTTACGGACCAGCCCGCCTCAATCGTCGCGCGAGACCTTTTCGCGGCGTTCGTGGGCTTCCTGGGCTTCCACGGTCATCGTGGCGATGGGGCGGGCGATCAGGCGGCCGAGGCCGATCGGCTCGCCGGTCACCTCGCAGTAGCCGTATTCGCCTTCCTCGATCCGGCGCAGGGCCGAATCGATCTTGGCGATCAGCTTGCGCTGGCGATCCCGGGTCCGCAGCTCGATCCCCCAGTCCGTTTCGCTGGAGGCGCGATCGTTGAGATCGGGCTCGCGAATCGGGCCGTCCTGCAAGTGCTGGAGGGTATCGGCGGAGGAATCGTGAATGGCCTTCTTCCACGCCTGGAGCAGGCGGCGGAAGTAATTGAGCTGGGCCTCGCCCATGTAGGGCTCATCCTCGCCGGGGAGATAATCCCCCGCGATGGAACGCTTGGCCTTCACCAGAATGTCGATATCATCAGCCAGCGAAACGGGCATGCAATTCTCTTGCGCCTCCGAGGCATCATCAGCCGGGGGCAGGAGCGGCGCCTATGCCGCGACAGCCCCCCGCCGGGTTGAGCGGGCCTATACTTGCGGGCAATCCCGCAGACAAGCGCAATGATGCAGGGCGCCTTGCCGCCAAGTGAACATCGCTCCCGGGCCGCTTGATTTGGACCAATTTGCGGAAACCGGCAGCGTTAACCATTTGTTGACCACGTTTCGTCCAGCTTCGCCTCGTCCGGGCCGGCAAACAGGGCTGGCCCGCTAACGGGGGTGTCAGGATCATGGACGCAAGCTGGATCAAGCCGGTCTCGTGCCAGCCGGTCGGGGAAAATGCCGCGGACCTTCTGGTCGCAAGCTGCCTGGCCGCGGCCGCAGCAGGCGACCTCAGCGCCTACTTCGATCTCGGGGTGGCCTATTCGACCGGCAGCCACGGCGCGCCGATCGATCTGATTGAGGCGCACAAGTGGTTCAACCTGGCCGCGGTGAGCGGCTACGAGGACGCCGCGCAGTGCCGCGCCGACGTGGCCGACGAGATGACCGCGCGCGAAATCGCCGAAGCCCAGCGCCGCGCGCGCGAGTGGCTCCGCACCGGGATCCGCAAGGCCGCGTAAACAGCTCCGGCACCGCTCAGGTGCCCGGTTCCTTGCGGAAGGGCGTGTGCTCGCCGAGGTAGAGCTGTTCGGCAGCGACGCCGGCGCGTTCGCGCTCGAGAAAATCGGCCACGGCCGCGCGCAGCCCCTTGTGAACGATGAAATGGGCCGAATGCGTCCGCACCGGCTCGTAGCCGCGGGCCAGCTTGTGCGAGCCTTGCGCCCCGGCCTCCACCCGCCCCAGCCCCAGCGCGATGGCGGCATCGATTGCCTGATAATAGCACAGCTCGAAGTGCAGGAACGGCTTGTCGACCAGCGCCCCCCAGTAGCGCCCGTAGAGCGCATCAGGGCCGATGAAGTTGAGCGCGCCGGCCACCGGCCGCCCATCGGCATAGGCCAGGAACAGCAGGATCGAATCGCCCATCCGTTCGCCCAGCAGGGTGAAGGCGGCGCGGGTCAGGTAGGGGCGGCCCCACTTGCGGGCGCCGGTATCCTGGTAGAACCGCCAGAAGGCGTCCCAGTGTTCATCCCCGATCTCGGCCCCGCGAAGACTGCGGATTTCCACGCCGGATTGCGCCGCCGCGCGCTCCTTTCGCAGGGTCTTGCGCCTGGCCGATGACAGCGAGGCGAGAAAGGCATCGAAGCTGGCGTAGCCCCGGTTTTCCCAGTGGAACTGGATATCGTCGCGCACCAGCCAGCCGGCGGCCTCGAACAGGGGAAGCTGATCGGGCGCGATGAAGGTGGCATGGGCCGATGACAGGCCGTTCTGGCGGCAGAGCGCTTCGGCGCCCGCCAGCAGCATGGGCGCGAGGGCGGGGTCGCGCAGGAGCAGGCGCGGGCCGGTGGCAGGGGTGAACGGGACGGCAATCTGGAGCTTGGGATAATAGCGCCCGCCCGCCCGGTGCCAGGCATCGGCCCAGGCATGATCGAACACATATTCGCCCTGGCTGTGGGACTTGAGATAGGCGGGGATGGCACCGGCCAGCACGCCATCGGCCCCGGCCACGACGATCGGGGCCGGATCCCAGCCGCTGGCACCGCCGACGCTGCCCGAATCTTCCAGCGCCGTGAGGAAGGCATGGCTGACGAAGGGATTGCCACCGGCCAGCGCATCCCACCGGGCGGCGGGAAACTGGCCGACGCTGCGCCCGACCTGGACCGTCAGGGCGCCCATGGTCACGGGACGCCGGCTCCCTCCACCGTGGGCACGTCGGCATATTCGCGGGCGCGGGCGAGGAGTTCGGGGGTTCGGATGGTCCAGGTGACCAGCGGCAGCCCGCGCCGGCGCTGGGCGGCGGGGAAGCGGCCCGGCAGGTCGCGGATATCGTAGGCAAGAAAATCGGGACGGGCGTGCCACAGGGCGAAATGGCGGCGCAGGCGGCCGGGCAAGGCCTTGTCGTCTTCCTCGGTGACCACCAGCCCCCGTACGGTCTGCGGGGAGTTGACCGCGAACCAGTGGGCGATGCGCGGATCGAAGCTCATGATCGCGTGGGGGCCGCGATAGCCTTCGAGCACCCGGCGCACGGCCAGGCACAGGGCGCCGAAGTGGCTGTCCTTGCGGCTTTTCAGCTCGATGACGAGCGGCACCCGGCCCGCCACGAGATCGAGCAGTTGCCGCAAGGTGGGGATCGTATCGGTGCTGCCGGCAAGCGGGATGGCGCCCAGCTGGGCCGCGCTGCGCGCCGCCACGGCCCCGTGTTCGGCGGTCAGCCGATCAAGCTCCCAATCGTGGAAGACCATGGCCAGGCCATCACTGGAGCGCTGCACGTCGCATTCGATGCCAAGGCCGCGGGCCATGGCGGCCGAAGCCGCGCCCAGCGAATTTTCCGGGACGCCGAGGCCGTGCAAGCCGCGATGGGCGAGGCAGGCAGCGCGCAGCCACGCCACCCGGTGGGTCGGCGGCGCCGGCGCGAGCCAGCGATCAAGCGGCGCCAACAGCGACAATCGCATCCACCTCCACCGCGGCGCCCAGCGGCAGGACCGGAACCCCGACCGCGCTGCGCGCGTGCCGGCCGGCATCGCCGAACACGGCGGCCATCAGTTCCGATGCGCCGTTGGCGACCTTGGGCTGATCGGTGAAATCGCCAGTGGCGCTGACGAAGGCGCCAAGCTTGACCACCCGCTCAACCCGGGCGAGCGAGCCGAGCGCGGCCTTGAGCTGGGCAAGGATCATCAGGCCGCAGGCCCGGGCCGCGGCGGCGCCTTCCTCCAGCGAAACCGATTCGCCCAGCCGCCCGGTCACCAGCCGGCCATCGATGAACGGCAATTGCCCCGAGACATGGGCAAGCCCCCCGGCGACGACCACCGGGACATAGGCGGCGACCGGGGCAGCCGGTTCGGGCAGGACCAGCCCCAGATCGGCAAGGCGCGCCTCGATTTCAGCCTCGGTCATTCGCTTTCTCCCTCCAGCCGGGCGAGCAGCCACGGCAGCGCGCTGGCCCAATCATCGATCCGGGCGTGTGCATGGCCGGCGGCGTGGGCACAAGTGATCATCGGGGCCAGTTCGGGTTCGCCGCAGAAATGCAGGCGGATGACCTCGGGTGCCACTTCGGCCACCGAATTGTGGTGATGTGCAATATCATCGATGAAAGCCGCACGGGTAGGCCGGTATTCCTCGACAATGCGCTGGAGCGCCGGGCCTTTGGGGCCGAGGTTGGTATAGACCTTCACGTTGAGCCCATGGCCGGCAAGCTGCGCGGTGCGGCGGGCCTGGTGGCTATCGCCGACATTGGTGAGGATCACCACATCAGCCACCCGCGAGAGCGCCTGCATGGCTTCCACCGCGCCGGCGATGGGGTATTGGCGGTGCATCTCGGTTTCGAAGAACTGGTTGAGCAGGCGCCAGATCTCGGTCGGTTCGACCGGCTCGCCGGTATCGACCCAGCGCATGGCATCGACGAAATTGTGCGTATCCATGCGGAAGGTGATGCCCTGGGTCTCGCCCAGCCAGGCGCCATAGGGCGCGATCATGTGCAGCAGCACTTCGTCGCAATCGGAGATGACGAGGGGGCGGCTCATGCCTGCAATTCTCCAGCGGCGCGGACCAGGGCTTCGGGAGCCACGCCGAGCGCCTCGGCGGCGCCGACGAGATCCGGTTCGTGGGCAGCAAGGAAATCGAGCACCGCGCACAGCACGGCGCGGTCCCCGATGCCCGCGCGCAGGGCTTCGGGGGTGAGGCCGGTGAGCGACAGCAGGCGTTCGGCCCGGCTCTCGCTCTGCAGCAGCCAGCCGAGCGCGCCCAGCGCCAGGGCCTGCGGATCAATCGGGGATGACGGTTCGCGAAGAATTGTCAGGGTCTTTCCGAGGGCATAGAGATCGGCCATCCAACCCAGGCGGGCGGCAGACAGCAAGTGGCAAAGAGAATCCTCGTTGTCGAGGACAACGATCTCAACCGGAAGCTCTTCTGCGATGTGCTGAAGAGCCAGGGCTTCGCCGTGGAGCCGGTGGCCGACGGCAAGGTGGCGCTGGAGCGCGCGCGCGACTTCGTACCCAACCTGATCATCATGGACATCCAGCTCGCCGACATTTCCGGGCTGGAACTGATCGAGCAGGCCAAGGCCGATCCGCTGCTGCGCGCGATCCCGGTGCTGGCGGTGACCGCCTATGCCGGGCGCGGCGACGAGGAGCGGATTCGCGATGCCGGGGCCGAGGGTTATCTCGCCAAGCCGGTCTCGATCGGGCCGTTCCTGGCGGGCGTTCGCGCCCTCATCGAAAAGGCGATCGCTTGACTTCCCCGCGCCGCGCCGCTTTGGCGCGCCCTTACCCGGCCACGTGCCGGACCAGATCGAACGGAGCCTGACATGGACCGCGCCGCCACTGCCGACCGGATCGCCGCGCTGATTGCGCCCTTCAACAAGAAGGGCGTGGCGATCAGCGATGCCACCACCTTTGCCGGTGACCTGGAATTCGACAGCCTGACCGTGATGGATTTCGTCGCGGCGATCGAGGACGAATTCGACATCATCATCAGCATGAACCAGCAGGCCGAGATCGAAAACTGGGGCCAGCTTGTCGATGCCGTGGTCAAGCTCAAGGGTTGAAGTGGCAATGCAGGACCTGTTCAGCAAGTTCGACCCCCTGATCCAGCAGCGCGAGGACCTGCTCGCCACCGGCCTGACCGATCCGTTCGGCCTCGTCATGGAGAAGGTGCTCTCGCCCACGGTCGCCCTGTGCAACGGGCGCGAGACGATCCTGCTGGGCACCTACAACTACATGGGCATGACCTTCGACCCCGACGTGATCGCGGCGGGCAAGCGGGCGCTCGACGAATTCGGTGCCGGCACGACCGGCAGCCGCGTGCTCAACGGCACCTATGCCGGGCACCGGGAAGTGGAAGACGCGCTGAAGGACTTCTATGGCATGGACCATGCCATGGTGTTCTCCACCGGCTACCAGGCGAACCTGGGGATCATCTCCACGATGGCCGGCAAGGGCGACTACATCGTGCTCGACATCGACAGCCATGCCTCGATCTGGGATGGCTGCAAGATGGGCGATGCCGAAGTGGTGCCGTTCCGCCACAACGACATCGAGGCGATGGAAAAGCGCCTGAAGCGCATTCCCGAAGGCGCCGGCAAGCTGGTGGTGCTGGAAGGCGTCTATTCGATGATGGGCGATATTGCCCCGCTCAGGGAGATGATCGCGGTCGCCAAGGCGAACGGGGCCATGGTCCTGGTCGACGAGGCCCATTCGATGGGCTTCATCGGCCCCAATGGCCGCGGCGTGGCCGAGGACCAGGGCGTACTCGACCAGGTGGACTTCGTGATCGGCACCTTTTCCAAGTCGGTCGGCACGGTGGGCGGCTTCTGCGTTTCCAACCACCCCAAGTTCGAGGTGCTGCGGCTGGTCTGCCGGCCCTATGTGTTCACCGCCAGCCTGCCGCCCAGCGTGGTGGCGACCGCGGCGACATCGATCCGCAAGCTGATGCACGGCGCCGACAAGCGCGCGCACCTGTGGGAAAACAGCCGGACGCTGCACAAGGGTCTGAAGGATCTTGGCTTCCAGCTTGGGACCGACGCGCCGCAGAGCGCGATCATTTCGGTGATCATGCCTGATCTGGAGCGCGGCGCTGGGATGTGGGAGGCGCTGCTGAAGGAAGGCCTCTACGTGAACCTGGCGCGGCCCCCGGCGACGCCCGCAGGCATGACCCTGCTGCGCTGCTCGCTGTGCGCCGAGCATTCGGCCGACCAGGTGCAGACCATCATCGAGCGCTTCGCGCGGGCCGGAAAGGTCGCCGGGATCATCTGAGCTCCGGCCAGCCTTGCGGCTCTCAGGGCAAGGTGGCCGCTTCGCACTTCGAGGCCGCCGCCTTGTCGCCCCCCTCGATCAGGGTGACGGCGGCGAAGCCGGCGACGACGAGAATGATGAAGGCCGCCACGACCGTGCCGAGGTACTTGTCGATGAAGGCCTTGATCGGGGCGCCGAACAGGCGGAACAGCACGCCCACGATCATGAAGCTGATCGCCCGGCTGACAAGGCTGGCGATCAGGAACGTGGCGACCGGCATGGCGATGAAGCCGGCGGTGATCGTCAGGAGCTTGAACGGGATCGGCGTGGCGCCCTTGGCCACGAACAGCCAGAAGCCGACTTCGCGCAAGTAACAGGCCGCGACCGGGAAGGACTTCTCCAGGCCGAGCGCGTGGAGCAGTTGCGCGCCGATGGTATCGTAGAGGAAATGGCCGATCCCATAGCCGAGCATCCCGCCCGCCACCGAGGCCAGCGTGGCCACGGCGGCAAACCGCACGGCCTTCCTGGGTTCCGCCAGGCACATCAGGCCGAGCAGCGGATGGGGCGGGATCGGGAAGAAACTGGCCTCCACGAAGGCGAACAGCGCCAGCCACCATTCGGCATGGCGGTGGGCGGCCTTGGCCATGGTCCAATCATAGAGGCGGCGGATCATGGCGGTCCCTTCCCGTGGTCGCGCGCTTCTTAGGGGCGGCGCCGAGCGACGGCAAGCAGGCCATGCGAACCATAACGGTTAAATGTGCTTGACATCGTCACGCTATTTCGGTACATACAGGGAACATCGCGATAGACCGAGTCGCCCGGCACCCTCCATCGCCGGGGCGGCGGTGCGCCACTTTTTCGGAAGACACAGCACATGACCCATGAACCTGGCGGCGCGCCCGAGCGCCGGCGGCGCTTTGGTGCGCCCAAGAACTGGCGCGAGAAATTCCTGGCCTGCCTGGCCGAGACCTCGAACGTGACCGCGGCGGCGCAGTGCGCCGAAATCAGCCTGTCGTGCGTCTATCGGACCAAGCGGCAGGACCGCGCCTTCGCCGAGGCCTGGCTGGTGGCGCTGTGCGAGGGCTATGACCACCTTGAACTGGAACTGCTGTTCCGCCTCCGCAAGGGCGAGGCTCGCGACGTGCCGGCGGTGAAATACGACAATGCGACCGCGCTGCGGCTGCTGCTGGCGCACAAGGATACCCGCGCAAAATACCAGGCGGTGCAGGACAACGTGACCGCCGAGGAAATCCGCGCCTCGCTGGACGCCAAGCTGGCACGGCTGCGCGAGGACGTGATCGCCAACCGGGCCGCCCAGCTTGCCGGGCCGGAGCATGGCTGAGGCGCGGCCCCCGGGCCGGACCAGCCGCGCCGCGCCGAGCGATCCCGCGCCGGCACCCCGGACCGATGCCGGGCTGCTGGGCCTGCTCAAGGCGGCCCGCCCCGAGCAGATCGACGAATTCGTCCGGCACATGACCAGGGCCGAGCGCAAGGCCTGGCGCTGGCACTGGCCGATCTGGGCGCGGCCCGAACAATTGCCGCCGCCGGGCGACTGGCGGACCTGGCTGATCCTGGCCGGGCGGGGCTTTGGCAAGACCCGCGCCGGGGCGGAATGGGTGCGCGCCATCGCCGAGCGCGATGGCGAGGCCCGGATCGCCCTGGTGGCCGCGAGCCTGGCCGAGGCGCGGGCGATCATGGTCGAGGGCGAGAGCGGCCTGCGCCATATCGGCGCGCCGGGCCAACGCCCGATCTTCGAGGCTTCGCTGCGGCGGCTGACCTGGCCTTCGGGCGCCCAGGCCCTGCTCTATTCGGCCGCCGAGCCGGAATCGCTGCGCGGCCCGCAGCACAGCCATGCCTGGTGCGACGAGATTGCCAAGTGGGACCATTCTTCCGGCCGCGCGACTTCGGCCTGGGACAACCTGCTGATGGGCCTGCGGCTGGGCGAGGACCCGCGCGCGGTGGCGACGACCACCCCGCGCGATGCGGCCGTGCTGCGGCGCATCCTCGCAGAGAACGACGACGGTGCCCTGGCGGTGACCCGGGGCAGCACCTTTGACAACGAAGCCAACCTGCCGGCCCGTTTCGTGAACGCGATGCGTAGCACCTTCGGGCAAAGCCTGCTGGGCCGGCAGGAGCTGGACGGGGAGCTGCTGCTCGACCGGGACGGCGCGCTGTGGACCCGCGCCCTCCTGGAAGAGTGCCGCGCCCCGTCCCCCCCCTCGCCGCCAGTGCGGACCGTGATCGGGGTGGACCCGCCCGCTTCGGCGCATGGCGATGCCTGCGGGATCGTGGTCTGCGCGCTGGGCGAGGATGGCCTTGCCCGCGTGCTGGCCGATGCCTCGGTGGAAAAGGCCCGGCCCGAACGCTGGGCCAGGGCCGTGGCCGAGGCGGCCGCGGCCTGGAACGCCGACCGCGTGGTGGCCGAGGCCAACCAGGGCGGGGCCATGGTGGAAAGCGTGCTGCGCGCCGCCGACCTGGCCCTGCCGCTCAAGCTGGTTCACGCCAGCCGGGGCAAGAGCGCCCGGGCCGAGCCGGTGGCCGCGCTCTACGAGACCGGGCGGGTGCGCCATGCCGGGCTGTTCGCCCGGCTGGAGGACGAATTGTGCGGGCTGATGCCGGGCGGCGGCTACGAAGGCCCCGGCCGTTCGCCCGACCGCGCCGATGCGCTGGTCTGGGCGCTGACCGAGCTGTGCCTTGGCCGCGCCGCCGCACCGCGGGTGTGGCTTTACGGAAATTGAAAAGGAACCGAGATGTCGATCTTCCAGAGCCTGGCGGCCGCCTTCAAGAGCGGTGCGCCGCGCGTGCCGCTGGCGCGCACCTATACTTCGCCCTGGATCTTCGCCGAGTGCGGCGGGTCGCGGGCGCCGTTCGAATACCAGGGCGCGGTGCGCCGGGCCTATCTCGACAATCCCGTGGCCCAGCGCGCCGTGCGCCTGGTGGCCGAGGGGATCGGCGGGGTGCCGCTGCTGCCGACCGATCCGGTGCTGGAGAGGCTGGTGCGCGCGACCAGCGCCGGCCAGCCGCTGCTGGAAACCCTGACGAGCCAGTTGCTGTTGCACGGCAATGCCTATGTGCAGGTGCTCAAGGACGGCGCCGGGCGACCGGTGGAGCTGTTTGCCCTGCGCCCCGAGCGGGTGAGCGCGGTGATCGGCGCCGATGGCTGGCCCGAGGCCTTTGCCTACCGGGTGGGCGAGCAGGTGCTGACCATTCCGCTGCTGGACGGCGATGCCTCGCCCAATCTCGTTCACATCCGCTCGTTCCATCCGGCCGACGATCACTATGGCGCGGGCTGCCTGGCCGCCGCCGACCAGGCCGTGGCGATCCACAATGCCGCGGCGAACTGGAACCGGGCGCTGCTGGAGAACGCGGCACGGCCTTCGGGCGCGCTGGTCTATGACAGCGGCGATGCGGGCGGGCTGACCTCTGAACAGTTCGACCGGCTCAAGCTGGAACTGACCCAGGCCTTTTCGGGCGAAGGCAATGCCGGGCGGCCGATGCTGCTGGAGGGCGGGCTGAAGTGGCAATCGCTGAGCCTTTCACCGGCGGACATGGACTTTGCCACGCTGAAATCGGCCGCCGCGCGCGACATCGCGCTGGCCTTCGGGGTGCCGCCGATGCTGCTCGGCCTGCCGGGCGATTCGACCCATGCGAACTACCGCGAGGCCAACCGGGCGCTGTGGCGGCTGACCCTGCTGCCGCTGGCCGGCAAGATCCTGGCCGCGCTGGGCGAAGGGCTGGTGACCTGGTTCGACGCCGCGCCGCCGCTGGCGGTGGACCTCGACCGGGTGCCGGCGCTCGCCGAGGACCGGCAGATGCTGTGGAGCCAAGTGAGCGCGGCCGACTTCCTGACCGCCGACGAGAAACGGACCATGCTTGGCCTCCAGCCGATGAGCGATGGGGTGCCGGCGCGGAATGGTGCGGAGAACAAATAATGAACAGACAGGATATGCTGGCTGGCCTGATGGCCCAGGCGGCGGGGGCAGGCGGCGATCTCGTCACCCTGCGCGCGATCATCGAGGAGGCCAGTGAGCTGGGCGCGGAGCGGGTGCTCCAGCGCATGGGGCTTGATGACGAGCACGCCCACGAGGATCTCTCGCAACTGCGCGAGTTGCTGGCCGCCTGGCGCGACGCCAAGCGCGGCGCCTGGCGCACCTTGGTGGGCTGGGTGGTGAGCGGGGCGAGCGCCCTGCTCCTGATCGGCCTCGCCGTGCGGCTGGGCCAGGCCGGGCTGCTGCGGTGAGCGGCGCGCCCGTTTCCGACCAGTCCACCCCGCTGCGGTTTGCCGGCTATGCCGCCCTGTTCGACAGGCGCGACAGCGGCCGCGACGTGATCCGTGCCGGCGCCTTTGCCCGCACCCTTGCCCAGCGCAAGGAGCGCCTGCCGCTCTACTGGCAGCACCGGCCCGACCAGCGGATCGGCTGGGTGGAAGCCGCCGCCGAGGACCAGCGCGGGCTGCGCGTGATCGCCGCGATCGACAACCCGGCCGGCGGGGCCGCAGGCGCGCTGAAGCGCGGCGCGGTGACCGGCCTTTCGTTTGGCTACACCGCGCGCGGGTTTCGCCGCGACGGCGCGGGCCGCGAGCTGACCGACATCGATCTCTTCGAGGTCAGCCTGGTGACGCACCCGATGCAGGACGCGGCGCGGGTTCACCTGGTCGAGTGACCAGCGAATTTCTTCGAATTTTCCCGATTTTTCGAATTCCCGATTCCCGACAGGCCGCCCCGGGGGTGGCCGCAGCAACAAAGGTGAAATGCCCCATGGAATATGAAACGCCTGTCGAACAGCTCGACGCCTCGTTCGACCTGCTCGCCCGCCAGGAAGCGGCTGAGACGGCGCTTGGCGCGCTGCGCTCCGATGTGGAAGAAGTGAAGTCGCGGCTGGACCGCGTGGCCCGCACCGGCCGTCCGGCGCTGGGCGGCGAGGGCGCCGGCGGGGTCGAGGTCAAGAGCTTCGTCGACGGCTACCTGCGCCAGGGCCGCGAGGCCGAGCTGAAATCGCTTTCGGGTGCGGTCCTGGCCGATGGCGGCTATGCCGTGCCGCGCGCCATCGACGAGAAGATCGCCGGCGTGCTCAAGAAGCTGAGTCCGCTGCGCCAGGTGGCCCAGGTGGTGCAGGTTGGCACCGCCGGCTATCGCAAGCTGGTGATGACCTCGGGCGCGGCTTCGGGCTGGGTCAGCGAAACGGCGGCCCGTCCGGAGACGACCAGCCCCAAGTTCGCCGAGATCGCCCCGCCGTTCGGCGAGCTTTACGCCAATCCCTCGGCCACCCAGGCCATGCTCGATGACGCGGCCTTCAACGTGGAAGCCTGGCTGGCCAGCGAGATCGGCGGCGAGTTCGCCCGCGCCGAGGGCGCGGCCTTCGTCAACGGCTCCGGCACCAACCAGCCCAAGGGCTTCCTGCAGGCCGCGACCAGCAATGCCACCGACGCGACCCGTTCGTTCGGCACACTCCAGTTTCTCGCCACCGGCAATGCCACCGGCTTCGACACGGCGCCCGAGCTGAAGCTGATCGACCTGGTTCACTCGCTCAAATCGGGCCACCGCCAGGGCGCGGTGTTCATCATGAACACGGCCACCCTGGCCATGGTCCGCAAGTTCAAGGCGGCTGACGGCAGCTTCCTGTGGCAGCCGGGCCTGATGGAAGGCG
The DNA here is from genome assembly GCF_042646485.1 of Novosphingobium bradum. Classification (NCBI taxonomy): domain Bacteria; kingdom Pseudomonadati; phylum Pseudomonadota; class Alphaproteobacteria; order Sphingomonadales; family Sphingomonadaceae; genus Novosphingobium; species Novosphingobium bradum. The sequence continues at coordinate 48,781 of NZ_JBHRTQ010000011.1, read as the reverse complement.
CGCCGGCCCGCCTGCTGGGCTACCCGGTGATCGAGGCCGACGATATGCCGGACGTTGCGGCCGGCGCCTTCCCGATCGCCTTCGGCAACTTCCGCAACGGCTATCTCATCGCCGAGCGGAGCGCGACCCAGATCCTGCGCGATCCCTACACCAACAAGCCCTACGTCAACTTCTACGCGACCAAGCGCGTGGGCGGCCAGGTGCTCGACAGCGAGGCGATCAAGCTGCTCAAGGTTTCGACCTGAGCTGACTGACCGGCGGCGGGCTTGCCCCTCTCGGCCCGCCGCCACCCCCGCGTCCGCGCCGCCCGCTTCCCCCGGCGGCGCGGACGCACCTTCCTTTCCCGACCACAACCAGGAGACCGCCATGAAGCGGGCAATCGTCGCGGCAGCGACCCTCGCGCCTGTGGCGCTGGCCGAGCTGAAGGACTGGCTCGGCATCACGACCTCAAGCGAGGACGCTTCGCTCACCGCGCTGTTGCGCGGCGCGCTGGAAACCTGCGAGGCCTTTACCGGCACGATGCCGCTGACCGCGGACTGCGAGGAAGTGCTCTGCGTCTGTGCCGACTGGCAGGCGATCCAGGCGCGGCCGGTGATCGCCATCACCGGCGTGGCCGGCATCGACCATGCCGGCGCCCGGACCACCCTGGCGCCTTCTGCCTATGCCATCGAGTTCCGCGCCGACGGCAGCGGCTGGGTACGCGTGCTTGACCCGGGCCTGGCCGAGCGCGTGGCAGTGGCCTTCACCGCCGGGCTTGCTCCCGCCTGGGGCGCCCTTCCCGACGGGCTGCGCCACGGGATCGTGCGGCTGGCCGCCCACCACTACCGCCAGCGCGAGGCCGGCGAGGCTGGATCGGTTCCGCCGGCCGCGGTGGCCGCCCTGTGGCGCCCGTGGCGCGGGCTGCGCCTGCTGTGAGCGGGCTGTCCGCCTCGGCCGACCTTGCGGCGCTGATCGTGCGGCTGGTCCGCCAGGCCGGGCGGCTGGGTGCCGCCCGCGCCCGGACCCGATCGCTCGACCGCCGCCAGCCGGGCCTCGCCTGGCGCCGCGCCGACCTGTTGTGGCCGCTGTTCACCAAGGGAGCCAAGTGATGGAAATCGCCCTGCGCGCGGCGCTGATCGAATGGCTGGCCGGCGATGCCGGACTGGCCGGCGCCTTGAACGCGATCACCGAGGAAGCCCCGGCGAAGGCCGCGCTTCCGTGGCTCGCCTTGGCCACCAGCGCCAGCATCGACTGGAGCGCCAAGGACCGGGCGGGCCGCGAGGTGCGGATCGCCCTTGAGCTGCATTGCCGGGGCGACCGGCCCGACAGCGCCGCCACGCTGGTGGCCGCGCTCGAGAGCCGGATCGAAGCCCTGCCGGCGCAGCAGGACGGCTACCGGATCGTGGTGGCGCGGTTCCTGCGCGCGCGAAGCCGCCAGAGCCCCGGCAACGTCCGCTCGATCATGACCGAATACAACTTCCGCCTGCTGGCGGACTGATCGCGCGCAGACCCGCGCCTCCCCTTTTCACATCACGGAGAACCGCCATGGCCGCCCAGAAAGGTGCCGCTTTCCTGCTCAAGATTTCCGATGGCGCCGCCACGCCGACCTACCGCACCGTGGCCGGCCTGCGGACCACGCAGATGTCGATCACCGGCGATACGGTGGTCGTGACCAGCAAGGACAGCGGGGGCTGGCGCGACCTGCTTTCGGGCGCCGGCGTGCGTCACGTTTCGGTCAGCGCCGCCGGGATCTTCCTGGGCAGCGCGGCGGAGAACCAGATCCGCGACTGCGCCCTGGCCGGCTCCCTGGCCGACTATGAGCTGAGCTTCGAGGACGGGGCGAAGATGCGGGGCAAGTTCCTCATCACGCGCCTGGATTATGCCGGCGATTTCAACGGCGAGCGCAATTACACCCTGGCGCTGGAAAGCTCGGGCCAGGTGGTGACCGCGTGAGCCCTGCGGCCAATCCGATCCGGGGCGAGGCCACGCTGGACATCGGCGGGGTTCCCCGGCTGCTGCGCCCGACCTTCTCGGCCCTGGTGGGCGCGGAGGAGGAACTGGGGCCGCTGTTCGCCCTGGTCGAGCGGGCCGGGGCGGGCGAACTGCGCCTGTCCGAAATGGCCGCGCTGTTCTGGCACTGCCTGGCCGACCGCGACCAGATCGGCCGCGAGGCCGTGGGCGACGCGATCGCCGCGCTGGGCCTTGCCGCCTGCACCCGCCCGCTGCGCTGCCTGCTGGAGCAGATTCTCAAGGGGGCCGCGTGAGCGAGACCTTCGCGGCGACAGCGGGCCAGTTGGCCGGGCTTGCCGGCCGCTTCCTGGGCTGGCGTCCGGATGAATTCTGGAATGCCACGCCCGCCGAACTCGCCGCGATCCTGCTGCCGGTTTCCGGCCCCGGCGCGGCGCCGCTGGGGCGCAGCGACCTTGCGCGCATGATGGAGCACGACAATGACTGATGCGGTCGACACCCTGATGGTCGATGTTCGCGCCAATACCCAGGGGTTCGCCCAGGACCTTGCGGCGATGCGCGGCACCTTCGACGGCACCCTGACCGATGGCTTCGCCAAGGCCGGCGACGTGCTGGAACGCGGTCTGCTGGGCGCGATCCGGCGCGGCAGCCTGGGATTCGAGGACCTGCGCCGCACGGCCCTGGGCGTGCTGGATGCGATCGCCATGCAGGCACTGAAGGGCGGGCTTGGCGCGTCCTCGGGTTCGGGCGCGGGCCTGGGCGGGCTGCTGGGCACCGGCGGACTGCTGGGCGCCGTGCTGGGCCTGCCCGGCCGCGCGACCGGCGGGCCGGTTTCGCCCGGGCGCGGCTATATCGTGGGCGAGAACGGGCCGGAAATGTTCGTGCCCACCTCGGCCGGGCGGGTCGAGCCGGGCGTGACCGGAAATGCACCGCGCGACGTGCGCGTATCGATCAACGTGACCGCGCCGGCGGGCACCGGCGGCGCCCAGGCGCTCGAACGATCCAGCCGGCAAGTCGCCAGCGCCGTCCGCCGCGCCCTGCGCGACGCCTGAGAGGAAAATCGTCATGGCATTCTGGCTGGCATCCGCCCGCAAGGGGCAGGACCGTGACTGGATCCAGCGGTTCGACCCGCGGTTCTGGACGGTCAACTTCCCGCGCCCGATGATGGCTTCGGCCACGACCACCGCCCCCGACGGCCTGCGCGTGGACGCGCGGTTCCTGACCCGGGGCGACCTGGCCGGGCTGATCTGGGAAAGCGAGGACCGCTTCGACCACCCGCTGCTCGCCTATCGCACCGACCGCGACTATTCGCGCACCACGCTGACCTTCCGGTGGCAATCGGGCGGGATCATCGCGCTCGACGCGGTGAACGGGCCGACGCTGACCATCGAGGGGCGCGATGCGGGCGGGGCACCGCGAACCTGGTATGTGCGGCTGTGGAACTACGCCCGTTCGGGCACGCCGACCGATGCGCGCATCGAACTGCCGTTTTCCCAGCTTGCGGGCGGCTTTCTGCTGCCGGCGGAGGCCGATCCGGTCCATCCGGCCGCAATTGACCGGATGTTCATCTCACTGGTGCCCCCCAGCTTTGCACCCGGCAGCACCGAAGCGCTGGCAACGGCCGCCGAGGGCTGGGCGGAACTGACCGAAATCCGCTGTGACGGCGAGCGCGCGACGATCGA
>NZ_JBHRTQ010000011.1:0-45074 GCF_042646485.1 Novosphingobium bradum | reverse complement strand
GGTGTTCCGCAACCTGGTGGCGCTCGGCTATCGGGACAGCCTGGTCCACTACGTGGGCATGAGCCACTTCCCCAGCCTGAAGGCCGAGGGGGCCAGCTTCGTGGTGGACCCGGCAGCGCCCGCGTTCTGCACGCCGGCACAGGCCTGGCACGCAAGCTTCCTGGCCTGTGCCGGGGAGGCCGGGTTTGCACCGATCCTTTCGTTTTCCTTCGAATGCCTGGCCCAGCATTGCCCGGACGCCTGGCAGCAGCGGGCCTTCGACGGAACCCCCGCGCGGACCGGCTGGGTGCCGCCTTCGGCCCTGCTTTCGCCGGCCAATGCGGCGGCCACGGCCTGGCTGGACAAGGTGGCCCGCAAGCTGGTTGCCCTGCTCAAGGCGGCCGGGCTGCCGGTGCGGGTCCAGATCGGCGAGCCCTGGTGGTGGGTCGACGGCGATGCCCGGATCTGCCTCTACGATGCGGCCGCCCGGACGGCCTTGGGCGGCTCGCCCCCCGAGATCGCATCGCTGCGCGCGGCGCTGACGGCATCGCAGAAGGCCTTGCTCGACAGTGCCGGGGCGATCCTGGCAGGAGCAACTCTGGCCCTGCGCGATGCGATCCGCGCCGAGGCTTCGCCGGCGGCGGCCGAAGTGCTGCTGCTGGCCTTCCTGCCGACCGTGCTCGATCCCGCCATGCCCGAGGCGCGGCGCGCCAATCTGCCGACCGGCTGGCACGCGCCGGCCTTCGACCGGCTCCAGATCGAGGACTACGACTGGCTGACGGCCGGCGCCGACGGCCTGCGCGCCACGGCCTATGCCGCCGCCGAGGCACGGCTGGGCTATGGCGTGAGCGCGCAGGACTATCTTTCCGGTTTCGTCCTCCTGGCTGCCGACAAGGCTGCCTGGCGGCGCATCGATGCCGGGATCGACGAGGCCCGGGAGCGCGGCATCGCCAATGTCTATGTCTGGGCGCTTCCGCAGATCTGCCGCGATGGCTTCGTGCGGCTTCCCAGCTTTTCACAGGACAATCAGATGCAGGCCTTCGACGATATCGCCTACCCGCTGGCGCTGGGGCTGGGGACTTCTGTCAGCCCCGAATTTTCCACCAACATCACGGTTACCGCATCCGGGTTCGAGCGGCGCAACAGCGTGTGGTCGAATGCGCGGCTGCGCTTCGACGTGGGGCCGGGGGTCCGATCGGAGGCGGACCTTGGCACCTTGCTGACCTTCTTCCGCGCCCGGCGCGGCGCCGCGCGCGGCTTCCGCCTGCGCGATCCTTCGGATTGCAGTTCCAACGGCATGACCGGAACCCCCACCGCGCTGGACCAGCGGATCGGCACCGGCGATGGCCTGAAGACCGCCTTCCCACTGATCAAGCAATACGGCGAGGGTGACGAGCCCCAGGTGCGCCGGATCACCCGGCCGGTGGCCGCATCGGTGAAGGTGAGCGTGGATGGCACCCTGCTGGCCTCGGGCTGGACGCTCGGGCCGCTGGGCGTGGTCCAGTTCGCCACGCCGCCTGCGGCCGGAGCCCTGGTGCGCGCCGGCTACCTGTTCGACGTGCCAGTGCGCTTCGCCGAGGACCAGTTGCAGATTGCCGGGGCCAATTTCGCCGCCGGCGAAGCCGTGACGGTTCCGGTGGTGGAAATCAGGGAGGACGTATGAGCCGGATCTGGTTTTCGCAGGAGCTGGAAACAACCGCCACCTTCTGGCGCATCTACCGCCATGACGGCGTGGCGCTGGGCTTCACCACCCATGATGCCGACCTGTGGGCCGACGACCTGCTGCACCGGGCGGCTCCAGGGATGATCCCTTCCGCCATCCGCTGTTCGGCCGATCTCGAGCCGGACAATGCGGAAGTTGATGGAGCCCTCACCCATGATGCGATCAGCGAGGCCGACCTAGCCGCCGGGCGCTATGACGGCGCCCGCATCGTCGTGGGCCTGATCGATTGGGAAAGCGCCGAGAGCCAGATCATCTACGATGGCTCGATCGGCGAGATTTCCCAGGATTCCGGCAAGTTCAACGCCACGCTGCGTTCGCGCAAGGCCGACCTCCAGCGTGACCTCATTCCCCGCACCAGCCCGACCTGCCGGGCCACCTTCTGCGGGCCGGACTGCGGCCTTTCGGGCGCCCGGTTCACCCACCGGGGCACGGTTGCCACGGCCGACCCCGGCGCGAACACGGTGACGGTTGCCACGACCATCGACCCGGCCGCCTTCGCTGGCGGCGAACTGCGCTGGCTGGATGGCCCGCTGGCCGGAACCCGGGCAACCGTGGTGGACTGCCTGGGCGGCGCGCTGCTGCTCGCCAGCCCGATCGAGGTGGCCATCGCCCCGGGATCGCAGGTGCTGCTGCGCGAGGGGTGCGACCGCACGCTGGCGACCTGCCATGGCCGGTTCGCCAATGCGGCCAACTTCCGTGGCGAGCCGTTCCTGCCCGGCAACGACCTGGTTGCCCGCTATCCGGTGGGACCATGACCCCCGCCGGATTTGCCGCAGCCGCCGGCGCGCTGGTGGGCTGCCGGTTCAGGCTCCACGGGCGGACGCCCGAAACCGGGCTCGATTGCGTTGGCGTGGCCGTGGCCGCGCTGCGCGCGTGCGGACGGCCCGGGCACCTGCCGACCGGGTATCGGCTACGCACCGGCGAATGGCCGGAGGCGGACAGCTGGGCGGCGCGCAACGGCTTCCATCCGGTTGGCGGCGCGCCGCAGCCGGGGGACGTCGTGATGACGGCGCCGGGGCCGGGGCAACTCCATTTCGCGGTGGTCAGCCCGGACCCGAGCCGGATCGTGGAGGCCCACGCGAGCTTACGCAAGGTCGTGCTCGGTCCGCTGCCACCTGACGCCGCCATCATCCGGCACTGGCGTCTCTGCCCGACTTCCTGACGAGGACACCCCATGGCTACTCTGGTCTTTTCCGCGCTGGGCACCATTCTCGGCGGCCCACTAGGCGGCGCCATCGGCGCGCTGGTGGGCCGACAGGTCGATTCCGCGATCATCGGCTCTCCTTCGCGGGAGGGGCCGCGTCTCAAGGAGCTTGCCGCCAGCACTTCCAGCTATGGCGCGCCGCTGGCGCGGCACTTCGGGCATATGCGAGTGGGCGGCTCGATTATCTGGGCCACCGACCTGGTCGAGCACCGCAACACGCAGGGCGGCGGCAAGGGCCGGCCCTCGGTCACGAGCTACGCCTATTCCGCCTCGTTCGCGGTGGCGCTATCGAGCCGGCCGATTGCCGGAATCGGGCGGATCTGGGCAGACGGGAACCTCCTGCGTGGCGCGGCCGGCGACATGAAGACTGGCGGAACGCTGCGCTTCTACAATGGCCATGGCGACCAGGAACCCGATCCGCTGATGGCCGCAGCCGAATCGCCCCTGCCCTGCCCGGCCTATCGCGGCCTGGCCTACGTGGTCTTCGAGGATCTCCAGCTCGCCGATTTCGGCAATCGCATTCCGGCGCTGACCTTCGAAATCCTCGCCGACGAGGGCGCCGTCAGCGTGGCCCAGATCTGCGACCGTGCCTTCGACGGCCTGTCGAGCGGGGTGACGCTCGCCGGGATTTCGGGCCTTTCGCAGGAGGCATCGCTCGCCGAAACGCTGGGCTCGCTCCACCCGATCCTGCCGCTGTTCTACGAGGTGGCTGGTGACGCGGTGCGCGTGATCGGCGAGGAAGGCGCCGCGCCGGTCGCGCTGCGCGAACCCACCGCCGCGACCAAGGATGACGAATTCGGCGCCAGGACCGGCTTTGCCGCCAAGCGGGCGAACGGTCGTCCGCAGACCCCGGCCGCGCTGCGCTATTACGACATCGACCGGGATTACCAGCCGGGCGTCCAGCGCGCCACCGGCCCGGTCCAGTCCGGCCAGCTCAACGCCGTTGAGATTCCCGTGGCGCTGGACGCGGCCCATGCCCGGAACCTGATCGAGGCTGCGGCGCGGCGGCTCGACTGGTCGCGGCAGAGCGTGTTGTGGCGCTCGTCCGAGATCGACCCGGCGCACCGTCCCGGCGCCCTGGTAACGATCCCCGCAATGCCCGGCATCTGGCGGGTCAGTGCCTGGGAGTGGCGCGCCAGCGGGCTTGAACTGACCCTGGTTCGCACGCCGTTCGCCGCCCCGCCAGCCGCGCTGTCGCTGTCAACCGACACGGGGCGGGCGGCGGCGGCCATCGATCGGTCCATCGGCACGACCTGGCTCACCGCGCTCGAACTGCCGTGGGACGGCACCGGGGCCGGCGATGTTCCCCTGGTGCGGGCGGCGGTCTCGTCGGCTTCGCCCGGATGGACCGGCGCCGCGCTGTATCTCGACGATGGCGACGGACAGCTTGTTCCCGCCGGATCGAGCGGGCGGACCCGGGCGACGGCGGGCACGGTCGTGACGGCCCCGGCAACCGCATCGCCACTGCTCGTGGACCGCACGAGCGGGCTGGTCGTCGAATTGCTGGGCGACGACATGGCCTTGCAGGACGCAACGATGCGCCAGTTGGCGATGGGGGCGAACCGGGCGCTGGTGGGCCAGGAGATCGTGCAGTTCGGCCGGGCCACCCCGCTGGGCAGCCGGCGCTGGAAGCTTGAAATCCTGTTGCGGGGGCGCGGGGGCACCGAGGCCTTCATGGCGCACGCCGCCGGCGAGCGCTTCGTGCTGCTCGACGATGCGCTGGTAGCGCTGGACGGCACCCTGGTGGCGCAAAGCCCGCTGACCACCGCCAAGGCGATTGGCGGCGGCGACGGGGCGCCGGTGGCGTCCGATATCGCGTGCCGGGGGCTGACCCAGCGTCCGCTGTTCCCGGTCCACCCCCGGGCGGTCTGGCTAAGCGATGGCAGCCTCCAGCTTGGCTGGACGCGCCGCGCCCGCGCGGGCTGGCTGTGGCGCGACCAGGTTGACACCCCGCTCAACGAACAGGCGGAACTCTATGAAGTCCTGCTGGGATCGGAGGCCGACATCATCGCGATGTGGGAGACGACCCAGCCGCAGCTCACGATTTCCGCCGCCGTGATCGCGGGGCTGGCCGCCGCCCATCCGGGCAAGCCGCTGATCGTGCGACAACGCGGCAGCTACGCCAGTTCCGCATCGCTTCACCTGACCTCCCTCATCTAACCGCAAGGGCTCCCCCATGTCCGACCCTGTTACATTTGATTCCACCAGCGCCCGCTTTTCGCTGCCCCTGCTGTTCGTCGGCCAGGCCCAGAAGGAAGATTTCGTCAACGAGGCCATCGTGATGATCGATGGGCTGCTGCATTGCGCGATCGAGGCGGAACTGAACACGCCGCCCGCGACGCCGATCGATGGCCAGTGCTGGCTTGTCGGCAGCGCGGCAACCGGGGCGTGGACTGGCCATGAGGGGGCGATCGCCATGCGCCAGCTTGGCCAATGGCTGTTCGCGCTCCCTCGCGATGGTATGCAAGTGCTCAACAAGGCCACGGCCCAGCGGATCGGGCGGATCGCCGGCACGTGGCGCGCTCCGGCGGCACCGACCGCTGCGAGCGGGGGAACCGTGGTGGATGTCGAGGCCCGCAGCAGCCTTGCCGCCCTCATGACGGCGCTCAAGCAGGCTGGCGTACTCCCCGCCTAGCGCCGCCGGCTCAATGGCCCGCGGCGTAGTGCAGCGGATCGACCAGGCCGGCGCGGCGAAAGCCGTCCAGCCGGAGCCGGCAACTGTCGCATTCGCCGCAGGCGAGGCCTTCGGGCGTGGGGTCGTAGCAGGACCAGGTGAGGCCGGCATCCAGCCCCAGGCGGCTGGCTTCGCGGGCAATCTGGTCCTTGCCCAGGTGCTGGAGCGGCGCATGAATGCGGAAGGCGCCGCCTTCGCTGCCAACCTTGGTGGCAAGATTGGCCACCTTCGCAAAGGCCTCGATGAATTCGGGACGGCAGTCCGGATAGCCCGAATAGTCGAGCGCGTTTACCCCGATGAAGATATCCTGCGCGCCGATGGCCTCCGCCCAGGCGAGGGTGAGCGACAGGAACACCAGGTTGCGGGCCGGAACATAGGTGACCGGAATGCCTTCGCCGAGGCCGTCCTTGGGCACGGCGATATCGTCGGTCAGCGCAGAACCGCCGAAGGCGCGCAGGTCGAGCGGCAGGATCACGTGCCGGGCAACGCCGATATGAGATGCAACCTCCCGGGCTGCTTCCAGCTCACGGCGATGGCGCTGATTGTAGTCGATCGTCAGCGCGTTGATCCGATAGCCTGCGGCGCGGGCAAATCCGGCGACGACCATGGAATCGAGCCCACCCGAAAGCAGGACTACTGCGTCCTTCGCGCCTTGATCGCCTTGATCGCCTTGTTCCATGTGGCCCGCGCTAAGCGCCTGATCGCGATCCTGCAAGCGGACCCGCGCGATCACGGCGCCGACTTGGCGCATTCTCCCACCCAGCGCCCTTCGGCCGCATATTCGAACGGCAGCCCCTCGGCCACGCCCTGGGTTTCGATCTGGATCAACTGCGACGTTTCCCGGCGCAGCTGGGTTCGGCCAAACCCGCTGCCCTTGCAGGTATATTGCACGGTGATCAGGCGGCTGGTCTGTTCAAGAACGAGCCTGTCGCACACCTTGCCGGGGTGCCGCAGCTGGATGAGGCCGGCTCCTCCGCGAATGCACAGGCGCTGCGCGACCGGGCCGCCATGCGGGCGCAATTCCCACTGGCCATCCCTGAGACTGGCCAGCAGGTTCACCGGCTGCGGCGCCTGCGCGGCAATACTCCCCGCGAGCACGACGCCCACGGCAGCGAATCCGCCCGCCAGCACTGTCTTGAACCGAATCATTTGCCTGGCCGCCCCCACAACTTGGCAAGATCGGGATCCTGTATAGTAAACCCCTTGACGGCCGCCAAGCCGGACCGGCTTGAACCGGATTTCTACAGGTCGATCCTGAAAACGCGCGAACAGAACGCGCAATCCACGGAAATCTGGCCAGCATCGTCGCGCATATGGACGCGCTCTTCCTCGGGGAAGCGCTCCAGTACTGATCGATAGTATTCGGCGGTGCACCGGCAGCCACGGACGAGATCGGGGCCGGGGCTCACCCTGACTTCCTGTTCTTCATGGAACAGGCGCCAGGCCAGGTCTTCCATGGTCAGATCCTGGTCGAGCAATTCGTCATGGCGGATCGATCCGCCCAGCGCCGCCACGTGCTCCCAATCCGGGTGATCCATCTGGACGTGGAGCCGCTCGCCACCCTCCTCGCTCTCGGGCAAGTGCTGGACCAGCATCCCTGCGGCCACGCAGCCGCCGGGCGTCGAACGCACGGCCACGCGGATCATGGTCGGGATCTGCTCCGACTGGCGAAAGTAGCTCTCGCAAGCGGCCGCCAGCGAGTTCCCCTCGAGCGGGACGATCCCCTGATAGCGCTGGCCGGTATCCCCCATGTCGAAGGTGATCGCGAGATAGCCCGGGCCGAACATGGCTTCCAGGCCCGGGTTGTTGCCGAGCCTGGCCAGCGCCGCCGGATCATGCCGGGCATAACCGCGCAATTCGCCCGCCCGGTAGTCGCACACGAGCAGATCGACCGCACCGCTCTCGGTCTGGGCCTGGAGGGTCAACTGGCTGTCGTCCGACTTGAGCAACGCCCCCATCAGCGCGCCCAGCACCAGGGCCTCGGCCAGCACGTGGCGGAGGGCCGGCGGATAGTCATGCGCGGTCAGGATCGTGTCGAGCACCGGCCCCAGCCGCACCATGCGCCCGCGCACGTTGCGGCTGGCCACGGTGAAGCCCAGGACGCGGTCGAAGCGGATGCCGCCGCTTTCGCCCGGCCCGGCCTGGACCGCCCCGCTCACAGTTGCCCGAACACCCAGCGCAGCACGCTCTTCTGCGCGTGGATGCGGTTCTCGGCCTCGTCCCACACCAGCGATGCGGCACTGTCTATCACCGCATCGGTCACTTCCTCGCCGCGATGGGCCGGCAGGCAATGGAGGAACACGGCGCCGGCCGCGGCCTGGGCCATCAGGGCCTCGTTGACCTGGAACGGCGCCATGGCGGCCAGCTTGGCCTCGGCATGGGCCTGGCCCATCGAGATCCAGGTGTCGGTAACCACCACGTCGGCCCCGCGGACCGCCTCCTGCGCGCTGCGATGGACCGAGATCCCGGCGCCGCGCGCCGTGGCCGCCGCGACATAGGCCGGATCGCAGTCGTAGCCTTCGGGCACCCCGATCCGCACGTTGAACTTCATCAACCCGGCCGCCTCGACGATCGAGGCGAGCACGTTGTTGCCATCACCCAGCCAGGCCAGCTCTAGGCCCGGCAGAGCCTTGCCATGCTCGATCACCGTCAGCAGGTCGGCCATGATCTGGCACGGGTGCGAGCGATCGGTGAGGCCGTTGATCACCGGCACGGTGGCATGGGTGGCCAGTTCCTCGATCTTCGCGTGATCGTCGGTGCGGATCATGATCGCATCGACCATCCGGCTGAGCACGCGCGCCGTATCGGCGATCGTCTCGCCCCGGCCAAGCTGCATCCCCCCCGCTTCCATCACGATCGCGCTGCCGCCAAGCTGGCGCATGGCGATGTCGAACGAAACCCGGGTCCGGGTGGAATTCTTCTCGAAGATCATGGCCAGGACGCGGCCCGCGAGCGGCGCATCGCGGTCCGGCTGCCCCTTGGGCTGGCCGCGGCGCGCGCCTTTTCGGTCCAGCGCATCGGCCAGCATCGCGGCGACGGCATCGCTGCCCGCATCCGACAGTTCGAGAAAATGCCGCAGGCTCATGCCGCTGCCTCCGCCTTGTAGCTGTCGGCCGCGGCCGATAGCCTCTCCATGAACTCGTCGATATGCGCCTCGTCGATCACCAGCGGCGGTACGATCCGCAGCGTGTTGTCGCCCGAGGAAACGGTCAGCACCTGGTGGTTGTCGCGCAGGTGGGCGACGAAGGCCCGCGGCTCGACCTTCATCTTCACCCCCAGCATCAGCCCGCGCCCGCGCACCAGCTCGAACAGCGCGGGGTAATTGCCGATGAACTGCTCCAGCCGGGCGCGCAGCCGCTCGCCGGTGAGCCGCACGTGCTCGAGGAAGGCCTCGTTGGCCACCGCATCAAGCACGGCCTCGCCCGCCGCCATCGCCAGCGGGTTGCCGCCATAGGTGGACCCATGAGTCCCCGCCACCATCCCGCGTGCGGCTTTTTCGGTCGCCAGGCAGGCGCCCAGCGGGAAGCCCCCACCCAGCCCCTTGGCCGTGGCCACCACGTCGGGCGTCACGCCATATTGCTCATAGGCATAGAAGGTGCCGGTCCGGCAGACCCCGGTCTGGACCTCGTCGAGCACCACCAGCAGGTCGTGCTCGTCGGCAAGCTGGCGCAGGCCGGCCATGAATTCGTCGCTGGCCGGGCGGATGCCGCCCTCGCCCTGCACGGGTTCGACCAGGAAGCCGGCGGTATTCGGGCCGATCGCCGCCCGGGCCGCGGCCAGGTCGTCGAAATCGACATACTTGAATCCCGGCAGCAAGGGCAGGAAGCCGTGGTGCATCTTCTCCTGGCTCGAGGCGCTGATCGTGCCCATGGTCCGGCCGTGGAAGGCGTTGTTGAAGGTGATCAGCTCGAACTTGTGATCGTTGCCGGCATGGCTGTGATAGGCCCGCGCGGTCTTGATCGCGCATTCCACCGCTTCGGCCCCGGAATTGGTGAAGAACACGGTGTCGGCGAAGGTCAGGTCGACCAGCCGCTGCGCCAGCCGCTCCCCCTGCGGGCTGCCGTAGAGGTTCGAAACGTGCATCAGCGTGGCCGCCTGGCGCTGGATCGCGCCGATCAGGCCGGCATGGGAATGCCCCAGGATGTTGACCGCGATGCCCGCCGCGAAATCGAGGTAGCGCCGGCCGTCCTCGCCGATCAGGTGGCAATGATCGCCGCGCACCGGGCGAAAGTCGCACCGGGGATAGACGGGCATGAGCGGGGTGATCGACATCGCAACGTTCCTTGAACACCTTGGGCCGTGCACAGGCTGGCCCTGAAGACCCTGCGGGAAACGCATACCCGCAGGGAAATGCAAACCCTCTGGAAAACCGGCCTCCCCGGCCGGACCCGGCGGGAAAGCCGCAACGCAAACGACAAATGGCGGCCCAGCCGGGCCGCCACCTGCGCGCGTTATGGTGTCGCCTGCCTTCGGTCAAATGTCCGAAGGGCCAGCGGGCTGGATCAACCCTGAAGCGGCACCAGGTTGACCGCCGAGTACTTGCCTCGTCGATCGACCTCGATATCGAATTCCATGCGATCACCTTCGTTCAGGCCCCGCAGGCCCGACCGTTCCACCGCACTGATGTGCACAAAGGCATCCGGCTGGCCGTCGTCACGGGTGATGAACCCGAAGCCCTTCATCGAATTGAAGAACTTGACCGTGCCGGTGGCCTTCTCGCCGGTCAGCTGGCGCTGCGGCGCAGCCTCGCGCTTCTCGACCGCAATCACGTCGCCGACGACCACCAGGTCGCTCGCCGAGATCTTGCCGCCGCGATCGACGAGGGTGAATTCCAGGCCCTGGCCTTCCGCCAGACCTTCCAGGCCGGCGCGCTCGACCGAGCTGATGTGCACGAACACATCCTCGCCGCCGTCCTCGCGCTGGATGAAGCCGAAGCCCTTCTGCGAATTGAAGAACTTGACCACGCCCTTGCCCTGGCCAACGACCTGGGCGGGCATCCCGCCGCCACCGCCGCCGCCGCCGCGCGGACCGCCGAAGCCGCCGCCGCCACCGCCGCCGAAGCCGCGGCCACCGCCACCGCCGCCGCCGAAGCCGCCACCGCCACCGAAGCCGCGGCCACCGCCGCCGCTACCGAAGCCGCCGCGATCGCCGCCGCCGAAGCCGCCACGGTCACCACCGCCAAAGCCGCCGCGATCACCGCCGCCGCCGCCGTAGAACGGATCGAAACTTTCTTCGCCGAAACCACCGTCCCGCTTGTCACGACCCTTGCCGCGACGTCCTCTGTCGAAACCCATAAACCCGAACTTACCTTCGCTTCGCCCCCGTGGATTCGCCCGGGCGGCGCGGACGAAACGCGCCGGACGGCAGGGCAAGCCGACACGCAAAGCGCCGGCCCTCTCTTCTGCATCTTCGGGCATAGCCGAAAATACGGCAAAGCGCGAACAGATTCGCACCCCGCCCGCGCGGCCCGCGTCCAGCACAGCGTTCGGGCATGGCCGGCGGCCCGCGCGGACCTGCGCGGATCGGCTTGCCAGCCTCGCGCGGCCTTGGCACAACCGCCCGATGGACCTCATTGCCTTGCTCGCCGAACCCGCCACCTGGGCGGCCCTAATCACCCTCATCACGCTCGAGATCGTCCTCGGGATCGACAATCTCGTGTTCATCGCGATTCTGTCGAACAAGCTCCCGGCCGCGCAACAGCAGAAGGCGCGCCGCATCGGCCTGTTCCTGGCGCTGGGAATGCGGATCGCCCTGCTGCTGCTGATCGGCTGGATCGTCACCCTCCAGGCGCCGCTGTTCGACCTCGGCCTTGCCGGGACGCCCGGCCCCCACGGCGAACCCACCTTCGAGACCGCCTTCTCCGGGCGCGATCTGATCCTGATCGCCGGCGGCCTGTTCCTGCTGTGGAAGGCCACCAAGGAAATTCACCACAACATCGATGGCGAAGGCGAATCGGGCGAATTGCTCGATCATGACAAGGGCCTGGCGCAGATCGCCTTCGGCGCGGCCATCGCCCAGATCATCGCGCTCGATCTCGTCTTCTCGATCGATTCGATTCTCACTGCCGTGGGGATGACCGACGACGTGCCGATCATGATCGCCGCGGTCGTGATCACCGTGGCGATCATGATGGTCGCGGCCGACCCGCTGGCCCGGTTCATCGAGAAGAACCCCACCCTCGTGATGCTCGCGCTGGCGTTCCTGGTGATGATCGGCCTGGTGCTGGTCGCCGATGGGTTCGGGGTCCATGTCCCCAAGGGCTATGTCTATGCCGCCATGGCCTTCTCCGCCCTGGTCGAAACCCTCAACATCATCGGCCGTAACCGCCGCAACCGCCTGCGCGCCAGCCAGGGCGGCGTCCAGGCCGCCCGGAGCTGACGCCCATGTTCAAGTCGATCGTCGAAGGTGTCTATGCCAGCCCCCAGATCGGCCTCCCCGAGGTCGAACTGGCCAAGGCCATGGGCGTGGTCCTGATCATCAACAACCGCCCTGAACTTGAATCGCCCGACCAGACCCCGGGCGCCGAGATCGAGGCCGCCGCGCGCGCCGCCGGAATCGCCTACGTGGCGATTCCGGTCAGTCACGCCGGCTTCAGCGAACCCCAGGTCGCAGCCATGGCCAGGGCGCTCGAAGGCGCCAGTGGCCCGGTCCTGGCCTATTGCCGCTCGGGCACCCGGTCGACCCTGCTGTGGGCGCTGGCCGAAGCCAGCAAGGGCGCCGATCCCGACGAACTCGCCGCCGCTGCCGCCCGGGCCGGCTACGACCTGGGTCCGGTCCGCGCCCTGCTCGACGTGCTCGCATCCCGCGCGGACTGACCGGGCTGGCAGTTCCGGGCCGGGTGACAGGTCCGGCCGGCACTCAGACCGTGCAGAGCACCAGCCACTCAGCCACGAAGGCCGGCTTGGCCGCGCCCTCGATCTCCAGCGAGGCATCGAACCTGAGCAGCCACTGCCCGGCCCGCTTCTCCACCGCCTCGGCCAGCCGGAACACGCCCCGAACCCGCGCGCCGCACGGCACCGGTGCCAGGAAGCGGACCTTGTCGAAGCCGTAGTTCATGCCCACGGTCATCTCGACCGCCGCCAGCATATCGATCGACATCCCCCCCAGCAGCGACAGGCTGAGGAAGCCATGGGCGATGGTCCCGCCGGTGCCGGTCACCGCGGCGGCGCGTTCGGGATCGACATGGATGAACTGGTGATCCCCGGTGCAATCGGCGAAGGCATCGATGCGCGGCTGGTCGATCACGACCCAGTCCGACGTGCCCACGATCTCTCCGGTTTGCGCCGCCAGTTCGGCCAGTTGCATTCGCCTTGCTCCGTCGTTGCAGGGGGGATGCAGTGCCCCCTCAACGGGCAGCATGGACCGGAACCGGAACCGGCGCAACGCGGTCTGGCCGCAAGGGCCGCGCCGGCTCGTCCAAACGCTTGAGATAGCTCCACAAGGCGCATTGCAGGCCGATCAGCATCAGGATGAACGGCTGGAACGCGATCCCCACGAAGGCCGCGCCCAGCAGGTATATGAGCTGGGCCTGTTGCAAGGCGTTGGCCAGCGGCGCCTGCCACTGCACCTGCGGCCCGGCCCCTTCGGCCGCGGCCCGACGGCCCCAGCGCCGGCGCAGCCGCTCCATCTGCCACAGCCCGGAAACCTGCAGCCACAGCCACAGCGCCAGCCCCGGCCAGCCCTGCTCGCCCAGCATCTCGAAATAGCTGGAATGATAGGCGCGGGCCTGGTCGGTAACCGTCCTGGTCTCGACTTCGGTCTGGCTCCCGCTGCTCTGCGCGGAGCGGGTTTCGATCACCAGCCGGTTGGAGCGATAGGCGTCGAAACCGCCGCCCAGCGGGTGATCCTTCACATAGTCCAGGGTCCACTTCCACACCGCAAGGCGGGTGGAGGCGGACTGGTCGGCCTCGTGGTTCTCGATCGTGTCCATCCGCTTGGTGAAGCTGGCCGGCAGGAACGGCACGGCCACCAGCGCCAGGGCCAGCGCCCCGCCCAGGTAGAGCAGACGGTGGCGCACCGAGCGCAGCATCAGCACGCCGAGCAGGCCGATGCACAGGAGGCCGGTGCGCGCCTGGGTGCCCACCGGGATCAGCAGGCAGGCGAAGATCAGCGCCGTGGCGAAGATCCGCACCAGGATCCCGCGCGGGTAGATCGTCCCGTGGCGCGCCAGCCACAGGATCAGCGGGATGATCGCGATGGCCACGCAGGAGATGATCGAGCCTTCATAAAGCCCGGAATTGTCCTGCACGAAGAAGGTGAGCGCATTGTAGCCCCCGCCAGTGAGCGCGGTCTTGATCCCCCCGGTGATCGCGATCGAGCCGGCCGAGAGCACCATGAACAGCGCCGCCGCCTCGATCCTGAGGCGGGTTCGCAAGGTCAGCGGCAGGAAGATCGCGAAGAGCAGCGCCTTCCACACCCAGGCCCACTTGTCCGCCGCCTCGACCGGGAAATCCGCGGTCAGCGTGGTCGCCCCGCAATAGGCCAGAAGCGCCAGGAGCAGCCCCTGGCGCAGGGTCAAGCGGCTGTCGGCCTTGTCGTCGGCCACCAGCCACAGGCCGAAGGCGGCGAGGAAGGTGATCAGCGAGATCGGAATCGAGGCCAGCAGGTGCCACGAGATCTTCTGCGGCGCGACGATGTCCACATAGAGATAGGCCAGCACCGCCAGGAACGGCCGCTTGAGCGAAAGCGCCAGCAGCGCCATCACGAACAGGAACAGCGCAAGGTCAACCACGCGGCGGACCTTCGCCGGCATCCCTGTCTGGCTCCGCGACCGGATCCCGATCGAGATCGCCGCGCAGCACCAGCCGCCAGGCAGCAAGCGCCAGCAGGCCATGGGCTATCGTCAGGGCAAACAGGTCGACCATTCCCGCCCCGCCTAGGCCATGCGCGGTTGACGCCGCGTTAAGCCTCTTGCGCTAGGCCTCAGCCGGCCATGCGCGTCCTCCATGTCCTCGATCATTCGCTGCCGCTCCACAGCGGCTACACCTTCCGCACCCGCGCGATCCTGAAAGCGCAGGAAGCGCTGGGGCTGGAGGTCCGCGGGATCACCGGCCAGCGCCACGACGCGCAAGGACCGGCGATGGAGGAGGCCGACGGCCTCACCTTCCACCGCACCCCCGGTCGGCCATCAGGCCCGCCGGGTGTTCGCGAATGGCGCGAAATCGGCGCGCTCGCCCGGCAGATCGAACAGGTGGCCGCCCAGTGGCGCCCCGACCTGCTCCACGCCCATTCCCCCGCCCTGTGCGGCATGGCCGCCGCCCGCGCCGCGCGCGGACTCGGCCTGCCGCTGGTCTACGAGATCCGTGCCTTCTGGGAGGATGCCGCGGTGGGCAACGGCGAGGGCCGCGAAGGCTCTCTCAAGTATCGCCTGACCCGCGCCCTGGAAAACCGGGTGGTGGCCCGCGCCGAGGCCGTGGTCACGATCTGCGCCGGACTGAAGGCCGATCTGGTGGCGCGCGGGGTCGACCCGGCGCGCATCGCGCTCTCGCCCAACGGCGTGGACTTCGCCCTGTTCGGCGATCCGCCGCCGCCTGACGCCGCACTGGCCGCCAGTCTGGGCCTGACCGGCGCGGACGCCGGCCCGGTGATCGGCTTCATCGGCAGCTTCTATCCCTATGAAGGGCTCGACGTGCTGATCGAGGCCATGCCGCTGCTGCTCGCGCGCGAGCCGGGGGCGCGGCTGATCCTGGTCGGTGGCGGGCCGGCCGATGCCGCCCTGCGCGAACGCGCCGCCGCCTCGCCGGTCGCCGCCGCGATCCATTTCACCGGCCGCGTCCCCCATGCCGACGTCGAACGCTGGTATGCGCTGATGGACATCATGGCCTATCCCCGCAAGGCCAGCCGGCTGACCGAACTGGTCACGCCGCTGAAGCCGCTCGAAGCCATGGCCCAGGGCAAGCTGGTTGCTGCCTCGGCCGTGGGCGGGCACCGCGAGCTGGTCAGCGATGGCGTGACCGGCTCCCTTTTCGCGCCCGACGATCCGGCGGCCTGCGCGGCTGCCCTCGCGGCCCTGGCCGCCCGCCGCGACCGGTGGACCGAGACCCGCGCCGCCGCCCGCGCCCACGTGCGCGCCCATCACGACTGGGCGGTCAATGCACGTCGTTATCTCCCCGTTTACCAAGCTGCGGTAGAGAACCGGCTGAAGAGAAGCGCATTTGCCACCAGGGGCGCGACCAACGCTCCGGGGCCATAATGGGAACCTGGTCTCGCCGATGACACCGCATATGCCCAGCGACATCCCGACCGAGCCGGCGCAGGATCGCCGCCGCGCGGCGTTCGCCGCCCACCCGCTGTTTCCCGCCATCCTTGCCCTGTGGCTTGCCGCCCTGCTGGCGATCGGCGCCATGATCATGCCGGTCGGACTGATCGAGCGCGCGGCCGGCGCGGTCCACCTTGACGATCTCGTGCCCTCCGCCCGCCCGCCGCTGGGCTTCACCGCCCGGCTTCTGCTCGCCTTCGCCCTCGCCCTGACCGGCGCGGCCGGCGGCCTTCTTGCCGCCCGCGCGCTGGGCCGCCGCCATGCCGGTTCGCCCGTGCGCCAACCCGCCGCCGCCGTGCGCGCCGCCCCGACGCCCACGGCCGGCGACGACGAGGATTTCGCCCGGCTGGCCGCCTCGCGCAGCGAATCGACCCCCCGCCGCCGCGCGCTGACCAGCGAGACGGCCGAGGGCGCCCCCTCGATCCTCGAGATTTCCGCCCTGCCGACGCTAGCCCCGCTGGCGGCCGCATCCGCAGCCGCCGAGCCTGCCGCTGAACCTGCCGATGCGCCCGCCGATGCACCGGCGGGCGCGCCCTCGGGATCCGGCGCGACCCCGGCGGCCGAACCGGCCGACGATCGCGGCGATGCCCCCGCGATCCGGTTCCGCAGCCCGGCCCAGCTTGCCGGGACGGCGGCCATGCGCCTGTGCGCCGCGCCGCTGGAAACCCTCGGCGTGATCGAGCTGGTCGAACGATTCGCCGTGGCCCTCCATGCCCGCCGCCATCGCGACGGCACGACCGAGCCATCGGCTCCCGCATCCAACCAGATCCAGCCAACGCCCTTCGGCGAACCCCATGGCGGCGCGCCCCGCCCGGCCCCGTCCGCGAATCGGCCGTTTGATATGCCGGCCGAGCCCTGCGCCGAAGACCTCGCCAGCCGGCCCGCCGACCAGAATGCCAGCCCGCTGCTCGCGCGCCGCCCTGCCCCGCCTGCCAACCTGGCGCCATCGCCGGCCGGCGAAATGGTGATCCTGTCCCCGCCGGTCCAGGCCGACCGGTGGCTCGACGAGAATCCCGGTTCCGACAGCACCGAACCGGCGCTGTGGAGCCTGCCCGAGTTGGACGGCGGCGATGATCATGGCGGCGGCGATGGCAGCCCGGCCGATCCAGCCGCCGATCCCGATGCGACCGGCTATTCCTCGCTGCTCGACCTGCGGCCTACCACCCGCGTGCCGCCTCCGCTCGCCGATTTCGTCCGGATCGAGGATGGCGAGGCGGAACCGGCAGCGGAAGCCGGCCCGCGCCCCGTGGTGGTCTTCCCCGGCCAGGCCGTGCCGGCACCCCCGCTTCCCACGCGCCTGCCCGGCATGGACGAGCCGGCCAGCGCGGCACAGACCGAGGCGGCCCTTCGCGAAGCGCTCGCCGCGCTCCAGCGGATGAGCGGCACCGCCTGACTTGCGGCGCAAGGCAAATCGGCCCACACTCGGCCGATCGCCGGTTCCCGTTTTCGGCCCGAATCCTGCCCCTGTCGGCGCGGCATCCTGCCCCTGGGGGTAGCCGACGCAGGTTCGCAGTTGCAAAATCACTGTCCCGACGGCAATGGCGCAGTTTGCGACACTCGCTGCATTTTTGCGGCCGGGTGAGTCGCGTTTTCGGTATCGGAGTTTCCTGGCTCGTTCAGGGGCATCCGGCGGCTGTTACAGGATGGATTATTCGATGGGATTCCCGCAGGCCCAGGGCCTTTATGATCCGCGCAACGAACACGACGCGTGCGGCGTCGGCTTTGTCGCCCACATCAAGGGCGCCAAAAGCCACGCGATCATTACCCAGGCGCTCGAAATCCTCAAAAACCTCGACCATCGCGGTGCGGTGGGCGCGGATCCGCTGCTGGGCGACGGCGCGGGCATCCTGATCCAGCTTCCCGACCAGCTGATGCGCTCGTGGGCGCGCGATGCCGGCGTCACCCTGCCGGCGGCGGGCGACTATGCCGTGGCCATGTGCTTCCTCCCCCAGGACGAAGCCAGCCGCGCCCTGATCGTGGAAACCTTCGAGAAGTTCATCGCCAAGGAAGGCCAGCACCTGATCGGCTGGCGCGACGTGCCGGTCACGCTCGACGGCCTCGGCAAGACCGTGCGCGAATCGATGCCGGTGATCCGCCAGTGCGTGGTCGGCCGGGGCGAGAACTGCGCCGACCAGGACGCTTTCGAGCGCAAGCTGCTGGCGATCCGCAAGCAGGTCCAGAACCCGCTGGCCGCCATGGCCGAAAAGCACGGCCTGCCGGGCCTGACCCAGCTCTATATGCCCAGCTTCTCCACCCGCACGATCGTCTACAAGGGTCTCCTGCTCGCCACCCAGGTCGGTTCCTTCTATGACGACCTGCGAAATCCGGAATGCGTTTCGGCGCTGGGGCTGGTTCACCAGCGCTTCTCCACCAACACCTTCCCGAGCTGGAAGCTGGCCCACCCGTTCCGGCTGATCGCCCACAATGGCGAGATCAACACCGTTCGCGGCAACGTGAACTGGATGAACGCGCGCCGCCGCACGATGGAATCCGAGCTGCTCGGCCCGGACCTCGACAAGATGTGGCCGATCATCCCCCACGGCCAGTCCGACACGGCCTGCCTGGACAACGCGCTCGAGCTGCTGCTGGCCGGCGGCTACTCCCTCGCCCACGCGGTGATGATGCTGATCCCGGAAGCCTGGGCGGGCAACCCGCTGATGGATTCCAAGCGCCGCGCCTTCTACGAATACCACGCCGCGCTGATGGAGCCGTGGGACGGCCCGGCCGCCGTGGCCTTCACCGATGGCCGCCAGATCGGCGCCACGCTTGACCGCAACGGCCTGCGCCCCGCCCGCTTCTGCGTGACCGACGACGATCTCGTGGTCATGGCCTCGGAAAGCGGCGTGCTGCCGATCAAGGAAGACAATATCGTCCGCAAGTGGCGGCTCCAGCCGGGCCGGATGCTCCTGATCGACTTTGCCGAGGGTCGCATCATCGAAGACGAGGAAATCAAGGCCCAGCTCGCCGGGGCCGAACCCTACGAGGAATGGCTGGAAGCGGCCCAGTACAACCTCAAGGACCTCGCCGTGGTCGAGCCGGAGCTGGCGCAGCTCCCGGTCGAAACCACCTCGCTGCTCGATCGTCAGCAGGCCTTCGGCTATACCCAGGAAGACGTCTCGAAGTTCCTCGAACCGATGGCCGTCCAGGGTGACGATCCGCTCGGCTCGATGGGAACCGACACGCCGATCGCGGTGCTCTCCAACCGGTCGCGCCTGCTCTACGACTACTTCAAGCAGAACTTCGCCCAGGTCACCAACCCGCCGATCGACCCGATCCGCGAGGAACTGGTGATGAGCCTGGTCTCGATGATCGGCCCGCGCCCGAACCTGCTCGGCCACGATGCCGGCAGCCACAAGCGCCTCGAGGTTGACCAGCCGATCCTCACCAACGAGGATGTGGCCAAGATCCGCTCGGTCGAGGCGGCGCTCGATGGCGCCTTCCGCACCCAGACCATCGACATGGCCTGGGATGCCACCACCGGCGCCGCCGGGCTGGAAGCGGCAATCAAGGAAATGTGCTGGCTGGCCACCGAGGCGGTCCTGGCCGACAAGAACATCCTGATCCTGTCCGACCGCGCCCAGGGTCCGAACCGCATTCCGATGCCGGCCCTGCTGGCCACGGCCGCGGTCCACCACCACCTAGTCCGCCAAGGCTTGCGGATGCAGACCGGGCTGGTCGTGGAAACCGGCGAAGCCCGCGAGGTCCACCACTTCTGCGTGCTGGCCGGCTATGGCGCCGAGGCGATCAACCCCTATGTCGCGCTCGAGACGCTCGAGGACATCCGCGTCCGCAAGGGGCTGCCGCTCTCGGCCTACGAGGTCCAGAAGAACTACATCAAGGCCATCGGCAAGGGCATCCTGAAGGTCATGTCCAAGATGGGCATCTCGACCTACCAGTCCTATTGCGGCGCGCAGATCTTCGACGCGGTCGGCCTCTCGTCCGAGTTCATCGAGGGCTATTTCACCGGCACGGCCACCTCGATCGAGGGTGTCGGCCTCGTCCAGGTGGGCGAGGAAAGCGTGCGCCGCCACGCCGCCGCCTATGGCGACAACCCGATCTACAAGGCCATGCTCGACGTCGGCGGGATGTACGGCCTGCGCCTGCGCGGCGAGGAACACGCCTGGACCGCGCAGAACATCGCCGCGCTGCAGCACGCCGTACGCGGCAACACGCCGGAAAAGTACCGCGAGTTCGCCCAGACCATCAACGACCAGTCCGAACGGATGCTCACCATCCGCGGCCTGATGGAGCTGAAGCAGGCGGACAAGCCGCTCGACCTTTCGGAAGTCGAACCGGCGAGCGAGATCGTCAAGCGCTTTGCCACCGGCGCGATGAGCTATGGCTCGATCTCGTGGGAAGCCCACACCACCCTGGCGCTGGCGATGAACCGGATCGGCGGCAAGTCGAACACCGGCGAGGGCGGCGAGGATCCCAAGCGCTTCACGCCCCTGCCCAACGGCGATTCGATGCGCTCGTCGATCAAGCAGGTGGCCTCGGGCCGCTTCGGCGTCACCGCCGAATACCTCGTCAACGCCGACGACATCCAGATCAAGATGGCGCAAGGCGCCAAGCCCGGCGAGGGCGGCCAGCTGCCTGGCCACAAGGTCGACAAGACCATCGGCGCCACCCGCCACTCCACCCCCGGCGTGGGCCTGATCAGCCCGCCGCCGCACCATGACATCTACTCGATCGAGGATCTGGCCCAGCTGATCCACGACCTGAAGAACGTCAATTCGGGCGCGCGGATCTCGGTCAAGCTCGTCTCCGAAGTCGGTGTCGGCACGGTCGCCGCGGGCGTCTCCAAGGCGCGCGCCGACCATGTCACGATCTCCGGCTACGAAGGCGGCACCGGCGCTTCGCCGCTCACCTCCCTCACCCACGCCGGCAGCCCCTGGGAAATCGGCCTGGCCGAAACCCAGCAGACCCTGCTGCTCAACAACCTGCGTAGCCGCATCGCGGTCCAGGCCGACGGCGGCCTTCGCACCGGGCGCGACGTGGCCGTGGCCGCGCTGCTGGGCGCCGACGAGTTCGGCTTTGCCACCGCGCCGCTGATCGCGGCCGGCTGCATCATGATGCGCAAGTGCCACCTCAACACCTGCCCGGTGGGCGTCGCCACGCAGGACCCGGTCCTGCGCGCCCGCTTCACCGGCCAGCCCGAGCACGTGATCAACTACTTCTTCTTCGTCGCCGAAGAGCTGCGGGCGATCATGGCCGAGATGGGCTTCCGCAGCGTGGCCGAAATGGTCGGCCGGGTCGATCGGCTCGATACCCGCAAGGCCATCCATCACTGGAAGGCCGAAGGCGTCGACCTGTCGAAGCTGCTCCACCAGGTCCAGCCGGCCCCCGGCACCACGCTCAACTGGTCGGGCACGCAGGACCACGGTCTCGAGAACGCGCTGGACAACGAGCTGATCGCCGCCGCCGCCGATGCCCTGGAAAGCCAGGCTCCGGTGCGGATCGAGCGCAAGGTCATCAACGTCAACCGCACGGTCGGCGCGATGCTCTCGGGCGAAGTGGCCAAGCGTTATGGCCATGCCGGCCTGCCGGACAACACGATCAACGTCTCGCTCTCGGGCGTGGCGGGCCAATCGTTCGGCGCCTTCCTCGCCCACGGCGTCACGCTCGACCTCGTTGGCGATGCCAATGACTATGTCGGCAAGGGTCTGTCGGGCGGTCGTGTGATCGTGCGCCAGCCGGGCCATGTGGACCGCGAGCCGACCGAGAACATCATCGTCGGCAACACCGTGCTCTACGGCGCGATCGCGGGCGAGGCCTTCTTCAACGGGGTCGCCGGCGAACGCTTCGCCGTCCGCAACTCGGGCGCGGTCGCCGTGGTCGAAGGTACCGGCGATCATGGCTGCGAATACATGACCGGCGGCGTGGTCTGCGTGCTGGGCAAGACGGGCCGCAACTTCGCCGCGGGTATGTCCGGCGGCGTGGCCTACGTCTATGACGAGGAAGGCAATTTCGAAGCCTTGTGCAACCTTGCCCAGGTCGATCTCCTCCCCGTCTCGCCCGCGCGCGACGAGGATGAAGGCACCGGCCGCCCGCAGCAGCGCGGCACCGGCGCCACCGATCCGGGCATGGGCGATATGCTCCGTCACGATGCGGACCGCATCCGCATCCTGCTGGAGCGCCATCATCTCCACACCGGCAGCAAGCGTGCGCGGGCATTGCTGGACGACTTCGACGCCGCGGTGGCGAAGTTCGTGAAGGTGATGCCGAAGGACTACGCGAAGGCGCTGAAGCAACTCGAGGCCGAGCGGCGCGACGCCGCCTCGGTGGCCGCGGAATAAGGTAGGGTCAGTACAAGATGGGCAAGGAAACCGGCTTTCTCGAGCTTGACCGCAAGGACCGCACCTATGCGGACCCGAAGGAGCGCCTGCAGCACTACAAGGAATTCGTGATTCCGCACGCGGAGGGAGACCTCAAGGCCCAGGCCTCGCGCTGCATGAATTGCGGGATCCCCTATTGTCACAACGGCTGTCCGGTGAACAACATCATCCCGGACTGGAACCACCTGGTCTATGAAGGGGACTGGAAGAACGCACTCGAAGTACTGCATTCCACCAACAACTTCCCCGAGTTCACCGGCCGCATCTGCCCCGCTCCGTGCGAGGCGAGCTGCACCCTGAACATCGTCGACCAGCCGGTGACCATCAAGTCGATCGAATGCGCGATCGTCGACAAGGGCTGGAGCGAAGGCTGGATCGTCCCGCAGGTGCCGGCCAGGCGCACCGGCAAGACCGTTGCCGTGGTCGGCTCCGGCCCGGCTGGCCTGGCCGCCGCGCAGCAGCTCGCCCGCGCCGGACACTCGGTCACCGTCTTCGAGAAGAACGATCGTCCCGGCGGCCTGCTCCGCTACGGCATTCCCGACTTCAAGATGGAAAAGCACCTCATCAACCGCCGCATGGTGCAGATGGAGGCCGAAGGCGTCTCCTTCCGCACCTCGACGGAAGTGGGCGTCCACATCTCGGTCGATTCGCTGAAGGAAAACTTTGACGCCATCGTGCTGGCCGGCGGCGCGGAAGATCCGCGCAAGCTGGACATCCCCGGCGCAGAGCTGCCCTCGGTCCGCCCGGCGATGCAGTTCCTCACCCAGCAGAACAAGCGCAACGCCGGCGACGATGAAATGCGCGCCGCGCCGCAGGGCTCGCTGACCGCCACCGGCAAGCACGTCATCGTCATCGGCGGCGGCGATACCGGCTCGGACTGCGTGGGCACGTCGAACCGCCAGGGCGCGGCCTCGGTCGTCCAGCTCGAAATCATGCCCAAGCCGCCGGAAAAGGAAGACAAGGCACTGACCTGGCCGAACTGGCCGCTCAAGCTGCGGACCTCGTCCAGCCACGAGGAAGGCGTGACCCGCGATTTCGCCGTCCTCACCAAGCGCGTGGTGGGCGACAACGACGTGACCGGGCTGGAATGCGTCCGCGTCGAATGGGTCGGCGGCCAGATGCAGGAAGTGCCGGGCAGCGAGTTCACCCTCAAGGCCGACCTGATCCTGCTCGCCATGGGCTTCGTGGGTCCGCGCAAGCAAGGCCTGCTCGACCAGGCGGAAGTCGCCCTTGATCCGCGTGGCAACGTGGCGGCCAACGTGACCGACTACCAGACCAGCGACAGCCAGATCTTCGCCTGCGGCGATATGCGGCGCGGCCAGTCGCTCGTGGTCTGGGCGATCCGCGAAGGCCGCCAGGCGGCCCGCGCGGTCGACCTCGCGCTGATGGGCACAAGCGACCTGCCGCGCTGATCCGGCACGCCGCACCAACCGACAGGGGGCGGGCCGCAAGGCTCGCCCTTTGCGTTTGCGCGGCGAACGTCTAGGCCCGCTTTCATGCTCCGGCTATCCGACCTTGCCCTTCCGCTAGATCACGCCCCGCCCGAACTCGAGGCGGCGATCATCGCGCGCCTCGGCCTCGTCCCGGGCGAGCTCCATCGTTTCACCATCGCCCGGCGCGGCAACGATGCGCGCAACAAGCGGGCGATCAAGCTGGTCTACGTGGTGGACCTGGTCCTTGCCGACGAGGCGGCGGTGCTTGCCCGCCATGCCGGCGACCCGCACCTGCGCCCCACGCCCGACACCACCTATCGCCCGCCGGTCAGCGCCCCGCCGGGCTGGGCGGGGGAGCGCCCCGTGGTCATCGGCGCCGGCCCCTGCGGGCTGATGGCCGCGCTGATCCTGGCCGAAATGGGCCTCAGGCCGATCATCGTGGAACGCGGCAAGGCGGTGCGCGAACGCACCAAGGACACCTGGGGTCTGTGGCGCCGCTCGGTCCTCGATCCCGAAAGCAACGTCCAGTTCGGCGAGGGCGGGGCCGGCACCTTCTCCGACGGCAAGCTCTATTCGCGCATCAAGGATCCGCGCCACCTCAGCCGCAAGGTGCTGACCGAATTCGTCAAGGCCGGCGCGCCCGACGATATCCTGACCGAAGCCCATCCGCACATCGGCACCTTCCGCCTGGTCACCATGGTCATGTCGATCCGCGAGACGATCGAAAGCCTGGGCGGCGAATACCGGTTCGGCACCCGGGTCGACGATTTCGACATCGCCACCACGCCCACGGGCGAACGGCGGATCGCCGCGCTCCACCTGTCGGATGGCACCGTCCTGCCGGCTTCCCACGTGATCCTCGCCGTTGGCCATTCCGCCCGCGACACCTTCGAGAAGCTCCACGCGTGCGGGGTCCATGCCGAGGCCAAGCCCTTCGCCATCGGGGTGCGGATCGAGCACCCGCAAAGCTGGATCGACAAGGCCCGCTTCGGCGATCATGCCGGCAACAAGATCCTCGGCGCGGCGGCCTATGCCCTGTCGCACCGCTGCGCCAATGGCCGCACGGTCTATTCGTTCTGTATGTGCCCGGGCGGCCGGGTGGTCGCCGCCACCAGCGAGGTCGGGCGCGTGGTCACCAACGGGATGAGCCAGTATTCCCGGGCCGAGTTCAACGCCAATTCGGGCCTGGTGGTCGATATCGATCCCGCGCGGGACTATCCCGGCGGCCCGCTGGCCGGCATCGCCTTCCAGCGCCACTGGGAAAGCCTGGCCTTCAAGGCCGGCGGCGGGGACTACAAGGCGCCGGGCCAGAAGGTGGCGGACCTGCTCGCCGGCCGCCCGTCGTCGGGCGATTTCGGCGCGGTCGTGCCCAGCTACCAGCCGGGCGTCACCCTCACCGACCTGTCGCGCTGCCTGCCCGACTACGTGATCGAAGCCTTGCGCGAGGCAATCCCGGTGTTCGGCCGCCGGATCGCCGGCTACGATCACCCCGACGTGGTGCTCACCGGGGTCGAGGCGCGGACCTCGTCGCCGGTGCGCTTCACCCGCGGCGCCGACCTGCAAAGCCTGAATACGCGCGGTCTCTATCCCGGCGGCGAAGGCGCGGGCTATGCGGGCGGCATCCTTTCGGCCGCGGTGGACGGCATCCGCCTCGCCGAAGCCCTGGCCCGGGATCTGCTGGGCTGATCGCCAGCCGGCGGGTTCCCTTGCCCGGTCCATGTCGATACATTCCTTCCGCGCGGTGCCTGCTGCCGCCCCTGACAGCGAGATTGCCACGATCATGCCGAATCCGTCCCATCCCCTGTCCATCGGCGCGGGGGCGCGGGCGTGACGGACCTGCCCTTCGCGCTGGCCGGCCGCCGCGTGTTCGTGGCCGGGCACCGGGGCATGGTGGGCAGCGCCATTGTCCGCCGGCTGGCGCGCGAAAATTGCGAAGTGCTCGCCGCGCCGCGCGCCGAGCTTGATCTGGTCGACCAGCGGGCGGTCCGGCAATGGATGGCTCGCGAACGTCCCGAGGTGGTCATCGTCGCGGCCGCCAGGGTGGGGGGCATCTTCGCCAATGCCAGCTTCCCGGCCGATTTTCTCTACGACAACCTGATGATCGAGGCCAACCTGATCGAGGCTGCCTTCCGCACCGGGGTGACCAAGCTCTTGTTCCTGGGATCATCCTGCATCTATCCCAAGTTCGCGCCCCAGCCGATCCGCGAAGACGCGCTGCTGACCGGCCCGCTCGAACCCACCAACGAATGGTATGCCGTGGCCAAGATCGCCGGGGTAAAGCTGTGCCAGGCCTATCGGCGCCAGCATGGGGCAGACTTCATCAGCGCCATGCCGACCAACCTCTATGGCCCCGGCGACAATTTCGACCTCGCCTCCTCCCACGTCCTGCCCGCCCTGATCCGCAAGGCGCACGAAGCCCGGCAGGCTGGTCGGCGGGGGCTGGAGATCTGGGGCACCGGCACCCCGCGCCGCGAATTCCTCCACGTCGACGATCTGGCCGATGCCTGCGTGTTCCTGCTGCGCCACTGGTCGGGCGACAGCCATGTCAACGTGGGCTCGGGCACCGACATCCCGATCATGGACCTGGCCCGGATGGTGATGGCGGTCGTCGGCCTTGTTGGCGAAGTCGTCACCGATCCGGCCAAGCCTGATGGTACGCCGCGCAAGCTGATGGATTCCAGCCTGCTGGCCGGCCTGGGCTGGCAGCCGCGGATCGCCCTGGACGAGGGCATCGCCGACACCTACCGCCATTTCCTCGCGGAGGCCGGGTGAGCCAGCAACCCGCCCCACTCCGCATCGCCATCGTGGGCATCAACTACGCCCCGGAAGAAATCGGGATCGGCCGTTATACGACCGACATGGCCGTGGCCCTCGCCGCCCGCGGCCATGCGGTCGAGATGATCGCGGGCAAGCCCTACTATCCGCAGTGGCAGGTGCCCGAGGCCTGGCGCGGCGGTGGCTGGCGACGATCGGTGGAAAACGGCGTCGCGGTCACCCGCTGCCCGCACTATGTCCCGGCCAGCCCCACCGGGATCAAGCGCATCGTCCATCTCGCCAGCTTTGCCGCCGCTGCGCTCGCCCCAGCCCTTGCCCTGGCCGGACGGCGGCCCGGGCGGCGGCCCGATGTGGTCCTGTGCCTCGCGCCTGCGCTGATCAGCGTGCCGGTGGCCTGGCTGGCCGCGCGCCTTGCCGGGGCGCGCCTGTGGGTCCACGTGCAGGATTTCGAGGTCGAGGCCGCCTTCGCCATGGGGCTGGTCAAGGCAGACGGGCTTGCGGCGCGCGCCGCGCGCGCCTTCGAGAACCGGGTGCTGGGGCTGGCTGACCGGGTCTCCACGATCAGCCCGCAGATGTGCGCCAGGCTGGTGGCCAAGGGCATCGCGCCCGACCGCGTGATCGAGATCCGCAACTGGGCCGATGGCGCCGGTGCGAACGCGGGGGCCGATCCGACCGCGTACCGCGCCGAATGGGGTCTGGGCGAGACCAGGGTGGCGCTCTATTCCGGCAATATCGCCAACAAGCAGGGCATCGAGGTGATCATCGCGGCCGCGCGCCTCCTGAGCAGCCGTCCGGACATCACCTTCGTGATCTGCGGCGACGGGCCGAACCGGGCGCGACTGGAACAGGCCGCGGCGGGCCTCGCCAATATCCGCTTCCACCCCTTGCAGCCTTCCGCGCGGGTGGCGGACCTGCTGAGCCTTGCGGCCGTGCACCTCCTGCCGCAAATCCCCGATGCGGCCGATCTCGTCCTGCCCTCCAAGCTCACCAATATGCTGGCTTCCGGCCGGCCGGTCGTGGCCACGGCCGAACCAGGCACCGGCCTCCACGCCGAAGTGGACGGATGCGGCATCTGCACCCCGCCCGGCGATGCCGCAGCCCTGGCCGAGGCCGTGGCCGCGCTGGTCGACGATCCCGCGCGGGCAGAGGCGCTGGGCGCGAACGGCCGGTGCCGTGCGGTCGAACGTTGGTCGCGCGAGACCATCATCGCCCGGCTGGAATCAGCCCTGGCGCAGCTCGCCCGCGCCGCATGATCCGCGCCGGCACCATGCGGGACGAGCCCCTGACTCCGGCAGACCGGGCCGCGCGCGCCGCGTCTGGCACGATCCTCGTCTCGGCCCAGTCGCATTTCGGCGGAATTGCCGAACACGCCCACTACCAGGCCCAGGAACTGGCCCGGCGCGGATTCGATGTCGTGATGCTGTGTCATCGCGATCACCTGCTGCGGCCAACCGCGCCGCTCTACCGCCGCATTCCCGGCCTGCGCCGCAGCCGCCGCAAGGGGTTCCTCGGCCGGCTTGTCGCCGTGGCGGCCATGGCCTTCAACTTCTGGCTGCTCGCCTGGCATATGGTGCGGCTGCAGCCACGGTTTGTCCTGCTCGACGCCGCCTCGGAATACTTCGCGCCGCTGTGGGCCTGGCCGCACATCCTGTTGCACGCCACCGGCCGGATCTACCTTGCCAACCTGCACGACCCCGTCCGCTCGCGCCACTTCGGGCCGGAATGGCTCCACCGCTGGTCGCTCCGGCTGATCTATGCCCTGCTGGATGGTGGCCTGGTCCACGGCCCGGTTCCGGCCGAGGCCGGGCTACCGGCCAGCCTTGCACTGGGGCTAGCCCCGCTCGGGCCGTTCGAGGACACCTATAGCCATCCCGCCAGCCCCGACCTGCGCCAGCGCTTCGGCATCCCGGCCACGGCCCCGCTGGTGCTTTCGTTCGGGCACGTGGCCGACCGCAAGAACCTTGACCTGCTGATCGAAGCCCTGGCCGACTTCCCGCAGGTTCACCTGCTCGTCGCCGGCGCCTCGATCGGCTCGACGCAGAAGCAGGTCGGTGACTATCGCGCCCAGGCGCAGCGTCTCGGCCTGGCCGACCGGGTCCACTTCGACGACCGGTTCGTGGCCGACGCCGACATTCCGTCCTGCTTTGCGGCGGCCGACCTGGTCGCCCTGACCTACCGGAGCGATTTCGTCTCGCAAAGCGGCGTGCTCCAGCACGCGGTCGCCTTCCAGCGGCCGGTGCTCGTATCCTGCGGACCAGGTCCCTTGCGCGCGACGATGGAGAGCTTCGCCCTTGGCGAACTGGTCGAGCCTGACAGCGTCAACGCCATTGCCGATGGGCTCGCGCGAATGCTCGCCAAGCCGGAAAATCGCGCCGCAGCCTTCAGCGCCTATGCCGAAGCCTCGTCGTGGCGGGCGAACATCGACGCGCTGCTGCGCCTGGAGGAGAAGGTGCGGGACCAGCGCGCCATGCCGGCGAGTTGATCCCGCCTGGGCGGGCAGGGCCGTTCACACGCTGTCGGCAATGAAGCTGCGGAAGCGGTCCTCGTTCTCGACGAGATCGTTGTATGATCCCGAAAACACGATGCGGCCATTTTCCAGGAAGTGGATCCGGTCGTAGTCCTTCACCGTGCTCATCCGGTGGGCAACCGTCACCACGGTCACCTCGCCCCCGCCCCGGCGGATTGCCTCGGTGACATTGCGTTCGGTGACCGGATCAAGCGCAGAGGTCGCCTCGTCCAGCACCAGCACGCTTGGGTTGAAATAGAGCGCGCGGGCGAGGGCCAGGCGCTGGCGCTGGCCACCGCTCAACCGCACCCCGCGCTCACCCACCACCGTATCGAGGCCGCTGGCCTGACCGGTTTCGATGAACGCGCGCGCCTGGGCGATCTCGGCGATCTCGAGCACCCGGGCGCGATCCAGCTCGTCGTCGTCGCAGCCGAAGGCCACGTTCTGCGCGATCGATCCATCCAGCAGGAACAGGTCCTGCGACACATAGCCGATCGTCCGCCGCCATGGCCCGATGCGCCCCGCATCAAGCGGCCGGTCGTCGACCAGGATGCGCCCGCCGGTCGGCTCGAGCAAGCCGATCAGCAGGTCGATCAGGGTCGACTTGCCCGAGCCGGTCGGCCCGACGAAGGCCACCCGCTCGCCCTTCCCGATCTTGAAATCCAGCTCGGCCACCGCCGGACCATCGGCCCCCTGGTAACCAAAACTCACCCGCTCGAAGCGGATACTGTGCGACCAGCCCAGCCGATCCTCGCCCAAATCGGCCGGTGGCTGGCCGGCCGCCAGCCACCGGTCCTGCTCCCGCAGCAGCCCGGTTACCTCGTCGAGCGCCTGGCGCGAGGAATTCAGCAGCGCGGCCTGGGCGAACATCAGTTGCAGCGACGGCATGACGCGATAGGCCACCACCGCGATGAACCCGATCCGCGGCATCAGCACCGCGAGGTTCTCGCCGGCCACGATGGACGACATGACCCAGACGATCATGCCCCCGAACACCAGCACCTCGAACCCGCTGCGCGGCAGGGCCGCATACATCGGCACCCTTGCCATCGCCCGGACCATGCGGCTCGATGCCTGGCCCACCCGGTTGACGAAGTAGCCGCCCTTCTCCGCGGCCAGGATCTGCTTGATGCCGCCAAGCGCCTGGAAGATCTCGAAATGCAACTGGCGGATGCCATCGAGGATCGCGCCGGAGGTGGCATGGGCCTTGCGCCGGATCGGATGCATCACCAGGCGATTGTAGGCCAGAACGACCACGCCACCGATCACGACGACCAGCGGCTCCACGAACAGCACCGCGATGGCCATGAACACCACGATCAGCACGCGCGATACCAGGTCGAGCGCCGGCAGCACCAGGTCGGCCCCCACCTTGCCGACATCGTCGACGAGGTTCTTGATCAGGACGGAGCTGTTGATCCCGAGGAAATACTCATAGCGCCGCGCCACGAGCTGGCGCAGCAGCCGCACGCGAAGATCCTGGGCGACGGAGAAAGCGAATTTCGTGCGATAGTGATCCGAAAACAGCGACAGCCCGTTGCCGAGGACCAGGATCCCCAGTGCCAGGGTTCCGGCAGCCAGCATGATCCGGTGATCGCTGCTGCCCTGGCCGACGACCTGCACGAACAGGCGGCCCAGCGCCGACCGACGGAAGGCCGCGATGTCGGATACGGCGCTCAGGAACGGCAGCAGCGAAAACACCGCGATGGTCTGGACCGTGGCTTGCAGCACGGTCACCACCAGCACCGCGATGAGCCGCTTCAAGCCGCTCGGCCGCGCAATGAGGTAAAGCTCCTTCAGCATCGAAAGCACGCGGGTCTCCAGGTTGCCGCCGGCGGCCGGGCGGGTCGAGGCCTAGCCACGCGCCGTCCGATCGAGGATCGGCTCATAGCCGATGGCCCGGATCAGGTCTTGCTGCATGGCGGTCAGCGGCCCCGGGCCATAGGGGCGGGGAAAGCTGGAGCCGTTGGTCCGGCGGCCCAACCCGGCCCGCCACCGCTTCGCCAGCCGCTTCAGCCGGAACGGCAGATCGTGCAGCGCATTCCCGCCCGGCGCGCCTGCGGACGCGCCGAACGCCACGTCATATTGCTGGCGCGCGTCCCACAGACGCCAACGCCACTGCTCGGCATCCGATCGCGGAACGATGCCGGGAGCACCGGCGATCGCCTCGGACACGATCGTGCAATACTTGAGCCAGTCCGCTGCCCGCCGCTGCTCGGCCATGCCGCCGCGGCTGATCTGGGAGCCATCGTGGAGCCGGTAGAGCACCAGCGACTCCGGGGTGTGGACCGGACGGGCGCCGGCCAGGAGCATCCGGAACAGCAATTCGGAATCCTCGCTGGGCATCAGGTCGGTGCGATATCCGCCGACCCGGTCAAGCAGGCTGCGCCGGAACAGGCAGCACTGGAAGACTATCACCCAGCCGCGCAGGAACCACGACAGCGCCGGCCGGCCCGGCGGCAGGGCGCTCTGCTGCAGCGCGGGTTCGGGGTGGCGCGCGTGGCCCTGTTCCAGCCGCGCCTGCACCCACGGCCCGTAGGCAAAGTCGGCCCCTGTCCGGCGCAGGGCAGCGGACTGGACCTCCAGCTTGTTGAGCGAGCACAGGTCGTCGCTGTCGAAGAACTGGATGAATTCGCCGGTTGCCTCGGCAAGGCCGCGGTTGCGCGCTTTCGCCGGACCGGCATTTTCCTGCCGGATGAGGCGGACCCGGTCACCGAACCGGCTGATCTCGGCCACCGAATCGTCGGTCGAACCATCGTCGACCACGATCAGCTCGTCCGGCGCCCGCGTCTGGCGCAGCAGGGTCTCGAGCGTCTCCCCGATGAGATCGGCGCGGTTATAGTTCGGGATGACCACGGAAATGCTATTCATGCCCGGCACTCACCTTCGCGTGCGGCCCGGCGAGCCGACACGCCGACCGGCCAGGGCGGCGCGACGAGGCCACCGGGACGGGCCTTGCGGTTCACCCCTGCCCCCACAGCTTGTCGAGGAAGGCCCCTCCGGAATGCGCGTCCTGAGCGGCGCTCCTGCGATCCATCGCCTTGGCATGATAGGCGTCATAGTTCTCGACCATGGCGGTGATGGCGCTGGCCAGGGCAGCCATGTCGCCATCCTCGGCGCCGATCCCGGCGCCCACCTGTTCGACCAGGTCGGCCATCCAGGTGTCGGTGGTGTAGAGCATCGGGATTCCGGCCGTTGCCGCTTCCACCGCCACGCCCGAAATGCGCGCGTAGTAGGCATTGCGCCGGTAGGGCAGCACCATGCAGTCGGTCGCGGCGATGGCGGCGTCGTAGGCGGCGGTGTCGAGCGCCTCGGTGATGAAGTCCACCCGTGGGTCGGCGACCAGGGCCGGGTCGGGCAGGTAGGGCGCGCCGGCGGCATCCGCAATCGGATGGTTCCACTGGATCACGAACCGGACCGGGCGCTTCAGGCCTTTGGCCAGGCAGGCCTTGATCGCGCCCTGGAGCAGGTCGATGCCCTTTTCGAAGCGCGCCGGCCCCAGGCAACTGAACACCAGGTTCTCATCCGGCCCCTTGGCCGGGCGCTCCTCGTTCGGGAAGGGCGCGATGCGTGGGCTGGGATAGACTTCGGGCGCGATGCCGCACAACAGCTCGTACTCGCGGGCAAGGCGCGTGCTGTCGGTCGCCAGGGTGGCCTGCCCTTTGGCGATGGCCCCCGCAAAGCTCCGCATCCCGGCCTTGAGAACCACCGCGATCCGGGGGAAGGCCGGCACCATGCTGCCCGGCTGATAGGTTCCGGCGTTCATCCGGAACAGCAGGACGATGCGCCCGATCCTGGCGCGCTTGCGGGCGAACAGCAGGCGCCAGCCCCAGATCTGGTGGATGCCCACGGTGGGCGCGAACAGGCAATCGAACGGCCCGTGGGCATCGACGATCCGCGCCATCGTCCGGTAGACCAGCCAGTTGTGCCAGAGTGCGCCCAGATAGCGCCGCCACTTGCGCGGGTGATAATAGTCCCCATCCCAACTGCTGCGGGGGAAGGCCGGAATGGCCGCGATTTCCGTCGCGATGGCCGGATCGATCCGGGCATGGGCGACGGTCATCACCTCGGCGCCCTCGCTCCGGTTCAGCTCGGTGACGGCCTTGATGTATTCGTACCAGTGACCGATCGGGTCCTTGAGCACCTCCTCGACGAGCAGGAGCCGTTTGCCGGAAAGCTTGCCGGACATTCCCGCCGATCCCCTATGCCTGGTCCAGGCTGGCCGCGTACCAGTCAACCGTCTGTTTCAGGCCATCCTTCAGCGGGGTCCGGGCCGACCAGCCGAGCTCCGCCTTGATCCGCGAGACATCGAGCTTGCGGGTCTTCACACCAACGAACTTGTCATTGTTGTAGACGATCTTGCCCTGGAAACCGGAGGCTTCCTTGATCCACTGGGCGATCTGGCCGATCGACCAGGCCTCGCCCATGCCCAGGTTCAGCACGTTGACGTCGGAATTCAGCGCGGCCGCGATGATCCCGTCGGCGGCATCGTCGACGAACAGGAATTCGCGCTCCTGCTGTCCATCGCCCCAGACCTCGACCGTGGGCGCGCCATCGCGCACCGCGCGCACGAACTTGCCGATCAGGGCGCCCACCACGTGGGAATTTTCGGCGAAACTGTCCCCATGCCCATAGACCGTGGGCAGGACCACGCTGGTGCAGCGGCCGCCGAATTCCTGGGCATAGGCCCGCTGGCCGATCAGCAGCGCCTTCTTGGCCATCGCATAGGCGAAGAGGTAGTCCTCCGGCTCGTGCCCCCACAGCTCGCTCTCCGGGTGAGCGTGGGGCAGCGAGGGGTACATACAGTAGGACAGGATCGAGGTGAACTTCGCCTTGGGGAAGTAGCGGATCCACCCTTCGAGGATGTTGACGTTGAGCTTGAGATTGACGTTGAACTGGGTCGCCGGGTGGTGAACCGGCCAGTCCCCCGCCTTGTAGAGCGCGGCGAGGTGGATGATGTGGTCGCAATCATAGGCCGCGCGCTGCTGGTCAAGCCAGGCGAACAGGGCCGCCTCGTCGGCGATGTCGACCATCGCGCTGCTGACGGCGACCACGTTGGCGGCGGGGAAGCGCTTGCGGATCTCGGCGACCAGGGTCTTGCCGATGAACCCGCTGGCGCCGGTGACGATGACGTTCTTCATGCCCGCTCGAACTCGCCCTTCGGACCGACGATCCGCACTTCGGGAACGGAGACGATGAAGCGCCCGCCGGCAGTCAGATAGTCGTCGAACTTCTCGACCAGGAAATCGATGAAGTTCCAGGCCAGCACCAGGTAATAGTCAGGCGCCTCGGTCACGCTGGCTTCGGCGACCACGGGGATGTGGGTGCCCGGCGTGACCCGGCCGACCTTCAGTTCGTTCACCTCGGTGACCTTCTCGACGAGGTCGGGGCCGATCCCGGCATAGTTGAGCACGGTGCTGCCCTTGACCGGGGCGCCCAGGGCATAGACCGTCTTGCCATCCGCCTTGAGCTGTTCGAGCAGGCGCTTGAGCGTGGCCATGTTGTGCTCGATCCGCGCGGCGAAGGCCTGGTAGGTTTCCAGCCGGTTGAGCCCGGCGTGCTGTTCCGCCGCAATCGCCTCGGCAACCGCGGGGGTGGTCGGCAGCGGATTCTCCTCGCGGCAGACGTAGAGGATGAACGATCCGCCGTGGATCGGCGAGAATTCGACATCCTGGATCCGCAGGCCATGCTGGCCGAACAGCCGGGTGAGCGGGGCCAGGGCGTGGATGCAGCTGTGCTCGTGATAGAAATGATCAAACTCGGCCCGCTCGATCAGGTCGAGCAGGTTGACCCCCTGGACCACGAAGAACGAATTCGGCCCCATCACCTCGTTCAGGCCGGCGACGAAATCGTGCAGGTCCGGGACGTGGTAGAACACCGCCGTGGCGGTGATCACTTCGGGTCGGATGCCAAGCTGGCGAAGGGACTTGCCGGTTTCGTGGTTCCAGAACTGCTGGAACACGGTAACCCCCTGGGCGCGGGCGACCTTGCCCGGCCGCTCCGAGGGATCGACGCCGAGCACGCGCATTCCGTTGGCGGCGAAGGCCTTGAGCAAGGTGCCATCGTTGCACCCGACGTCGATCACGAGGTCGTTTTCCTGGAGGCCCAGCTTGGCGATCACGTGGGGCGCCAGTTGGCGGAAGTGGCGCACGACCGGTTCGTTGACCCCGGTGAGATAGGGATGGTTGGTGAACAGGAGTTCCTGGGGCGGGAATTCCGAGATCTGCACTTCCCAGCAATCCTGGCAGACCATCATCGCCAGCGAAAATGTGACCTCCTGGCCAACGTCTTCGGGAAAAAGGAAATTGTTGCCGTTTGGCTGATCGCCGCAATCAATGAATTCATAGAGCCTGTCGGAGCTGCAGACCATGCAATTCGTGCGCTTCATACCCTGGGTGCGCCTCCACGCGCGTACTGGAATAGTGGCAAGGTCATTCCCTCGATGCGCGCCGCGGCGAATGAACACCGTCGGTTCACGGCGAAATTACCGGTCCAGGCCACCTCGCCGCCTAGTTGACTGCCGCTTTGCGCGCAACGTCTGATACGTTTGCATGACCTCGCCGAAAGCTATTCCCATGAGACAATCCGGATAACCCTTCCGCCGGTTCTTATTGGCAAATACCTGTTGGTAAATATCCGGCCGGGGCCCCCGACCGGCGGGCGGCGGCAAATTCGCCCGGCGCCCCGCACCGCGCCTGCATCGCACCTGCATCGCACCACAATGGCCCGGGGGGCCGGCGCCGCCCTTGCCGGCCCCGGATTGGGGCTTCCCGAAGCCCCGGCTCTCTCCTAGAAGGCGGATCATGTTGCGCCTTTCCCAATTGCTTCTGGCCGCCGGCTCCGGTCGCGGATTCCCCCGGCGAAAAACCATCGCGCTCGCGCTCGTGCTGGGCGCGGGCTGGTCGGATGCGATGGTCGCTTCGGCCCAGGGGATTGCCGGGTTCAACAGCAATGCCCCGGTCAACTACGAGGCGGACCGGATCGAGTTGCAGGACAAGCAGAAGCGCGTGGTCCTGACCGGCAACGTCGATGTCAGCCAGGGCGACCTTGCGCTCCACGCGGCGCGCTCCACGGTGGCCTATACCAATGACAACGGGATCAGGATCCAGCGGATCGACGCCAGCGGCGGGGTAGTCGTGTCCCGGGGCAACGAGACCGCCCGGGGCGACGTGGCGATCTATGACTTCAACCGGCGGGTGATCACCATGGTCGGCTCGGTCAGCCTGCGCCGCGGCTCCGACACCCTGAACGGCCAGCGCCTGGTGATGGACCTGGCGACCGGGGTGGCCAGCGTGAACGGCGGCATCGGCGCAACCGGGACGAGCGGCAGGGTCAGCGGCAGCTTCTCGGTTCCCAAGCAGAACTGACCCGTGGCGCGCGGGGCGACCGGCGGGAGCCACGCGACGCGGCGGCGCCTGGTGCTGATCGGCCTGCTGGCCGAACCCGGCGCAAGGCCCGCTCCGGCATGGCCGGACCTGTCCGGCGACGACTGGCGCGAGATCGACCGGATGGCGCAGGTCCACCGGCTCCAGCCGCTGCTGCATCATCGCCAGCAGGACAACCCCGCCATTCCCCGGGACATCCGCGCCGGCTGGCGCGAGGCCTTCCGGGAATCGGCGCTGTGGGCCTTGCAGGTTTCGGGCGAACTGGCCGCGACCCATGCCCTGCTCGACCGCGCCGGCCTGGCCCCGGTGGCCCTCAAGGGCGCCTGGCTGGCCTGGCACGCCTATCCGCACCCGGCCCTGCGACCGCTGCGCGACATCGACCTGTGGCTGCCGGCCGACCAGATCATCGCCGCCTACGGGTTGCTGCGCGAACAGGGCTACCAGGCGGCCGATGACGCGCAGCTATCGCTCGACCAGTCGCTCCGGCTCGACAAGC
Organism: Novosphingobium bradum; assembly: GCF_042646485.1. Classification (NCBI taxonomy): domain Bacteria; kingdom Pseudomonadati; phylum Pseudomonadota; class Alphaproteobacteria; order Sphingomonadales; family Sphingomonadaceae; genus Novosphingobium; species Novosphingobium bradum. The sequence goes on along the minus strand of NZ_JBHRTQ010000011.1, from coordinate 8,306 downwards.
ACCTGCCCCCGCTGGTTTCGCCGCGCGGGGTCCTGGTCGAACTGCATCACCGGCTCTGGGAAATCCCCGGACGGATGGACCACGGCGCCCCGCTGGCCGACCAGGACGAGCTCCGCGACCAGACCATCCGGATCGGCCCGATCGCCTATCTCGATCCCCAGGACACCCTGGCGCACCTGATTATCCATGCGGTCTACGACCATCGGCTCGATTGCGGGCCGCTGCTGCTGGCCGACATCGCGTTCCTGCTGGCCCGGACCCCGATCGACTGGGACCGCTTCGCCCGCGATGCGCGCAAAGGCGGCTGGCTGAAGGGCGCGGCGCTGGTGCTGGACATGGTGCGCGACCACGCCCCCCACCTGGCCCTGCCGCCCCCCCTGCCCGATTGCCCGGCGCCGCCCGGCATCGCCGCCGACCTGCTGTTGCAGGAGCTCGACACCCGCCAGAGCGCCGGCGTGATCGCCACCTTGCGGGCCGGGGGGCTGCGCGCGTTCGTCCTGCGGATCCTGGCTCGCCGCGCCGATCGCGCCGGCGCGCCGGTGGCGCGCGACCTGCGCGGGGAGGGCGGCTTCGCGGCCTGGGCGACGACGCGGCTGGCACGCACCCTGCGCGAGCTGTCGCGCAGCGAGGTGCGCGGGCAATCGCGCCGGCTCGCCACGCTCAGCCGCTGGCTGGATAGCTGAAGCGCGGTCAGCCAACGGCGCCAATTCAACAATCCGGTTCCATAACTTTCCTACAGGGAACCATATAGGTTAGTCCTTGCGCGACTCGAGTCTGCGAAAGGATCACCATGCCCATCACCCCCTTGAAAACCCCGGCAGGCTACGTGCCGCAGATGGCGGTCGCCTTCGCCAATGCCAATGGCGATGCCGAGCCGGTCAGCGCGACCAATCCCCTGCCCTTCCAGGACACCCCCTTCATGGCCGCCGCCGCGCTGGCCGGCACGCTCTCGGCCACGGGCATCGTCGGTCCGTTCGCGCCGCGCGCGGGCCGCGCGGTCATGCTGGCGCTGTCCGGCACCTGGACGGGCAGCGTCAAGGTCGTCCGCTCGGTGGACGGCGGGGCGACGAAGACCGGGCTCACCGCCGGCGGAGCGCCGTGGGCCGTGTTCACCGCCAATGTCTGCGAGCCGGTCTGGGACGAGAGCGAAGCTGCCGCGACGCTTTACCTCGACGTCACCCTGACCAGCGGATCGCTGACCTACCGGATGGGGCAATAAGCCATGGCTCTCGACATCATCGCGCGGGCCATGGCCACGGCTGCCCGCACCGCCGCCGCAAGCGCGGCCAACCCGGTTCCCATCGGCCGCTTCGCCGACCTGCCGACCCGGTCCGTTGACGCCGCCTGGTCAGCGGTGATCACCAGCGGCTATGCCGCGACCGGATTCGGCCGGGGGGTCTACGTGGCCGATGCCGTGGCTACTGGCGCCCTGGCCGCCGCCCATCCCCGGTTCTGCAAGGCCGATGCGGCGGGGCGGATGTTCCGCCTGCTGCCGGACGATAATGGCCTGATCCCGGTGGCCTGCGCCGGGGCCAATGGCCAGAGCGTGCCGATCACCAACGCCTCGGTGGACGACCGCGCCGCGATCCAGGCGGCCGAGGACTACAAGCACGCGATCGGCGCCGCCGGCCTGTCCTTCGATGCGCGCTATTACGCCATTCGCCGGACCCCGCGCACCAACCTCGCCACGGCGGATATCCACACCAGCCTTTCCGGCCTGACCTTCGTCGCCAATTCCTCCACCCGCTGGAAATCGACCCACCCGCAAGGCTCCACCCTGCTGCGCCGCAAGGTGGACGGCACGGCCTATGACAAGACCGACAAGCAGACCATCGCCGGGGTAGACTGGCGCGGCGGGTTCCTGTTCATGGAAGGCCAGACCAGCGACCCCGGCGATCCTTCGGTTGGCAGCCTGATCCTGGAGGACATGACCTTCGACGGCGGGTTGCGCCTGGCCGACGGACTGACCTTCGAAATTTGCGACAAGGCGGTGTGGCAGAGCAACGACCGCTTCTGCGGCCACATCACCCTGGCCGGCCGCACCCGGATCATCGGCTTCACCTCCGAACTGGTCTACGGCGCGCAGGGCACCCTGACCTCGGCGGCCGATCGCATCATCACTGTGGGGCCGGGGGTGGAGATCGGCGAGACGGGCGGATCGTGCCTCAACCCCAACGGCCAGACCCTGCGGGTGGACCGCTGCCTGCTCTACAACGCCTATATCGGGATCGAGGGGTGGACCGGGCGCACCGGCGGCTATCTCAAGGCCGTGTTCCGCGACATCACCCATGGCAATTCGCTCCAGGGCGGGGTCGCCTCCGGCCCGCCGCTGACCTATTACGTGCCCAATGCCCCGGCCGGCAGCCCCCTGCCGCTGGGCCATCTCGATATCGTGCTGGAACGGGCCGCCCGCTTCGACGTGGGATCGTGGATCACGGGCCGCATCCTGGCCATCGACACCCCGGTGGCGATCGGCAGCTCCGACGTGTTTGTCAACGGCGCGGAAATGGTCGACCTCGATATCATTTCGACCTGCGACCGGGCGGGCCTGCCGGGCGGGGTGAGCCTCATCGGCGGCGGCAACGGGGCGATGAATATCCGCAACGTGACCGTGCGGCTCGATCTCAAGCGCAGCGCCTATGCCGTGGCCAACAACTTCTGGCACCAATCGGCCGTCTACACCTATGGCTCGATCGGTCCGAACGTGGTGGTGGCCCTGGGGGCCAACGACGGCGGCGCCTCGCCGATCAAGGTTGCCGCCGCCGCCTATGACTGGGGCATCACGGTCAAGGGCTGGTCGTTCATCGAAAGCGGCTGCTACACCCCCGACAGCTTCTGGGACGTGGAGGCGGGCAACGGGGGCACCCTGCCCAACAATCGCCCGGTCATTGCCTTCACCTGTTCCGGCACCGCCACCGGCGCGAAGAACGTCAACCTGCCGACGGTGAAGGTGAACCCCGGCACCCGGATGTTCGTGGCCAATTACACCCGCAACAGCGTGAACCCCGGCCTGTCGACCAAGGTCAACGGCAGCAACTTCCGCACGGGCATCGATGAGGTCCTGCCCACCGACTACACCGTGGCCTGCTTCGAGTTCACCGGCTCGAAGTGGCGCGTGGTCGAGCGGGTCTGACCGGGCTTGTCCGGCGGCGGAGGGCGCCCATCCCGCTTTCCGCCGCCATGCCGCGCCCGCCATGGGCGCAAACCCACCGGACATTGCCCGTCCATCGCACTTGGCCGGACGGAACGGGGCGGGTAACAGAAGCGCAGCGCACTAGCCCGGAGCCAGAGTGAGCAGACGAAAACCACTGAAGGTCGCTCTGATCTGGGCGCAGTTCGCCGCATACCACGTCGACCGCTGCGAAGCTGTGGGCCGGCGCCTGGCGCCGCGCGCGCAAGTGCTGGCCATCGAGGTGGCGACCACTTCCGCCGACTATGCCTGGGAGCCGAGCGGCGCCATTGCCGGGGCCGAAAAGGTCACCCTGTTCGCGGGGCAATCGTTCGACGCCATTCCCTGGTGGCGGCGCTTCGCCGCCATGCTCCGCGCGACATGGCGCTGCGATGTCGTCTGCATGGGACTGAGCTACGGGCTGATCGATGCGATCCTGCTGGGCTGGACCTTGCGCTTGCTGGGCCGCCGACTGATCCTGTTCAGCGACTCCAAGTTTGACGACAAGCCCCGGTCGGCGCCCTTCGAACTGCTCAAGGCCGCCCTGCTGGGCTGCTACGGCGCCGCGATCGGTAGCGGCCGCCGCACGCTCGACTATCTCCGCTTCCTGGGCTTTGCCCGGCGGCCCCGCCTGCCGGGTTACGATTGCGTGGGGGTCGATCGTATCCGCGCCCAGGCGGGCCTGGCCGACGGCCTGCCCGACGCGACCCCAGAGGCAGCCTTTTCCCGGCGGCCCTTCGTTTTCATCGGCCGCTTCGTCGACAAGAAGAACCTGGCCACCCTGGTCGAGGGCCATGCCCGCTACGTTGCCCTGGCCGGCGCCGCCGCCCGGCCACTGCGGCTGATCGGCTCGGGTCCGCTGGAGCACGGCCTGCGCGCCCGCGTGGCTGACCTCGGCATCGCCGGCATGGTCGATTTCCCGGGGTTCCTCCCCGCCGAGGCCGTATCGCGCGCCCTTGCCGGCGCGCTGGCGCTGGTGCTGGTGAGCCGCGAGGAACAGTGGGGGCTGGTGGTCAACGAAGCCCTCGCGCTGGGCCTGCCGGTGATCGTCTCGAACGAGGTCGGCGCGCGCGACCTGCTGGTTCGCAACCTGGTGAACGGGTTCGTGGTAGACTCCCATTCCCCGGAGGCGATCGCCGAGGCCATGCGCCAGATGTCCGCCGACGAGGCTGCCTGGCGTGCCATGGCCCGGGCCTCGCGCGAGCGGGCGTGGATGGGCGATGCCGAGCGGCTGGCCGACGCCCTCGAAGTCCTGCTTTTCCCGCCCGCGGCCGAAGCCGCCGGCCGCATCGACACTCTTTTCGCCCAATTGGAGACTACCCCGCAATGACCCCGCAGCGTCCGCCCCGCTATGCCATGCAGAAGCGCGTTCTGGTGACCGGAGGGGCAGGGTTCATCGGCTCGCACCTGTGCGCCCGCCTGCTCGAACAGGGCCATTCGGTGCTGTGCGTCGACAATTTCTTCACCGGCACCCGCGCCAACATCGCCGGGCTGATCGGCAACCCCAACTTCGAGCTGATGCGCCACGACATCACCTTCCCGCTCTATGTGGAGGTCGACGAGATCTACAATCTCGCCTGCCCGGCCTCGCCGGTGCACTACCAGTTCGACCCGGTCCAGACGACCAAGACCAGCGTGATCGGCGCGGTGAATATGCTGGGCCTGGCCAAGCGGCTGCGGGTGCCGATCCTCCAGGCCTCGACCAGCGAGGTCTATGGCGATCCTTCGGTGCACCCCCAGTTCGAGGAATACTGGGGCAACGTGAACCCGATCGGCCCGCGCTCGTGCTACGATGAAGGCAAACGCTGCGCCGAGACCCTGTTCTTCGACTATCACCGCCAGCACAAGCTGGCGATCAAGGTGATCCGCATCTTCAACACCTATGGCCCGCATATGCATCCCAACGACGGACGGGTGGTCTCCAACTTCATCGTCCAGGCGTTGCGCGGGGAAAACATCACGATCTACGGCGACGGCACCCAGACCCGCTCGTTCTGCTATGTCGATGATCTGGTGGCGGGCATGATGGCGATGATGGCCACGCCCGACTCGGTCACCGGACCGATCAACCTGGGCAATCCGGGCGAATTCACCATGCTGGAACTGGCGCAGCAGGTGCTGGAGCTGACCGGCAGCGCCGGAAAGCTGGAATTCCGCCCCCTGCCCACCGACGACCCCCGCCAGCGCCAGCCCGACATCGCCAAGGCCAAGGCCCTGCTCGACTGGGAAGCCCGCGTGCCCCTGCGCCAGGGCCTGGAAAAGACCATCGCCTATTTTGCCGAGGTGCTGGCCGCAGCGGAAGGCTGAGCGAGGACAAGGCGCAGGGCCAGACGGGACTGTCAGGCACGGACCGATCGGATTGACCGGGCGGCGATCCGGCCAGGTTCGGCTGGCCCCGCTCGGCCGCGAACGCATGGCCCCGAGCCTCAAGAACTGGTCCGTGGCGGCCGACCGCGCCGCCCTCCCCCCACCGGGAACGCAACCCGGTCCGTCTGGCGCCGCAGCCAAGCAGTGCTGTCCGCGCAAGCAGAAAGGCCGGCGGTTTCCCGCCGGCCTTTCCATTTTCCAGTCAACCTCGATCAGGCGATGATCAGGAAGTCCGAGGCATCCACCGTGCCGGCGGTGACCGTCAGCGTGGCGATCAACTGGGCGGTTGAGCCAGTGCCGTTGCCATCGGCATCGTAGTACAGCTGTCCGGTCGACGAATTGTACAGGATGTAGTCGTTGCTGTCGCCCGCAACCGGCGTTCCGGCGTTGGTGACAAAGTTGTTAGCATTCAGCGGATTGCCGACGGCACCCAACGCGAACGAGCCGAATCCAGTGCGGCTCAGCGCGATCGTGTCCTGGTTCCCGCCGCCGCTGGCATCGAAGTCCATGACCAGGTCGGCATTTGCCGCACCAAACGACGAGAACGTGAAGGTGTCGCTGTTGCCGCCGCCCCACAGGACGTCATTGCCAATGCCGCCGTTGAGATTGTCGGTTCCCGCACCGCCCATAAAGTAGTCGCTGCCTCCGATACCCGGGAGAACGTCGTTGCCATTGGAGCCGAAGAAGAGGTCGGAGTTCGAGGAACCAGTGAAGGTATCATTCCCGGTCCCGCCATAGTTCACCCGGAAGGTTTCGTTGAACGAATTGCCTCCGGCATCGGTCGTCCTGATGATGACGTCGTAATTGGTGCCATTGGTCATCCCGCCCGCGCCAACGACCAGTTGCGCCGTGGCGCCCGAGACCGCGGCGCCGGTGTTGGTGCCGTCGCTGAGAGCAAGGTTAGTGGCCGAGGCGTTCCCGTTGATCGACACGATCGAATAGGTCCAGCTCGTGCTGCCGGTATCGACGGTGCCCAAGGTTCCGAAAATGTCGCCCGTACCGGTGTTGTTGCCCGTACTCGCAACTGCATTCGCCGAGGTGGTATCCAGCGTGAACGTGATGTCGGTCGGCGTGGTGTTGTCGTCGGTCGCGCCGTTGATCGTCACGGTCACCGCCTTGCTGGTGCCATCGGCAGACAGCACGTTGAAGGTGTCGGTCAGCGTGCTCCCGGTGTTCAGCGCATTCACCGTCGCGTTGGCGTTGTTCAGCGTGTAGGTCCACACGCCGCCGGTGGTCACGGCGAAGGTGCCATAGCCATTGGTCGTCGCCGAACCGGACGCCGCAGCCTGGAACAGGTTGGCCGTGTTGTCGACGTCGGTCGCCGTCAGCGTACCGCTCAGCGTGTTGGGCACCGCGTCTTCGGTGATCGCGCCCGAAGACGTCCCGCCGATCGTCGCCGCATCGTTCGCGCCGTTGATCGTGACCGTCACCGTCTGGCTGGTGCCGTCGACCGTGGTCACGCTGAACGTGTCGGTCGTGGTCTGGCCGCTGTTCAGGCCCTGGACCGTGGCATCGGCATTGTTCACCGCATAGACCCAGTTGCCCGAGGCATCGATGGTGTAAGTGCCCTTGCCGCTGACCGTGGCCGTCGCCGAGGACACGACGGTCCAGGCATCGGCGGTGTTGTCGACGTCGGTCGAGTTCAGGTTGCCGGTGGCGTTGCTGCCGGCCGTCCCGTTGGCGACCCCGCCCGCTTCGACCGCAGTGCCGGTGGTCGCCCCGGTGATCACCGCCGCGTCATTCGCGCCGTTGATCGTCACGCTCACGGTCTGCTGGGTGCCGTCGGCCGACTTGGCGACGAAGCTGTCAGTCAGCGTCCCGCCTGCGTTCAGGCCGTTCACCGAAGCGTTGGCGTTGTTCAGCGTGTAGGTCCAGGCGCCGCCCGTGGTCAGGGCGAAGGTGCCATAGCCGTTGGCCGTGGCCGAACCGGCCGCGGCGGCCTGGAACAGGTTGGCCGTGTTGTCGACATCGGCGGCGGTCAGCGTGCCGGTCGCCGTGGTGGTCGGAGAATTCTCCGTCACCGAGCCCGTGGCGGTCCCGCCGATCGTGGCGGCGTCATTGGCGCCGTTGATCGTCACGGTAACCGTCTGGGCCGTGCCGTCCGCCGTGGTCACCGAGAAGCTGTCGGTGGTCGACTGGCCGACGTTCAGGCCCTGGACCGTGGCATTGGCGTTGTTCACCGCATAGACCCAGTTGCCCGAGCCATCGATCGTGTAGCTGCCCTTGTCGCTGGCGGTGGCCGTCGAGGACACGGCGGTCCAGGCGTCGTCGGTGCCATCGACGTCGGTCGAGTTGAGATCGCCGCTGGCATTGCTGCCGGCCGTCCCGTTGCCGACCCCGCCGGCTTCCACAGCGGCGCCGGTCGACACGCCGGTGATGACCGCCGGATCGTTGGTGCCATCGATGGTGACGGTGATCGTCTGGGTGGCCGAACCGTCGAGCGAAGTCACCGTGATGCTGTCGGTGTACTGCTGCCCGCCGACGAACTCGTTGTGCGCCGAGTTCATCGTATAGGTCCACACGCCATCGGCATCGACGTTGAACAGACCGTAGCCGTGGTTGCCGGGCGCATCGACCTGCGGCACCAGCACTGCCTCGCCATCATCGACATCGGCAATCGTGAGAGTCCCGCCGGTCGATTGCGTGGCGTTCAATTCAGTCAGCGCAGCCGAAGCGTTGCCACCGATGGTGGCAACATCGTTCGTGCCGGTGATCGCCCAGCTGACGCTGCTCGGCGTCGTCGCCGTGCCGTCGGTCACGTCGAAGGTCA
>NZ_JBHRTQ010000010.1:364285-364631 GCF_042646485.1 Novosphingobium bradum | reverse complement strand
AGGCGTTGTCGATCGCATAGGTCCAGCCGATGCTGCCGTCCTGCTCGTAATCGCCTTCGGTGACGCTGGCGTCGAGCGCGAAGGTACCGTGGGCCGTGCCGCCGGTGCGGGTGAAGCTGGCGGTGTGCAGGTCCTGGTAATCGACGTCGTGGAAGGCGATCACCCCGCTGTCGGTCAGCGTGGCCGGACCGCTATCCTCGGTCACCGCGCCGGTGACATCCGTGGTGGCCTGGACGGTCGCCCCGGCATTGGTCGAGGCGACGATCTCCGGCGCGTCGTTGGTGCCGGTGACGGTGATCGTGATGTCCCGGGTGACGCTGGCGCCATGTTCGTCCGTCACGGTGAC
>NZ_JBHRTQ010000010.1:23093-364214 GCF_042646485.1 Novosphingobium bradum | reverse complement strand
GGCGGTGAAGATGACATCCTCCTTCACCGCGCCCGTGGCCAGAGTGTCCTCCGCCACGATCGTCGGGCCGTCGTTGGCGCCGGTGACGGTGACCGACACGGCCTGGGTCGCCGTGCCGCCCTTGTCATCGGTCACGGTGACGGTGAAAGTCTCGGTATGGCTCACGCCCTCGGCGAGGTTCTGCTGGCCCGCGTTGTCGAGCGTGTAGGTCCAGGCGCCGGTCGCGGCGTTGACCGCGAAGGACCCGTAGGTGCCGGCCGCATTGCCCGAGAAGCTCCTGGTCGCGCCATCGTCGACGTCGGTGGCGGTGATCTGGCCGGTGGCGACCAGCGTGCCATCCTCGGCCACGCTGCCCGACTGGGCAGCGCTGGTGATCACCGGGGCATCGTTGGTGCCGGTGAGGGTGATCTTCAGGGTCTCGGTGGCCTCGCCGCCATGGCCGTCGGTCACCTTCACCGTGGTGGTGATGACCTGGACCGCACCCAGGGCGAGGTGCTGGTAGTCGGCATGGCCGGCGTTGAAGCTGTAGGTGCCGTTGGTGTTCAGGGTCAGGCCGGCCGGGGCGGTGCCGACCACGGCGTAGGACAGCGTATCGCCATCAGAATCGCTGTCATTCGTGCGCAGGTTGCCGGTGAGGACCGCGTCCTCGTTGCCGGTCCTGGTGTCATTCACGCCCACCGGATCGTGGTTCACGCCGATGAACGAATTGGCGGTGATGCCGCCGACCTTGATCGCCAGGTCGGCGACATTGTCACCATTGGTGTCGGCATAGAGGAAGCCGCCGCTGGTCCACACGCGGTGAGCACCCGCGCCCGAACCCCATGTCAGCATATTGCCGCCGGCGCCGCTGAGCGCGATGGCCGAGAGATCGACCCGGTCACCTTCAGAGGCGTTGAAATCGCTGATCACGTCGCCAGTGGCGGACGACCAGGCGCCAAGGACAGTCGCGCTGGAATCGCTGACGAGGACATACTTGAAGGTGTCGCCGCCGCGATCGCCCCACAGGACGTCGGCGCCGCGATCGCCCTGGAGAACGTCGGCGCCGTTGCCTCCATGGATCTGGTCGTTGCCGTCACCGCCGGAGAGATAGTCCGAACCATTGTCGGAGGAGAAGCGGCCCGAATCATTGTCGGAGCTGGAGAAGCTGCCCAGGCCGTCCCCCCAGATGATGTCGCTGAAGGTGCTACCCTTGATCGTGTCGGAGCCGTTGCCCCCCGAGATCAGGTTCCAGTCGCTGGAGATGCCGCCCCTGGCGGTGAAGTCATAGCTGTCGGCGCCATTGCCGAAGGAATAGAGAGCCTTGCCGGAATAGGGCTGGACGACGCCGCTGGCCAGGGTCACGCTGCCTGATTGCCCGGTGGTCTTCGTATACGGAAGTGTCGTCGCCATGCTCAATGCCCCTTCTGCCCCGCGCGCGGCAGTGGCCGCACCCAGGGTATGCGCTGTTCAATTCAGAGTTTGCTGTTTTGCCCCACGGCTCGATGGCCGCTTTGAACCCGGTTAATGGCTACCAGCGCGCCCGGTTAATTGCAATCAATTCGACCGTAAATTTAAGTAGTGTCACGGATATGGACACTTCTCCCGGGCAACCTCGGCCACAGCTGCAGCGATAGGCTGCCCTGATACGAAAAGATTGTTCCGATTTCTCCGTATATTGCACCGATTTCGCAGTTTTCCGGCGCACTGGCGCCAGGGTTGGCCCGATCCGGCGCCAGCGATTGCCGTTGTGGAAATGCGCCCCACCATGGGTCAACAAACGTGGTTAACCGCAACTTGCGAGCGGGGTCGCGAAGGCGCGATTCGTCTCCGACGCGCAGCGACGCGAAGCAGCAGCCGCGCCGTCAGGGGCGCCAGTCGATCGCCCCGCGGCCATGGCTTTCGAGGAAGGCGTTGGCCTTGCTGAAATGGCGGCAACCGAAAAACCCGGCGCGGGCCGAAAGCGGGCTCGGGTGGGGCGCGGTCAGCACGAGATGGCGGGAATGGGTGAGGCCGGGAACGGCCAGGGCCTTCTTGCGGGCGTGATTGCCCCACAGCAGGAACACGCAAGGCTCGCGCTTCGCGGCCACGGCGGCCACCACCGCATCGGTGATCGCCTCCCAGCCCTTGCCCGCGTGCGAGCCGGCGCGGCCCTGCTCGACCGTCAGCGCGGCATTGAGCAGCAGCACCCCCTGGCGCGCCCAGTTCGCCAGGTTGCCATGATCGGGCCGGGCAATGCCGAGGTCGGCCTCGAGCTCCTTGTGGATGTTGCACAGGCTCGGCGGAACCTTCACACCCGGCCGGACCGAGAAGCTGAGGCCATGGGCCTGGCCGGGGCCGTGGTAGGGATCCTGCCCGAGGATCACCACCCTGACCGTGTCCAGCGGGGTCAGCGCCAGGGCGGCGAACCGCTCACCGCGCGGGGGGTGGAGCACCTTTCCGGCCGCATCCTCGCTGTCGAGAAAGGCGGCCAGGCGGCCGGCACCAGGTGCGTCCACCACGGGGGCGAGCGCCGCGCGCCAGCTTGCCGGAATGTCCCGCAGCACCGCAACACTCTCCTCGAAACCGCTCAGGCCGATCGCCGGGGCTTTCGCATTCCGGCCGATGCGGCTAAGCACGAGGGCACAATGGCTGTCCATCTCCACGAAGAAGATCTCCCCGCCGGCGTCCTCGCGCCGGGTCCGGTCGCTGTCGACACCGAGACCATGGGCCTCATCACACCGCGTGACCGGCTGTGCGTGGTCCAGATATCCGATGGCCGGGGCGACGAGCATCTCGTCCGCTTCAATCCCGGCTCGGCCTTTGCCGCGCCCAATCTGAAGGCGGTCCTGGCCGATCCGGCGCGGCTCAAGCTCTATCACTTCGCCCGGTTCGACCTCGCCGCGATCGAGCATTACCTGGGCGTGGTCGCCGCGCCGGTGTTCTGCACCAAGATCGCCAGCAAGCTGGTCCGCACCTATACCGACCGGCATGGCCTCAAGGACCTGGTGCGCGAGCTGCTGGGCAAGGAAATCTCCAAGCAGCAGCAGTCGAGCGACTGGGGCGCCCCCACGCTGACCGACGCCCAGGCCGAATATGCCGCCTCCGACGTGCGCCATCTCCACGCCATGCACGCGATCCTGGTCGAACGGCTGGCCCGCGAAGGACGGACGGAAATGGCCCAGGCCTGCTTCGACTTCCTGCCCATGCGCGCCCGGCTGGACCTGGCCGGCTGGGCGGAGAAGGACATCTTCAGCCACGAGTGACCCCGGATGACCCGCGAGGCCGATCTTCTCCGCGACCGCAGGCGCCACTTCGCCCTGCCCGGCGGTTCGCATGACCGGCTGGTGCGCTGGCTGGCGATCCTGCTCCCCGCCGGCATCGGCGCGGTGCTCGCGGTCATGGTGGTCGCGCCGCTGTTCCCGCGCGGCGAGATCAGCTTCCTGCTCGATCGCAACAAGGTGGCCACCACCGAGGAACGTCTGCGGGTCAACAACGCGATCTATCGCGGCGAGGACAGTCGCGGCCGGCCATTCTCGGTCACCGCGGGCAGCGCGATCCAGAAATCGGCCCAGGTCGCCCAGGTGCAACTGGCCGATCTCACCGCCTCGATCCTCCTGAAGGACGGACCGGCGACCATCAAGTCCCAGGCGGCGACCTTCGATCTCGACCGCAATGCCATGGCCATACCCGGTCGCCTCGAATTCGGCACCGCCGACGGCTACCGCCTGGCCACCAGCGGGGTCGATCTCGATCTCAAGACCCAGGTCGTCACAGGCGCGGGCGGAGTATCGGGCTCGGCGCCGAGCGGAACCTTCAGCGCCGATCGGCTCAGGGTCGACCTCGAGAACCGCACCATCGCGCTCGACGGCCGCGCCCGGCTGACCATGCAGGGCAAGCCCTGAGCGAGGTCGCCGGCGCCCGGCGCGCAGCTGGCGCCACCCCCTGCCCGCAAGCCGGGATGGCTCAACCGGATGGACAAGGCCGGTGGCCCGGTGCACAGACGCGGTCAATGCACTGCACGGGCCAGTCACGCAGGAGCCATTGAATGTACCTTATCGTGCTCGGCTTCTCGCTGCTCTGCTTTCTCGGAGTAGGGGCCTGGTTTCTGCGTAGCCCGCTATTCAGCCTGTTCCACCCCTTTACCACCTACCTGGCCTTTCACGGGCTGGTTTTCGTGATCCGGCCGATTATGGTCCATTTCGCCGGCCATGACGCGATATCCCGGGTCTACCAGTTCACCCCTTCGCTGAGCGACAAGATCACGGTCATCGCCGCGTCGAACCTGGGGTTCCTGGTCTTCGCGCTATGCTGCCTCAGGGTCGGCAACTTGCCGATGCGTTTCACGCCCACCGCCGCCATCGCGGAGGAGCGACGCAGGCTGGCCCGGATCTTCGGCTGGGTGGTGGTGTTGGCCGGGCCGCCAGCGCTCTATTCGCTGTCCCGCAGCTTTGGCGCCGACAATATCTACACCGGCCTGACGCTGGACCGCCAGACCGGAGTGGCCATCAATACCATCAACAACGGCTATGTGGTGGACTTGCAGATGATGGCGGTCACACTCTGCGCGCTGATCGCCTGGCTGATGCGTTTCCGCCTCTATTCGCTCCTGCCACTCGCCGGATTCGCCCTGACGCGGGCCGGGACCGGCGGGCGCGGGCCGTTCGTCACGGCAATTGTCGCCACCGGCCTGTTCTACCTCTACGACCGGCGCCAGAAGGTGCCGCGGCTGGGCCTGCTCCTGGCGGCCGTGGCGCTGCTGGCCGCGTTCAACATGGTCGGCGCCGACCGCGGGGCCACGATCCGCCAGGTCACCGGCCTGGAACAGGGCGCGCGTATCGAGGAACGCCCCGAGGAAGACCAGTTCTTCCTCTACGGGATGGACTTCGCCAACATGGAGTTCTTCGAGTACCTGGTCTACGTCGTTCCGCAGCGGTCGGGCACCTACGACTATTTCCTCGACAACCTGCAGGTCTTCACCGAGCCGATCCCGCGGATATGGTGGAGCGAAAAGCCGGTCGGCGAGCCGCTGCGGCGGATCAGGTTGTTCGACTACGGCTTCCCGATCGGCATGACCCGATCGCTACCGGGCGAGGGATGGTATGCCCTGGGCTGGATCGGGGTGGTCATGTGGTGCGCCCTGTGGGGTGGCCTGCTCGGCAAGGCCTACCGCAATTTCGTCTCCCGGCCGCAGACCACCTGGCGCGTGGCCTGCTACATGATCCTCGTCTCGACCCTCATCGTGGGCTTCCGCGATGGCAGCCTGCTGACCATGGCGCGAACGATCGGGGTCTATTTCACCCCGATCGCGGTGTGGTTCGTGATCGCCCGGCTGAAGGGCCTGCCGAGCGCGGCGGACATTGCCGGCGCCGCGCGGCGCGCCGCATCGGCGGTCCGGGGGGTGGCCGCCGCCAATGCATCCGACGTGCGCGATGCCGCCGGGGCGCCCGGGGCGGATACTCGTCCTGCCCGCCGGGCCGACCTGCTGGCCGGACTGCCGCCCGCCGTGCGCCGCCGCCGCCTGGCGCTGGCCCGGGCCGGCGCCGCCGATTCCGGCGGATGACCGTGTCGGTGGCAGGCTTGCGGATCGGCCTGGTCACTGCCTCCGCATCGCGCCTGGGCGGCGGCGTGTTCGAGGCCGTGGTCACCCACGCCGCCATGCTGCGCGCGATGGGGGCCGAACCGCAGGTCTTCGCCCTCGACGATGCCCATGCCGAAACGGATCGCGGCCGGTTCGGCCCCACCCCGGTGACGACCTGCGCGGTGGTCGGGCCGCGGCTGGTCGGCTTCGCGCCGGGGCTGGGCCGCGCCCTGGCGCAGGGCCAGCTCGATTGCCTCCACCTGCATGGCATCTGGATGTATCCGTCGGCCGCCGCCAGCGCCTGGGCCGCGCGGACCGGCCGGCCCTATTTCATTTCACCCCACGGGATGCTCGATCCCTGGATCACCGCGCGCGGCACGCACAAGAAGGCCCTGGCGCGCCTTGGCTACGAGCGGCGCAACTGGCGCCGGGCCACGGCCTTCCACGCCCTGACCGAGCGCGAAGCCCACGACATCGCCCGGGAAACTGGCCGGACCGACAGCCAGGTCGTGCCCAATGCCGGGCCGGACCCGCGCCCTCGCGCCGCCGGCCCCGCGCCTGGCCCGGTCATCGTCTATATCGGGCGGATCCACGCCAAGAAAAACCTCGCCGCGCTGGTCGACGGTTGGGCGCACGCGCGCAAGCCCGCCGGCGCCCGGCTGGCCATTGCCGGCTGGGGCGAACAACCGGCGGTCGATGCGCTGCGCCGTGCAATCGCGCACGCCGACGGGTCGGTCGAGTTCCTCGGCCCGGTGTTCGGCGAAACCAAGCAGGCCCTGATCGAACAGGCCCGCTTCGTGATCCTCCCCTCGCTCAGCGAAGGCCTGCCGATGGCGATGCTTGAAGCCTGGGCCAGCGCGGCGCCCACGATCATGACCGCGCAGTGCAATCTACCGGCCGGCTTCGCCACGGGAGCGGCGCTGGAATGCGGCACCGGCGCCCCGGCCCTGGCCGAGGCCATCGAGCGCGCCCTGGCGCTCGACGATGGCCCGTGGCGCGCCATGGCCGCATCCGCCAGCGCCTGCGCCCGCCAGCACTTCTCGCGCGAGGCGGTCGCGGCGGCCTGGACCCGGATCTATGCCCAGGCCCGGCCGGCGGCCGCCACCCCACGGAGCGCGGTCTGATGAGCCTGCTCGATGCCCGCGACACCCGCCCCCTCGAAGGCGGCGCCAGCTTTTCGCTCGGCAATCGCCTGTTCCGCGCCGCCTGGATGGCCACCTGGCTGGTGCTGGCGCGCTTCACCCCGCCGCCGCTCCACCCCTGGCGCCGGCTGGTCCTCGCCGTCTTCGGTGCACGGATCGGCAAGGGCGCGCGCGTCCACGCCAGCGTCGTGATCTGGAACCCACGCAACCTCACCCTGGGCGAACAGGTGCTCGTCGGCCCCGGCACCCGGCTCTACAATCAGGGGCACATCACGATCGGCGCCCGGACGGTGATCTCGCAGCGCGCCCACCTGTGCGCCAGCAGCCACGACATCCGCGATCCCCACTTCCAGCTGGTGCTGCGCCCGATCGTCATCGGCCAGGGCTGCTGGGTTGCCGCCGAAGCGTTCGTCGGCCCCGGGGTGACCATGGGCGACCGGTCGGTGCTCGGCGCGCGCGCGGCCCTGTTCACCGACGCGCAGCAAGGCGGCATTTATACCGGCAACCCCGCGCAACTCCTCAAGACCCGCGACCCGGACTGAACCGGCCGACGGTGCCCGGGCCGACCGGGGTCATCCGGACATTGCCGAAGCGCAGCTCACCGTCGCCGGGGGCCATGCGAAAACTCAGCCACCGCGTGGGGCATTCGCCGTCCACCGCCACCTCGGCCATCGCCAGGCCGGTGCGGGGGTCGATGCGCGCCACCAGCGGCTCACCGGCTCCCGCGCGGCAGTCGAGAACGGCGGACACCCGCTCGCTCCCCCGGCCATCCGCGCCGATCGCCTGCCACTGGAGGCGATAGGCGCCGGCCGGCAGATAGACCATCCGGGTCAATACCTCGCGCACGAAGGGCGCCGCGTTGGACACCACCAGCCGCGGCGCGCCCGGCGGGGCGTGATTGTCCACGAATGTACCGACCGCGCTATCGGCCGGCGCCCACCACGAAAACACACTGTCGCGCCGCGCCAGGTCGACCGCCGCGAACGTGCCGTCGCCAAGCTGATCGCCGCCCCGTTCGCCGCCCCGGCCAATACAGCCGGCGCGCCAGAGCGCATCACCCTCGCCAGCCAGGCCATGGTCGACGAGGGCCGAGGCCAGCCCACCGACCGCCCCGCAACCGATCGGACCCGCCCGCCGGGACAGGTCGCGCAGGATCTGCGCGCGCGCGCGAAGCTGGGCCACCGGCAGCGCCGCATAGGCGCCGGGATAGGCCTCGAACCAGGGTGGGCGGGCGGCGAGCCGCTCGACAAAGGCGGCCCGCGCCCTGGGGTCCAGCTCGAACGGCGCCATCAGCGCGGGATCGCCCGCCGCCTGGGCGCGCAGGCGAAGCCGGGCGTCGAGCCACCGCGCCGCCGCCCGGTAGTCGCCCCGGTCGATCGAACGGTCGATCCAGTAGGCCTGGGTCTCCGGGCGGCGCCAGCCGGTCTGCCCGGCCACGCGATAGGCGCGCTCGGCCGCATCGGGCTGGCCGGCGAGACGCCACGCCGCGCCCAGCAACTCCGCGCTACCCGGCTCGACCGGGCCAGACCGCATGGCCGCCCGGGCCGCGACCAGCGCCGTCCCGCTGTCGCCCACCTGCAAGGCCACCAGGCCACGAATGCGCCAGGCGTTATCGGCGAAGAGATCGGGGACCAACCGTTCCCATGGCGGCCGGTTGACCGACAACCGATCCGCCCCGCCCGCCACCGCGGCCGCGGCGAACAGCACCGTGCCCAGGATCCCGGCCAGCCGCGCCGCGAAACCGGACGGCAGGGGGCGGGCCAGGAGCCGCGCCGCCACCGATCAGTCCTTCGCTGCGGCGGTGCCGTACTGGAAGTATTCGTAGCCGTAGTATTCGGAATAGCCGTTGCCGGACTTGGCCGGATCGAACTTGGTCAGAACGGCGCCCAGGATGATCGGGCGCATCGCGCGCAGACGGCGCAAGGCCGCCTTCAGCGAACCGCGCCGGCTGCGGCCTGCCTCGATCACGAAGATGACCCCATCGACCAGTGGCGCCATGATCGGCGCATCGGCCAGCCCGAGAACCGGCGGGCTGTCGATGATGACCAGGTCGAAGCGCTGGGCCGCCTCCTGCACGACCTGCTCCAGACGGACGCCTGACACCAGCTCGGTCGGGCTCGGCGGGATCGCGCCCGAGGTCAGCAGCATGAGGTTGGCCTGGCCCGAGGGCACGATGGCCGAATCGAGCGGATCCTTCGAGGTCAGCAGTGAGCTCAGGCCCCGCTCGTTGCGCGACCCCACCTGCCGATGCAGCGTGGGACGGCGCAGGTCGGCGTCGATCAACAGGACCGACTTGCCCATCCGCGCGAAGCTGGCGGCAACGGCCAGGCTCGTTGTGGTCTTGCCCTCCGCCGGCTGGGCGCTGGTCACCAGGACGACCTGGGGCAGGCCTTCCGAAGTGGAATAGAGCAACGAACCACGCAGCGAATTGTAGGCCTCGGAAATTGGCGACTTGGGATCTTCCATCGCCGCTGCCGGATCCTTGTCGACCGCACGGGGAACCACGCCGAGCAGGGGCAGGTCGCACTTGCTCTCGACATCGTCGGGGGCGCGGATCGAATCGTCGAACTGAGTCTTGAGGAAGACCGTGCCCGCGGCCAAAACCGAGCCCACCGCGATGGCGATCAGGAGGTTGCGGAACAGGTTCGGCGAAGAGGGCGAATTCGGCACCTCGGCGGTATCGATGATCGCGATGTTGCTCAGGCTGATGCCGGCCGAGGCGTTCAGCTCCTTGTAGCGCTGGAGCAGGCCATCGTAGAGCTGGCGGTTGGTGTCGGCCTCGCGCGCGAGCAGGCTGTACTGCACGGTGCGGTCCTGTTCGCCCAGGGTGTCGCTCTTGAGCGTGTTGACCTGCGCGGTCAGCCGCTCCTCCGCGGACTGGGCCGCCTGGTAGTCGGCCAGGATCGACTGCTTAACCGCCATGGCGGCCTCGCTGATCTGGCGATCCAGCGCAGCCACCTGCGCGGCCTTGGCGACCACCGTGGGATAACCGTCCAGATGGCGCGCCCGCTCCTGCTGGAGCTCGGCCCGCGCGGTCGAGCGCTGCTGGAGCAGTGCCGCCACGGTCCCGTTGTTGAGCACCTCGGGTGTACTCAAGAGGGCCTTGTCGGAAATCGCGCGCAGGCGGGATTCGGCGCTGATCCGCCGCGAGGTGGCCTCGTTGGCCGCCTGGTTGATCTGCAACAGGCTGCTGGTGGTCACCAAACTGGCGCCGCCCTCGCTGCCCTTCCCGTCGCCGCCGCCGGAGTTCCTCAACTGGATGAGGCCGTTGCCGCGGGCATAGTCGTTGACCGCCCGCTCCGAGGCCGCAAGCCGCTTCTTGGTCTCGGCCAATTGTTCGCCGATGAAATTGCGGGCGTAAGCGGAACTCTCGAACTTGCGCTGGAGGTTCGCCTGGATGAATTCGGAGGCATAGGTGCTGGCGATCAGCGCCGACATTCGCGGATCGGTGCTCTCCCAGGCGATCGAGACGATGCGCGAATCGCGCGGCGGCGTAACCGCGAGGCCCTGCTGCAACAGCCCGATCGCCAACGCATTGACCGCGGCGGCGGGCCGTCCACGCTCGGGCACCGGCACCTCCTGCGACAGGAAGAACTGCGGGTTGTCGGCCAACTTGAGCTTCTGCACCACGCGCTGGGCGAGCGCCCGGCTCTTGAGGATGTCGACCTGGGTCTTGAGATTGCGGTCGATATCCCAGCCGGGCATTTCGGCGGACGGATCACTGCCCTCGTCCTTGAACACACGGCCCGAGGCATCGTTGATCTGGAGCGTGGCGGTCGCGGTATAGCGCGGGGTCTGCAACAGGGTGGCCACCACCGCGAAGGCGACCGCCATGGCCACGATGCCGGCGATCAGGACCAGGTTGGCCCGGACGGTCGCCAGCAGGTGGCGCAGGTCGAACCCGGTGGAAACCAGGGCCGGCAGCAGCGGCTCATCGGCCGCGACGATCGCCATGCGGCGAGGCAGGGGCTCTTCGGTATGGTGGAGTGTGGCCACGACTGCGGTTCCCGCCTCTACTTGATGAGATAGAAGATGTTGAAGACCGGCGTCGACTGCAGGAAATCGCGCCAGGCCGACTTGATCGCGGCATTGGTCACGACCACCGTGTCACCCGCCAGGATCTGCGGATCTGCCGCCCGGCCGCGGCGAATGTCGACCAGGTTGAACCGCGCTCCAGCGCGCTCGCCGTTGATCCGGCGCAGCACGATCACCTCGCTGAGCTGGGCCGACTTGGTCGGGCTCCTGGCCATGGCCATGGCGGAGAGCAGGGTCGAACCGGGATGGGCCGGATAGACACCCGGCTGGTTCACGTCACCCTCGACCGCGAAGGTTGCCTGCGTGCGGTCCATGAGGCTGACCGTGACGCTGGCATCCTTCACATAGCGCGCCTGGAGCCGGCGCTCGATCTCTACGGCCAGCGCCCGCGGGCTCTGCTGCATGGCGATGACTTCACCCAGCAGCGGAACCTGGATGTAGCCGCGCGCATCGACCACATAGTTGTCAGCCGACAGCTCCGGCTCGCCAAATACCCGGATCGCCAGCCGGTCGCCCGGCCGGATCGTATCGGCGGCGGCATCGGGCACTGCCTTCTCGGGCACCACGCCATAGGCGGCGCCCCCCGTCGGGAAAGGGCTTGGCCCCGACGTGGCGCAGCCCGACAGGGTCGCCACCAGGAGGGCACCCATGGCAGCCGGAGCCAGAACGGCGCCGGCCCTCACCGACAACGCAGCGCGGCATCGTATCATGCACCAATCCTCAGATTTTGCCCGGGCCATCAGCGCCTCGCGCACCCCTCACCCCCGGCACGAGCAGCCCCGCCAATGCGGCAGCCATGCACGCCAATGATATCGAGCGCAAAGGGTAGTCAACTTGCGAGTGCAGCGCAACAATAGTAAATCCGGCAAGGGCGAAAATAGCTTGGCGCCGAACCACGGGATCGGGATCGCGCAGGCGCTCGCGGGCCAACCGCCCCAGGATCGCGACGATCGCGGCAAGCACCACCAGGCCAGGAACCCCGGCTTCGATCACCAGTTCGAGGAGGTCGTTGTGGGCGCGGTTGGGCAGGGCCAGGCCAACCGCCTCCAGCCGTTCACCGGCCATGTAGACCGGGATGAAGGCCCCCATGCCCGCACCAAGGGGGAAATAGGTTTGTGCCACCGCCAGGCTGTCGCCCCACAGACGCGGCCGCACTTCACCGCTGAAATCATAGCGCGCCAGGACCTGGCCGACCACGGCATTGTCCCGCAGCACGAAAACGGCCACCGCCGCGGCCACCGCGCAGCCCCCGGCAACCGCCGCGATGCGCGGCAGCGATGCCGGCCAAAGCGGCCGGGTCAGGGCAAGCACCGCGATCCAGGCGACCGGGAGCAGGGCTGTCCCGGCGCGCGAAGCGGTCAGGAACACCCCGAGCGACAGCAGGCCCACCCCCACCGCGAGGATCGCCGCCGGGAGATGCCCCGTCCGCTTGCGCGCGGTCACTTCCCGCCAGTCCCGCACGACCGCGGAAAAGGCCACCATGCCGATCAGCAGGACATCGGCCGTGCTGTTGTGGTTCGCCTGGAAGCCGCTGAGGTAAGCGGCTTCGGGCGCGTAAAAGCGCAGCGGGTTGGCCGGCCCGCCCGCCGCCTGCGCCGCGCCGACCAGAATGGTCAGGAAGGCGCCCCCGGCGATCACCAGCACCAGGGCCGACCGCCCCCGCCGATCGAGGGTCGCGGTCATCAGCAGCATCATCGCCGGCGGGACGAGTGCGAGCGCCGCATTGGTCGTGCGGGCGGGAGCCAGGCTCCACGGACGCCAGGTTTCGGCGGCCCCCACCAGGTCCAATGCGGCCCGTTCGAGCGAACGGCCGGGCAACGCGTGCCACAGGACCGGGGGGAGCGGCACCAACTGGACCAGCGGCAGGACCAGGAGCAGACCACACAGCCCCAGCACCGGGCGCAAGGCCACCCCCGGAACCTTGCCGGCCACGACCAGCCACAGGCCGAATATCGCCGCGAAGAGCAGTTGCAGCGCCAGTTCGGTCAACGGCGATGGCGTTCCGCCGCCGCCCAGAAACATGGCGCTGGCCAGGGCCACGACCGCCATCGCCCGCTCCCCCTCGCGCCCGGCCTTTCCTGCCGGCAAGATCGTCATGCCGGTTCCCCCCAAAACGATCCGCCCCTCAAGAACGACCAGCCCCCTAACAGAAAAAAGCCCCCGAACGGGGGCTTCTCGAACACCGCCAGACGGGGTGAAATCGGGCTCTCAACCCCTGCTGGAATTGGTGTAGTTCGTCGCGCAAGCGGGCTTCGTGGCATTGGCGGGATCGGAGCAATCGGGAGGCGTGGTCAGCACACCGGACCGGATCGCGCCCGAAGCCAAGCCACCGGCCATGAGCCCGACCACCGCCAGACCGATCAAGACTTTCTTGGCCATTAACTTTCCCCTTGAACCTTGATCGAGACGGATATCACGCCACCAACGACCAAGGCAACAGATTTCTAGTATTCGCGGCCAGGGCTTCAATGATGTTTCATGCCCGGACAGTGAAGCGACTCACGGCTACCGATTGACCCTGCCTCCGGGCACCCCGCGGCGCGGTACATGGCCTGCCCGGCAGGCCCGCTCAATAGGCGCGTTCGTGCACCAGCACCTTGGCCGTGGCGAACAGGATCCGCAGATCGCGCCACAGCGACCAGCCGTGGAGGTATTCGAGATCGGCATCGAGCCGGTTGGCCAGGTCCGATTCGTGCTCGGTCGTGCCGCGCAAGCCCCGCACCTGGGCGAGGCCGGTCAGCCCCGGCTTCAGCGCGTGGCGCAGCCAGTAGCGGTCGTCGACCTCCCAGAACAGCTTCTCGCCAGCCTGCGAGCCGATCGCGTGCGGACGCGGACCAACGATGCTCATGTCGCCCAGCAGGACATTGATGAGCTGGGGCAGCTCGTCGATGCTGGTGCGGCGGATCAGCCGCCCGACCCGGGTCACCCGGCCATCGTCGCGCCCGGTCGACCGGGCGCCGTCGCGGTCCCCGCCGGACACGGCCATCGAGCGGAACTTGTACATCGGGAAGAACATATTGCCCCGCCCCATCCGGCGCTGCACGAACAGGGCCGGCCCGCCATCCTCCAGCACCACCGCCAATGCGACGAGAACCAGCAGCGGCGCCAGCGCGATCAGCGCGCCCAGGGCCACGGCCAGGTCGAACGCGCGCTTCATCGCCCGTGCGCGCAGTTCAAGCGGCCCCAGCGAAACCAGCAGCAATCCCCGCCCGCCGGCCTGGCGCGCGCCCCGGGCGCCCAGCTCGATCACTGCATCGTCGATGACCTCGCCCTCGATGTTGGCGCCCTTGAGCAACAAGGCCCAGGCGCGCCGACGCTGGGGCGGGCAGGTCACCAGAACCCGGTCGACATGGCGCAACACGAACCCGATCCGGTCCAGCGCGACCGGGTCGGACAGTTCGGGAGCCAGACCATGGCGTGCCGCGTCGAGCGTGGTCACCCCGGGAAGGTCGAGCGCCGGGCCGCCATCGTCGATGACCAACTCGTTGATCACGCTGGCCCCGCAACGCCAGCGGACGAAGGCGCGCATCTGCGCCCGCCCCCAGGCCAGGGCCAGGGCCGCGAAAAGCACGCCCAGCGTGAAGGCCACGCGCGAGAATTCGTTCGCCGAACGGGTGTAGAAGGCGATGAACAGCACCACCGCCCACGACAGGCACAGGGCCATGGCGCTGCGGACGGCGGCCCACTCCCAGTCCTGCAGGGCGCGCAGGCCATAGGCGCCATTGTAGAGCGCGATCGTCAGGAAGGCCGGCAGGATCAATTGCGCCAGCAGCAGGCTGGCCGCGACCCCCGACTGCCCGAGATAGAGCCAGCCCGCGAGGCAGAAGGCGCCGAACAGCAGCGCGATGTCGGCGCACATCACGCCAAGGTAGCATTGCAGGCGGCGGCGTTCGAGCGAACGAATCGCGCCGAGGGGCTGCTGATGCAGATGCGCTGGCCGCTGGGCTGGGGTGCGAAGCAGGACGTTCACATCAGTTCTCGCCGAGATCCCTCCGAAACGGCAAGTCCAGGAACCCGCATGGCCCCTCTGCCGCGCCGAACTTGCGCCGCGACACCCTGTCACCGGCGGCAAGTCCTGCGTATGGCCGGAATAAGCCTTACTGCAGTCCCGTAGGTTTACCTAGTTCCGAAATGGATCAATTTCGGGACGAAGATGCACGGGCGATTTCGGCCAGGCCTTGGGCCAGGAGGAGTTCGGCATCCTGGCTGTGGCTCAGCAACTGGCGGTGCAGCCCGGCGATCTTGGCGACCAGCCGCTCCAGCCGCCGGCCGCGCCAGATCGCCAGTTGCGCCTTGAGATCGCCCTCGTCCTTCCAGTTGATCCGGCGCGCCGCCTTCTCCGCCTCGATCAGGGCGCGCACGTTGCCGCCCGCGCCCAGCCTGGCCGAAAGGCCGGCCAGTTGCGCCACCCGCCGCTCGAAGGCCAGCAGGACCGCCACCGGGTTCAGCCCGATCTGGCGCAGCCGATCGAGCTCCGGGCCGAGGCGCGCCGCCTCCCCGCCCAGCACGGCATTGACGATGGCCATCATGCCATCCTCCGCCGTGCTCGCGCCGATCGCCTCGAAGGCGGCGGCATCGGCCGTTCGAGGGCTTTGCGGGCTGGCGTCGAGATAGACCGCCAGCTTGGCCACCTCGGACGCGGCGATGCGCGTATCGAGATTGGCGGCACGGGCGATCCGCTCGGCCAGCGCGGTATCGAGCCGCAGGCCCGCCCGATCGGCCAGCTCACGCACGGTCGCCGCCACGCTGCGCGCGTCCGGCGGCCAGAACACCACGACCAGGCCATCGTCGCGGTCGGCCAGCAGCTTGGCCGCCTTCGCCTTGTCGGTCGCGCCGGGCGCGGCGATCAGCACCGGGCAGGCCGGGGCCGTGCCGCCGACCAGAATCTCCACCGCCTCGGCCACCTCGTCGCCGGCCGCGCGCACCACGATATGCCGTGGGCCGCCGAACAGCGAGACCGACCGCGCCTCGTCGCCCAGCCGCACCGGATCGCGCTTCAGTTCGGCCCCGGTGAAATCGATCCGCTCGCCCGGATCGGGCAGGAGGCCGGCGATCAGGTCAACCGCATCCTGCACGCCGGCCTCGTCCGGCCCGCAGAAGAAGAAGTAGCGGGCCTTGCGCACCGCCTGGTCCGCCGTGCGCGCGAAATCCCGCTGGTTCGCCTTCACCCGCCGGGCCCTAGGGGCGCTGGGTCTGGGGCTGGGGCTGCGCGGCGCCGGCGCGCAGCTGCAGCGCGAGCGCGGTCACGATCCGGTCGGCCACCTCGCGCGAGAGGTTTTCGAGCGCGGTCTGCTCGGCCGCGATAGTCGCATATTCGGAACTGACCACGTCGATCCCCGCATCGGCCCCGGCGGTCGCATCGTAGACGATCCGGCCATCGGCGAGATTGACCAACTGGTAGCGCGCCCGCAGCGTGCGCCGCTCCCGCCCGACGGTATCGTCGGCGAGCAGGCCGAAGCCTTCGAGGCGGTCATCGAGGCGGACGTCGAGCCGGTAGCGCGGCGTACCGCCGCGGCCGGCGGCGGAAAGCCGATCGTTCAGGGCATTGCGGACGAGCCAGCCGGCCTTGCCCTCGATCGCCGGCACCTCGACCGCCGCCAGCCCCTGCGCCACCGCGCCGCTGCCCCCGCCGGCATAGAGCGGCTGGAGGCCGCAGCCGCCAAGAGACGTGGCGGCCAGGCCAAGCAGGAGGGCGGCGGCAAGATGCTTCATGCGACCACGTTAACGAGCCGGTCCGGAACGACAATCACCTTCTTCGCCGCGCCGCCGCCAAGTGCGGCCTGGACCTTGGCGCTGGCGAGCGCCAGCGCCTCCAGCGCAGCCTTGTCGCTGCCCTTGGCGACCACCAGCGTATCGCGCAGCTTGCCGTTCACCTGGACCGCGATGGTCACCTCGTCATCCACCAGCAAGGCCGGATCGACGGCCGGCCACGACGCGTCGGCTACGAGGCCCAAACTGCCGAAGGTGTTTTTCGCCCATGCCTCTTCGGCGAGGTGCGGCATCATCGGAGACACGATCTTGAGTAGTGTGCGGATCGCATTGGTGCGACTGGCCGAATAACCAGCCTTCTCGATCACGGCAGCAAGCTCGTAGATTCGCGCCACTGCCTTGTTAAAGGAGAGCGCCTCAATGTCCTTTGCGACACCGTCGACGGTCTGGTGCACCTTCCGGTCGAGCGCCTTGTCCTCATGCGCATCGGCGCCGGCACCGCCCGCGCCTTCCTGACCGAACAGACGCCACAAGCGCTGGACGAACCGCGCGCAGCCCTCGATCCCGGCTTCCGACCACGGCAGGTCGCGCTCGGGCGGGCTGTCCGACAGCATGAACCAGCGAATCGCGTCGGCGCCATGGCGGGCCACGATCTCGTCGGGATCGACCACGTTCTTCTTCGACTTCGACATCTTGATGACCCGGCCGACCTCCACCGGCTGGCCATCGGCCCTGAGCGTCGCGCCATCGCCGCTGCGCTCCACCTCGGCGGGCGAGAAGAACAGCGGCTGGCCGTTCTCCGGGTTGCGCCGCTCGTAGGTCTCATGCGTGACCATGCCTTGCGTGAACAGGCTGGCGAAGGGCTCGGTCACCTCCAGCTTGCCGATCCGCGCCAGGGCGCGGGTCCAGAAGCGGGCGTAGAGCAGGTGGAGGATCGCGTGCTCGATCCCGCCGATATATTGCTCCACCGGCAGCCAGCGCTTGATCTCTTCGGGATCGAACGGCCGGTCCGCCGGCTGGCTGGCGAAGCGCAGGAAATACCACGAGCTGTCGACGAAGGTGTCGAGCGTATCGGTCTCGCGCCGCGCGGGCTTGCCGCACTGCGGGCAGTCCACGTGCTTCCAGGTGGGGTGGCGGTCCAGCGGGTTGCCGGGCACGTCGAAGCTCACATCCTCGGGCAGGGTCACCGGCAGGTGCTTCTTGGGCACCGGCACCACGCCGCAGATCTCGCAATGGATGAAGGGGATCGGCGTGCCCCAGTAGCGCTGGCGGCTCACCCCCCAGTCGCGCAGGCGCCACACCGTCTTGCCCTCGCCCCAGCCTTCGCTTTCGGCCCGCGCGATCACCGCCGCCTTGGCGTCGACCACGGCCATGCCATCGAGGAACCCGGAATGGACGCAGATCCCGTCGCCTGCCTCGGCCTCATTGCCAAAGGGCCGGTCGGCCTCCGCGGCGCTGGCGGCGATCACGCGGGTGATGGGGAGGCCATACTTGGTGGCGAAATCGAAATCGCGCTGGTCGTGCCCGGGCACGGCCATGATCGCCCCGGTGCCATAGTCCATCAGCACGAAGTTGGCGATGTAGACCGGCAAGGCCGCGCCGGTGAAGGGATGGCGCGCGGTGATGCCGGTATCGAAGCCCAGCTTCTCGGCGGTTTCCAGTTCGGCCGCCGTGGTCCCGCCCTGCTTGCACAGGGCGATGAAGTCCTGCGCGGCCGGATTGCCCGCCGCCACCGCCTGGGCCACCGGGTGATCGGCGGCCACGGCCACGAAGCTCGCGCCGAAGATCGTGTCGGGCCGGGTGGTATAGACCTCCAGCCCCTCGCCGGTGGAAAGATCGAAGCGGAACTGCAGCCCCTGGCTCTTGCCGATCCAGTTCTCCTGCATGACCCGGACCTTTTCGGGCCACTTGTCGAGGGTGCCCAGCCCTTCGAGCAATTCGTCGGCGAAGTCGGTAATCCTGAGGAACCACTGGGACAGCTTGCGCCGTTCGACCAGGGCGCCAGACCGCCAGCCGCGCCCGTCGATCACCTGCTCGTTGGCCAGCACGGTCATGTCGACCGGGTCCCAGTTCACCGCCGATTCCTTGCGATAGACAAGGTCCGAGGCATAGAGATCAAGGAACAGCGCCTGCTCGTGGCCGTAGTATTCCGGCTCGCAGGTGGCGATCTCGCGGCTCCAGTCGAGCGCGAAGCCCAGGCGCTTCAGCTGCGCCTTCATGTTGGCGATATTGTCACGGGTCCAGCCGCCGGGGTGGACGCCCTTTTCCATCGCGGCGTTTTCGGCCGGCATCCCGAAGGCGTCCCAGCCCATCGGGTGGAGCACCTCGAAGCCCTGCATCCGCTTGGCCCGGGCCAGCACGTCGCCCATGGTGTAGTTGCGGACGTGGCCGATGTGGATGCGCCCCGAAGGATAGGGAAACATCTCGAGCACGTAGGAGCGCGGCTTGGCGCTGCCGTCGTCGGCGCGGAAGGTCTGCCGCTCATCCCAGACGCGCTGCCAGCGCAGGTCGGCGGAGGCGGAATCGAAACGGGCGTCGGAAGGCCGCAGGTCTGAGGAAGTGCCAGTCATGGCCGTCCCTCTAGCCTGTCCGCTCCGCTTGTCGAGAGGCCGGCGCGATCAGCCCCGGCCGCCCGGTTCGGGCGGATCAGCCCGAGATCGCCTGGCGGCGCAGGTCGCGCGCCTTGGTGAGGATGATGTCTTCGAGCCGCTGCACGGTCGCGGCCTGGACCGGTGCATCGATCCACGCCCCGTTCTGCGCGACCTGGCGGCTGGCCGCCACGCGCAGGGCATCGGCCCGCAGGTCCTGGTCGAGGATGGTCACGGTGACCTTCACCCGCTCGCCCGGATTGCTGGGATTGGCGTACCAGTCGGTCACGATCACCCCGCCCGCGCTGTCGGTCTGAAGCAGCGGCATGAACGAGAGCGCATCGAGCGAGGCGCGCCACAGATAGGAATTGACCCCGATCGTGGTCACCTTCGAGGCGGCGAGATCGGCCCTGGGCCGCTCCTTCTTGCCGCAACCGCCCAGGCTGGCCGACAGGGCAACGGCCAAGCCAAGGGTGCCGACCGTGCGCGCCAGGCGGCGGGCGAAGATGCGGCTGGGCATGGACCGGCCGGAAGTGCTGATGCCGGAAGTGCTGAAGGAAGTCATCGTCGCTACATTCCTGTCGTCGCTTGGCCGCTGGCCAGATGCTGTCGAGCCTCTATAGCCGCCGAACCGGGGGCGACAAGGGGCGTTGACTTGGCCCCTGCCTGTGCCGCCACCCGCCTTGAACCGGTCATGAACGCCCGGGCCGGCCGGCCCGCCACCTGCTCCCCCGCCGCCGGTCGGCAACGAAGTGCAGAAATCGGCCACGCAATGTGCTACGACTCCGCCTGCCCCGAGATTCCCGGCCCGCGCTGTTCGGTCATCGTCCAGCCCCGGCATGGCATCATCGGGCCGATGATGGAGCGCGGATTTTCACGCTGATGGCAGCCATGAAGGGACAATCGGGGGCCGCAAGCCCCGCCATGCTGCTGGCCGGCGCCGTGTGCCTGCTCGCGCTGCCCAGCGCCGTGCTCGCCTTTGCCAGCGATTTCGGCGCCGCCGACAGCGGGGGGCTCGATGCCCATGCCAGCATGGCCAATTTCCTGCCGGCGCGCGTCGATCCGCGCCTCGCCCGCTCGATCACCGTGCCCGGGCTAACCGGGGGGCAGATCTTCCACTTCACCCCCGCCGGCAGCGCCACGCGGCCGGATCGCTCGGTCACCGTGGCGGTGCGCGTCGATGCGGTCGGCGCCCAGGCCATCCTGGTGCGTGCGCCGCGCGACAGCGCGGCAAGCCTCGCCGCGCTGCGGATCGCGCCCACCGCCTACAGCCTGGGCGTGGCGCGCGGCTTCCAGAACTTCAGCCTGGCGGGCGAACAGCGCCGGGGAGACCTGCCCGACTTCTCCAGCTTCAAGCTGCGCTCGACGGCCGCCGCGGCGGCCGTCGCCGATGCCGACGAACCCTCGCGCCTCAACGCCCGCATCGCCTTCGACGAACGCGAGAAGACCGGGCGGGCGCCGCGCACCCTGGAAGGCAATGGCGAGCAGACCGTGGATGTCGGCGGCTCCTACCGGGTCACCGGCAATCTCAACGTCACCGCCGGCGTCCGCTATTCGCAGGAGCGCGATCGCATGGTCCCGGTGATCGATGGCCAGAAGGATGGCCAGGCGGTCTACGTCGGCACCCAGTTCCGCTTCTGATCCAGCGTCCCACTGCCAGTAAATTCGTATGGATTGCGGCTGGCCGGCTTGTCAGCCCCCTGCCGGTTTCCTAGCCTCGGCGCCAATCGGAAATCATACCGAAGGGGCAGGATATGGGACGGGTCGCAGTGGTTACCGGCGGAACGCGCGGCATCGGCAAGGCCATCTGCCTCGCCTTGCAGGCCAAGGGCGTGACCGTCGTCGCCAACTATGCCGGCAATATCGAATCCGCCCGCCAGTTCACCGCCGAAACCGGCATCCCCGCCTATCGCTGGGACGTGGGCGACCATGAATTCTGCATCCACAACTGCAACGACATCGCCGCCGAGCATGGGCCGATCGACATTGTCGTCAACAATGCCGGCATCACCCGCGATGCGGTCCTCCACCGGATGAGCTTCGAGGACTGGAACGAGGTCATGCGGATCAACCTGGGCGGCTGCTTCAACATGGCCAAGGCCACCTTCCCCGGGATGCGCGAACGCGGCTGGGGCCGGATCATCAACATCGGCTCGGTCAATGGCCAGTCCGGGCAATATGGCCAGGTCAACTATGCCGCCGCGAAATCGGGCATCCACGGCTTCACCAAGGCTCTCGCCCAGGAAGGCGCCAAGTTCGGCGTCACGGTCAATGCCATCGCCCCGGGCTATGTCGATACCGACATGGTCGCCGCCGTGCCCGCGCCGGTGCTGGAAAAGATCGTGGCGAAGATCCCGGTCGGCCGGCTCGGCCACGCCGAGGAAATCGCCCGCGGCGTCACCTTCCTCGCCTCGGAGGAGGCCGGCTTCATGACCGGGTCGACCATGTCGATCAACGGCGGGCAGCATATGTATTGATGGGCCACCCCTCGGCAATCTTCCACCCACCCGTGAAACGCTCGGTCGAGATCGCCGGGCACAAGACCTCGATCAGCCTTGAGCCGGTGTTCTGGGACCGGCTCAAGGCCGCCGCCGCCGCGCATGGCGTCCCGCTCAACGCGCTCGTCGCCCGGATCGACGCCGCGCGGCTGGAGGCCAAACATCCCCCCGGCCTCGCCAGCGCGATCCGCGTCTGGCTGGTCGCGGGGCAGGACGAGGCGCCTCAATAGGTCGAAGG
This sequence comes from Novosphingobium bradum, assembly GCF_042646485.1. Taxonomy (NCBI): domain Bacteria; kingdom Pseudomonadati; phylum Pseudomonadota; class Alphaproteobacteria; order Sphingomonadales; family Sphingomonadaceae; genus Novosphingobium; species Novosphingobium bradum. The sequence goes on along the minus strand of NZ_JBHRTQ010000010.1, from coordinate 342,468 downwards.
CGGGTCGCTGGCCGGGAAGCTTTCGTCGCTGGCCTCGTCAGCCTTGTCCCACCTGGGCGGATCGCTCTTCATGCCCTCCGGCCCGGCATTGCGGACCTGGGAAAAATTCTCGCCCGAGGTTTCGCCGCTGGCAAAGGCGGCATGGCCGGAAACGGCCTTCTCCTTGCAGGCATAGCGATAAAGGCCATAGGCCGCCACGCCGACGAACGCGAGCTTGAGCAGAGCCATCGGGATATCTCCTGGTCGGGAATGAACGCTTCATCCCCAACACGCGAAACCGCCGCCCTGGTTCCCGGCCAGCGCCCCCGAAGGCTCAATCCCCGCCGACGCGCTCCACCTGCGCGCCGATCAGCGCCAGCTTTTCCTCCAGCCGCTCATAGCCGCGATCGAGGTGATAGAGCCGGTGGACCTGGGTCTCCCCTTCGGCGGCGAGGCCAGCGATCACCAGGCTCATCGAGGCGCGCAGGTCGGTCGCCATCACTTCCGCCCCGGTCAGCCGCTTGACGCCATGGACCACCGCCGTGCGCCCCTTGGTCTCGATATGCGCGCCCATGCGGTTCAGCTCGGGCACGTGCATATAGCGGTTCTCGAATATCGTCTCGGTCAGCACCGAGGAGCCTTCGGCCAGGCACAACATGGCCATCAATTGCGCCTGCATATCGGTGGCAAAGCCGGGGTAGGGCGCGGTCGAGAGGGTAACCGCGCGCAAGGGGCCATCGGCGGCAACATAAAGCCCGTCCTCGCGCGGTTCCACGATGGCGCCGGCATCGCGCAAGGCCTGCACCGTGGCCTCCATCTCCTCGACCACGGCGTGCTTGAGCGTCACCTCGCCCCCGGTGATCGCCGCCGCGCAGGCATAGGAGCCGGCCTCGATCCGGTCGGACATTACCCGGTAGGTCGCCCCGTGCAGGCGCGGCACGCCGTGGATGGTGAGATCGGAGGTGCCGATCCCCTCGATCTGCGCGCCCATCGCCACCAGCATCCGGCACAGGTCGACGATTTCCGGCTCGCGCGCGGCATTGTGGAGGGTGGACTTGCCCCGGCACAGCACGGCCGCCATCAGCGCGTTCTCGGTCGCCCCCACCGACACCACCGGGAACGAATAGCGCCCGCCCGGCAGGCCGCCATCGGGCGCGATCGCGCGGACATAGCCGGCGGCCAGCTCGATCTGGGCGCCCAGGGCTTCGAGCGCCTTCAAGTGCAGGTCGATCGGGCGGTTGCCGATCGCGCAGCCGCCGGGGAGCGAAACGGTCGCCTCGCCCATGCGCGCCAGCATCGGCCCCAGCACCAGGATCGAGGCGCGCATCTTGCGGACCAGTTCATAGGGCGCGACCGACGAGGTGATCCGGGTGGCCTCAAGGGTCATCACCCGGCCGAAATCCTCGGGGCGCGATCCCGCGATCGTGGTGGAAATGCCGAACTGGTTGAGCAGGTGCTGGAACCCGTCGATATCGGCCAGGCGCGGCAGGTTCCGCAGGGTCAGCGGCTCGTCGGTCAGCAAGGCGCATGGCAGCAGCGTGAGCGCCGAATTCTTGGCCCCGGAAATCGGCAGCGCCCCCGACAGGCGCTTGCCCCCCTCGATGATGATCTTGTCCATCGGCGACGTTTAGGGCCACGGCGAAAGGCGCGCAATGGGCGGGTGTTGACGATTGCGCCGGCAAATCACTTCTGTTTATCTGCGCGGCGGCGTCGCCGCTCCCGTTTGCCGATACCTGTCGAAACAACCCAGGAATTGATCCCCTCATGGCGCGCAAGCCGATCCGCAAGGCCGTGTTCCCCGTTGCCGGCCTTGGCACCCGTTTTCTTCCCGCCACCAAGGCCATCCCCAAGGAAATGCTGCCGATCATCGACCGGCCGCTGATCCAGTACGCGGTCGACGAGGCGCGCGAGGCCGGGATCGAGCAGCTCATCTTCGTGACCGGCCGCGGCAAGACCGCGATCGTCGAGCATTTCGACATGGCCTACGAGCTCGAAACCACGATGACCGGGCGCGGCAAGGAACTGGAGATCCTCGAACCCACCCGGGTCCAGCCGGGCAACCTGGTCACCGTGCGCCAGCAGGTGCCCCAGGGGCTGGGCCACGCGATCTGGTGTGCGCGGGCCATCGTCGGCGACGAACCCTTCGCGATCTTCCTTCCCGATGAACTGATGATCGGCCAGCCCGGCTGCATGAAGCAGATGGTCGAGGCCTATGACCAGGTCGGTGGCAACCTGATCTCGGTGCTGGAAGTGCCGGAGGACGAGGTTTCCAGCTATGGCGTGATCGCGCCCGGGGCGAGGCTTGAAGGCTTCGGCGGCGCGCTCACCGAAGTGCTCGGCCTGGTGGAAAAGCCCAAGCGCGAAGAAGCGCCCTCCAACCTGATCATCTCGGGCCGCTACATTCTCCAGCCCGAGGTCATGCGGACCCTGGAAAGCCAGGAAAAGGGCGCCGGCGGTGAAATCCAGCTCACCGACGCCATGGCCCGGATGATCGGCACCCAGCCGTTCCACGCGGTCACCTTCGCCGGCAAGCGCTATGATTGCGGCAGCAAGACCGGCTTCGTCGAGGCCACCCTCGCCCTCGCCCTCGAACGCCCCGACATGGCCAGCGACGTGCGCGCGATCATGCAGCGCCTGCTCGCCTGACCGCCCGCGCATGATGCCCCTCGCCATCGGGGAAGGCTGGAGGAGGGGAAGCCCCGCCGCACCGCCGCGGCCGGAATAAGCACCCCCGCTGCACCCGATTGCCCGCCTCGCGCGTTGCACCGGGATGGCAAAGGCAGCCAACCTCCCGAACCGGCCGGCAGCGGCGCAGGCCCGCGCGCGATGACCGGCCCCCAGTGGCTCTCGATCCTGACCCTGGCCGGGATGATGGCGCTCTTCGTGTGGGATCGCTTCCGCTACGATGTCAGCGCCGGGATTGCCCTGCTCGCCGCAGTCGCCCTTGGCGTGGTCAAGCCCGCCGATGCCTTCTCGGGCTTTTCCGACGATATCGTGGTCATTGTCGGCTCGGCCCTGGTGATCTCGGCGGCGGTCCAGCGCTCGGGCAAGGTCGAACTGCTGCTCAGCCTGCTGGCGGGGCGGGTGCGCTCGGCCCAGTCCGAACTGGTCCTGCTCACCGGCACGGTCGGTTTCGCCTCCGCGCTGGTGAAGAACGTCGGCGCGCTCTCGATGCTGATGCCGGCCGCGGTCCAGATGGCGCGGCGGCGCGGGGCCAGCCCGTCGCTGTTCCTCATGCCGATGAGCTTCGCCTCGCTGCTCGGCGGGCTGATGACCCTGGTCGGTACCTCGCCCAACATCATCGTCAGCCGGGTGCGGATGGAAATGACCGGCAAGCCCTTCGGGATGTTCGACTACCTGCCGACCGGGCTTGGCCTGCTGCTGGTCGGCCTGGTGTTCCTGCGCTTTTCCGCCCGGTTCATCCCCGCCGGGCGCGCCGCCGCGCCGCAGGTTGCCGAAGCGCTGGACGTCGGCGCCTATATCACCGAGGCCAGCATTCCGGCCGGCTCGGCCGCCGCCGGGGAAACCACCCGCGCCTTCGCCCGCCGCCACGGGGGCGAACTGGCCATCGTCGGCCTCGTTCGCAACGGCACGCGCGGCGCGGTCCACCCATTTGCCCGCCTGCGCGAGGGCGACGCGCTGATCCTCGAAGGCCCACCCGACGTGCTCCACCAGGCCATCGCGCGCGATCGGCTGACACTGAAGGGCAAGGACCGCCGCGTGCCCGAAGGCAGCGAGCGCGACGAGATCGTGGTGGTCGAAGCGGTCGTCACCCGCGGCTCGGTGCTGGTGGGCAAGGCTGCCGGCCGCTATTTCCTCCACCAGCGCTACGGGGTGAACCTGATCGCGATCTCGCGCGCGGGCGAACGGCTGGACCGCAAGCTGGCCGAGATCGTCCTGCGCGCGGGCGACGTGGTGGTGTTGCAGGGGCCGGGCGGGATCCTGCCCCAGCGGCTCAAGGACCTGGGCACCCTGCCGCTCGCCGAACGCCCGATCCGGCTCGGCCAGCGCAGCCGCGGCTGGCTGCCGCTGGCGATCCTGGCCGCGGCCATGGCGGCCACGGCCAGCGGGACCGTGCCGGTGGCCATCGCCTTCTTCGCCGCGGCCGGCGCGGTGGTGGTGGCCGGCACCCTGCCGGTGCGCGCCGCCTACGAGGCGATCGACTGGTCGATCCTGATCATGCTGGGCGCCCTGATCCCGGTCAGCGACAGCCTGCGGACCAGCGGCGCCTCGCAAGTCCTGGCCTCGGGCCTTGCCCAGCTAGGCGCGCTGCTGCCGCCCTGGGCGGCGGTCGGCCTGATCCTGGTGGCGGCCATGGCGGTGACACCGTTTCTCAACAATGCCGCGACCGTGCTGGTGGTGGCGCCGATCTCAGCGGTTTTCGCCCACGATCTCGGCTACCGGCCCGAAGCCTTCCTCATCGCCACCGCCGTGGGCGCGGGCTGCGATTTCCTCACCCCTATCGGCCACCAGTGCAACACTCTGGTCTTCGGCCCCGGCGGCTACCGCTTTTCCGACTACGCGCGCCTCGGCGCGCCGCTCTCGGCTCTGGTGCTGCTGGTGGGAACCCCGCTGATCCTGCTGGTCTGGCCCGTGCGCTAGCGCGAGGCGGCAGGACCGGGACGGAGCTGAGAGTGAAGTCGAAGGCCAGAGTCGGGAGCCGGCCAGTGCCCCGGGCATCCCATCGCCAAGGCAGGGGCTTGCCTCCCACCCAAGAAAAGGGCGGCTCGTGGCCGCCCCCTTCCGATGCACCCTCTCCAGATGCGTCACGCCGTCTGCGTCTTGCCGCGCAGTCCGGCTAGGTAAGCCCTCGAAAGCCCCCTGAAACTGGTGCTTATTCGCCTTCGCCCGAACCCATCGCCAGGGCGGTGGAGGGCGCGGCGCGCTGGATCTGGCCCGACTGGAGGTAGGGCATCGGGTTCACCGCCTCGCCGGCGACGCGCACTTCATAGTGCAGGTGCGGCCCGGTGGAGCGGCCGGTGGTGCCGACGTAGCCGATGATGTCGCCCTTGTGGACCATCTGACCAGCGGCGACATTCAGACGCGACATATGGCCGTAGCGGGTTTCGATCTGGCCACCGTGCTCGATCGCGACATAGAGGCCATAGCCCGAGAACCAGTCGGCCCGACCAACCATGCCGTCTGCGGCGGCGTGGATCGGGGTGCCGATCGGGGCGGCGAGATCGACGCCCTTGTGGGCGCGGCGGCCACCGAGAACCGGATGCCAGCGCATCCCGAAATCGCTGGTCAGCTTCACGCCATCAACCGGCACGAGCGAGGGAATGGCAACCTTCTGCGGGGCGAAGCCCGGGATGGCGGCGCCGGCGGCCGTGTTCGGACGGGCGATCGCCACCAGGTTCTGGCGGGCGGCCGGCTTGTCCATCGACTGCCAGGAGGAGAACAGCTGGCGAAATTCCTCATCACCCGACTGGTGCTTGGCAGCCTGGGCGGCGCGCAGCGGAGCGAGGATATCGGCATTCGCGCTGGCATTGGCGAAAGCGGGGTTCGCGGTGACGAGCGAAGCGAGGCCGGCGGCAATGCCCGCCAAGGCCCGGAACTTCGACACGATGGAAAATACGACCACTCAGCAGCACCTTGTCTTGCGGCACGCCTGCCTGGGGCAGACGGGCCGTGCGACCCCTGTCTATCCAGCCGAGCGAACCATTGCGGACCTGCCCAACCTTAGCGTTTCTGAGATGGTCGGAACCCCCCGCCGTCTCGGTGAGTGGGGGCTACCCGGCCCCCTGGGGCATGGCAACCTCACCATAGAGATCGCGCGACAAACCGGCAGCGAGGCGCGCCGAGTCGTTGAACGGTGGCTTAATGGCCCCGCGGAAGTGGCGCGAAACCAAGCTTTTCCACAGGTCGGCCGCATTGACCTGGCGCAACTGGGCGCAAGAATCGAAATGGGTTGCGCCGAACCGAACGTGGCGGATTTCATCGTCAAGGATTCGTTCGAGGATGCGCGCGCCGCGCTCGTCTCCGCCCGCCCGCACCCGGTCCAGCGTGGCCGGGGTAACATCAAGCCCGCGCGCCTCCAGCACCATCGGCACCACGGCCAGCCGCGCAGCCACGTCGTGGCGGGTGTCGTGCGCCGCCTCCCACAGTCCGTCATGGGCGGGCAGGGCGCCATAGTGGCTGCCCATCGCCCGCAAGTGCCGGTCGATCAGGCCGAAATGCATCGCCTCGTCGGCCGCCACGCCAAGGAAATCGGTCACGAAACCCCGGCCCATTTCCGCGCCGAAGCGCCCGGCGATATCGAGCGCGAGGTCGATCGCCACGAACTCGATATGTCCCAGCGCGTGCCACAGGGCGATCCGCCCCCGCTCCGATTGACCGCGCCCGCGCCGGGGCATCCGGCTTGGCGGCAGCAATTCGGGCGCCGGCGGACGGGCCGGGCGCTCGGGCATGGCCTCGCCAAAGGCGAAGGCCAGCCGCCCCAGCCGCCAGTCACGCGCCACCTTGCGCGCGGCCATGGCCTTGGCCTGGGGATCGGCGGTCAGCAGGGCCGCGCGGATCGCCGCGCCAACAGTCGGTTCGCCGCCGGTCAAAGCGCCTTCGCGGCCTCCAGGACCTCGGCGGCGTGGCCCTTGACCTTCACCTTGCTCCACACCCGGGCCACCTTGCCCGCGGCATCGACCAGCACCGTGGTGCGGACCATGCCCATGTAGGTGCGCCCGTAATTCACCTTCTCGGTCCACACGCCAAGCGCGTCCGACAGGCCGCCTTCCGCCGCATCGGTCGCCAGCGGCACGGTCAGGGCGTGCTTGGCGGCAAATTTGCGGTGCCGCTCGGCGCTGTCCTTGGAAATGCCCAGCAGGGCGGTCCCGGCCTTGGCAAATTCATCGGCCAGGGCCGTGAAATCGAGGTTTTCCGTGGTGCAGCCGGGGGTATCGTCCTTGGGATAGAAGAACAGCACCAGCTTGCGCCCGGCAAAATCGGACGGGCGCACGGCGCTGCCATCGGGCAGGGCCAGGGCGATATCGGGCAGGCTTTCGCCCAGGTGCAGTGCGCTCATCTCAATCAAGCTCCAGCTCTTCGCCAAAGACCTCGCGCCAGGCATGGGCGACAACCGCCCTGCCAGCCGCGAATCCGGCGGTCACGCTGTCCCAATTGGCATATCCGCAGGCCGCCGCAAGCGCTGAGCGCGGCCCCGGCGGCGGCTCCTCGCCATCGGGGGCAAGCAGGCGGGCGGCAACGAGCAGGCGGGAGAGCCGATCGTGCGCGCGGCGCAGGTCGGCCGGCAGCAGGCCTTTGGCCGCCAGCGCGTCGATCGCTGTGCCCAGATCGGGAGCAAGCCCCTCCCCGGTTTCGAGCTGGCGGAAATGGACGATGAACTCCAGGTCGACCAGCCCGCCGCGCTTCAGCTTGGCATCGAGCGCGCCCTTGCCGGGCTTGTGCTCGGCCATGCGCGCGCGCATTTCCAGCACTTCGGCCTTCAACCGGGCCGAATCGCGCGGCGCGCGCAGCACCTCGGCCATGATCGCGGCCAGCGCGGCCTGCCCCTCGGCCGGGCCGCACAACGGCCGCGCCCGGCACAGGGCCATGTGTTCCCAGGTCCAGGCCTGCTCGCGCTGATAGCGGGCGAAACTGTCGAGGCTCACCGCCAGCGGCCCCTGGGTGCCCGAGGGCCGCAGCCGGGTATCCACCTCGTAGAGCGCGCCCTCGGCGGTGGGCACCGAAAGCGCGGCGGTGATCCGCTGGGCCAGCCGGTTGAAGTAGAGCGTCGCGCCCAGCGGCCGGCGCCCGTCCGATTCGGTCTCGTGCCCGCCGGTGAACAGGTAAACGAGGTCAAGGTCGGAGGCATGGGTCAGTGCGCCCCCGCCCAGCCGGCCCAGGCCCAGCACCACCAGTTCGCCCCCCGGAACCCGGCCATGAACCGCCTCGAACTCGCGCGTGGTCGCCTCGGTCAGCACCTGCAGGGCGGCCTCGGCGATGCGCGAATTGGCCGCGGCCACGGCGAGTGGATCGGTCGTCCCCTCGATCAGCTGGACCCCCAGGGTGAAGCGCCGCTCCGAAACCTTGCGGCGCACCCGGTCGAGCAGGCGCTCATAGTCGTCGTCCGCTTCGCCATCGGCGAATTCGGCGGCCAGCGCGGCGGCATCGGGCGGCAGGTCGAAGGCCGAGGCATCGATCAGCGGGTCGAGCAGGTCGGCCCGCCGGGCCAGGGCATCGGCCAGCGGCGGGGCCAGGCCCAGCACCTTGGCCAGCAGCTCCAGCAGGGCCGGGCGCGCCTCCAGCAGGTGGAACAGGTTGAGCGCGCTGGGCAACCGGGCCAGCAATTCGTCCCAGCGGTTGAAGGCGCGGGTCGGTTCGGGCGAGCGGGCAAGCGCGGCCAGCAATTGCGGCTGGATCGCATCCAGCGCAAGGCGCGCCGCATCGGAACGCAACGCGCGGATCCCGCCGCCGCGCCAGGCCTCGATCCGCTCGGCCAGTTGCTCGGCTTCGGCAAAGCCCAGGTGGGCCAGTTCGTCGGCCAGGGCGCGCGGCTGGCCCTGTTCGGGAACCGCCACCGCCGTGCCCGATGGGCTGCCATGGGCCGCGATCAGCGCATCGTAGCGCGTGCCCACCGCCTCGGTGATCGCCTCCAGCTCGGCCACCAGCGCCGCGCCATCGGCCAGCCCTTCCAGCCGGGCGACATTGTCGATCGCGGCGGGATCGCTGGGCAGGGCGTGGGTCTGCTGGTCGAGCACCATCTGCAGGCGGTGCTCCAGGGTCCGCAGGCGGTCATAGCTGTCGCCCAGCACCCTGGCATCGGCCGGATCGATGATCCCCGCCCCGGCCAGGGCATCCAGCGCGGCGCGGGTGCCGCGCTGGCGCAGGCCCGGGTGGCGGCCGCCGTGGATCAACTGGTGGGTCTGGGCATGGAATTCCACCTCGCGGATGCCGCCCCGGCCCGACTTGAGGTTGAAGCCCGGCCCCGGGCGCGCCCCGATGCCATTTGGCCCTTCCTTGGCCTGGCGGATGCGCGCGGTCAGCCGCCCGATCTCGGCGATCGCGCCGAAATCCAGGCTCTTGCGCCACACGAACGGCCGGATCGCGGCCAGGAACCCCTCGCCCGCCGCCACGTCACCCGAACAGGCGCGGGCGCGGATGAAGGCCGCACGCTCCCAGGCCAGCGCCGAGCTTTCATAATGGGTCAGCGCGGCATCGATCGAGAGCGCCGGGGGCGAAACTTCCGAGGCCGGGCGCAGGCGCAGGTCAACCCGGAAGACATAGCCCTCCTCGTCGATGTGCGAGAGCAGCTGGATCACCCGCCGGGCATAACGCGCCGCCGCCTCGCCCGGCTCGTCGCGCGCGATGTGGGGCAGCAGCGCGGGATCGTAGAGCAGGATCGGATCGATGTCGGAGGAGTAGTTCAGCTCCTGCGCGCCATGCTTGCCCAAGGCGAGGGCAAGGAACCCGGCCGGCGCCTCGTCGGGCACCCGCTCGCGGATGGCCTCGGCGATGGCGGTATCGAGCGCGCGGTCGGCAAAGGCGGAAAGCTCACCCATCACCCTGGCCAGCGGGAAGGCGCCGGCCAGGTCACCCACGGCCAAGGCCAGGGCCAGGGCGCGCCGCTCGCGCCGCAGGGCCGCGCCAACCGTGGGCGCGTCCGCGCCCGCCGCGCGGGCATGGGCCATGGCCCCCTCGCCGTCACCGTCGGCCAGCAGGGCAACCAGTTCCGGCTGGCGGTCGATCAACCCGGCCAGGAACGGCGCATGGGCACGGGCGCGATCCAGCGCGCCGGTCCAGTCGGGCGTGGACGATGAAACGTGCGGCACTCCGGTCTCCTCCATCCCCGGCGATGCCCGGTTGAGCCGGGGCGATCAAGCGGTGCGATCAAATTGCGCGGCTTGCCCCGCCCCTTCCCGGCTGGCAGGAGCCGGGCCATGAGCACCGCCTTGCATATGCCGCCCGAATGGCACCCCCAGGACTGGATCTGGATCGGCTTCCCCCACAATGCCGAGGAATGGCCGGGCTTCCTGCTCCAGGCCCAGGAACAGATCGCCGCCTTCGCCAGCGCGGTGGCCGAAAGCGGGCAGGCGGTGAAGCTGGTCGTGCGCGATGCGGCCAACCGGGCGCGGGCGGCCAGCCTGGTCGGCGCCGGGGTCGAGCTGGTCGAACGGGTCTATGGCGACGTGTGGCTGCGCGATACCGGGCCGCTGGTGCTGTGCGGCCCGCATGGCGCCCGCGCGGCGCGCCGCTTCGCCTTCAACGGCTGGGGCGAGAAATACCTGATGGACGGCGACCAGACCATCGGCGCCGATCTCGCCCGCGATGCCGGGCTGGCCATGACGCCGGCGGACTGGATCCTCGAAGGCGGCGCGCTTGATTGCGATGGCACCGGCCTTGTCGCCACCACCGAGCAATGCCTGCTCAACCCCAACCGCAACCCCCACCTGTCGCAGGCCGACATCGAGGCCCGCCTCGCCGCCGATCTCGGCTTCGACCGGGTGCTGTGGCTGGGCGAGGGGCTGATCAACGATCACACCGACGGCCATGTCGACAATCTCGCCCGCTTCGTCGCCCCGAACACCCTCGCCCTGCCCCGCGCCACCGGGCCGGACGATCCCAATGCCGCGATCTATGCCGATGCCAAGGCCCGCGCCGAAGCCTTCGGCGTCAAGGTCGTCGAAGTCCCCTCGCCCGGCCTCGTCACCAGCGGGGACCGGGTGGAGCCGGCCTCCTACATGAACTTCGCCGTCACCACGCAGCTCGTCGTCGTCCCCACCTATGGCACGATCCACGATGCCGACGGCGTCGCCGCCATCGCCGAACTGTTCCCCGATCGCGGCACCATCGGGCTGATGGCCGATGCCGTGCTGATGGGCGGCGGCTCGTTCCACTGCGCCAGCCAGCAGATGCCGCGGGCCTTGGGCTGACAGCGCGGGCCGGCCGTTAACCCCGCGGTAGCAATTTCAGGCGCAGACTGGCTTCATGGCCCATGCGCTCACCCTCGCCGCCGCCCCGATTCGCGCCATCCCCGCCGACTGGCTGCGGATGGCGATTGTCATCGGTTGCGCCCTGGCGCTGATCCTCGCGGAACGCGCGCTGCCGGCTTTCTGATCCGGCCGGCAAAGCGGATCAAACGGATTTACGCCGCTTTGGCCTGCGTGCCGGCAGGGCATCCGCGGTGATCTGCAACAGGTCGCAAAGCCATTCCGCCTCGTCCCAGCGCCCATCGTCGATCAGCAGGCTGGGCTTGGCCCCGCGATAGGGCGGCGCTTCCACCACTTCGCCGATGAACGCGCGCCCCGGCTCGGTCGGTTTGACGAACAGCTGATCCCCGCAGATCAGGGCAACGGTCTTGCCGTCCAGCCAGACGCCATATTCGCCAAACATCTTGGCGATGGACAGGCCGCCGAGCGCGGCCAGCTGTTCGCCAAGGAACTCTGCCGTGCGCGGGTCGGTGGCCATGTCAGCCGCGCAGGTCCGGCGCCGTCGCCTCGTCCTTCAGCATGGCGATCGCCTCGGCCAGCGGCATGAACCGCTGGCGCTCCTCGCCCAGGGTGCGGATGGCCACCGTGCCCTCCTCGGCCTCGCGCTTGCCGACCACCAGCAGGTGCGGAACCTTGGCAAGCGAATGCTCGCGCACCTTGTAGTTGATCTTCTCGTTCCTGAGGTCGGTTTCAACCCGGATGCCGGCTGCTTGCAGCGCCGTTGCAACTTCGCCCGCATAGCCGTCGGCGTCCGAAACGATGGTCGCCACCACCGCCTGCACCGGCGCCAGCCAGACCGGCAGCTTGCCGGCGAAATGCTCGATCAGGATGCCGATGAAGCGCTCGTAGGAGCCGAAGATCGCGCGGTGCAGCATGACCGGGCGGTGCTTCTCGCCATCCTCGGCGATGTAGCCGGCATCGAGCCGCTCGGGCAGGACCCGGTCCGACTGGATCGTGCCGACCTGCCAGGTCCGCCCGATCGCGTCGGTCAGGTGCCATTCCAGCTTTGGCGCATAGAACGCACCTTCGCCCGGCAGTTCCTCCCAGCCGTATTCCGGCGTGGCGAGGCCGGCCTCGGCCACCGCGTTCCTGAGTTCGGTCTCGGCCTGGTCCCAATCGGCGTCCGAGCCGAACCGCTTATCCGGGCGCAGCGCGAGCTTGATCGAATAGGTGAAGCCGAAATGGCGATAGACCCGGTCGGCCAGCTCGCAGAAAGCGCGCACTTCGGCCACGATCTGGTCTTCGCGGCAGAAGATGTGGGCATCGTCCTGGGTAAACTGGCGCACCCGCATCAGCCCGTGCAGCGCGCCGTGCGGCTCGTTGCGGTGGCAGCAACCGTTCTCGTAGATCCGCAAGGGCAGGTCGCGATAGCTCTTGATCCCCTGGCGGAAGATCAGCACGTGGGCCGGGCAGTTCATCGGCTTGAGGGCCATCCAGTCGGCCTCGCCGGAGATCACCGGGCCTTCGTCATCGACGTTCGGCACCTCGTCGGGGATGACGAACATATTCTCGCGGTACTTGCCCCAGTGACCACTTTGCTCCCACTGGCGCGCATCCATCACCTGCGGGGTCTTGACCTCGCGGTAGCCCGCGCCATCGATCGCGCGGCGCATATAGGCCTCCAGCTCGCGCCAGATCTTGAAGCCGTTGGGGTGCCAGAACACCGAACCATGCGCCTCCTGCTGGAGGTGGAACAGGTCCATCTCCTGGCCCAGCTTGCGGTGATCGCGCTTGGCCGCTTCCTCCAGCCGGGTCAGGTGGGCATCGAGCTGCTTCTTGTTGAGCCAGCCGGTGCCATAGATGCGGCTGAGCATCGCGTTCTTCTGGTCGCCGCGCCAATAGGCGCCCGAAACGCGGGTCAGCTTGAAGCCATCGGGCGCGAGCTTGCCGGTGCTGGGCAGGTGCGGCCCGCGGCACATATCGAGCCAGTCGTCGCCGCTCCAATAGACGGTCAGATCATCGTCGCCGGGAAGTTCGGCGGCCCATTCGGCCTTGAAGCTCTCGCCCTGCTGCTTCCACCGGCTGATCAGTTGTTCGCGGCTCCACACCTCGCGGCGCAGCGGCTTGTTGGCGGCAATGATGCGGCGCATCTCGGCCTCGATGGCCGGCAGGTCCTCGTCCGTGAAGGGGCGATCGCTGGGCGCGAAGTCATAATAGAAGCCATCGTCCGTGGAGGGGCCGAAGGTGATCTGCGTGCCCGGAAACAGCGCCTGGACCGCTTCGGCCAGCACGTGGGCATAGTCATGCCGGGCCAGATCGAGCGCCTCGGCCTCATCGCGGCTGGTGACCAGGGCCAGGGTGCAATCGCCGGTGAACGGGCGTGACAGATCAACCAGTTCGCCGTTCACCCGGGCCGCCAGCGCGGCCTTGGCCAAGCCCGGCCCGATTACGGCGGCGACATCGGCGGGAGTGGAGCCCGCGGGCATTTCGCGCGTGGAACCATCGGGCAGGCTGATCTTGAGCATCTCGGACATGGGCCACGCCCATAGCGGCGGCGACCGGGCGCGTCCACAGGGCCGCGCTCTTGCCAAGGCGGCCCCGGGCGCGGATGAACGCGGCCATGACCGATATTGCCTTTCACGACCTGCCCGGCGGCCCGCGCCTGGCCTATCGCTTCGCGCAAGGGACCGGCCCGGTGCTGGTCTTTCTCCCCGGCTACAAGTCCGACATGGCCGGCAGCAAGGCCTGCGCCCTGTTCGACCGCGCGCGCGAAATGGGCCGCGCCGCGCTGCTGCTGGATTATTCCGGCTGCGGCCTCTCGGGCGGAGACTTCGCGCAAGGCACCCTTGCGCGCTGGCGCGATGAGATTCTGGCGCTGGTCGCGGCCCTGTGCCCGGGGCGGGAGCTGGTCCTGTGCGGCAGTTCGATGGGCGGCTGGCTGATGCTGCTGGTCGCCCTGGCAATCCCGGCGCAGGTCGCCGGACTGGTCGGCGTGGCCCCGGCCCCCGATTTCACCGAATGGGGCTTCGATGATGCCCAGCAGGCGCTGCTCGCCACCGGCGAGGTGCTTTACGAAGCCAATCCCTATGGCCCCGAGCCCACGCCGACCCACCCCGGCTTCTGGGCCGACGGGCAGGGCCAACGGCTGCTCGGCAGGCCAATCGCGCTCGATTGCCCGGTGCGCCTGCTCCACGGCCAGGCCGATCCCGACGTGCCCTGGGCCATTTCCCTGCGGCTGGCCGAGGCGCTGCGTTCAGCCGACGTGCAGGTCACGCTGATCAAGGACGGCGATCACCGCCTCAGCCGCGAGACGGACATTGCCCTGCTGGTGGACACGGTCGAGCGCCTGTTCGCCGCCCTTGCCCAGTCCTTCGCCCAGTCCCTCGCCCCGCCGGCCATCCCGGCCGCATAGGAGCCATCATGTCGGTCCTGCTCGCGCTTCTGCCGCTCCTCGCCCAGGTCGGCCCCTTCTCCACCACGCCCGGCGCGGCGCGCAGCACCCCGGTCGAACAGGGCGTGCAGCGGCGGCCAACATGGACCGTGCAGCCCCCCGCGCCCGCTGCCGCACAGGCAAGCCCGCCCGCCGCCGGCACGAGCCGCGGCAAGGCCTGCCTGGCCGAGGTGGACGAGGACGCCGATGCGGCGGTCGATCTCGCCCAGGCCTGGCTCACCAGCGGCGCGAAAGGCGCCGGCGAAGCGGCCGAGGCGAACCTGTGCCTTGGCCTCGCGCAAAGCCGGCTGGGCGATTGGACCGAGGCGGCGAAAGCCTTCCTCGCGGGCCGCGATGCCGCTGGGGCCGACCGGCTCCTGCGCGCGCGGCTGGGCGCCATGGCCGGCAATGCCGCGCTGGCGAGCGGCGCCGCCGACCAGGCGCTGGCCGCGCTCGACGGCGCCAGGAGCGATGCCGCCGCCCTCGCCGATCCGGCCCTCGCCACCGATATCGCGCTCGACCGGGCGCGGGCGCTGGTTGGCCTGAAGCGGCTGGACGAGGCCGGCGCGGCGCTTGCCGAAGCCCGCAGCGCCAGCCCCGGCAATGCCGAGGCCTGGCTGCTTTCGGCCACCCTCTCGCGCCGGCAGGGCCAGCTCGCCGGCGCGCAGGAGCAGATCCTGCGCGCCGCCGAACTGCGCCCGATCGATCCGGCGATCGGGCTGGAGGCCGGGGTGATCGCGGTGTTTTCCGGGCACGAGGCGGCCGCGCGCAAATCGTGGCAATCGGTGATCGCCGCCGCGCCGGAAAGCCCGGAGGCCGAAACCGCCAGGGGCTACCTCGCCCAGCTTGGCCCGGCGCCGGCAGGCAGTCCCCAGACGGCCAGTCCGACTGGCGGCGGGCGGTGATCCCGCTTTCCGTCCTCGACCTCGTCTCGGTGCGCGAGGGCTGGAGCCTGGGCCAGGCACTGGCCGAAGCCCCGCGCGTGGCCAGGGTGGCCGAGGAGGCCGGCTACCGGCGCTACTGGGTGGCCGAGCATCACGGGATGCCCGGCATCGCCGGCGCGGCGACTTCGGTGGTGCTGGCCCATGTCGGCAATGCCACCAGCCGCATCCGGCTGGGCGCGGGCGGGATCATGCTGCCCAACCACAACCCCTTCGTGATCGCCGAACAGTTCGGCGCACTGGACGCGCTGTTCCCGGGGCGGATCGACCTCGGCCTCGGCCGCGCGCCCGGCGCCGATGCAAGGGTGGCGCAAATGCTCCACAAGGACATTGCCCAGGCCTCGCAATACTTCCCGCAGGACGTGGTCGAACTGGCCGCGCTGTTCGACGGCGATCCGCGCCTGCCCTTGCAGGCGACCCCGGGCCAGGGCGCGGCAGTGGAGATGTGGGTGCTCGGCTCCAGCCTGTTCGGCGCCTCGCTCGCCGCCCGGCTCGGCCTGCCCCATGCCTTCGCCTCGCACTTCTCGCCCGAACAGGTGGATGCCGCGCTCAGGCTCTACCGCGAAGGCTTCCAGCCCTCGGCGCGGCTGGCCAAGCCCCATGCCATGGTCGGGATGACCGTGATCTGCGCCGAGACCGACGAGGAAGCGCGGTTCCTCGCCTCGTCGCAGGAACAGGGGTTCATCGCCCTGCGGAACGGAACGCCGGGGAAGATGAAGCCGCCGATCGCGGGTTTCCGCGAAAGCCTGCCGCCGCACCTCCTCGCCGGGCTGGACCACCGCCGCGCCGCCTCGGCCATCGGCAGCCCGGAGACCGTGCGCCGCGCGATCACGGCCTTTGTCGAGCGCACCGGGGCGGACGAGGTGATCGTGACCGGCGCGGTCCACGATCCCGAGGCCCACCATCGTTCGCTGATGCTGACGATGGATGCGCTTGCCTGATCGGCCGCGCGCCTAACCCTCGCCTGGCTCTGCCCGGCTGACCAGCAGCTTGTCGATCTTGCGCCCGTCCATGTCGACCACCTCGAAGCGCCAGTCCTGCTCGTGGAAATGCTCGCCCTCGACCGGGAGGCGCTTGATCACCGACAGGACGAAGCCGGCGGCCGTGGCATAGTCGCGGTCATCAGGCAGGTCGATATCGAGCCGCGAGGCCAGGGCATCGGCCGGCAGTGCGCCCGAAATCAGCAAGGAGCCATCCTCGCGGGTCACCACCATCGGGTCGGCGCCCTCGTCCTGGTAAGAGGCGAAATCGCCGACGATCGCGGCGAGGAGATCGGCCGGGGTGACCACGCCTTCCAGGTGGCCATATTCGTCGTGGACCATGGCCATGGCCACGTCGGCGCCCTGGAGAATCCGCAAGGCATCCATCGCATCGAGCTGGTCGGGCACGATCTCGGCCTTGGACATCAGCCGCGCGATCTGGAGCCGCTTGCCGGCCAGCAGCACCGAAAGCACGTCCTTGGCCTTGACCACGCCCACGATCCGGTCCGGCTCGCCATCGGTCACCGGCCAGAGCGAATGGGGCGATTGCTTGAGCAGGGCGCGCACGTCGGCCTCGGTCGCCCGGCGGTCGATCGTGTCGAGCACGGTGCGCGGGGTCATCACTTCGCGCACCGGCCGGTCAGCCAGGCGCATGATCCCGGTCATGATCGCCCGCTCTTCCTCCTCGAGCACGCCGGAACGGGTGGCCTCGGCGAACATCATGTGCAGTTCTTCCTCGGTCACCTCCTGCTCGGAGGCCGACTTGAGGCCGATCAGGCGCATCAGCAGGATGGACGAATGGTCCAGCAGCCAGACCAGCGGCGCGGTGACGCGCGAGAGCAGGCGCATCGGCACGGCGGCGTAGATCGCGATGGGCTCGGCCAGGCGCAGGGCCACCTGCTTGGGAACCAGTTCGCCCACCACCAGGCTGAAATAGGTGGTGGCCGCGATGACCACGGCGAAGCCGATCTCCTCGGCATGGGCGGGCGGCAGACCCCAGCCGATCAGCCGTTCGGCCGTGGGATGGCCCAGGCTGGCGCCAGAATAGGCGCCGGCCACGATCCCGATCAGGGTAATCCCGATCTGCACCGTGCTGAGGAACTTGCCGGGGTTTTCCGCCAGAACCAGCGCGCAGCGGGCGCCGGTGGAGCCGCGATCGGCCGCGATTTTCAGCCGCGCCGGACGCGCCGAGACGATCGCCATCTCCGACATGGAGAACAGGCCATTGAGCAGGATCAGCCCCGCGATGATGAGGACGTCGGACCAGGGAAAGGGTGTCACGCCGATGGCGCTAGCAGATATGGGCCAAGACGCGAAGGGCCGGAACGCTCGTGCGGGCAGGCCGTTCACGTGGCGATCATCTTGCGCCGGGCAGAACCGGCAAGGAACAACCGATCACCGGGTCGCACCGGACCTGCAGAAAAGGGCATCTGCCATGATCAAATCCCGTATCATCATTTCCAGCCTCTGCGCGGTTTCGCTGCTCAGCCTGTCGGCCTGCGTGACCGATCCCAACACCGGGAACCAGAAGGTTTCGCGCACGGCGCTGGGCGCCGGCGGCGGCGCGCTGGCCGGGATGTTGCTGGGCGGCCTGATCGGCGGCGGCACGGGCCGCATCATCGGCGCGGGCATCGGCGGCATCGCCGGCGGCGCCTATGGCTACACGCTCGACAAGCAGATCAGGCAGCTGAAGGAACAGACCGCCGGGAGCGGCGTCGACGTCACCCCGGTCGACAATGGCCAGGCGATCCTCGTCAACCTGCCCGAAGGCGTGACCTTCGATGTCGGCTCCTACAGCCTCAAGCCGGAATTTCGCGCCACGCTCGACAAGGTGGCCGACAATGCCACCGACGAGGGCCGCCGCAAGAACCGCCGCGTAGAAATCAAGATCGTGCCGGTCACCCAGGAAGACGTCGCCCGCGCGCGCAGCGGCCAGTAGGCGTCGTTTTCGATCAAACGTCGTCCCGGGCTCGACCCGGGACGACGCGTGCTTATCCTCGCACCGAAAGCTCCGCCGCCCGCCCCGCGAGCCGCGCCACGGCCGCCTCGTGGATCGCCGCGGCCGTGACCAGCACGCCGAAGGCGCGGGGATCGCGCTTGTTGTAGTTCAGCGGTTCGCCGAAGGCATCGGTCACCGCC
The DNA here is from genome assembly GCF_042646485.1 of Novosphingobium bradum. Classification (NCBI taxonomy): domain Bacteria; kingdom Pseudomonadati; phylum Pseudomonadota; class Alphaproteobacteria; order Sphingomonadales; family Sphingomonadaceae; genus Novosphingobium; species Novosphingobium bradum. The sequence goes on along the minus strand of NZ_JBHRTQ010000010.1, from coordinate 324,137 downwards.
GCCCCGGCCTCGCGGGCGATCAGCGCGGCGGCGCCGATGTCCCATTCCCAGCCCCAGCGCAGGGTGGCGAGCAGGTCGGCCTCGCCGGCGGCGACCATGGCGATCCTCAGCGCGATCGAATTGGGCTTGTCGACCAGGACCAGGTCATGGTCCTCATCCCCCAGGACATCGGCCGGAACCCGCGCCCCGGGCAGTTGCCGACGGGTGGAAGCCACCAGCTGGCGGCCATTGCGCCAGGCGCCCTGCCCGGCCTCGCCATGCCAGAATTCGCCCCGCGCCGGCGCGCAGAGCAGGCCGAACAGCGGGCGCCCACTGCTGATCAGCGCCACCGAAACGCACCAGCCCTCGCGCCCGTGGATATAGTCACGCGTGCCGTCGATCGGATCGACCAGCCAGATCAGCCCGCCGGCCAGCCGCTCGGGCGCATCGGTGGTTTCTTCGGAAAGCCAGCCGGCGGCGGGCAGCAACTGGGTGAGTTCGCGGCGCAGGTAGCGGTCAACCAGGAGGTCGGCCTCGCACACCGGGTTGCCCGGGCTCTTTTCCCAGACCTGCGGCGAATGGCCATTGCCCGGCCAGCTGGCCAGCGCGATCCGCCCGGCCTCGCGGACGATCGTTTCAAGGCGCGCGCGATCGATCACGCGGAGCGTCGCTCTGATTTATTGATAATGCTTCTCAATACGAGCGGCATATCTGCCTCCAAAGTCATACGGGCCTTTTCAAGCCCCGATTCATGGCCTATGCGCCAGCGCAAACCGGCGATTCAACCGATCGGTTAACGCCATTCTCCCCCGGGGAAAACCGCTCCGGGGTTCATAGCAGCGGAAAGAACCCACGCGATGAACATCCACGAATACCAGGCCAAGGAACTGCTCGCGAAATTCGGTGTCGGCATCCCGGCGGGTATTCCCGCGCTGACCGTTGAAGAAGCCGTCGCCGCGGCGAAGCGGCTGCCCGGGCCGCTCTATGTGGTCAAGGCCCAGATCCACGCCGGCGGCCGCGGCAAGGGCAAGTTCAAGGAACTTGGCCCCGACGCCAAGGGCGGTGTCCGCCTCGCCAAGTCGATCGACGAGGTTGAAGCCTTCGCCAAGGAAATGCTCGGCAACACCCTCGTCACCATCCAGACGGGCGAAGCCGGCAAGCAGGTCAACCGCCTCTACGTGACCGACGGCGTTGATATCGCCAAGGAATACTACCTCTCGATGGTGGTTGATCGCGCCACCGGCCGAGTCGCCCTGATCGTCTCGACCGAGGGCGGCATGGACATCGAGGAAGTGGCCCACTCCACCCCGGAAAAGATCACCACCATCGTGATCGACCCGGCCGAGGGCTTCATGCCGCACCACGGCCGCGCGGTCGCCTTCGCCCTCAAGCTCAAGGGCGATCTCAACAAGCAGGCCCAGGTCATCTCGAAGCAGCTCTATGAAGCCTTCGTGGCGCTCGACTGCGCGATGCTGGAAATCAACCCGCTGGTGGAAACGGCCGACGGCAACCTGCTGGTGCTCGACACCAAGATGAGCTTCGATTCCAACGCGCTCTATCGCCACCCCGATGTTGTCGCCCTGCGCGACGAGACCGAGGAAGACCCGGCCGAGATCGAAGCCTCCAAGTATGACCTCGCCTATATCAAGCTCGATGGCGACATCGGCTGCATGGTCAACGGCGCCGGCCTCGCCATGGCGACGATGGACATCATCAAGCTGAACGGGATGTTCCCGGCCAACTTCCTCGACGTGGGCGGCGGCGCCACCACCGAGAAGGTGACCGCGGCATTCAAGATCATCCTGTCCGATCCGGCGGTGAAGGGCATTCTCGTCAACATCTTCGGCGGGATCATGAAGTGCGACGTGATCGCCGAAGGCATCATCGCCGCGGCCAAGGAAGTGAACCTCTCGGTGCCGCTGGTCGTGCGCCTTGAAGGCACCAACGTCGAACTGGGCAAGGAACTGATGGCCAAGTCGGGCCTGCCGATCGTCTCGGCCGACAACCTGGGCGATGCCGCCGCCAAGATCGTTGCCGAGGTCAAGAAGGCCGCCTGATCAGGCGGGCCGATTCGTCGGCCCCATCCGTGCAAAAGGGGTTCCGGCCAGTCCGGGACCCCTTTTTCGCATCTGCAACATCGGCGTGCCCCAAGGGGGACTTGACGTTCCGCGCGCGGGGCGCAATGGGCGGCTGGCCATATTAATCGATCGGCTAAAAGCGAATCCGCCTGACAGCGGGCAAGCGAGGTGGAGAGCCGCCGGTCACGCATGAAGGGCAGTCCACGATGAAGATTATCGTCCCCGTCAAGCGGGTGATCGACTACAACGTGAAGCCGCGCGTCAAGGCGGACGGAACGGGTGTTGATCTCGCCAACGTCAAGATGAGCATGAACCCGTTCGACGAAATCGCCGTCGAAGAGGGTATCCGCCTCAAGGAAAAGGGCGTCGCAACCGAGCTGGTCGCCGTGTCCGTCGGGCCGGCCAAGGCCCAGGAAACCCTGCGTACCGCGCTTGCCATGGGCGCCGACCGCGCGATCCTCGTCCAGGTGGACGATGGCGTCGAGGTTGAACCGCTGGCCGTCGCCAAGATCCTCAAGGCCATCGTCGACGAGGAACAGCCGGGCCTGGTCATCGCCGGCAAGCAGGCGATCGACGACGATTCGAACCAGGTCGGCCAGATGCTCGCCGCCCTCACCGGCCGCCCCCAGGGCACCTTCGCCTCCAAGGTCGAAGTGTCCGGCGACAGCGTCGCGGTCACCCGCGAAGTCGATGGCGGCCTCGAAACGGTCAGCCTCAAGCTGCCGGCGATCGTCACCACCGACCTGCGCCTGAACGAGCCGCGCTATGCCTCGCTGCCCAACATCATGAAGGCCAAGTCGAAGCCGCTGGCGACCAAGACCCCGGCCGATTACGGCGTGGACATCGCCGCCCGGCTCAAGACCCTCAAGGTCTCCGAACCGCCGGTCCGCGTGGCCGGCATCAAGGTTGCCGACGTCGACGCGCTGGTTGCCAAGCTCAAGGAACTGGGAGTCGCCTGATGCCGAACGTTCTCCTCTGGGTCGAACACGACAACGCCTCCGTCAAGGATGCGACCCTCGCCGCCGTTACCGCCGCCGCCCAGCTCGGTGAAGTGACCGCCCTCGTCGCCGGTTCCGCCTGCGATGGCGCCGCTGCCGCCGCCGCACAGATCACCGGCGTCGCCAAGGTGCTCAAGGCCGACGATGCCGCCTATGCCAACGCGCTGGCCGAAAACGTCGCCCCGCTGATCGCGGGCCTGATGGCCGGCTACGATGCCTTCGTCGCGCCGGCCACCAGCAATGCCAAGAACATCGCGCCGCGCGTCGCCGCGCTGCTCGACGTGGCGCAGGTGTCCGACATCCTCTCGGTCGAAGGCCCCAAGACCTTCACCCGGCCGATCTATGCCGGCAACGCCATCGCCACGGTCGAATCGAGCGATGCCAAGCTGGTGATCACCGTGCGCGGCACCGCCTTCGCCAAGGCGGCCGCCACCGGCGGTTCGGCCCCGATCGAAGCAGCCGCGGGCACCGGCGATGCCGGCCTCTCGAGCTTCGTCGGCGCCGAAATCGCCAAGAGCGAGCGGCCTGAGCTGACCAGCGCCAAGATCATCGTCTCGGGCGGCCGCGCCCTCAAGGACGCGGACACCTTCCAGCAGGTCATCTTCCCGCTGGCCGACAAGCTCGGCGCTGGCGTCGGCGCCAGCCGCGCCGCGGTCGACGCGGGCTACGTGCCGAACGACTACCAGGTCGGCCAGACCGGCAAGATCGTCGCCCCCGAAATCTACATCGCGGTCGGCATCTCCGGCGCGATCCAGCACCTTGCCGGCATGAAGGACTCCAAGACCATCATCGCCATCAACAAGGACGAGGACGCCCCGATCTTCCAGGTCGCCGATATCGGCCTGGTGGGCGACCTGTTCAACCTGGTGCCGGAGCTGACCGGCAAGCTCTGAAGCTTTCCGGCCCCGCCCAACGATAGAGGAAAAGACCCCGCGCAAGCGGGGTCTTTTTCGTTGGACGTGACCGATCCGGTTGCCCTTCCCGCCCGCCCGCCGCATAAGCAGGCGGGGCGACAGGGGGGAGTTTGCCTTGAAATACCGTGATTTGTTGAGCGCCTTCGTGGCCATGGCCCTCGCCGCGCCCGGTACGGCCGCCGCCGGCACCGCGCCGCTCACGCCGGTTACCAAGTGGTGGCTGGACTATGCCGCCGACAGTTGCCGCCTGGTCCGCGCCTTCGGCGAGGGCGACGGCCAGATCGTCGCCCAGTTCATCCGCTACGAGCCGAGCGACCACTTCAGCCTGATCCTGACCGGAAAGCCCCTGGCCGGCACCGTCGATCACGCCCCGGTGCAGTTGCGCTTCGGCGAAACCGGGGCTTTCGTGCGGCGCCCGGCCATGACCGGATCGACCAGCGGCAAGCAGACGCCGGCCTTGTTTCTCACCGGCCGGCTCGACAACCTCGATCCCCTGTCTCCCGGTGTGAAGGCGCTGGCCCACCAGGATCCCTATGGCGAGGTGGAAGCCCGCCTACACGTGTCGCCCGAAACCGAGGCTGCGGCAACTACCCTGACCTTGCGGATTCCGGGGCGCGCCATCGTCCTCGCGCTCGGCTCGATGGGGCCGCCGATGGCCGCCATGCGCCAGTGCACGAGCGACCTGGTGAAGGAATGGGGGCTGGATCCCACCGAGCAGGCCAGCCTCGCCACGCATCCCCGCCCCCGGACCAATCCGGGCACCTGGGTGCGCGCGGGCGACTACCCGTGGGGGCCGCTGGCCAGCGGACAGCAGGCGATCATCTCCTTCCGCCTCGCGGTCGATGCCACCGGACAGACCACCGCCTGCGCGATCCAGTCCTCGATCGCCAGCGACGACGCCTTCGCGAAAACCACCTGCGAGCTGCTGAAAAAGCGGGCACAGTTCGAACCGGCCCGCACGCCCGCCGGCAAGGCGGTTGCCTCCTACTACGTGAACCGGGTGCTCTGGGTCATTCCCTGAGCCGCCGGCCTAAAGCCATACCTCCACCGCGTGGATCGCCAGGCCGAACAGGCCGCCGACCAGCGTGCCGTTGATGCGGATAAACTGGAGGTCGCGGCCCACCGCGCCCTCGATCCGGCGGGTGACCGTGGTGGCGTCCCAGCGCTTGACCGTTTCCGACACCAGCCGGACGATCTGGCTGCCATGGCGCGTGGCCAGGCCCACGGCCATGCGGCGGGCCAGACGGTTGATCTGGACCTGCAAGGCGGGATCGTCCTGCAAGGTGCGGCCAAGATCGCCCAGGCTTTCGCGCAAGGAGGCGTTCAGACCGCCCTCGGGATCGCGCAGGCGGGCGATCAGACCGGTTCGCAGGCGCTCCCATACCCCCTGCCACCATTCGGCCAGCGCCGGGTTGGCCAGCAGCTCGCGCTTGATCCGCGCGACCTTGGCTTGCGTCTCGGCGTCGTGGGCCAGGTTCCAGGCGAGGCTGGAGAGGCCTTCGTCGATCTTGGCGCGCAGGGGATGGCCAGGCTCCACGATCACTTCGGCGAGCAGCTTGTAGAGCCCGTCGATCACCGAATTGGCCAGGCGCTCGTCCAGCCCGGTCCAGCGCAGGATCGCATTGGCGCGGCGGTGGATCAGCTCGCGCACGAGGTCTTCGTTGGCCTCCAGCGTCAGCCCGGCCCAGCGCACCAGACTGTCGACCACGACCATGTGCCGCCGGTCGGCAATGGCCGCGGCCAGTGCGCCGCCCAGCAGCGGCGCAATGTCCAGCTTGTCGAACTGGCGCACCAGTCCGCCGCGCACCTGCCCGCCAAGCCTGTCGGGATCGAGCGATTCGAGCACCTGGGCCACCAGTTCGCCCAGGCCCGACCGCAGGCGCTCGCCCCGACCCAGCGTGGGATCGGCCAGCCAGGCGCCTGCGGCGGCGGCGAGGTTCATCCCCCGCATCCGCCGGGCAACGACCTCGGGGGTGAGGAAGTTGTCCTGGAGGAAGCCCGCCATGGTATCGGCGATGCGATCCTTGTTCTCGGGAATGATCGCGGTGTGCGGGATTGGCAGGCCCAGCGGGCGGCGGAACAGCGCGGTCACGGCAAACCAGTCGGCCAGCCCGCCGACCATTGCCGCCTCGGCGAAGGCCAGCACCCAGCCCCAGAAGGGATGCGTTCCCCGCACCGCATGGGCCAGCAGGAACAGGGCGGCCATGGCGGCCAGCAGCACCGTGGCGACAAGGCGCATCCGCCGGGCGCGGTCAGCCGCGGGAGGGGTCAGCCGCCCGCGCCTCACTCCGCCGGGTACGCTTCGCCCGCCGGCGGACCACGCATCCCCTCGTCCCGCCAGTGGTGCGGTTCATAGGTCAGGAACTTGCGGCGCAGGGCCGGGCCAAGGCGCTTCTCCACGCCGTCGGCCAGGCTGAAGGCCGCCGGCACGATCAGCAGGGTCAGCACGGTCGACATGAGCAGCCCGCCAATCACCACAATGCCCATCGGCGCACGCCAGGCCGAATCGCCCGAAATCGAGACGGCGGTGGGAACCATGCCCGCGGTCATCGCCACGGTGGTCATCACGATCGGCACGGCCCGCTTGTGCCCGGCCTCGATCACCGCCTCGAACTTGCTGCGCCCCAGCGCCATCTCCTCGATCGCGAAGTCGATCAGCAGGATCGAGTTCTTGGCGACGATGCCGAACAGCATCAGAACCCCGATCAGCACCGGCATCGAGATCGGCCGGCCAAGGAAGGCCAGGGCCAGCAGGCCACCGAACGGCGCGAGGAACAGCGAGCCCATGTTCACCAGCGGCGAAACGAAGCGGTGGTAAAGCAGCACCAGCACCGAGAACACGAGGATGACCCCGGCCGCCACCGCGTTGATCACGTTGGTGAGCATCTCGGCCTGCCACTGGTCTTCGCCGAAGGGCTTGTTGGATACCCCCTTGGGCAGGTTCTTCATGATCGGCAGGGCATTGATCGCCGCCATGGCCTGGCCCTGGACCACGCCGGCGGCGAGATCGGCGCCGATGAACACGCGGCGCTGCTGGTTGTAGCGCTGGACGCTGGTCGGCCCCGAACCGAACCCGATCTCGGCCACCCGCGAAAGCGGCACGGTGCCGCCAGCGGCGGTGGGCACCGGCAGGTTGGCGATATTGGCCAGGTCGCGCCGCGCCCCCTCGGGCATCCGCACGCGGATCGGCACCTGCCGATCGGAGAGCGAGAACTTGGCCGTGTTCTGGTCGATCTCGCCGATCGTGGCGATGCGGATCGCCTGGCTGAGCGCCTGGGTGGAGACGCCAAGGCTGGCCGCGAGATCAAGCCGCGGGCGGATCTCCACCTCGGGCCGCCGCAGGTCGGCGCTGACGCGCGGGGCGACGACCTGGGGCAGGCCCTTCATCTGTTCGACCAACGCCCCCGCGGTCCGTTCGAGCAGGGCCGGATCAGACCCGGCCAGCATGATCGAGACCGGCCGGCCGCTGCCGCCCACGCTGCCGCGGCTCAGCGCCTGAAAGGTGATGCGCGCATCGGGGATGTCCTGGAGCTTCGGGGTCAGCTCGCGGGAATACTGAGCGCTGCTGATCTTCCGGTCGATCCGCAGGCCGGCGAAGATGCGGGCGCCGCCTTCCTGGGTCTGCTCCAGCACCATCTCGGTTTCCGGATGGGCCTTGAGGATCGCGGCGACCTGATGGGACACCGCGTCGGTCTGGGCCAGGGTCGTCCCGGGCACCATCTCGACCTTCACCTGGACGAAATCGCTGTTGAAATCGGGCATGAACTGGGTTGGCACCACGCGGAACAGCACCCCGGTCAGCACCAGGGCGCCCGCCGCCACCCCGATCATCCACACCCGGTGATCGACCAGCCGCGCCGCGATCCGGTCGCGCCAGGCCAACTTGCCGTCCGCATCGCGCCGCGCCGCGCGCAGGGCCACGGCCTTGCCGGTATCGAGCGACCAGTGGAGCACCTTGAGGTAGCGATCCATCCAGCGCCCGCCGGCATGGTCCTCGGTGCCGTGCGCCTTGAGGAAATAGGCCGCGACCATCGGCGTGATCATCCGCGCGACGGCCAGGCTCATCAGCACCGAGGCGACCACGGTGAGCCCGAAGTTCTTGAAGAACTGCCCCGACAGGCCCGGCATCAGGCCCACCGGCAGGAACACCGCGACGATCGAGAAGGTGGTGGCGACCACCGCCAGCCCGATCTCGTCGGCAGCGTCGATCGAGGCCTGCCAGGCGGTCTTGCCCATCCGCATATGGCGCACGATGTTCTCGATCTCGACGATCGCATCGTCGACCAGCACCCCCGCCACCAGCCCCAGCGCCAGCAGCGACAGCTGGTTGAGGGTGAAGCCGAGCAGGTTCATGAACCAGAAGGTGGGAATGGCTGAAAGTGGGATGGCCAGCGCCGCGATGATCGTGGCCCGCCAGTCGCGCAGGAAGAAGAACACCACGATCACCGCCAGGATCGCGCCTTCCACCATCGACGACATCGAGCTTTCGTACTGCTTCTTGGTATAGTTGGTGCTGGTCATCAGCGGGGTGAAGCGCACCCCCGGGTTCTCGGCGGCGATCTGGGCAAGAGCCTTGATCGTGCCGTCATAGACGGTGACGTCCGAGGCGCCCCGCGCGCGGGTGATGCCGAAGGTGATGACCGCGCGGTCATTGAGCTTGGCCAGCGTGGTCACCTCGCCGTGGCTGTCGCTGACCGAGGCAATGTCGGCCAGCTTGACCGAGCGCCCGCCCCCCAGCGGCACCAGCGTCTGCGACAGGGCATAGGCATCGGCGGCATTGCCCAGCACCCGCACCGACTGGCGCGAACCGGCGATCTCGGCGCGCCCGCCGGCGGCATTGGTGTTGGCCTGGCGCAGGGCCTGGTTGACCTGGCCGGCGGTGATCCCGGCCGCCTGCATCCGCGCCGGATCGAGCGTGACGAGGATCTCGCGGCTGACCCCGCCGCTGCGGGTGACGGTGGCCATGCCGGGAATGGCCAGCAGGCGCTTCGACACGGTATCGTCGATGAACCACGACAATTGCTCGATCGTCATGTCCTGAGCCGAAACCGCGAAGTAGCCGATCGGATCGGACGAGGTCTGGGCCTTGAACACGTTGGGTTCGAGAATGCCATCGGGCAGGTCGCCGCGGGCCTGGTCGACCGCGTTCTTCACCTCGTTGACCGCTTCGTTGATGTTCGCCCCGATCTGGAACTCGATCAGGGTCATGCTAGAGCCTTCGCTCGCGGTCGAGCTGATCGAATTGACCCCGGTGATCGAGCGCACCGCCGATTCGATGCGCTGGGTGATCTGGGTCTCGATCTCGGTCGGCGCGGCGCCCGGCTGGACCACGCTGACGATGACCACCGGGAACTCCACGTCGGGCTGCTGCTGCACCTCCATCCGCGTGAAGCTGATGACCCCCGCCAGCAGGAGGCCGGCGAACAGCACGATCGGGACGACCGGATTGCGGATCGACCAGGCGGAGATGTTGCGGAAGTTCATCCAGGCCAGCCTAGCGGGCCGCGGGCACGAGCTTGGGGTTCACCGTCTCGCCTGGCTGGAGGAAGCCGCCGGCCCGCAGCACCACGCGCTCGGCGCCCGACAGGCCTTCGATCACCGCGATCCCGCCGTCCGATACCATGCCGGTGCGAACCGGGCGCCGCTCCACCCTGTTGCCGGCGCCGACGATGTAGACATAGCTGCCGCCCTGGTCCGACAGGATCGCCGATTCGGGCAGGCGCGGGGCCACCACGGTCCCGGCCCGGATCACCACCGCGGCAAAGCCGCCCGGCCGCAATTGCGGAGCATAGGCCAGCGCGATGCGAACCGTGCCCTGGCGGGTCTGCGGATCGATCACCGGCGAAACCTGCCAAACCCGGCCGGAAAAGCCCTGCTGCGCGCCGACCGGGGTCACCTCGGCGGGAACCCCCGGGGCGATCGCGGCGAGATCGGTTTCCGAAAGCCGGGCCAGCACTTCCAGGTCGCCGCCCCGCGCGATGCGGAACAGGGTGCCGGTGCCGCCGGTGACGACCTGGCCCTTCTCGACCTTGCGTTCGAGCACGAGGCCATCGGAGGGGGCGGTGATGGTCAGCCGCGCGGCCTGGGCCTGGAGCTGGCCAAGGCCGGCCCGCGCCACGCCGACCCGCGCGGTGGCGGCATCGCGGGTCGCGGTCAGGCGGTCGACGTCAGCGCGCGAGATGAAGCCGCGACCGACCAGCTTGAGGCCGCGATCGAGATTGGCCTGGGCCAGCCGGGCATCGGCCTCGGCCACGCGGATCTGCGCGGCCTGGCTCGCCTGGGCCTGTTGCTGGACCGAGCGATCGATCACCGCCAGGACCTGGCCCTTGTGCACCCAGTCACCCGCCTCGGCGCGGATCTCGACGACCTGCCCGCCCTCGCCGACTGAGCCGACCGGCTCGTCGTAGCGGGCCGCGATCGTGCCGGTGGCATTGATCGCGCCGGCCACGGCCGCGCGGCCCGGCGCGATCACGCTCACCGTCGCGGCCTGGGCGGACACATTGGCGGTGCTGGGCACGTCGTTGCGATGGACCAGGAACCAGGTGGCCACCAGCAACAGGGCGACGCCGGCGACGATCAGCCAGGTGCGGCGGTTCGCCAGGGGAGCCTGCGCGAGGTTCTCCCGTGCGAGCTCCGGCGTCATTTCGCCGTCCTCGGTTCCGATCCTCGCTTCATAATTCATCGCGGTCGCCTTGTCCGCGCCGGATGGCACGGGGAAGATCGTTTAATGATCTGGATCGCCGGCGGCAAGACGCGGCATTCCCCCAGGGGGAACTCCAGGGCACCGACCCTAGATGTGCAAACGCCCGGGCGCAATCGGCGCGGCCCGGGCGTGACAATTGGTTACAGGTGCCGGCGGCACGATTGGCCCCGCCGGGCCGGCGTCGCGCCGGTCAATACTTGAGCTGGCGCTCGTAGAGATCGCGGTAATGCTGGATGCGGGTGACCCGCAGCCCCTGCATCCCCGAGCGATCGACCGCGCGCTGCCACGAGGCGAATTCCTCGAGCGTGAGGTTGTAGCGCTGGCAGGCCTCCTCGATCGTCAGCAGCCCGCCGTTCACGGCGGCGACGACTTCGGCCTTGCGCCGCACGACCCACCGCGTGGTCGACGGCGGCGGCAGCGAATCAAGCGTCAGCGGCTCACCGAGCGGGCCAATGACCATGGCGGGGCGAATGTTCTGGTTCTCAATCATGGGTATCCTCGGTCGCCTCGCGTGGGACTGTTGGCGACAGCGCGGCAATCATGCCGGCACCAGCTTTGCCATTGCCCGAACAAATACGGTTAACGACCCCGTGGTCGCCTCGCGTCGAGGCGAGCACTGCTTCGGCCGCCGCCCTGAAGCCGCCCGCCGGAATCGTCGCCCCGCCGACCGAATCAAGGCTTCCACGGAAGGCGTGGAGCGCGGCGAATCGCGCCCTCAGCCCGGCCCAGTCCGGGTGGCCGGGCGCAAGCCCGTCGCCGGACACCCCGTCGCGGCCGGGCCACCACCCGGCGAGTGCGCCGGTTTCCCCCGGCGGGACCAGGCCTTGCGGCCCGTCCGGAAAGTCGAATCCCATCTGCATGACGACAGTCTTACGCGCGGCTTCCTCAAGGGACGGTAAACACGGGTTTTACTCCCCGGAGAGAATGATTAACGCCTTGCCCGGTCAAGGATTTTGCCGATTCCGCCGGCCGCGTGTATGGGGCGGTTCATGGACGCCCCGATTTCCGCTTCCGCCAGCCCCCTCCCCAGCCCCGTCCTCGGTCAGTCCCTGGCCGGACTGTTCCAGTTGCCCGCCGCCGCCGATGGCACCCTGGCCGGGCGCCGGATCGTGGTCGCCATGTCGGGCGGGGTCGACAGTTCGGTGGTGGCCGCGCTCGCCGCGCGCAGTGGCGCCGAAACCATCGGCATCACCCTCCAGCTCTATGACCATGGCGCGGCCAGCGGCCGCAAGGGCGCCTGCTGCGCCGGCGACGACATCCGCGACGCTCGCGCCGTGGCGGACCGGCTGGGCATCGCCCACTACGTGTTCGATCATGAGACCAGCTTCCGCGAGGAGGTGGTCGAACGCTTCGCCGATGATTATCTCGCCGGCCGCACCCCGATCCCCTGCATCCGCTGCAACATGGGACCCAAGTTCACCGACCTGCTGCAGATGGCCCGCGAACTCGGCGCCGATTGCCTGGCCACCGGCCACTACGTGCGGCGGGTGGAAGGGCCGGCCGGGCCTGAACTCCACCGGGCCGCCGATCCCGCGCGCGACCAGTCCTATTTCCTCTATGCCACCACCGAGGAGCAGCTTGCCTTCCTGCGCTTCCCACTGGGCAGCCTGCCCAAAACCGCGGTGCGCGACCTTGCCGCCGCCGCCGGACTGAAGGTGGCGGCCAAGCCCGACAGCCAGGACATCTGTTTCGTCCCCGATGGCGACTATGCCCGGGTGGTTCGAGCGGTACGGCCCGAAGGCGTGGCGGCAGGCGAGATCGTCCATGCCGAGAGCGGCACCGTGCTCGGGACCCATCCCGGAGTGATCCACTATACCGTGGGCCAGCGCCGGGGCCTCGAGATCGGCGGCCAGCCCGAGCCGCTCTACGTCGTCGCGATCGACGCCGCCACGCGGCGCGTGCTGGTCGGCCCGCGCCGACTGCTGGCGGTCGGCGCGGCCACCATGGTCGAGACCAACCGCATCGGCCCCCTGCCCCAGGGCCCGCTGCTGGCCAAGGTCCGCTCGCTGGCGAGGCCGGTGCCGGTCACGCTCGAAGGGCCGCTGGGCGATGGCGCGACCACCCGGATCCGCTTTGCCGCGCCCGAATACGGCGTGGCGCCAGGCCAGGCAGCGGTAATCTATGCCGGCGAGCGCGTGGTTGGCGGCGGCTGGATCGAGGGCACCGAGCCGGCAACCGCCGCCTAATCCCTCGGCAACGGGTCCATTTGACAGCCGGCGCCTTCACGGAAGGTGGCGGTCTGGGCGAAGCCGAGCGCGAAGCGGGCGGTGACGCTGCGCGCCTCGGCATCCTCGCTGAGCGTGACGAGGGCCATGCCCGGCTCGAAGTCGGCCCGGCAGGAACCGAGCGGGCGACCTTCCACGAAGCGGCACGAGCAGCCGATCCGCGCGCCATAGCTCGTGCCGGTGCGTGCGTAGCGCGCCAGGGCCGGACCGTAGAGCAGCGCCAGCGCGACGAGGCCGGCCACGATCGCCCAGCCGAGGCGGCGCAGGCCGCGGCGGGTAGCGCGGGAACCGGCGGTGGAGGAAGCAGGAGGGGGTGTTGCCATCGCGCGCGGTTCTTCGCATGACCGGCCCGCCCATGTCGACCTGCCGCCGCCCCTTCATCCGCAGCCTTGCGCTGGCCTCGCTCGCCCTGCTCGCCGGCTGCGGCAGGGATGCCGGCACCCCCGCCCCGCTCGATCCTTCGGCGCTGGCGGTGGTGAGCGCGCGTCCCGGGGTCCCGCGCGAGCAGCTGGCGCGGGCAATCGACGCACTCTTCACTGACGCCGCGGCCGGGGAGACCCGCGCCCTGCTGGTCGAGGTCGACGGACGGGTCGTTGCCGAACGCTACGGACCCGGCTTCGACAAGGGCACCCGGCAGCTAGGCTGGTCGCTCAGCAAGACCGTGACCGGGCTGATGATCGGGCTGCTGGTCTCCGATGGCCGGCTGCGGCTCGACGAGAGCGTGCCGATTCCCGCCTGGCAGCGCAGCGGCGATCCGCGCGGGGAAATCACCTTGCGCCAACTCCTCCAGATGCGCTCGGGCCTGCGCCATGTCGAGCAGGCCTCGCCGGTCTACGCGGCCGACACCGTGCGGATGCTGTTCCTCGACGGACGCAGCGACATGGCCGCCTATGCCGAGGCGCAACCGCTGGTGGCCGAGCCGGGCCGCAGGTTCGCCTATTCAAGCGCCACCAGCGTGATCCTGGGCGATCTTGCCGCGCGGGTATTGACCGACAGCACCGATCCGCTGGTGCGCCGCCAGGTGGTGGGCGACTACCTGCACACCCGCCTGCTCCAGCCGCTCGGAATGGGTTCGGCGGTGGCCGAGTTCGACAATGCCGGCACGCTGGCCGGTTCGAGCCTGATCCATGCCACGGCGCGCGACTGGGGGCGGCTGGGCGAGTTCCTCCGCAATGGCGGCGCGGTGAAGGGCGCGCAGATCCTGCCGCACGGCTGGGTCGAGTTCATGACCCGCCCCTCGCCCGCCGAGCCCGGCTACGGCGCGCAGCTCTGGCTCAATCACGATCGCCGCGACGGGGGCGACCGGCTGCTGCCCGGCGCGCTCCCGCCGGGCGTGTTCGCCGCGCTCGGACACATGGGGCAGTACGTGATCGTCTCGCCCCGGCAGGGGGTGACGCTGGTGCGGCTGGGCCACAGCACCGATGAGGAACGCCGGACTGTGCGCGCCCGGCTGGCCGAAATCCTCCGGCTGTTTCCCGAGCGCGAGGCCGACTAGAGCCTGTTTCAGTTACACTGAAACAGGTGCGGCACCAACCCGCTCCCCCTCCCGGCCATCCACAGAAGTATACTTGATGGGTGGCCGGGAGGGGGAGGGGGCCGGTGCCGATTCCGCGTCAGTGGAAAGGAATCTAGCCGCGCGCCGATGTGATCTGGGCCGCGGTCAGTTCCGCATTCGCGGCAAGGCCGGCGTCGACATGGCCTTCGGGATCGGGATGGATCAGGATCTCGACCCCAGGGAACTCCGCCTGGATCTTGGCCTCGATCTGGTCCATCACGTCGTGCGCGGCCGAAACGGTCATGTTCCGGTCCACCCAGACGTGGAACTGGACGAAATCGCGGTTGCCCGAAGTGCGCGTCCGCAGGTCGTGGACCCCGCGCAGCTCGGGATGGCGCGCCAGCACCTCAAGGAAGCGCTGCTTCTTGTCGGCCGGCCACTCACGGTCCATCAACTGCTCGATCGCCTGGTGCGAGGCGCCCCAGGCGCCCCAGGCCAGCCAGGCCGCGATTGCCAGGCCGAACAGCGGATCGGCCCCGGCCACGCCCAGGTACTGGTCCAGCGCCAGGGCCGCGATCACCGCGAGGTTGAGCAGCAGGTCCGACTGGTAATGGACGTGATCGGTGGAGATCGCGAGGCTGCCGGTCTTGCGGATCACGTGGCGCTGCCAGGCCAGCAGGCCCAGGGTCGCCGCCATGGCGATGGCCGAAACCGCGATGCCCTCGCCCGCGGCCTCGGTGCGGCCCCCGGCGATCAACTGGCCGACCGCGCGCAGCGCGAGGCCGAGCGCGGAGATCGAGATCAACACCACCTGGAACATGGCCGCCAGCGCCTCGGCCTTGCCGTGGCCGAAGCGGTGCTGGGCATCATCGGGCTGGGCCGCCACCCAGACGCCGGCCAGGGTGGCGATGCTGGCGACAAGATCAAGTCCGGTATCGGCAAGGCTGCCGAGCATGGCAGTGGAGCCGGTGCTCAGCGCGGCGAAGGCCTTGAGGGCAAGCAGCAGCGTGGCGACGGCGATGGAAGCAAGGGCAGCGCTGCGATTGAGGCTGCCGGTCTGCGGATTGGTCATGGCGCGGCCTCAGGGATAGAGCAGGGTCGAGGACCAGCCGCCGGGATCGGCGGCATCGCGCACGAAGCGGCGGCGGTCGTGCAGGCGGTGTTCGCGGTCCTGCCAGAATTCCAGCGCCACCGGGCGCAGGCGAAAGCCGAACCAGTGGGCCGGGCGTTCCACCGGGCCATGGCCGAAACGAGCGCTCGCCGCCTCGTAGCGGGCGAGGAAGGTCGCGCGCTGATCAAGCGGGGCCGACTGGTCGGAGGCGACCGCACCGATCTGGCTATCGCGTGAGCGGCTGGCGAAATAGGCATCGGCCTCGGCCGCGCTCACCTGTTCGACCGGGCCTTCGATGCGGATCTGGCGGCGCAGGCTTTTCCAGTGGAACAGCAGCGCGGCCCGGGGATTGGCCAGCAGTTCGCCGCCCTTGCGGCTGCGGGAATTGGTGTAGAACACGAAGCCGTCCGGCCCATGCCCCTTGAGCAGGACCATGCGGACCGAGGGCACGCCATCGGGCGTGGCCGTGGCCAGCGCCATGGCGTTGGAATCGTTCGGTTCGGTTCCGCGTGCTTCGGCATACCAGGCGTCGAACAGGGCGAAGGGATCCCCGGCGGGGAGCGTGGAGGCGGCCTGTTCAGCTTGCACAGCCGTTTCCTGACGAAGTTGACATGGTTGACACAGTCCAGGGCAAGGGAACCCTCCCCACCCGCGAGGCGGCGGCCTGCCTGCGTCCATAGCGGCGCCGGGCCGGGGAGGAAAGGGCGCGCAGGCCCAGGCCAGGGCCACCTGTCCCTTGTGCTGGGGCGGGGGGGCAACTAGCTAGGGGGCATGGCAGATCCATACGCGACCCTGGGGGTGGCTCGCGGCGCGAGCGAGAAGGACATCAAGTCCGCCTATCGCAAGCTCGCCAAAGAGCTTCACCCCGACCGGAACAAGGACAATCCCAAGGCCTCCGAGCGCTTCAGCGAGGTGACCCGGGCCTATGACCTCCTGTCCGACAAGGACAAGCGCGCCCGCTTCGACCGCGGCGAGATCGATGCCGAGGGCAATCCGGCCAGCCCGTTCGGCGCGGGCTTCGGCGGCGGCGGGTTCGGCGGCGGGGGCCAGCGCGGCTTTCGCCACGATGGCTTCGAGAATTTCGGCGGCCAGCAGGAAGGGGTCGACATTTCCGACCTGTTCGAAGGCCTGTTCGGCGGGCGCGCCGGCGCGGCGCCGGGCGGCGGTGGTCCCTTCGGCGGCGGGTTCGGTGGGATGGGCGGCCGGCGCCCGGCCCAGAAGGGCGCCAACGTCCAATACCGGCTCAAGGTCTCGCTGACCGACGCGGCCACCCTTGCCGCCCAGCGGATCACCCTGTCCGACGGCAAGACCATCGATCTCAAGCTTCCCGCCGGGGTCGAGGATGGAACGCAGATGCGCCTGTCGGGCAAGGGCGAACATGGCCCGGGCGGGCGCGGCGACGCGATCGTGGTGATCGACATCGCCCCCCACCCCCATTTCCGCCGCGACGGCGACAACCTGCGGCTCGACCTGCCGATCACTCTCGACGAGGCGCTGGGCGGGGCCAGGGTCAAGGTGCCCACGCCCGAAGGCGCGGTCATGCTGGCCGTGGCGCCGGGCAGCAGCTCGGGCCGGACCCTGCGCCTCAAGGGCAAGGGCATGACCCGCAAGGACGGCACCCGCGGCGATCAGCTCGTCACCCTCCAGGTCGACCTGCCGGCGGCCGACAGCGAGGCCGGCGCCCAGCTTCTCGAGCGCCTCGGCGACTGGCGCGACGCGCGCAACCCGCGCGCCAAATTCGGGGTCTAGGCCAGGCCATGGAAGAGCGCCCGATCGAAGGGCCGGGCGCTCCCCACACCGGGCCGGCGCTCTCCGCTCCCGACCTCTCGCCCGAGGCCCGGCGCCAGCACGCCCTGCGCTGGCGCCAGGGCATCGAGGACGTGGCCGAGGGCGAGGTCGAGGCCCACCACCACCTCGTCGCCCGCGCCCGCCAGGTGCTGGGCCGCACCCTTGCGGGCGTGTGGAACGATGGCTTCATCCATGCCGGCAACCTGGCCTACATGGCGGTGGTCGCGCTGTTCCCATTCTTCATCACCGCCACGGCCATCTTTTCGGCCCTGGGCGAACGCGGCGAGCGCGAGGCCGCGATCAACGCCGTCCTGCTGGCCGTGCCGCACTCCGTCGCCCGGGCGATCGAACCGGTCGCCCATGACGTGATCGATGCCCGCACCGGCAATCTCCTGTGGATCGGCGGGCTGGTCGGCCTGTGGACCGTCGGCAGCCTGATCGAGACGATCCGCGACGTGCTGCGCCGCGCCTATGGCACCACGGCCACCCACGCCTTCTGGCGCTATCGCCTCAGTTCCACCGCGATCATCGTCGCGGCCGTGATCCTGCTGATGCTCTCGCTGCTGGCCCAGGTGGCGATCGGCGCGGCCGAGCAGGCCATCCATGCCTGGGTGCCGCGGCTCCACCCCGCCCTCGGCGAACTGGCGATGACCCGGCTGATCCCGGCGCTGGTCCTGTTCGGCTCGCTCTACCTGCTGTTCTACTCGCTCACCCCCGGCCGCTATCGCGCCCGCGCCTATCCCAAGTGGCCCGGCGCGCTGTTCGTGACCGCCTGGTGGGTAGCGGTGACCATGGCCCTGCCCTGGGTGCTGCGAGGCCTGTTCAACTACGATCTGACCTACGGCAGCCTTGCCGGCATCATGATCACGCTTTTCTTTTTCTGGCTGGTGGGCTTAGGGATGGTTTTCGGGGCGGAGCTCAATGCGGCTCTCGCCGAGACACCGGAAGAACGCGACATGGTCGGCCAGGCGGACAACCGCCACCGGCCGGCGCGCAACGAGGAACGGCGGAGATCGAAATGACGGGACTTATGGCCGGCAAGCGCGGGCTCATCATGGGCCTCGCGAATGACAAGTCGCTGGCCTGGGGCATCGCCCAGAAGCTGCACGAACAGGGCGCGGAACTGGCCTTCTCCTACCAGGGCGAGGCGCTGGAGAGGCGTGTACGCCCGCTGGCGGCGAGCCTGGGCAGCGATTTCCTGATCGATTGCGACGTGTCCGACATGGCCGCGCTCGACGTGGCGTTCGAAACGCTGGCGGCACGCTGGCCGACGATCGACTTCATCGTCCACGCCATCGGCTATTCCGACAAGACCCAGCTGCGCGGCCACTTCTACGAGACCACGCTCGACAATTTCCTGATGACGATGAACATCTCGGCCTACAGCCTGGTCGCCGTCACCCAGCGGGCCATGCCGATGATGCAGTCCGGCGGCTCGATCATCACGCTGACCTATTATGGCGCGGAAAAGGTGGTCCCCCACTACAACGTGATGGGCGTGGCCAAGGCCGCGCTGGAAGCCAGCGTGCGCTATCTCGCCAACGATTGCGGGCCGCAGGGCATCCGGGTCAACGGCATTTCCGCCGGCCCGATCAAGACGCTTGCCGCCAGCGGCATCGGCGATTTCCGCTACATCCTGAAGTGGAACGAGCTGAACAGCCCGCTACGCCGCAACGTGACGATCGAGGACGTGGGCGGGGCCGGGCTCTACCTGCTGTCCGACCTGTCGAGCGGCGTGACCGGCGAGATCCACCACGTGGATGCCGGCTACCACACCGTGGGCATGAAGCAGGAAGACGCGCCCGACATCGCCCTGGGGTGAGGCCGCTTCGCGGTAGGCAGGCTCATGCCTCTGCGCCGCTTTGCTTCCTCTGCGTCTCTGCGAGAACCGTCTTAGCCCACCGCGTGCAGCCTGGGCACCGCCTTGCGGCCGGCGCGGGGCTGGTCGGGCCAGATGCCGCGAGTGTCGTAGACGATCTTGTTGGCGCGTTCGGTGAGGGGGATCGACCTGAACAGGTCGTGATCGACCAGCACGATCAGGATCTCGCAGCTTTCCAGCGCCGTATCGATGTCGATCAGCTCCACCGGGGTGTCGCGGTATTCCAGCGGCAGTTCGGTGATGAAGGGTTCGACCACGCTGATCCGGTCGGCATATTTGCGGGTGAGGGTCGAGGCGACCAGCCGCGCCGGGCTTTCGCGGAAATCGTCGATATTGGCCTTGAAGGCGAGGCCGAGGCAGGCAACCCGTGCCTCGGGGTGTTCCGCCAGCAAGGCATCGGCGCGTTCGATCACGTGGTGGATCTTGGCATCGTTGACGCCGCGCGCGGTGCGGATGAGGGCCGTGTCCTGCGGCGCGGAGTGGACGATGAACCACGGATCGACCGCGATGCAGTGCCCGCCGACGCCGGGGCCAGGCGAGAGGATGTTCACGCGCGGGTGGCGGTTGGCCAGCCGGATTACCTCCCACACATCAAGATCCATCCGGTCGGCGATGACCGAAAGCTCGTTGGCGAACGCGATGTTGACGTCGCGGTAGGCGTTCTCGACCAGCTTGGTCATCTCGGCCGACCGGGCATCGGTCGTCACGCAGGCGCCGCGCACGAACAGCTTGTAGAAGGCCAGCGCCTTCCTCGCACAACGCGGGGTGACCCCGCCGATCGAGCGATCGTTGTTGGTCAGCTCTTCCAGGATGCGCCCCGGCAGGACGCGCTCGGGGCAATAGGAGAAGGCAACATCGGGCGTTTCGGCGGTGAGGCCGGGCAGGCGCAGGTCGGGCCGCAGCTCGGCCACCAGGTCGCGCAGGCGCTCGGTCGTGCCGACGGGCGAGGTCGATTCGAGGATCACCGTGTCGCCGGGCTTGAGCACCGTGGCCACGGCCCGGCCGGCTTCCATAACATAGGACAGATCAGGCGCATGGCCCTCGTCGAACGGGGTCGGCACGGCGATGACGAAAACGTCGGCCGGCTCCACCCGGGTGGACGCGGTCAGCAGCCCGCGCGAGACGACGCCCTGCACGAGGCCATCGAGGTCGACCTCCTCGATATGGATTTCGCCGCGATTGATCGTTTCGACCACCCGGGCCGACACGTCCACCCCATGCACCCGGCACCCGGCACGGGCGACGATGGCGGCGGTAGGCAGGCCGATGTAACCCAGGCCAACAACGCAGACTTCAGGCTTGTCCGATTTCATTACCCAGCAGCTCCACGATCCGGGCGGCGGAGCGGCCATCCCCGAAAGGATTGTGCGCGCGGGCCATCGCCTCATAGGCGGCCTTATCGTCGAGCAGGGTGAAAATTTCGGTAACGATGCGGTCCTCGTCGGTGCCGACGAGGCGCGCGGTGCCGGCGGCCACGCCTTCGGGGCGCTCGGTCGTCTCGCGCATGACCAGCACCGGCTTGCCCAGCGCGGGAGCTTCCTCCTGCACCCCGCCCGAATCGGTGAGCATGATCTCGGCCAGGCCGAGCAGGCGGGCAAAGTGCAGATAATCCAGCGGTTCGAGCAGGGCCACGTTGTCCAGCCCGGCGAGCTTTTCGTTCATCACCTGGCGCACGTTGGGATTGAGGTGAACCGGGAAGATCACCGCCACGTCCGGCCGCGCGGCGATCCGGCGTATGGCCCCGGCGATGCTGGCCATGCCGTCACCGAAATTCTCGCGCCGGTGGCTGGTGACGCCGATGATCCGCCGACCGGCGAAGCGGCGCTCCACCTCGGCCAGGCCGCCGGCCAGGGCTGGCTCGCGGGCAATCCGGGCGGTGACCCATTTGAGCGCGTCGATCACGGTGTTGCCGGTCACGTGGACGCGGGCGGGATCGACATTTTCGGCCAGCAACGCGCCGGCCGCGGTTTCGGTCGGCGCGAAGTGCAGGCTGGCCATGGCGCCAATGATCTTGCGGTTCACCTCCTCGGGCCAGGGATGCAGGATATTGCCCGAGCGCAGGCCCGCCTCGACATGGTCGACCGGGAGCTTGCGGTAATAGGCGGCCAGCGCCCCGGCCATGGCGGTGGCCGTATCGCCCTGAACCATGACCCGTGCCGGCCGCACCGCGTCCATCACCTGGCCAAGGCCGGTGAGGAGCGCGGCGGTCAGGCCATCCAGCGTCTGGCCGGGTTGCATCAGGTCGAGATCGTGATCGGGCACGATCCCGGCGATCTCCAGCACCTGGTCAAGCATCTCGCGGTGCTGGGCCGAAACGCAGACCACCGGCTCGAAACGCGGATCGGCCCTGAGCGCGGCAATCACCGGGAACAGCTTGATGGCTTCGGGGCGCGTGCCGAAGACGACGAGGATGCGGGCGGCCGGATTGCGGGCGAGTTGGGCAGTCATGAGCCGCCGCCTAACACGCCCGGGTTAAGATCGCCTCACGGCCTGGTTGCGGGCACCGTGGGATCGCCGGTGCCGGCGGGCGGCGGGGTGGCGGCGTCCTGGCGGGCGCGTTCGCGGGCTTCGTAGTCCTTTTCGGCCTGCTCCACCCGGGCCTGGGTGGCGGCGGCCTCGGGATCGAAGGTGCCGGCGCGGCGGGCGCGCTCGTCCTGGATCATCCTGGCGAAGCCGACGTCGCTCTGCTGCTTGCGCTCGGCATAGGCGCGGTCGATCAGCTTCTGCGTGCAGCCCAGCGAACCGCCCGGACCCACCGGCGAACACGAGGCGATGCCGGTGCGGCCCACGGTTTCATAGGCAAGCACCTTTTCGTTCCACGCTTCCGAGCGGGTCGACTGCGGTTCGCGCAGAGGCGCAGGGATGCGATAGCGCTCGGCCTCGGGCTTGCGGGCGCAGACGGTGATCTCGTCGCCCTTGCCCGCCGGGCAGGCATCATCGCCGTAGATGATGATCGTGTTGACCCGCTCCCCGCCCGGGGCGGTAAGATCCTGCGCCTGGGCCGGGTTCGCCAGGCCGGCCAGGAGGGCAAGCGGGGCGGCGGCGAGAAGGGCGGTGGCGCGCATGGTGTCAGGCTCCGGCAGGGGTTTGGGCAGGGGGTTTTGGCGAATATAGGGCGCGTTGCCCGTGAACGATAGATGAAGCGGCCCGGTCGCCCCGGCCTTGCGCTGGCGCAAATTGCGCCGCTTCAGCAGGTCAGATCCGCTCCGAAAGACGGATGGCCAGGCGGCAGCCCAGCCGGATCGCACCGGACAGCAGGGGATAGGCCGGCGCGCGTTCCGCCCCGGCATCGAGCGCGGCCTGCTTGTGTTCGCGCTCGTGATCGCGGAATTCGGTGATCGTGGCGGCCAGTTCGGGATCGCTGTCGCCCAGTTCGTCCAGTTGCTGGGTATAGTGCCGATCGATCTCGGTCTCGATTGCGGCGGTGCAGGCCATGGCCGCTTCCGGTCCGATCAGCGCCGTGGCCGCGCCCAGCGCATAGCCGGCGGCCGACCACAACGGCGCCAGCGCCGTGGGCCGCACCCCGCGCTGCGCCAGCATGGCGTCGAACCGGCGGCGATGGTCTTCCTCCTGCGCGGCCATGAAGGCCACTTCGCGGGCGTGCGGCGCCCGATCGCCCATGACCGCAAGCTGGCCGGCATAGATCCGCACCGCGCCGAATTCCCCGGCCTGGTCGACCCGGAGAATGCGATCGGCAAGCTTGGCAGGCGCACTCGTCATGGTTCAGCCCTCCCGGCCACGCAGCAGCAGAACGGCGGCCAGCAGCGCGCCGGCCCCGGACAAGAGGAAGTTGTAGCCCGCCAGCGAAACCCCGAACAGGGTCCATTGCGCCTGGTCGCAGCGGATCATCGGCGCGTTCATGATCGCATCGAGCGCATTGCCCAGGCTGGTGTCGGCGGTGGAGGTGCAGGCGGTCAGCCCCTGCCACCAGTGATACTCAACCCCGGCGTGATAGGCGCCAATCAGCGCCGAGGCGGCAATGGCCAGCGTGGCCAGGACCACCGGCCACCGCGCGCGGGGCGCGGCGAAGGCCAGCAGCGCGAAGGGCAGGGCCGCGAAATGGGCATAGCGCTGCCACCAGCACATCTCGCACGGATAGAGCCCGAAACCATATTGCGAGACATAGGCGCCCGCAAGCAGTGCCGCCGGCAAGCCCAGCGCGATCAGCCGCGCGTAACGCCGGGCGGCAGCCCCCCGTGGCAGCATGGCTCGCCTGCGCCCCCTACTTGTGTGCGGCGGCGGCCAGCGCCGGGCCGACAGTGCGGCGGACGGTGCTGATCGCATACCACAGCTGGAAATCGTCGATGCCCTTGGCCTTCAGTTCCTCGGGCGTCATCTTGAAGCGCGGGTCTTCCTGCTTGTCGTCCTCGAGCTTCTTGTCGTCGAGATCGACCTCGTTGACGAGGTGACCGCGCAGGTCGCTCTCGCGATAGGCCATGGCCGCGCGCTTGCGGGCATCGGGATCGGAGATCTGCGGCACGCGGATATCGGGCTCGATCCCGCCCTCCTGGACCGAGCGGCCCGAGGGCGTGAAATAGCGCGCCGTGGTCAGCTTGACCGCGTGGGTCTTGTCGAGCCGGATCATCGACTGGACCGAACCCTTGCCGAAGCTGCGCTCGCCCATGATCAGGGCGCGATGCTGGTCCTGCAGGGCGCCGGCCACGATCTCCGAGGCCGAGGCGGAACCGGAATTGATCAGCACGACCAGCGGCAAGCCCTTGGCGGCATCGCCCTTGAACACCGTTTCTGCGCGGTAATACTCATTCTCGGCGGCAACCCGCCCGCGCTGCGACACGATGTCGCCGCCCGACAGGAACAGGTCCGAGAGGGCCACGGCCTCGTCCAGCGCGCCGCCGGGGTTCTGGCGCAGGTCCAGCACCAGCCCGGCCAGCTTGCCGCCCGACTGCTGCTTGAGCTTCGCGATCTCGCGGTTCACGTAGTTGCCGACATCGGCGGAAAATTCGTTGACCGTGATCACGCCCACGTTGTCGGTCAGCTTGGAGGTGACCGGCTCTAGGCTGATCACGCCGCGGGTCACGGTCACGTCGAACGGTTCGTCGCGGCCGGGGCGGAACACGGTCAGCCGGATGGCGGTGCCGGCCGGGCCGCGCATCTGCGCCACCGCATCATCAAGATCGAGACCGTAGATCAGCTTGCCATCGAGGTGGGTGATATAGTCGCCCGCCTTGACCCCGGCCTTGTCGGCCGGGCTGCCGCGCATCGGCGAGACCACCTTGACCGCGCCATCATCGCCCACCACCGACAGGCCCAGGCCCGAATAATTGCCCTGGATCAGGGTATCGAGCCGGGTCAGGCTGGCTCCATCGAGATAGGCGGAATGCGGATCAAGGCTGGTCAGCATCCCCTGGATCGCGCCCTTGATCAGCTTGTCGTCATCGACCGGCTCGACATAGTTGGCCTTGATGATCTGGTAGACGGTGAACAGCCGGCCGAATTCCGGCCCGGCGGCGCCATCGACCGCGGCGAGGCCCGCCGTGGTGGCGGGAATCATCGCGACGGCGGTCACCAGCAGGGCGGCGCGGGTGAGGGATCGGAATGTCATCGGCCGGAATGCGCCTTTCGAGGCAGGGATCTGGCGTCACCCTATAGGGCGGCGCGGCTTAACGCCAGATGGCGGGGCAGAGGCCGCGCCGCAAGGGTCAGAACTTCGCGTAATCCAGCGGATTGACCGGCTGGCCATCGTGACGCAGCTCCACGCTCACCACCGGGCGCCCCGGCCCGGCCGCGCCCAGCGGCGAGCCGGCCACCACCTGGTCGCCCGTGCGGACGCCCAGTTGGGCAAGGCCCGTGACCAGGCTGGTCCAGCCCCGGCCATGATCAAGAATGGCGATCTGGCCATAGCCGGCATATGGCCCGGCAAAGGCGACGCGGCCCGCTCCGGGGGCGATGGCCTGGGCTCCGGCCCGCGCGGCAATGCCGATCCCGCGCGACAGCGGCGCTCCGGGCAACTGAGCGCCGAATCCGACGACGATCCGCCCCTGTACCGGCAAGAGGAAGCGCAATGCCGGCTGGGTGGCGGTGAGCGAAGGCGCAGGGATCGGCGGGCTGCCGGTCAGGGGCGAAGCCGCGCCGGGGCGGGCCGGGCGCAGGACCGGCCCGGGCAATTGCGCCAAGGCTTCACGCAGGGCGCCGGCCTTGCCGAGGGCACCGGCCAGCGAATCGAGATCGCGGGCCTGTTCGGCCAGGGCGAGCGCGCGTTCGGCCTCGCGGTCGGCATCGCCGGCGGTCTGCCTGGCGGCCAGCCGCTGGCGCGCCTCCAGCGCGGCCAGAGCGGTGCGGCGGGCGGCAAGGTCGGCCTGTTCGCGCCGCAGCGAGGCCACCGAGGCCTCGGCCTGGGCGCGCAGCCGCCGTGCCCGGTCCAACTCGGCCCTGAGGCCGGCGGTGCGCTGGCTGACCTGCGGCACCATGGTGGCCAGGATCGCGCGCAGGTGCATGGCATCGCGCACCGAACCCGGGCGGAACAGGGCAAACAGCAGGGGGCGCCGCGCCAGCCGCTGGAGCGCGGCGGTGAGCCGCACCAGCGGCTGCTGGCGCTCGGCGAGCCGCGCGCGCAGGGCGGCGCGCTGGCGCTCGATCAGGGCCACTTCGACCTGGCCCGCCGCGGCGCCCGCCTCGGCCTGCTGGATGCGCGCGGCGGCGGCGGCAGCGGCAGCGGCGCTACGCTCGGCGGCCTCGCCGGCGGCGCGGGCGCGGGCCTCCAGCCCTTCGGCCCGGGCGCTGGCGGCAGCCTGCTGGGCGCGCGCCTCGGCCAGGGCCTGGCGCGCCTCTCCGGCATCGGCGAAGGTCGCGGCCTGCTGTGCCGAAACGGCCAGCGCCGCCAGACCGGCAAGGCCAAGGGCCAGGGCCGACAGGGCCAGGCGGAAGCCGACCGGGCGGGAGAAGGGGGCCATCGCCGCGCCTATCCCTGCCGGTGGTAGGGATGGCCGGCCAGGATGCTGGTTGCCCGCCACAATTGCTCGGCCAGCATGGCGCGCGCCAGCATATGCGGCCAGGTCATCGCCCCGAAGGCGATCAGGAGGTCGGCGCTGCCGCGCATGGCATCGCCGTGCCCGTCGGCCGCGCCGATCAGGAACCGCGCCTCGCGCACGCCATCGTCGCGCCAGCGGCCAAGCAGGGCGGCGAACTCGGCCGAGGTCAACTGGCGCCCGCGCTCATCGAGCAGGACATCGCGGCTGGGCGTCAGCGGTGCGGGAATGATGCCGCCCACATCGGGCAGCTCGGTCACCTTCACCAGCCAGGCGATGCGCTTCATGTAGCGCTCGACCAGCTCGCTTTCCGGCGAACGGCCGATCTTGCCGCGGACGATGAGATGGAGGCGCATGAAGCCTGCTTAGGCGGTTCGGGGCGCGGAGGGAATCGGGGAGAGTCCTTTGTGGAGGTGCGCCCCTGGCTTCCGCCAAGGGCTTGCTGCACCGGCCCACCCACCCATCACGTATACTTCCGTGGGTGGCCGGGCGGGGGAGCGGGCCGGTGCCGCACAGGAAAGCGCGAAAGCGCTTTCCGCGCCAATCAGATCAAGCCGCGGCGGGCGCCTCGCCGAAGGCCCACATCCGTTCGAGGTTGTAGAAGCTGCGGACTTCCGGGCGGAACAGGTGAACCACCACGTCGCCGGCGTCGATCAGCACCCAGTCGGCCGCGGGCAGACCTTCGATCCGGCTGTTGCCGAAGCCGCCGTGCTTGATCCGTTCGGCCAGCTTCTGGGCCATGGCCGCGACCTGTCGGGTGGAGCGGCCCGAAGCGATCACCATGTGATCGGCGATGGCCGACTTGCCCTCGAGCGGGATGGACACGATGTCCTGGGCCTGGTCGTCATCCAGCGACTGGAGGACCAGGGCGTGAAGCGAGCCGGGAATGGACGGCGGAAGCGGGGCGGGAACGGCGGGTGCCGCGGGATTCTGGCCGGAAGGTCCGGGGCTGGGCTCAGTATTCATGCGGCCGGGGTGTGCTCCTTCGCACGCATTTGGGACAGCAGCCAAACGGCGCGGGATCGCGCAGGTTTCATGCGTTTGGCTCGATCGGGAGGAGGGTGAGACAATCTCTCAGGGCGCCGCCGGAACGCCGGCTGGCCCAGTCGGGATCGGCCTGGCGGATTGCCGTGGCCGATCGCGGATCGGGATCGAATCTCAGGATCACCAGTGCTGGTGCGCTCCACGCTGCCCGATTGGTCAGACTGGCGGCGGATCTTCGGTAGCGTCCGAGCCAGGCCATCGCGGGGCTCGCGACAGCGCGGCCATCATAGCCCGGACGGGCGACCACGGCAATCGGCACCATGCGGGCAATCGCGCGCCAGTCTTTCCAGTGATGGAACTGGGCCAGGTTGTCGGCCCCCATCAGCCAGACAAACCGCCGGCGAGGGTAGCGGCGCAACAACGCGCGCAGGGTTTGCGCGGTGTAGCGGGTGCCAAACTGGCGCTCGATCGCGGTTACGCGAATCGGCGCGCGGCGGGCCTGAGCCAGGGCCGAGGCGAAACGCGCGCCCAGCGGGGCCATGCCGGCCACGGGCTTGAGCGGGTTGCCCGGCGAAACCAGCCACCACACCTCGGCCAGCCCCAGCGCGCGCCGCGCGGACAGGCTGATGCCGCGGTGCGCGCCGTGGGCCGGGTTGAAACTGCCGCCCAGCAGCCCAGTGGCCGGCCCGATTCGGCGTGATCCGGCGGGCTGGGGACCGACGGGCCGGGGACCGATTCGCCGGGAAGCGGGCCGGTTCAGGGCCGGACCTGCCCCGTGCCGCGCACCTGCCACTTGTAGGTGGTAAGCCCTTCGAGCGCGACCGGGCCGCGCGCGTGGAGCCGCCCGGTGGCGATGCCGATCTCGGCGCCAAGGCCGAATTCGCCGCCATCGGCGAACTGGGTGGAGGCATTGACCATGACGATCGCCGAATCGACCTCATTGAGGAACCGCTCGGCCGCCGCCGCATCGCCGGTCACGATGGCATCGGTATGGGCCGAGGAATGGGCCGCGATGTGGGCGAGCGCCTCGTCCAGCCCGTCGACGATGGCGACCGAAAGGATCGCATCGAGATATTCGGTGTCCCAGTCGTCCACACTGGCCGCCGCCACGCGCGGATCGAGCGCGCGGGCGCGAGCATCGCCACGCAGCTCGCAGCCCGAATCGAGCAAGGCCTTCACCACCTCGACGGCGCCGGGGAAGGCAGCATCGATCAGCAGCGTTTCCATCGCCCCGCAGATGCCCGTGCGGCGCATCTTGGCGTTGAGCGCGATGCTTTTCGCCATGGCCGGATCGGCGGCGGCGTGGAGATAGGTGTGGCAGATGCCGTCGAGGTGGGCGAGCACCGGCACCCGCGCATCGGCCTGGACGCGGGCCACCAGGCTCTTGCCCCCGCGCGGCACGATCATGTCGATCAGCCCGGCCGCCGCCAGCATCGCGCCCACCGCCGCGCGGTCCTGGGTCGGCACCAGTTGCACCGCCTCGGCCGGCGCGCCGGCTGCGGCAATGCCCCTGGCCAGCGCGGCATGGATCGCGCGGTTGGAATGGACCGCCTCGCTCCCACCGCGCAGCAGCACCGCATTGCCCGAACGCAGGCACAGCGCGGCGGCATCGGCGGTCACGTTGGGCCGGCTTTCGTAGACGATCCCGATCAGGCCGACCGGCACGCGCACCCGGCGCAGGTCAAGCCCGTTGGGCCGGTGGGTGGCATCGATCACCTGGCCGACCGGATCGGGCAGGCCGGCAACCTGCTCCACCGCATCGGCGATTCCGGCGAGGCGCGCCGGATCGAGCCGCAGCCGGTCGAGCATGGCCCCGGTCAGGCCATTGGCCTCGCCGGCGGCGATATCCTGGGCATTGGCGGCGAGGATCTCCGGCTCGGCCGCGCGCAGCGCCGCGGCGGCGGCACGCAGGGCGGCGGCCTTGGTCGCGTCCGGCAGGCGCGCCAGTTCGCGCTGGGCGGCGCGGCCGGCGCGGGCCAGGCGTTCGATCACGGCCTCGGGGCTGGCGGTCGCGGACAAGGTTGCGGTTGCGGTGGCAGACATGGCCGGCCACCTACCACTTGTCGGCCCGCCTGTCAGCGTGGTTGTCAGCCCGATTCGCAGGGGCTTGCCCGCGCGGGCAAGCCGGGTTCCCGGCCGGCGCCGGCCCCCGCGAACGCTTCACCGTGCGACTCGCCCGACTCGTCCCGAGTCCCGCACCGGCGATTCGATTCACCCCAGACGCCCTGCTAACCGCGCGGCCGGACGGGTCGAAAACAGAACATCAGGGGTCAACTTGCCAAGGTTCCAACCGGGCGCGGCGCTCAACCGCGTGCGGAACTGGTTTCCGGAACGCGAATTCTTCATGCGCTCCGAAGGCCATGTCCGCTTCATCCGCATCTCCTCGCAATTGCAGATGCGCGCGGCCACGGTCGTGGGCGCGCTGGTGCTTGCCTGGGTGGTGACCATGGCCTGGGCCGGCCTGTCCTCGCTCGTCGCCACGCTGCGCCACGATGACCTGCTGACGCGCGAGGCCAAGGTAGCCACGGCCGAAAGCCGGGTCGCTGCCTATCGCGCCAATGTGGGCCGGGTGGCCGACGATATCGCCCGCCGCCAGGCCTTCATCGAAACCCTGGTCAAGACCCACGTGGGCGATCTGCCCGCCGCGCCGCAGGCGGGCGAAAGCGTTTCGGATTCCAGCCGCGAAGCCGGCAAGACCGTCGCCAAGGTCAGCGCCGCGATCCCCGAGGCCGCCCCGCTCGCCCGGATCGAGGCGCGCCAGCTCGCCTTCGTCGAAGGCCTTACCCGCCTGGCCGACCGGCGCAGCGCCGCCGCCGAGGCCGCGATTCGCAAGCTCGGCCTCGATCCCGCCCGGATGCTCGCCTCGATCGACGATCGCGGCGCCCAGGGCGGTCCCGCCCTGGCGCTGACCACCTCGGCCGATGGCTCGATCGATCCGCGCTTCGCGCGGCTCGGCCTCAGCCTGGCGCGCATGGACGCGCTGCGCCGCGGGCTTGAAGGCATTCCCCAGGTCCTGCCCGCCAGTTTCCAGTTCATCTCCTCGGGCTTCGGCTTCCGCTCCAATCCATTCAGCGGCGGCGGCGGCGAATTCCATCCCGGGCTCGATTTCAAAGGCCCCTTTGGCGCGCCGATCTATGCCGCTGCGCGCGGACGGGTCAGCTTCGTCGGCCAGCGTTCGGGCTATGGCAATTGCGTGGAAGTGGATCACGGCAACGGCCTGGTCACCCGCTATGCCCACATGAGCGCCTTCCGCACGACTGTGGGAACGCAGGTTGCCGCCGGCCAGCAGATCGGGCAAATCGGCAGCACGGGCCGTTCAACCGGGCCGCACCTGCATTTCGAAGTCCGCATCAACGACGTGGCCGTGAACCCGCGGCCCTTCCTGGAGGCCGCACCCCATGTTCTCGAAGAAGCCCGAGGCTCTCTCGGCACCGGCCGGTAACCCCGCCATGAGCGGCTCCACCTTTTCGATCCTGGGCGCGGACCTGGCGATCACCGGCAACCTCGTCGCCCGCGCCGACCTGCACATCGACGGCAAGGTCGAGGGCGATATTTCCTGCGCCTCGCTGGTCCAGGGCGAAAGCGGCACGATCCACGGCGCCATCGTGGCCGACAGCGCGCGGCTGGCCGGCACGGTCACCGGCTCGGTCGATGCCGGAACCCTGGTGATCCTGCGGACCGCGCGGATCGAGGGCGATGTCGCCTACGAAACCCTGACCATCGAACAGGGCGCTCAGGTGGAGGGCAAGCTCAGCCCCAAGCGCGCCGCCGAGCCCAAGCTGGCGATCGCCGGCGGCACCGAGGCCTGATTTCGGCGCAGTCGCGCCGCGATCTTCCCGATTCCCGTTTCGCAAGCCCGAAGCTGATCCGGGCCGGGGGGATGCCTAACTCTCCACCAGCACCTCGGCCTTCAGCGCCTTGCGATCGAGCTTGCCGATCGCGGTCTTGGGGAGGCCGGGGCGAATCACCACGGCGTCCACCCGCTCGTGCTTGCCCACCCGGGCATTGAGCCATTCGCGCAAGGCCGCCGCATCGGCGCTGGCCCCGGGCTTCAGGGTCACGAAGGCGCGCGGCATCTCGCCGTGATAGGCGTCGGGCACGCCAAGCACCGCCGCTTCAGCCACGGCGGGATGATCGACCAGCACGTGCTCGACCTGGCTGGGAAACACCTTGAACCCGCCGACCGCGATCATGTCCTTCGACCGGTCGACGATCCGCACGTAGCCATCGACCTCCAGTACGGCGATGTCGCCGGTCCGCAGCCAGCGGCGGACCTGGCCCTGCTCGTCCGGCAGGCTGACGAAGGCGGTCGCATCGGCATCGGGGCGCTGCCAGTAGCCCTGCATGATCTGCGGCCCGGCGATGATCAGTTCGCCCGCGCTGCCCGGCGCGGCAAACCGGGTGGGATCGTCCTGGTCAAGCAGGGCCAGGCGCGTGGCGGGGAAGGGATGGCCGATGGTGCCGGGGCGTCCCGGCCCGATGAACGGGTTGGTCGAGGCAACGCCGGAACATTCGGTCAGGCCATAGCCCTCGCAGACATAGACCCCGGTCACGCTCTCGAACCGCTCGCGCACCGGCGCCGGCAGCGGCGCCCCGCCCGAAATGCAGACATTGAGGCTGGCCATGTCGGTGCCCTCCAGCCGGTCGTCGGCCAGCAGCGCCTGGAACATGGTCGGCACGCCGGGAAAGCTGGTCGGCCTCGTGCGCCGCACCGCGCCCAGCACCTGGCCGATGTCGAAGCGCGGCACCATCGCCACGCAGCCGCCATCGGCCACGGTGCGGTTGAGCACGCAGGTGTTGGCGAAGACATGGAACAGCGGCAGGGCGCCCAGGATCACGTCGCGCTCGGACCGGTGCGGATCGATGTCCACGATCTGGCGGGCATTGGCGGTGAGGTTCTGGTGGGTGAGCATCGCCCCCTTGGGCGTGCCGGTGGTGCCGCCGGTATATTGCAGCAGGGCAATGGTGTGCTCGGGATCCACGGCCACGGGTGCCGGCTCGGCCGACCGCGCCGCGACATCGCGCCATAGCACCACGCCAGCCGCGCGCGGGATACGGCTGACCTGGCCCAGGCCGAACAGGCGAACCAGCAGCCCCTTGGCCAGGGGCAACTGGTCGGCCAGCCGCGAGACAACCAGTGTTTCCAGAGCCGATTCGCGCAGCACCCGCAGGGCCGTGGGCAGGAGCGCGGGCACATCGACCGTGACCAGCAGGCGCGCGCCCGAATCGGCAACCTGGGCTTCAAGCTCGGCGGCGGTGTAGAGCGGGGAGAAGTTGACCACTGTCGCCCCGGCGATCAGCGCCCCGTAATAGGCCGCGACATAGGCCGGCACGTTGGGCAGGAACAGGCCGACCCGGTCCCCCGGGCGAATGCCCATGGCCTGGAGGCCGGCGGCGAAGCGCCGCGCCTCGGCATGGAGCGCGCCGTAGGAATAGGAGCGGCCCAGGAATTCGACCAGCAGGCGATCAGGCCAGGCTTCGGCCGCCCGGCCGAACAGGTCCGGCAACGACAGCGGCGGATAGTGCCCATCCCAGGGGCAGGGATGTGCATAAACGTTTTGCCACGGATTGGCTGCCCGCCCGACGCTCATGCGAGCGAAGGTGGCGAATAGCCGGGCCTGGCGCAAGGGGGACGGCGAACCGCCCCCGAAGCGGAACCTACTCGCCCGCGGCTTCGGCGGCGCGCTTGGCTTCCAGCCAGGCGGCGGCTTCGGCTTCCTGCGCGGCTTCGCTGGCGAGGCGGGTGTGGGCCTCGCGCTCGGCGCGCAGTTCCTCGATCAGGGCCTCGCGGTCATCGCCCAGGCGCACGGCGTCGAGGCCATCGTCCTCGATCCCCGCCCGCTTCGCCGACTTGGCGACGATCGCGTCAAGCTCGCGCTGCGAACACAGGCCCAGGGTCACCGGGTCCTTGGGGTTGATGTTGGAGATGTTCCAGTGCGACCGGTCGCGGATCGCCGCGATGGTGGAGCGGGTGGTGCCGATCAACTTGCCGACCTGGGCATCGGAAATTTCCGGGTGGTTCCGCAGGATCCAGGCGATGCCGTCGGGCTTGTCCTGGCGCTTGGACACCGGCGTGTAGCGCGGCCCCTTGGTGCGGCTGACGGTGAGCGGCGCCTTGTGCATCTTCAGGCGATAGTTCGGATCGTCCTGGCCCTTCTCGATCTCGGCCATGGTGAGCTCGCCCGCGCGCACCGGATCGCGCCCGGTGTACTTCGAGGAAGCGAGATCGTCGGCCATGGCCTGGACTTCGAGGATGTGCAAACCGCAGAATTCGGCGATCTGCTCGAAGCTGAGCGCGGTGGTGTCGACAAGCCACGACGCCGTGGCGTGCGGCATCAGCGGGGTGGACTGGGTCACGACTGTGTACTCCGGAAACAACAAGGGCCGCCCCAGCGGAGCGGCCTCACCCCTGCCGATCTAGGCGCAAATTGCGGATTCGGCAAGAGCGCGCGGGCATGGACGGCTCAGAAGGCCGATTCACGCCGCCAGCACGATCTTGCCAATGTGTGCGCCGGCATCCATCCGGGCATGGGCGGCGGCGGCATCCCGCAGCGGGAAGGTCCGGTCCATCACCGGGCGCAGCTCTCCGCCGGCCACCAGCGGCCAGACCTCGCGGGCGATCTCGTCGGCCAGCAACCCCTTGAAGGCATCGGAGCGGGGGCGCAGGGTCGATCCGGTGAGGGTGTAGCGGCGGCTCATGATCACCGCCATGTTGAGCTCGGCCTTCGCTCCGCCCTGGACCGCGATGGTCACGTGGCGGCCGTCCTCGGCCAGACATCTGAGGTTGCGCGGCACATAGTCGCCAGAGACCATGTCGAGCACGATCTCCACCCCGCGCCGGTCGGTGATCCGCGCCACCTCGGCCACGAAGTCCTGCGCCTTGTAGTCGATCGCGTGATCCGCCCCCAGCGCCAGCGCCGCTTCGCACTTGGCGGGCGAACCGCAGGTGACGATCACCGTCAGCCCGAACAGCTTGCCCAGCCTTATCGCCATCGAACCGATCCCGCTGGTTCCGCCATGGACCAGCAGCGCCTCGCCATCGCGGGCATAGGCGCGCTGGAACACGTTGTGCCACACGGTGAACAGCGTTTCGGGCAGGGCCGCCGCCTCGGCCAGCGACAGGCCCGGGGGCACGGGCAGGCAGTGCTCCGCCTTGGCCAGGCACCATTCGGCATAGCCCCCGCCCGAGACCAGCGCGCAGACCGGCTGACCCGGCAGCAGCGTGGTCACCCCTTCGCCCAGCCTGGCCACCTGCCCCGAAATCTCGAGGCCAGGGATCGGGGAGGCGCCCGGCGGCGGCGGATAGGCGCCCTTGCGCTGGGCCACGTCCGGCCCGTTGACCCCGGCGAAGGCCACTTTCACCAGCACCTCGCCGGGACCAGGCATGGGCACGGGCAGGTTCACCGGCTGCAACACCTCCGGCCCGCCGGGCGCGGCAATGGCGATGGCGGTCATCGTCGCGGGCAGGGGGCTGGGGTATGCGGACATGATGCTACCTGTGGCTAATCCCGGGTGCGACCCCGAACTGTTCATGCAAGGCGTTGACACGAAGCGCAAGGCGTCCAATGTTGCATCGCAATGGACGAAGATCTTCCCCGTCCGAAAGGCGATAACGCCGGCAAGCTGGCGACCGAACCGCTTGACTCCTACTCGCTTGCCGAACTGGACCAGCGCGTGGCCCAGCTTGAGGCGGAAATCGCCCGCGTGAAAGCCCATCAGGCCAAGGCCGCCGCCCATCGGCTGGCGGCCGAAGCCTTCTTCAAGCCCTCGCCGGGCGGACAGCCATGACCTTTCGGGCGCCTCTCCCAAACCCGGCGCGGCGCCCTATATTGCAACCGATCGCCGCGCCTTTCGTTCTGGAAGGGCGCATTCAAGTCCTGTCCATTCTGACGTCCTAAGCTCTGTTTCCCCCTGCGGGCCGTCCGACTTGCCCTCGGCAGCGTCCCCAACGAAAGCCCCGTGAATGCCCAGCTTCGCCCAGAGCCTTGAAAAGACGCTGCACGCGGCGCTCCACAATGCCGCGGAACGCAGTCACGAATATGCCACGCTGGAGCATCTGCTCCTGGCGCTGATCGACGATCCCGACGCCGCCCAGGTGATGACCGCCTGCGGGGTGGACCTGCATGACCTGGCCGAGGTCGTGAAGCAGTATCTCGACCAGGAATACCAGTCGCTCAAGACCGCCGAAAAGGGCGATCCGGCCCCCACCGCGGGCTTCCAGCGAGTGATCCAGCGCGCGATCCTCCACGTCCAGTCCTCGGGCAAGGACACTGTCACCGGCGCCAACGTGCTGGTCGCGCTGTTTTCCGAGCGCGATTCCTACGCGGTCTATTTCCTCCAGCAGCAGGATATGAGCCGGCTGGATGCGGTGAGCTTCATCAGCCACGGCATCGGCAAGGGCGGCAAGCGCATGGAAGAGCGCGGCCCCAAGGGGATTGAGGACAGCCAGCCCGCTCCGGAAGAAAAGTCCGATCCCAAGGCCGGGGCCAAGAAGGATTCCGCGCTCGACCAGTTCTGCGTCAATCTCAACGAGAAGGCGTTGGCCGGCAAGGTCGATCCGCTGATCGGGCGCGGCCCGGAAGTGGACCGCACGATCCAGATCCTCTGCCGCCGCTCCAAGAACAACCCGCTCTACGTAGGCGATCCCGGCGTCGGCAAGACCGCGATCGCCGAAGGCCTGGCGCGCAAGATCGTGGAAGGCGAAGTGCCCGAGGTGCTGGCCAATGCGGTGATCTATTCTCTCGACATGGGCGCGCTGCTGGCCGGCACGCGCTATCGCGGCGATTTCGAGGAACGCCTGAAGCAGGTCGTCAACGAACTCGAAAAGATGCCCGAAGCGGTGCTGTTCATCGACGAGATCCACACCGTGATCGGCGCCGGCGCCACCAGCGGCGGGGCGATGGACGCCTCCAACCTCCTGAAGCCCGCGCTGTCGGGCGGGACGATCCGCTGCATCGGCTCCACCACCTACAAGGAGTTCCGCAACCACTTCGAGAAGGACCGCGCCCTGTTGCGCCGGTTCCAGAAGATCGACGTGAACGAGCCCACGGTGGAAGACACGATCAAGATCCTCAAGGGGCTGCGGACCGCCTTCGAGGAACACCACAAGGTCAAGTACACCCCCGAGGCGATCAAGACCGCGGTCGAGCTTTCGGCCCGCTACATCAATGATCGCAAGCTGCCCGACAAGGCGATCGACGTGATCGACGAGGTGGGCGCCATGCAGATGCTGCTGCCGCCCAGCCGCCGCAAGAAGACCATCACCGCCCGCGAGATCGAGCAGGTCATCGCCACCATGGCGCGCATCCCGCCCAAGTCGGTCTCGTCCGACGACAAGAAGGTGCTCGAACATCTCGAGCGCGACCTCAAGCGCGTGGTCTTCGGCCAGGACAAGGCGATCGAGGTGCTCTCCACCGCGATGAAGCTCTCCCGCGCGGGCCTGCGTGATCCCGACAAGCCGATCGGCTCGTTCCTGTTCTCCGGCCCGACCGGCGTCGGCAAGACCGAGGTCGCCCGCCAGCTGTCGAACATCATGGGCATTCCGCTCGTGCGCTTCGATATGTCGGAATACATGGAGCGCCACTCGGTCAGCCGCCTGATCGGCGCGCCTCCGGGCTATGTCGGGTTCGACCAGGGCGGCCTGCTCACCGATGCGATCGACCAGCAGCCCCATTGCGTGCTCCTGCTCGACGAGATCGAGAAGGCCCACCCCGACCTGTTCAACATCCTGCTCCA
Source organism: Novosphingobium bradum (assembly GCF_042646485.1). Classification (NCBI taxonomy): domain Bacteria; kingdom Pseudomonadati; phylum Pseudomonadota; class Alphaproteobacteria; order Sphingomonadales; family Sphingomonadaceae; genus Novosphingobium; species Novosphingobium bradum. Next base: position 287,262 of record NZ_JBHRTQ010000010.1, on the reverse strand, counting down.
GGTGATGGACAACGGGCGGCTCACCGATCACCACGGCAAGACGGTCGATTTCCGCAATGTCGTCCTGATCATGACCACCAATGCCGGCGCCTCCGACATGGCCCGCCAGGGCATCGGCTTCGGCGACGTCTCCAAGGCCGATGCCGGGGACGAGGCGGTCAAGAAGATGTTCAGCCCGGAATTCCGCAACCGGCTCGATGCGGTCGTGCCCTTCGCCTACCTGCCCACCGCGGTCATCAGCCGGGTGGTGGACAAGTTCATCCTCCAGCTCGAACTCCAGCTGGCCGAACAGAACGTCCACATCCAGTTCGACAGCGATGCACGGGTCTGGCTGGGCGAGCGCGGCTACGACAAGCTCTATGGCGCCCGGCCGATGGCCCGGCTCATCCAGGACAAGGTCAAGCAGCCGCTGGCGGAAGAACTGCTGTTCGGCAAGCTGGCCCATGGCGGCGAGGTCCACGTCAAGGTCAGGGACGGCGACGGCGGCCAGGAACTGGCCTTCGAGCTGACCCCCGCCCCGCCCAAGCTGGTCAAGCGCGCAGCCAAGGCGAAGAAGCCCAGCGCCGCCCCGGAAACCAGCGACGACGGTGCCGAATAGGGCTTCGCTCCGCCACCCCTTGACCTGATCCCGGCCGGGCGTTCCACGTGGAACGCCCGGCCTCGTTTCTTGCGCGATTGATCGGGATCAAGGCGGCTGGCCAGGCCGGCGGGCAGAACCGAGGCTGCACAGAATTCCGTCGCCGGAGAATGCCTTGGACACCGCAACGCAAGCGCCGCCCGCCGCCGCGCCCACCACGCCTTATGAACGCCTCGGCGGGCGCCCGACCATCACCGCCATCGCCGACCGCTTCTATGACCTGATGGCCAGCGATCCCGCCTATGCGCCGCTCCGCGCGATGCACGCCGAGGATCTGGCACCCATGCGCGAAAGCCTGGCCGGCTTCCTCACCGGCTGGTCCGGCGGCCCGCGTGACTGGTTCGAGGCCAATCCCGGTCGCTGCATGATGTCGGTCCACAAGCCGCTGGCGATCACCGCCGATACCGCCCGCCAGTGGGTCGAGGCCATGCGCCGCGCGATCGGCGATGTGGTGGGCGAAAGCGATCCGCAGATTGCCAAGGCCATGGGCGACGTGCTTGAACAGATGGCCAGCGGGATGGCGCGCTAGCCGGCGCGCGCCCGCGGCGGGAGGCGCATGAACCGGTTCGATCGCAGGCGGCAGGTCCTGGCCATCGGTCTTGCCGGCATGGCAGGCTATGTCGATGCGGTCGGCTTTCTCCTTGCCGGCGGCTATTTCGTCTCGTTCATGTCGGGCAATACCACGCGGCTGGCGGTCAACCTTGCCGGCTATCCGGCCACGGCGCTGGTTCCGGCCCTGCTGATCGCCGGCTTCATCGGCGGCGTGGCGGCGGGATCGGTGGTCGCCGCCCGGGCCGGGACGCGGCGCAAGCCGGCGGTGCTGGCGCTGGTCTGCGCGCTGGTGACCGCCGCTGCCCTTGCCAATGCGGCCGGCCATCCGGGCGCGGCGCCGGCCCTGCTGGTGCTGGCGATGGGCGCGCTCAACAACACCTTCCAGCGCGGCGGCGATGTCGCCGTGGGCCTCACCTACATGACCGGCGCCCTGGTGAAGCTGGGGCAGGCGCTGGGCGCCCTGCTGCTGGGCCAGCGGCGCGCGGGCTGGGGCGCCTTTCTTCTGCTGTGGAGCGGCCTTGCCATCGGCGCCGTATTAGGCGCGCTGGCCTGGTCGCACCTGGCGGGCGGGGCGCTGTGGTTTGCCGCCGGCTGGGGGCTGGCGATGCTGGCCCTGTCGCTGCGCCTTGCCCCCGAAGCGGCCTAGGCCACCCGGAACAGCTTTTCGCGCGAAGTTGCGCCGCGCAACAAGTCCACCCGCGACGGCGCCAGGCCCAGTGCCGCGGCCAGCAGATCGCGCACGGCCGCATTGGCCTTGCCATCTTCCGGCTTGGCCCGGACCTTGGCCAGAAGCCGGCCTTGGCTCAGCTCCAGCGCTTCCACCCGTGCGCCCGGCGTGACCCGCACGGCAAGCTGGCCGGAAGCATCGACCAGGGCGCGGACCGCCTCGGCCGGGGGCAGGTCAGCCTTGGGCCGGGCCATGGCCCGAACCGGCTGCGGCCAGCTCGGCCAGGTGCCCGCGCGCCAGTTCGACATAGGCCTCGGCCCCGGCGATCCCCGGCGCGCGCGGCAGGTCGCGCATGAACGCCGCCGGGCGACCGCCCCACAGCTGGCCCGAAAGCACCCGCTTGCCCGGGGTCAGCATGGCGCCGGCCGCCAGCATCGAATCCGATTCGATCACGCAGCCGTTCATCACGATCGTGCCCAAGCCAACGAAGGCCCGGTCGTGCAGGGTGCAGCCATGAAGCAGGGCCATGTGGCCCACCAGCACGTCCTCGCCGATGATCGTGGCATAGCCCTGCGGCGCGCCGGGCGTAGCGCTGTCGCAGTGGATCACCGAGCCATCCTGGATATTGCTGCGCGCGCCGATCACCACCCGGTTCACGTCGCCGCGGATCACGCAGTTATACCACAGGCTCGCATCCGGCCCGATCTCGACATCGCCGACGATCCGGCAGCCCGGGGCGATGAAGGCGCTGTCGTGAATGCGCGGGGTCTTGCCCTGCCAGGGCAGGATCGTGACATCGGGGCGGGAAGGGGGCATCAGCGGTTCACCAGTTCTGTCAGGCGCCAAGCAGGCGGGCGGCGTGGGCCGCGTGGTAGGTCAGCACGCCCGAACAACCCGCGCGCTTGAAGGCGGTGAGCGTTTCCAGCACCATCGCATCGCGGTCCGCCGCGCCGGCGGCCACGGCGTGCTCGATCATCGCGTATTCGCCGGAGACCTGGTAGGCGAAGACCGGCACCTGGAAGGTCTGCTTCACCCGAAGCACCACGTCGAGATAGGGCAGGCCCGGCTTGACCATCACCGTGTCGGCGCCCTCGGCCAGATCAAGCGCGACCTCGCGCAGCGCTTCCTCGGCATTGGCCGGGTCCATCTGGTAGGTCTTCTTGTCGCCCTTGAGCAGGCCCGAGCTGCCCACTGCATCACGGAACGGGCCATAGAAGGCCGAGGCATATTTGGCCGCATAGCTCATGATCTGGACATTGCGGTGGCCCGCCTGCTCCAGCGCCGCGCGGATCAGGCCAACCCGGCCGTCCATCATGTCGGACGGGGCGATGATGTCGGCCCCGGCGGCGGCCTGGTTGAGGCTTTGCGCGACCAGCACTTCGGCGGTCTCGTCGTTGAGGACATAGCCGGCCGCGTCGATCAGGCCGTCCTGCCCGTGGCTGGTATAGGGATCGAGCGCGACATCGGTGAGCACGCCCACGTCGTTGCCCACCGCGTCCTTGATCGCGCGGATCGCGCGGCACATCAGGTTGTCGGGATTGAGCGCTTCACGGCCCATGGGATCGCGCCGTTCCGGCTGGGTATTGGGGAACAGGGCGATGGCCGGAATGCCCAGCGCGACCGCTTCCCTGGCCCGCGCGGCGATGCCTTTGGTGCACCAGCGCGAAACGCCGGGGAGCGAGGCGATCGGTTCCTCCACGTTTTCCCCCTCGGTCACGAACAGCGGCCAGATCAGGTCGGCCGGGGAGACGGCGATCTCGCGGTGGAGCGCGCGGCTCCACGGCGTGGCGCGGGTGCGGCGCAGGCGCAGCGCGGGGTAGGAAGCATGGCTCATCGTGCCCGCTTCCCTGCCGCAAACGCAGCCCGTCTTCAACTTTTCTCGGGGTTCAGCGCAAGGCGAGGCGGTGGATGGTCTGGCCCAGTGCGGCAAGCGCCGGGCCGGGCCGGATCGCCCGCAATTGCGCCAGCTTGGCCCGGAAGGCCTCGAGCTGGCCGCTATCGACCTGGCGGGTCACGGTGACCGCGGCGAAGCGCTGGCCCAGCGGGTTCACCGTGCGCCCGTCGCGGTACATCTCGTAATGGAGGTGAGGGCCGGTGGAGAGCCCGGTCGAGCCGACATAGCCGATCACCTCGCCGGCGCTGACCCGTTCACCGGGGCTGACCGCGATGCGGCTCATGTGGCCATAGCCGGTGCCCAGCCCGCCGCCGTGTTCCAGCCGGACATAGTTGCCATGGCCGCCGTGATGGCCCGCGAACGACACCACCCCCGCCGCCGTGGCGACGATCGGCGAACCCCAGGCCGCGCCGAAATCGACGCCCGCGTGCATCCGGGCATAGCCCAGGATCGGGTGAAACCGCTGGCCATAGAGCGAAGTGATCCGCCCGTTGACCGGGGTGAGCATGGCGCCACCATCATAACCACCTTCACGACCAGAGGTGACATAGCGCGGACGGGCGAGGGCATCGGCGGAATAGAACGCGCCGTCGTGGCCCCAGCGCAGCAGCTGGGCGACCGGCTGGGCGCCACGATCCAGCCCGGCGTAAAGCAGTTCGCCCGGCTCGATCTCGCCGGTGGCGGCGCGCTTGTTGGCGAAGACGAGATCGAACGAATCGGTGGGCAGAACGTCGCTGTCGAGGCTGATATTGGCGTCGAGCGCCTGGAGATAGTCCTGGATCGCCTGGGGCGGTGCCCCGGCGGCGCGGGCCGAGCGATAGAGGCTGGCCCCGACCAGGCCGCGAATCCGCAAGGGGGTGGTATCGACCGGGATCGGCCGGCGTTCGAGCGCAAGACCGCCGCCCGCGCGATCGACCGCAAGGGCCAGGTCCAGCCGCGCACGCAGTTCGATGCGATCCAGCCGGCGGGGCTGGCCCGGCCCGAGGCGCGGGCCAAGCACCAGGGCCACGCGGGTGCCGGCGGCAAGCTGGTCGAGCGGCACTGCCTCGGCCACCAGGGCGCTGGCCCGGGTGGCATCTGCGCCCGCCGCGCCGGCGCGCTGGAGCAGGGCGGCCAGATCGTCGCCAGTGGCCAGGGTGGACGTGAAGGAAACCTGCGGCCGTTCGGCCACGAAGGCCACCGGCCGCACCGCCGGCGAGCGCACGGCGCGTTGCAGCCGCGTGGTGTCGAACGATAGCGGAACCGCGCCGAGGCTGCGCCATTCGGCACTGGCGGCATCCGGCGCGCGGGTGCCCGGCGCCGCTTCCAGCCGCGAAGCCCCTGGCCAGAAGGCAAGGGCCGAGAGCGCGAGACCGGCCATGGTGGCCATGCCGCGCCACCACGAAGGGCTGCCGATGGCTTCGGCCAGATCGACCACCCAATCCGACGTATCGAGGCGCAGCGCGGCCAGCCTCGCGCGCCATGACGGGACGGCGGGCGAGAATGCGGCCAGGGTCGGGGACGCCGCCGGGGGCGCGGCAGCCGCGCACGGCGCCGTGGCCGCGACAGCGCGGCCCAGCGGCAGCTCCTGATCGTGCGGTCTGAACACCGGCCCTCCACGCGAAGTCGGGCTCCGGTGTGCACCCTCAGGGTTAACACGAGGCTAAGCCGCGCCGAATCGAGCCGGCAACCTGTCGAAAACGGCGGTGCGGCGCCCGCGCGCGGTTGCGGTGGCTGCGGGGCGATGCCACATCAAGGCAGCCGATGGCCTATTCTCTGCCTGGATCCGCCACCCGCGCGCATGAGGCCGGCCGTTCCGGCCGCGACGGCAATGTCCGCGCCGTGCTTGGCCCGACCAATACCGGCAAGACCCACCTCGCGATCGAGCGCCTGTGCGCCCATTCCTCGGGCGCGATCGGCTTCCCGCTGCGCCTGCTGGCGCGCGAGGTCTATGAACGCGTGGTGGCGATCAAGGGCCGCGACCAGGTGGCGCTGATCACCGGCGAGGAGCGGATCGAGCCGAAGCAGGCGCGCTGGATGCTGTGCACGGTGGAAGCCATGCCGCGAAAGCCCGATCTCGCCTTCATTGCGCTCGACGAAGCCCAGCTCGGCGCCGACCGCGAGCGCGGCCACGTATTCACCGACCGCCTGCTCCACGCCCGGGGCCGCGAGGAAACGATGATCCTGGGCTCGGGCGTGCTCGAACCGATGGTCCGCGCCCTGGTGCCGGAGGCCGAGATCGTCAGCCGTCCGCGCTTTTCCACGCTCGCCCATGCCGGGGCGAAGAAGCTGTCCCGCGTGCCGCCGCGCAGCGCGATCGTCGCCTTCTCGGCCGAGCAGGTCTACGCCGTGGCCGAGATGCTGCGCCGCTTCCGTGGCGGGGCGGCGGTGGTCATGGGCGCGATGAGCCCGGAAACCCGCAACAAGCAGGTGGCGCTGTTCCAGTCGGGCGAGGTGGACTACCTGGTGGCGACCGACGCGATCGGCATGGGCCTGAACCTGGATGTCACCCACGTTGCCTTCGCCGGCCTGTCGAAATTCGACGGCGTGCGCCAGCGCCGGCTGACCACGGCCGAGATGGCGCAGATCGCCGGTCGGGCCGGACGCCACCAGCGCGATGGCACCTTCGGCACCCTGGCCGGGACCGGCGGCCACGACGCCGCCTTCACCGACGAGGAAGTCTGGGGAATCGAGGAGCACCGCTTCCCCCCGCTCACCCGGCTGCTGTGGCGCGACGCCGATCCCCGAACCGACCGGCTGGTCCACCTGATCGAGGATCTCTCGCGCCCGCCCGACCGACCTGAACTGGCCCCGGCGCCCGAGGCGATCGACCTTGCCGTGATGCGCCTGCTGGCCGAGCAGGACGGGATCGCTGCCAGCGTGCGCGGGCGCGGCGCCGTGGCCAGGTTCCGCGAGGTCTGCTCGCTGCCCGATTTCCGCCAACAGGGCGCCGAGACCCATTCGCGCTTCGTGGCGCGATTGTGGGAAGACCTTCGCGGGGGATATCTTGGCGGCGACTATGTCGCCGCGCGCATCGCCGAACTCGACAATCCGTCCGGCGACATCGATACCTTGCAAGGCCGGATCGCCGCGATCCGGTCGTGGGCCTATATCGCCCAGCGCCCCGACTGGGTGCTGGCGCGCGAGGAAATGGCGGCGCGGGCGCGCTCGGTCGAAGCGCGGCTGTCGGACGCCCTGCACGCACGGCTGACGGAGCGTTTCGTCAACCGGCGCACCTCTGTACTGATGCGGCGAACGGGACCGGATGCGGCCTTGCTGCCGGTCGAACTGAAGGGGAATGAATTGGTGGTGGACGGGGAAAAGCTGGGCAATCTGGAGGGATTCCGGTTCACGGTCGATCCCGGAGCGCACCATAGCGACCACAAGCTGCTGTTCGCCGCGGCCGAGCGCCACCTGCCCCAGTTGCTGGCCGAACGCGCAACGGCACTGGCTGGCGAGATTGCCGCCGGCACGGCAGGGCTGGCCATGGCGCGCGGCGCGATCGTGCTGGGCAAGGAAGTGCTGGCGCGAATCCGGGGCGGCAAGGGTCTGTTTTCCCCGCAGCTCCAGCTCGAACCCGCGCTGGAGGCCATTCCCGCGAATGAACGGCGCACCTTGCGCGAAGTGCTCGATGGCTGGCTGGCCGGGTGGCTGGCCGGCGCGGCCCCGCTGGTCGCGCTCGATGCCGCCAGTCGCGAGCCGGAAGGCGGGCCGGAACTGCGCGCGATGCTGATCCGCCTGGTCGATGGCGGCGGGGTGATCCTGCGCGAGGGCGCGGGGCTGGAGCAGCTCCAGCCGTCACAGCGCGATGCCTTGCGGAAACTCGGCGTGCGGATCGGCGCGATCGACCTGTTCGTGCCCGCCGCCCTCAAGCCCGCGCCGCTGGCCGTCTGGCGCGAACTGGCCGGGCTTGGCGGGACGAAGACCGGCGAAGTCCTGGCCGAAATGCCGCCGATCGTGCCGCTGGTGCGGGGCCGCGCGCCGCTGGGCTACCGCCGCTTCGCCAGCCAGGCGATCCGCATCGACATGGCCGAAAAGCTCCTGCGCGAGGCCCACGGCCGCCGCGCCGCGGCCGGCAAGGCCATGTTCACGATCGACCCGGCGCTGGCCCGCTCGATGGGTATGGCGCCCGAAGCCCATGTCCAGCTGCTGCGGCTGGCCGGTTTTCTCGCCCATTCGCCCGCCGCCCTGCCCGAAGGCGCCTTCGGACCGCCCACGCCGACCACCTGGCGCTGGCGCCCGCCGCGCCGGCCCGCTCCGGTCGCCGAACCGGCGCGCAAGCCCGCGCCGCCGCAGGGCGGGGCCTTCGCCGCACTGGCCGGGCTGGTGCGCTAGGCGCGCGGGGTGCGGCTCGACAAGCTCCTGTGGTTCCTGCGCTTCACCAGGACCCGCCCGCAGGCCCAGGAGCTGGCCGAGGCCGGCCATATCCGCCTCAACGGCCGGCGGGTGGAACGCAGCGCCCAGGCGATCCAGGTGGGCGACGTGCTGGTCCTGCCGCTGCCCGCGGCGGTACGGGTGATCGAGATCCTGGCCATCCCGCCGCGCCGCGGCCCGGCCAGCGAAGCGCAATCGTGCTACCGTGCGCTTGACGCCGGCCCAGAAATTTCCATAGCAGCGAGTTCGAATCGGCCCGGAGCAACCCGCTGCCCGGAGCATGGCCCAGAACACCAAGGGGATCATTTGCCATGACCTATGTCGTCACCGACGCCTGCATCCGTTGCAAGTACATGGATTGCGTCGAGGTCTGCCCGGTCGATTGCTTCTACGAGGGCGAGAATATGCTCGTCATCAACCCGAACGAATGCATCGATTGCGGCGTGTGCGAGCCGGAATGCCCGGCCGAGGCGATCCTGCCCGATACCGAGAGCGGGCTTGAGCAGTGGCTCGAGCTGAACGCCAAGTATTCGGCCGAGTGGCCCAACCTCACCACCAAGAAGGACACCCCGCCCGACGCCGACGAGTTCAAGGGCGTCGACGGCAAGTTCGAGAAGTTCTTCTCGGCCGAACCGGGCGAGGGCGACTGACCGAATCGGGCCGCCCGGCGGCCCGACCCCGCGCCGTGTTGCGGCGCGGCGCTGCCCGAAAAAGCTTTGCACTGTCCGCAAAACGTCACGTTTCGCGGGCAGCCTTCCGGCGCCCTTCGCAGATGCAATGCCGGCAGGGCTGGAATTTTCGTTTCGACAATGCTATGACCGTTCCGACAGACCCGGCCGCTGAGGGCCGGGCCAGTGACTCACACGAAAGGCAGGGTCGCAACAGACGGTAGACGGGTGGCCTGGCGCCGCTTCGCCGCAAGGCGGAACGCATCTCGCCGGAACCACCAGTCCGCGCCATCGAGGCCCATTCGGGTCTCCCGACCCTGCAGGCGAAAGGACGATACATGGCCGCCAAGGCTCACGCCTTCGATGTCGGAGATTACGTCGTTTACCCGAAGCACGGTGTTGGCCGGGTCATCGAACTGCAGGAACAGGAAATTGCCGGCATGAAGCTGGAGCTCTACGTGCTCCGCTTCGAAAAGGAGCGCATGACCCTGCGTGTGCCGGTAAACAAGGTCGAGGCGATCGGTATGCGAAAGCTGTCGTCGGACAAGACCCTGCGCGAGGCGCTCGATACGCTCAAGGGCAAGCCCAAGGTCAAGCGCACCATGTGGTCGCGCCGCGCCCAGGAATATGAAGCCAAGATCAATTCGGGCGATCTCGTCTCGATCGCGGAAGTCACGCGCGATTTGTTCCGGGCGGATGACCAGCCGGAACAGTCCTATTCGGAACGGCAGATCTTCGAGGCGGCGTCGTCGCGCCTGGCCCGCGAGCTGGCGGCCATGGAAAAGACCGACGAGCCGGCGGCGCTGAAGAAGATCCTCGCGATCCTCAACGAACACGCGCCCAAGTATTACGAGGCTGCGCCGGCCGCCTGAGCCGCCGCTTGCCCCTTGCCCGAAAGGCCGTCCGCTTGCGGGCGGCCTTTTCGTTTGTGCGCCGGATTCGTTGGCGGCTCAGGCCGCCGCTCGCGCCAAGCGGTCGTTGATGGCCGCGCCGATGCCCGCGTGCGGCACCGGCGCCACGGCCACCCGGGGCTGCGGGGCGGCGGCGGCCTGGTGCAGGCAGGCGTAAAGCCGGGCCGCGGCCTCGGCGAGATCGCCGGTAGGGGAGAGGTTGACCGCGCCCGCCACCGGCCCGAAGCCGATCAGGAACTCGTCGGCCCGGGCCGCCGTGGCCTCCAGCCGCACCGGCTTGCCCGGCGCATAGTGGCTGGCCAGTTGCCCCGGCGCCTCGATCTGTCCGGCGGCCGGGGTCGGCAGGGGCGGGCCGACCAGTACGGCGATTTCGCCTTCGGTCACCGGTCCGGGGCGCAGCAGCGACCAGCCCTCCTCGCGCAGGGCGACAATGGTGCTTTCAATGCCCGCGGCGGTCGCCCCGCCATCCAGCACCAGGCCGATCCGGCCGGCCAGGCTGTGGGCCACGTGGGCCGCCGTGGTCGGGCTTACCGCGCCGCTGCGATTGGCCGAGGGCGCCGCGAGTGGCAGCCCGCAGGCCTCCAGCACCGCGCGCATCACCGGATGGGCCGGACAGCGCAACGCGATGGTCGCAAGGCCGGCGGTGACCGCAGGCGCAATTCCCCCATCGTCGCGCAAGGGGAGCACGAGGGTCAGCGGCCCGGGCCAGAACGCCTCGGCCAGCCGCCGCGCGCGGGCATCGAACCGCGCCAGCCGTTCGGCCCGGGCCACGTCCGGCACGTGGACGATCAGCGGATTGAAATCGGGCCGGCCCTTGGCACGGTAGATCGCGGCCACCGCATCGGCGCTGTCGGCCCTTGCGGCAAGGCCATAGACCGTTTCGGTGGGCAGGGCGACGGGTTCGCCCCGCGCCAGGGCGGCGGCGGCGGCGGCGATGCCTGCTGCGTCAGCCCCGAGCGCCTGCGGGTGATTGTTCCCGGTCATCGCCGCGCTATAGCGGTCCTGCGACATATGCCAAGATCGCCGCCGGCGCCTTGCATCCCCACGCCACCGGGACGGAACCAGGACCATGACCTTCACCCCGCCCTCCGCCGACCAGTTGCTGGCCCTTGCCGTCAACGCCGGGATCGCCGACCTCGCGGCGCACGAGCGCTTCGCCGCCGCCTCCCCCGACCTCGTTTCGGCAATCGTCGAGGGGATCGGCGCCTTCGCCGCAGGCGAATGGGCTCCGCTCAACCGACTGGGCGATGTCTCGCCGCCGGTGGCTCGAAACGGGGTGGTGACCCATCCCGATGGCTTTGCCCGCGCCTACCGGGCCTATGTCGAGCAGGGGTGGAATGCCGTTTCCGGCCCGGTCGAACATGGCGGCCAGAGCCTGCCGCTGAGCCTGGCCGCCTGCATCCAGGAAACACTGGGCGCGGCCAACATGGCCTTCACCCTCCTGCCGATGCTGACCGTGGGCGCGATCGAGGCGCTGGCCCATCATGGCAGCGCGGCCCAGCAGCGGCTCTACCTGCCCCGGCTGGTCAGCGGCGAATGGCCCGGGACCATGAACCTGACCGAGCCGCAGGCCGGCTCCGACGTGGGCGCGCTTCGCACCAGCGCCATGCCGATCACCGATGGCCCCCATGCCGGCAAGTACCGGATCAAGGGGACCAAGATCTTCATCACTTGGGGCGAACACCAACTGGCCGAAAACATCATCCACCTGGTCCTGGCCCGCACCCCCGGCGCGCCCGCCGGATCGCGCGGGATCAGCCTGTTCGTAGTGCCCAAGGTGCTGGTGAATGCCGATGGCTCGCTCGGACCGCGCAACGACCTCAAGGTGGTTTCGATCGAGCACAAGCTGGGCATCCACGCCTCGCCGACCTGCGTGATGAGCTATGGCGATAACGACCAGTGCATCGGCGAACTGGTCGGGGCCGAGAACGCCGGGCTCAAGGCGATGTTCACGATGATGAACGCGGCGCGGATCAATGTCGGCAGCCAGGGCGTGCAGATCGCCGAGGGCGCCCTGCAGCAGGCCATGGCCTATGCCCGCCAGCGCGTGCAAGGCGCGCGCGCCGGTTCGCCCGACCGCGCGCCGGTGGCCATCATCGAACACCCCGATGTGCGCCGGATGCTGCTGCGGATGCGCGCGCTCACGCAAGGCGGGCGGGCGCTGCTTTATTACATCTGGGGCCAGGCCGATCGCGCCGCGCTGGGCGATGACGCGGCGTCGGCGCGGGCCGACGTGCTGGTGCCGCTGATCAAGGCCTGGGGAACCGACATGGGCTGCGAGGTGGCAAGCCTGGGCCTGCAGGTCCACGGCGGCATGGGCTACATCGAGGAAACCGGCGCGGCGCAATTCTTCCGCGATGCCCGGATCGCGCCGATCTACGAAGGCACCAACGGCATCCAGGCAGCCGACCTCGTCACCCGCAAGCTGGGAATGGAGCAGGGCGCGGTCCTCCTGGCCCTGCTGGCCGATGCTGGCGCGGGCGCGGCGCAGGCACCAAGGCTCGCCGCGCTGGCGCGGGACTGCGCCGAGGTGGCGCGCTGGATGAGCGCCGAGGCTTCGCTGGACGACCGGCTAGCCGGCTCGGTTCCCTTCACCACGATGTGCGCGGTGGCCGTGGCCGGCTGGCAATTGCTGCGCCAGGCAGAGGCGATGGACCGGGGCGAGGTGCCCGCCGGCGCGGCCGCGACCAAACGGGTGACCGCGCGCTTCTTCCTCGATCACATCGTCCCCGAGGCCGCCGGGCTCAAGGCCTCGGCCATGGCCGGCGCCAACCTGCTTTACCAACTCGATGCGGAGGACCTTGCCTCGTGAATGATGGGATCGATGCCGGCGCGGTGCTGGCCCGGATCGCGGCGGCGCTGGACCGCCTGGCCCCCGCCGCGACCGTTCCGGTCGACTGGTCGGCCAGCCCGGCCTACGTGTGGGACGCCAAGGGGCCGCGCGCCGTGCCGGTGCTGGCGGCCCCGCCGCTTGATCTCCTGCGCGGGATCGACTCGCAGAAGGCGGTGGTCGTCGCCAATATCGCCCGCCATGCCGCCGGCCACGCCGCCCATGATATGCTGCTGTGGGGTTCGCGGGGCATGGGCAAGTCGGCGCTGCTGCGCTCGGGCGTGGTGGCCGCCCAGGCCGAGGTGGGGCCGATCGCACTGGTCCAGGTCGCCCCCGATGCCCTGGCGAGCCTGACCGGACTGTTCGCGGCCCTGGCCGCGCAGGACCGCCCGTTCCTCGTCTATATCGACGATCTCGGCTTCGAGGACGGGGACAGCACCGGCCCGCGCCAGCTGCGTTCGTGGCTGGAGGGCGGGGTGGAAGCCCGGCCGGGCAACGTGCGCCTGGCCGTCACCGCCAATCGCCGGGCGATCGTCAGCCGCCACCTGTCGGAACAGGACGATCCGATCAATCCGCGCGATGCGGTGGACGATCGCCTTGCCCTGGCCGACCGGTTCGGGCTTTCGGTAGGCTTCCACGCCTGCAGCCAGGACGATTATCTCGCGATCATCGCTGGCTACGCGGCGGACCTCGGCCTCGCCTTCGAGGCGGGCGATGCGCTGGAATGGTCCAAGCGGCGCGGCGCCCGCTCGGGCCGGATCGCCTGGCAATATGTCACCGAACTGGCCGGCCGGGCCGGGCGCCGGCTCTGATCCGCCACGCCCGGCCTCAGGTCGGCGTCAGCGCCTGGGTTCGTCGTTCGGTCCCGGGCGGAAGCTTGCCGCCGCCTCGCTGTTGAGCTGCCGCTGCGGCGGCATATGCCCGGTGACCACCGGCTTGACCCCGGCAGTCGGCGCCGCCGTCGGCGAGACCACGCGCCAGACGATCCCGGCGGTATCGTCGCTCACCAGCAGGGCGCCAGTGCGGTCGAAGGCAATCCAGGTGGGGCGTCCATGGGTTTCGCCAGGGCCGGCCAGGAACCCACCCAACACCGGAACCGGCAGGCCGCGCGGATTGCCGTTGGCATCGAAGGTGATGAAGACCACGTCATAGCCCACCGCCGGCTTGCGGTTCCACGAGCCGTGGCGGGCGATGAAGGCGCCGTTGGCATAGTTGGCCCCCAGCCGGTTGCCCGCCGCCGCAAAGCGCAGGCCCAGCGCGGCGGTGTGGGCGCCCAGCGCATATTCGGGCTTGCGGACATATTCGTTGAGGTATTCGGGCATCGGCTCCTTGACCCGGTCGTCGGCCACGTCCTTCCAGTAGAACCACGGCCAGCCATATTGGGCGCCGACCGGCACGTTGGTGAGATAGTCGGGCACCAGATCGCCGCCCAGCATATCGCGCTCGTTCACCGTGGCCCACAGCTCGCCCGTCGCCGGATTCCAGTCCATCCCGTTGGGATTACGCATACCGCCGGCATATTGCCGCCCCCGCGCGGTGGCCACGTCGATCTCCCAGATCGCGGCCCGGCCTTCCTCCGCCGTCATCCCGTTCTCGCCGATGTTGGTGGAGGAACCGACGGCCACGTAGAGCTTGGTGCCATCGGGGCTGAGCAGGAGGTTCCGCATCCAGTGGTTGCCGCCGGGCGGCAGGTCGCGCAGCTTGCGCGGCGCGCCGGACAGCGCGGTCTGACCGGGGGTGAAGGGGAAGGCCAGCACGGCATTGTGATTGGCCACGAACAGCGTGTTCACGCCCCAGGCGAGGCCCGAGGGCGAATCGAGACCCTCGCGCAGGACAAAGCGCTGCTCGGCCACGCCATCGCCATTGGCATCGCGCAGCAGGACCAGCCGGTTGGGCGAGGCATCGCCCGCCCCGGCCCGCGCGAACAGCAGCTTCATGACGAAGCCGGTGATCCCGCCCGGGCCATCTCCGGCCGGACGGTTGGTCTCGGCTACGATCACGTCGCCATTGGGGAGCAGCAACATGGTGCGCGGATGATCAAGCCCTTCGGCGAACCGGTTCACCGCCAGCCCGTTGGCGGCCACGGGCGCTTCGCCGGCCTTCCACCCGATCGGCTTGACCACGCCGATGGTGGGAATGCGCTCGGGCTCGGGATCGACCAGTTGCGGCGTGCGGCCAACCGTGGACGAGGGCAGGCGGTCGGTCGGGTTGCCGTGCAGCACCCAGGCCCCCGCCCCCACGATCAGCAGGAGAACAACCGCGGCGGCGGCAAGGATCTTACGCATGGTTTCGCTCATGCCGGCACAGATAGGCCGGGCGCACCCCGCCGACAACCGCCCTGCCCGCCGGAACAGGGCGGGGCGGGGCCGGCGGCAAGCTGCGCCGATTTGGCACAGGGCGGCCGGCAGCCTTGGTCCGCCGCCGCAATCGATGCTAAATTCCGGGTTAATGCCCGGAACGCCTCCGTTCCGGCCGGGGGATAGAACCGATGCGCCAGACCGTCACGATCACCCTTGCCGCGCTGGGCCTGCTGGCCGCATCGCCGGCCCTGGCCCATGGCGGCCGGCCGCAGATGCTCCCGCATTGGGGTGGGCCGTTCGGCGCCTGGTATGGCGGCTGGCAAACCCCCACGGTGATCGAGACCGAAAGCGCGCAGCCGTCGGCCCCCGCCCCGCGCGACCGCGGCGAATGGCTGCGCGAATGCCGCCACCGCCTGGGCGACAATGGGCTGGGCGGGGCGGTCATCGGCGGAGTGGTGGGCGGCGTGGCCGGCCACGCGCTGGCCGGCCATCGCGACAAATTTCTGGGCACGGTCGCCGGCGCCGCCGTGGGCGCCCTGGCCGGTGCCGCGATCGATCGCGCCGAAGATGCCCCGCGCGTGCGCGATCGCTGCGAAGCCATGCTCGACGGCTGGGGCCAGGGCGCTGGTACCTACCCGGCTGGATACGGCTATGGTTATGGCTATGGCGTGCCGGTGATGCTGGTGCCGGTCACCATGGTGGCGGCAGGAGGGCCAGCCGTGCGCGGTCCGTGCAAGGAAACCGTGGTGACCGAGGAGATCATCACCACCGTTCCCCGCCATTCGCGGCTCATCCCCCGCCGCGCCGCGCCCGACAAGCGCGTGCGGCTGGTGCCGGACAAGCGGGTTCCGCAATAGTTTCTATTTAGATCAGATATTTCCGCCCGTCAGCCGCTGGCAAATCAGATCGAGCTGATCCAGCGTGGTGTAGCGGATCGATACCGTGCCGGACACCGGATCGGGATCGACCGCGATGCGGATGCTGAGGCCAAGGAATTCCTCCAGGTGATTCTGCACCGCGAGGATATCGGCGTTCTCCCCCGATCCCCGGGCCTCGCGCGCCCGGCGCGGGGCCGGCGGAACCGGACGATTGCGCCGGCGGATCAGCTTTTCGACCTCACGCACGGAGAGCTGCTTGTCGACCGCGGCGCGCGCCAGGTCGGTCGCATCCTCGGCGCCGATCAGGGCGCGGGCATGGCCCATCGAAAGATCGCCCACCTCCACCATGTCGAGCACCGGCTCGGGCAGGGCCAGCAGGCGCTGGAGATTGGCGACATGGCTGCGTGACTTGTCGACCATCCGGGCGATTTCGGCCTGGGTCATGCTCTCGGCCTGGGCCAGGCGCTCATAGGCACGCGCCTCTTCCACCGGGTTGAGATCCTGGCGCTGGAGATTCTCGATCAGCGCCAGGGCCATGACCTCGCGCTCGGTCAGATCGCGCACCAGGGCCGGGATTTCATGGAGCCGCGCCCGCTGCGCCGCGCGCCAGCGCCGCTCGCCGGCGACAAGCTGGTAGCGCCCCTGGCCGAGCGGACGGACGATGACTGGCTGGATCACGCCCCGCGCGGCAATCGAGGCGGCCAGTTCCTCCAGCGCGGCCTCGTCGAACCGGCGGCGGGGCTGTTCGGGATGAGGCTCGATCGCGGAAACCGCCAGGGTGGTCAGCCCCGACTGGACCGGGCCGGCCGAAGGCGCGGTGCCGAACACCGATTCCTCGCGCCGCACCTCGCCGAGCAGGGCGCCGAGGCCGCGGCCAAGCGCGGGCGGCTTGCGGCGATGGGGCGCTGCGGGTTCGGGTGCGGCGGGTTCGGGAGCAGGGACAGCCTGGACTGCGGGATCTTCACTCATGCGGCCAATCTCCGGGAAGGCAGGCGCCCAATGAGCTCGCGGGCAAGCGCCATGTAGGCGCGGCTCCCCGAGCAGTTGTGATCATAGACCAGCGCCGGCAGGCCATGGCTGGGCGCTTCGGACAGGCGGACGTTGCGCGGGATAACCGTCTCGAACACCAGCTGGCCAAGGCAGGAACGCACGTCGTCCGATACCTGGTCGGTCAGGCGGTTGCGGCGATCGAACATGGTCAGCGCCACGCCGACGATGCCGAGCGATGCATTGAACCGCTGCTGCACCCGCTCGACCGTCTGGAGCAATTGGCTCAAGCCTTCAAGCGCGAAGAATTCGCACTGGAGCGGCACAAGCAGGGTATCGGCGGCGCACAGCGCGTTGAGCGTGAGCAGGCCAAGCGAAGGCGGGCAATCGATCAGGCAGACGTCATAGCCTGCATCGGCGCCCAGCGCGGTCCGCAGGCGATCGGTGCGGTTCTCCACCCCGACCAGCTCCACTTCCGCGCCAGACAGGTCGACCGTGGCCGGGACGATGTCCATGCCGGGAATGCGGGTCGGGACAGCGCAGGAGGCCAGGGGAACCTGATCGACCAGCAGGTCATAGGATGTGGCCCCGCGCTCGGCGGCGGGAAGGCCGATCCCGGTCGAGGCATTGCCCTGCGGATCAAGATCGACGAGCAGGGTTTTCCACCCGGTCGCCGCGAGGGCCGTGGCGAGATTGATGGCCGTGGTGGTCTTGCCCACACCGCCCTTCTGGTTGGCAATCGCGATGCGGATCATGAGCTGCGCGCCTTCTTCCCTCGCGGTTTCGCCACGGCAGCAAGCGGACCGGACACCGTTCCCACCACCAGACCAGCATCCGGATCGGTGAGCGATTGTTCCACGTGGAACAGGTGCCGCCACCCCGAAAGCTGATTCACTTCATCCCAAGCCGAACGGCCCTTCGGCAACAGCCATATCGTGTCGGCTGTGGAAAATCGTGCGGAAATGTCGAGCAATCGATCGAGCGGGGCAAAGGCCCGTGCCGAAATGACCCCGGCCGGGAACGATTCAACCAGCTCCAGCCGCGAACCCAGCACCCGCGCCCGCGCCAGGCCGAGATCGCTGCAGACCCGTTGCAGCCACTCGACTCGCCTGGTGCGCGATTCGACCATGGTCACATCAAGCTCGGGCCGCAGCGCGGCAATCACCAGCCCGGGGAAGCCGGCACCGGTGCCAAGGTCAAGCCAGGGCGACGGTGTTTCACGTGGAACATGGCGCAGGAGCTGCGCCGAATCGGCAATGTGCCGCTGCCACGCCGCGCCCAGGCTGGCGCTGGACACCAGGTTCTGCCGGGTGTTTTCCTCGGCCAGCAGGTCCAGCAGTCGCTCGCACCGGGCGAGGGCCGCTGCATCGGCAAGATCGGCCACCAGCGCCCGGGCTTCGGCTTCCGAGCCGGTCATGCCGCCTGCCGCCGGGCCTGCACCAGAAGGGCCGCCAGTGCCGCCGGGGTGATCCCCGGAACCCGGCCGGCATCGGCCAGCGTGGCGGGCCGCGCCGATTGGAGACGTTCGACCATCTCGCGCGACAGACCGGGCACCGCGCCATAGGCAAAGGTATCGCCCAGCGGCAGAGCCTCGCCCGCGCGAAGGGCGCGCAGTTCGCCCTCCTGGCGGACAAGGTAGGGCGCATAGATCGCATCCTCGACCACTTCGGCGGCCAGCTCCGCATCGGCGGGCAGATCGGCGGGAAGCCAGGGAGCAAGGCCGTCAAGCGTCACCCCGGAGAAGCGCAGCCATTCGCGCAAGGGCAGGCGGCCGGTGTCGGTGCGGACCGGCAGGCCGGCGCGGGCCAGCTCGGCCGCGCTGGCCTCGGTCGACAAAGCCTGATCGAACTGCGCCCGGCCAGCCTCGCGCCGCGCGAACCATGCCGCGCGCTCCGGCCCCACCGCGCCGCAGGCCAGGCCCAGCGGGGTGAGCCGGGAACCGGCATTGTTGGCGCGCAGGCGCAGGCGGTATTCGGCGCGGGCGGTGAGCATCCGGTAAGGCTCGGTCACGCCGTGCAGCGTGAGATCGTCGATCATCACCGCGAGGTAGGAATTGGCCCGGTCCAGCGCCGCCGGCTCCCGGCCAAGCACGGCGGCCGCAGCGTTCATGCCGGCGACCAGTCCTTGCGCGGCAGCCTCCTCGTAGCCGGTGGTGCCGTTGATCTGCCCCGCGCAATAGAGTCCCGGCAAGGCGCGCAGTTCAAGGCTGGGCCGCAGGGCGCGGGGATCAACGTGATCGTATTCGACGGCATAGCCGGCGGTGACGATCTCCACCTGCTCCAGCCCCCGCATGGAGCGGACCAGGGCCAGCTGGACATCGGCAGGGAGCGACGTGCTGATGCCGTTGGGATAGACCAGCGCGCTGTCGAGCCCTTCGGGTTCGAGGAAGACCTGGTGGCCATCGCGGTCGGCGAAGCGGTGAATCTTGTCCTCGATCGACGGGCAATAGCGCGGCCCGGAAGCGCCGATCGCCCCGGTGAACAGGGGCGAGCGGTGAAGGCCGCCACGGATGATGTCGTGGCTGCGGGAATTGGTGCGCGTGATCGCGCAGAACACCTGGGGGTTCACCCGCGCGGTGGTGAGCGGCGACATCGTCCACGCGTCGAGATCCGAGGCCTGCTCCTCCAGCACCGCCCAGTCGATGGTGCGGCCATCGAGGCGCGGCGGGGTGCCGGTCTTGAGCCGGGCCATCGGCAGCTCGGCCTCACGCAACTGGGCCGCGAGGCGCTGGGCCGAATCCTCGCCGATGCGCCCGCCAACCATGCGCTCCTCGCCGCGGAACAGGGTGCCGCCCAGGAAGGTGCCGGTGCACAGCACCACCGCGGCGGCGGTCAGTTCTGTGCCGTCAGCCAGGGTCACGCCGACCACCCGGCCGCCGGCCAGGCGCAAGGCTGCCGCCTCACCGGCCACCACGGTGAGCCGGTCCTGCCGCTCCAGCATGGCCTGGACCGCACGCCTGAACAGCTTGCGGTCCGCCTGGATGCGCGGGCCTTGCACGGCGCTGCCCTTGCTCTTGTTGAGCATCCGGTAATGGATCGCGGCCGCATCTGCGGCGCGGCCCATCAGCCCATCAAGCGCATCGACCTCGCGGACGAGGTGGCCCTTGCCCAGGCCGCCGATGGCAGGATTGCAGCTCATCGCGCCAAGCTGGGCGGGGTCGAAGGTCAGCAGGGCGGTGCGCGCGCCCATCCGGGCGGCGACGGCGGCCGCTTCGCAGCCGGCGTGTCCGCCGCCAACGACGATGATGTCGAACGGATGCATGGCGGGGCGCTTACAGGATTTGCCGGCAGGGGTCCAGTTGGCGTACCGCGCGTTGTTTCACGTGGAACATTCAGGTCGCACCGCTATTTGCCGATGCAGAACCGGCCGAACAGCGCGTCGAGCATATCCTCGGTCGTGGTCCGGCCGAGCAGGGCATCGAAGGCGACGCGGGCCAGGCGCAGACCTTCGGCTATCAGCAGCGGATCATCCAGGCCGGGGATGGCCGAAAGGGCGGCGTGAGCTTCGTCGAGCAGGCGGTGCTGGCGCTGGTTGAGCGCCGCTTCGCCGGGGCGAGGGAGGGCGGCGCGGGCCGTGGCCACCAGATCCTCGCGCAAGTGGCCAAGGCCTTGCCCGGTCAGCGCCGAGACCCGATGGCGCGGGTGGGCCTTGGCCTCATGCCCGGGGCGATCGCACTGCGCCTCGATGTTCCAGGCCAGGGGCGGACATTGCCCATCGGGGCCGAGCCACAGGACCAGGTCGGCCCGGGCCAGTTCGCCCTGCGCGCGATCGATCCCGGTCCGCTCGATCGGATCGGCGGTTTCGTCGCGCAGGCCGGCGGTGTCGAGGAACAGGAACGGGACACCGGCCAGGGCCACCGGCCGGGCCACCACGTCGCGGGTGGTGCCGGGAATGGGCGAGGTGATCGCCGCCTCGGCTTCGACCAGCGCGTTGAACAGGGTGGACTTGCCCGCATTGGGCGGACCGGCGAGGACCACCCGGAATCCTTCACGCAGCCGTTCCGCGCGGGGCCGGGCCAGCCATTCGGCCAGCTCATCGGCCAGGGCACGGATGTTCCACGTGAAACGCTCATCCACCGCGGCGATGTCATCGTCCTCGGCAAAATCGAGCACGGCCTCGATCTCGGCGGACAGATGCAACAGGCGCGCGCGCCAATCCTCGACCAGGCGGGAAAATGTGCCCCCGGCCAGCGCCAGGGCGGACTGGCGCTGAAGTTCGGTTTCCGCCGCCAGCAGGTCGGCCAGACCTTCGGCCTCGGCCAGGTCGATCTTGCCGTTGATGAAGGCGCGGCGGGTGAATTCGCCCGCCTGGGCGCGGCGCAGCCCCGGCAGGGCGGCCAGCGCGGCCTCGACCGCGGCAATCACCGCGCGGCCGCCGTGGAGATGGAATTCGGCGCAATCCTCACCGGTGGCGGTGTGCGGGCCGGGAAGCCAAAGCACCAGTGCGCGATCAAGCGGAGCGCCGGAACCATCGCGCAAGACAGCCGTGACCGCGCGCCGGGGCGGGGCAAGCCTTCCGGCCAGGGCGCGCATGGCCGCGTTGGCCTGCGGGCCGCTGACCCGGATCACGCCGATCGCAGCCGGGGCCGCGCCGCTCGACAGCGCGAAGATCGTATCAGTCATCGGTCAGGCGAACACGGCCGCGGCGAAACCGGACTCAGTCCTTCTTGCGGGCCGTGGCCGTGCCCATGTCCATGAACTGCTTGAACAGGTTCATCCCGATCTCGCCCATCGGCGCCAGCTGCTTGCTCATCGAATGAAGCTGTTCGACGCTGCCCACGCCCTGCATGGCCTTCATCACCGCATCGACATAGGCTTCGTTGGCCTTGCTGACATCGGGCAGGCCAAGGAACCGCCGCGCCTCTTCCGGCGTGCAATCCACTTCCACGTTGACCTTCATTGTCTTGCTCCATCTGCGGCGGGCCAATACCCCTCCCGGCCACGCTTGCACACGCTCTTGGCAAAGTCCATCGAAGCGGCAATTCTGCCGGTCTGGAACGGGAATCGAGCGGAGTGCGAATCATGGGCGAATATGTGCGGATCGCAACTTACGAAGGGGATGCGGATTTTCCTGCCTACATGGCCCGGCCCGCGGGATCGGCGCAGGGCGCAGTCATCGTCATCCAGGAGATTTTCGGAGTAAACCCGGGCATTCGCCAGAAAGCCGATCACTTCGCCAGTCTTGGCTACCTGGCCGTCGCGCCTGACGTGTTCTGGCGCCAACAGGTTGGGATCGAGCTTGATCCCGACGTGCCCGAACAGTTCCAGCAATCGCTGGTGTTCATGCAGGGCCACGATTTCGAGGCCGGCATTCGCGACGTCGAAGCCACGATCCGCTGGATCCGGCGCGAGGCCGGCGTGCCCAGGGTGGGCCTGGTCGGTTACTGCATGGGCGGCAAGATCGCCTATCAGGCAGCGACGCGGACCGATGTCGATGCCTCGGTCGGATACTATGGCGTGGGCATCGCCGGAATGCTGGGCGAGAGCCATGCGATTGCCCGGCCGCTGATGCTGCACGTGCCGATGGCCGATGGATTCGTGCCGGCCGACCAGCAGCAGGCCATGCATGATGGCCTCGATCCCAACCCGCACGTGACCATCCACGACTATCCGGGGCTCGATCACGGGTTTGCCGCCCAGATGGGCAAGCGCCGCAATGAAGACGGCGCGCGGCTGGCGGATGGACGGACCGAGGCCTTCTTCGCTGAACACCTGCGGTAAGCCCCGGGGCCGGTCGGCCCCGCCAAGGCGGATAAGCCAAGGGCGCGGCTTGCACCGCGCCCCTTCGGCCTACTGGTTCATGGTCGCGAAGAAATCCTCGTTGGTCTTCGTGTCCTTGATCTTGTCGAGCAGGAATTCCATCGCATCGACCGTGCCCATCTGCATGAGGATGCGGCGCAGCACCCACATCTTGGCGAGGTTTGCCTTCTCGACCAGCAGTTCTTCCTTGCGGGTGCCGGACTTGCCGACATCGAGCGCCGGGAAGATGCGCTTGTCGGCCACCTTGCGGTCGAGCACGATTTCGCTGTTGCCGGTGCCCTTGAACTCTTCGAAGATCACTTCGTCCATGCGGCTGCCGGTATCGATCAGGGCCGTGGCGATGATCGAGAGCGAGCCGCCTTCCTCGATGTTGCGCGCCGCGCCGAAGAAGCGCTTGGGGCGCTGGAGGGCGTTGGCATCGACACCGCCGGTCAGCACCTTGCCGGAGCTGGGGACAACCGTGTTGTAGGCGCGGCCGAGGCGGGTGATCGAATCGAGCAGGATCACCACGTCCTTCTTGTGTTCCACCAGGCGCTTGGCCTTTTCGATCACCATTTCGGCAACCTGCACGTGGCGGGTGGCCGGTTCGTCGAAGGTGGAGGAAATGACCTCGCCGCGCACCGAGCGCTGCATATCGGTCACTTCTTCCGGACGCTCGTCGATCAGGAGCACGATCAGGAAGACTTCCGGATGGTTGTCGGTGATCGCCTTGGCCATGTTCTGGAGCAGCACGGTCTTGCCGGTGCGCGGCGGGGCGACGATCAGGGCGCGCTGGCCCTTGCCCTGCGGGCTGATGAGATCGATGACCCGGGCCGACTTGTCCTTCACCGTGGGATCGATCGTATCGAGCACGAGGCGCTGGTTGGGATAGAGCGGGGTGAGGTTGTCGAAGTTGACCCGGTGGCGGACCGCATCGGGATCGTCGAAGTTGACGCTGATCAGCTTGTTGATCGCGAAATAGCGCTCGCCATCCTTGGGGGCGCGGATCTCGCCTTCCACCGTATCGCCGGTGCGAAGGCCCCATTTGCGGACCTGGTTGGGCGAGACATAGATATCGTCCGGCCCGGCAAGGTAGTTCGCCTCGGGGCTGCGGAGGAAGCCGAAACCGTCGGTCAGGACCTCGATCGTGCCGATGCCGAGGATCTCCTCGCCGTCTTCGGCCACTTCCTTGAGGATGGCGAACATCAGGTCCTGGCGGCGCATGGTGCTGGCGCCCTCGACGCCGAATTCCTCGGCCATCTCGACCAGCTCGGCCGGGGTCTTCTTCTTGAGTTCCTTGAGGTGCATTTTCATTCTTCCGGATGCAGGGTGTGGCCGGCTCGGGTCATGGGGCTTGGGGAAAGCGGACCTGCAAGGCTGGCCGATGGGGCCGCGCTCGCGCCGGAGACGGGGCGGGAATAGGCCGGTCGGGCGGCAAGGTCAATCACGCAAGGCGCACCAAGGCCGCCCCTGGCCTCAAGGCGCAATAAAGGCCGGGGGGGCGCCCCGGCCTGATCTGTCCGCGTCGCGTCTGCGGCGGCGCCGGTTCCCCCCATGGGGAAGGATCGGCGCCGCCGCAGGGCGATCTGGCGTTTTCGCGGTTCCGGCCGGTCTCAGACCAGGCCGGGGATGTTGTAGACCCGGGCCGCGTTGCCGCTCATGACCTTGTTCCGCGCTTCCGGACCCCAGTGTTCGAGGGTCTTGAAGGCGCGCTCGGCCGGCGACGGATAGAGGCAGGTCGGATGCGGGAAATCGGTTTCGAACAGCACGTTGTCGAACCCGATGATGTCGAGCATACGGGTCGGCGACGAATGTTCGAACCACCAGCAGGCGTAGATCTGGCGATGGAACAGTTCCCACGGCGACGGCCGGTCGTAGTTGACCAGGGTCGGATCCTGGGGGTCGCTTTCGTAGAACTGGTATTCCAGGCGTTCCAGGATGTACGGAATCCAGCCGATGCCGCTTTCCACGTTGACCCACTTGGTCTTGGGGAAACGGTCAAGCAGATCGGAGCAGACCAGGTTGGCCAGGATCGAGGCCTGGCCGCTTTCCAGCAGCGCGCAGCCGATCACGTACTTGCGGTGGCGATCCATCGAGCCCCACACGTCGTCCCACGGATTGCGGCCGGCCATCCCGGCCGGGTCGGCGCCGATGTGGAAGTTGATCGGCATATCGAGGTCCTGGCAAACCTCCCAGAGCGGATCCCAGTAGGTGTGGCCGATGTCGGGGAGGTCGGTGCCATGGTCGGGCTGCGGGCTCACGGCAATGCCGGTCAGGCCCATGTTCTTGGCCTTCTCGACTTCCTTGACGGCCGCCTTGAGGTCCCAGAACGGAATGACCGCCTGCGGCAGGAAGCGGTTGCCCGACAGTTCCTGCTTCTGGGCCATGGCCTCGTTATAGATCGAGGCGATATCCAGCGAAAGCTGGCGGTCCTTGAGGTGGATCAGGCGCTGCGAGCCGAAGCCGACCACGTTGGGATAGACGATCTGCGCCCAGATGTTCATGTCGTCCATCGCGGCGACGCGGCTCTTGATGTCCCAGGACGCCTCGCTGACTTCCTCGATCTGCGGGCCTTCCGAGATCGACACGTCCCAGAAGCTGAACTTCGAGCCGTCCTTCATGATGGAGCAGGCGGTGACGGCGCTCTCGAGCAGGACCTGTTCACCGTCGACCAGCCACACGTCGCGGCCGTTGTCCTTGCGGATGACGTGCGGAACCTTGTCCTTCATCGAGGCCGGAACCATCGAGGTCCACAGGTCGTGGGGTTCGGTGTAATGGGTGTCCGCGTCGACGACCTTCATGTCCTTGAGGGTCTGGGTCTCTTCGGCCGTCAGCGTCGGTATCTCGTTGACCATGCTGTTCATCGGGTCGTCCTCTTCTTCATTCCTGCCGGAATCTGCCGGTGACATCTGGCGGCGTTCCGATCTTCGCTTGTCGGAGCGGGCCACCAATCCACGCGGCCCGATTATCCCAATTGCCCCGCCGCTGACATCACATCCATGATTAAACTGCAACGGGGATGGCAGCGCGGCCGACCGGGTCATGCCATTCGCGTGGCCGGCGATTCTCAGAAGGCGAGATTGTAGTCCCCGCCCTTGGCCCGCGCAACGCGATAGGCCGGGCGATCCTGCGCGCGGGCGAGCCAGGCTTCGAGCCGGGGACGGGTGCCAAGATCGCCAAAGGTCGCCTGGGCCAGCTCGATGGGGAAGCCCATCATGATATCGGCGAGGGTGAATTCGTCGCCCACCAGCCAGGTCCGCGTGGCCAGTTCGGCTTCGAGAAAATCGAGGTGGGTGTCGAGATAGGGCCGGTAGCCCTGGCGCAGCGCCTTGCCGACCAGCGGCACCTTGCCGAAAGCCATGCCGGTGAACACTGCCGGCAGAACCGAAGCCTGGGCATAGTGGCAGAAATAGCGGAGGCGCAGGCGCGAA
Source organism: Novosphingobium bradum (assembly GCF_042646485.1). Classification (NCBI taxonomy): domain Bacteria; kingdom Pseudomonadati; phylum Pseudomonadota; class Alphaproteobacteria; order Sphingomonadales; family Sphingomonadaceae; genus Novosphingobium; species Novosphingobium bradum. The sequence continues at coordinate 261,416 of NZ_JBHRTQ010000010.1, read as the reverse complement.
TCCTCGTCCGCCGGCGCGCCCAGCCGGCCACCGGCCCGCTCGACCAGATAGTCGGCGATGGCGCCGGTCTCGGCGATGATCCGGCCCCCGTCCTCGATCACCGGCGACTTGCCGAGCGGATGGATCGCCTTGAGCGCTTCGGGCGCCCGGTTGTCCTTGCCGCGGGCATAGGCCACGATTTCATAGGGAAGCCCCAGTTCCTCCAGCAGCCAGAGGACCCGCATCGACTGGGAGTGATCGAGATGGTGCAGCCGGATCATGGTCTCTCGTCCTGTTCGGGTGGTGGGCAGGGCGCCGCAAGCGGCGTCAGAACGGCTTCACGATGACCAGCACCACGATGAAGGCGGCGGCGATCCCGGGCACCTCGTTGAGCAGGCGCAGGCGCTTGCCGGTGAGCCGCTCCTCGCCGCGCGCCAGTGCCGCGGCATAGCTGGCGAGGTAGAGATGATAGGCGGTAAGCGCGAGGACGAAGGCCAGCTTGGCATGGAACCAGCCTTGCTGGAGCGCACCGATCTGGAGCGCCAGCGCCAGCCCGAAAGCCCACGTGACCGCCAGCGCCGGCCACAGGATGATCTTCAGGAGCTTGCCTTCCCGCTCCACCCAGATCGCCCGTTCCGGCGAGCCGGCCGGCGCTTCCTGGTGATAGACGAAATAGCGCGGTAACATGAACAGCCCGGCCATCCAGAAGATCACGAAGATCACGTGGCCAGCCTTGAGCCAGAGGTAGGTCATTGCAAGAGCCTGCTGCATGATGGGGTCATAGGACGGGCAGGGGGCTGGCGGAAGTGGATCGGCTTGGCAAGGGCCGGGCCTTCGGCGCCGGTGATAGCTCGGGGGATGGCCGGGCAAATCCCGCACCCCGCCGCCACCGCAGTCCGGATCAGGGCCGGATCAGGGCCGGATCAGGGCTTGCGGCGGCTGGTGAGGTGGTAGTGGCGGCACTTGTCGCAACGGTAGGCGCGCAAGACCAGGCCGCTGGCTAAGGCGGCGGCACTGGCGGCAGCCCGGGCCTCGGCAAAAGTTGCGTGGCGCAACTTGCGCCGGCAGATGCCAAGGCGGGTGCGCTTCATCGCCCGGCGGGCACGAAGCCCCTTGCGTCAACCCGCCTCAACGGCTCCAGCCGCGCACCACGCCGAGCAGGCGCTCGACGTGTTCGATCGGGGTGAACTGGCCGATGCCGTGGCCCAGGTTGAACACGTGGGGGCGATCGGCGAAGGCATCGAGCACGCGGCGGGCCTGGGCGTCGAGCTCGTCGCCGCCGGCCAGCAGCAGCAACGGATCGAGATTGCCCTGGACCGGCAGGCCTGCGGGCAGTTCGCGCGCGGCCCACAGCGGATCGATGGTTTCATCGATGCCCAGCGCATCCACGCCGGTTTCCCGGGCATAGGCCACCAGCTTTTCCCCCGAACCCTTGGGGAAGCCGATGATCGGCGTTCCCGGGCAGCGCGCCCGCAACTGGCGCACGATCTCGGCATTGGGCGCGATCACCCAGCGCTCGAACTCGGCCGGGGCGAGGCTCCCCGCCCAGGAATCGAACAATTGGACCGCTTCGGCCCCGGCGCGAACCTGGCCTTCGAGATAATCGACCGTGGTGGCGACAATCGCATCGATGATCGCCTGGAAGGCGCCGCGATCACGATAGGCATAGGCCCGGGTCTCGTGCTGGTCGCGGCTGCCTTCGCCGGCCACCATGTAGGTGGCGATGGTCCAGGGACTGCCCGCAAAGCCCAGCATGGTCTGCTCAGGGCTCAGCGCGGCGCGAACCAGGCGCACGGTCTCGTAGATCGGCGAGAGGCGCTCTGGCACCCCTTCAAGGGCACTGAGCGCCACATCCACGAGGCGGGGCGACATCCGCGGGCCTTCGCCGGCCAGGAATTCGAGATTCTGGCCCATGGCATAGGGCACGATCAGGATGTCGGAAAACAGGATCGCCCCATCGAAGCCGAAGCGGCGCAGCGGCTGGAGGGTGATCTCGGCGGCGGCGGCGCTGTCATAGACCAGCGGCAGGAAGCCACCCTTGCGGCCGCGCAGTTCTCGGTACTCGGGCAGGTAGCGCCCGGCCTGGCGCATCAGCCACACGGGGCGCCGGGAACCGTTCGTTCCGCGCAGGGTATCAAGGAGGAGACCAGGCATCCGATCGGGTCCAATCCAATAAATAAGAGTCTTTAAAGAGGGATTCTGAGAGATTCTGGCCCTGTGGAAACCGGGGATTGGGCGCCCTTGCCCGATTTGTCCCGCGATGAACAGGGGGCGGCGGTGTGCGAATCCCGAAGCTGCGGGGTCAAGCAGGACTTATCCCGCTTGTCCCCAGCCTGTGGGCAAAGGCGCGCGGCTGTCCACAAGTTGCCCATCGCAGGGCCGGAAGGGATGATGGAATCGCCTGCCGGAATTGTCAGCCCCTTCGTCCCGTGGTTTATGCCGGGTTCTGTCCACAGGCCGATCGCGGTACCCCGAATGACCCAGCTGCACCTCCATCTCCTGTCGGATTCCACCGGCGAGACGCTGGAGATGATCGCCAAGGCCGCGCTCGCCCAGTTCGACAATGCCGGGATCACCCGCCATTTCTGGCCGATGGTCCGCTCGCAGCAGCATCTCGATCGGATCCTGTCGGAAATCGCCGCCAATCCCGGGCTGGTGCTGTTCACCCTGGTCAATGCCGAAACCCGTGTGCGGCTGGAAGATCGCTGCCGGGCACTGGGCCTGCCCGCCGTGCCCGCGCTCGATGCGGTGAGCATGGCGCTTGAGGAAATGCTTGGCCAGCAGGCCAAGGCCCGGCCCGGCCGGCAGCACATCCTCGATGATGCCTATTTCGCCCGGGTCGATGCGATCCAGTTCACCATTGCCCACGATGATGGCTTGCTGTGGGAAGACTGGGAAGAGGCCGACATCCTGCTGGCCGGGGTTTCGCGCAGCTCCAAGACGCCGACCTCCATCTATCTCGCCAATCGCGGGCACAAGGTGGCCAATATCCCGATCGTGCTGGAAAGCCCGCCGCCCGCGGCGCTGTTCCAGCTCGGCCGCCCACTGGTGGTGGGCCTGACCACGGCGCCCGAACGGCTGGTGCAGGTGCGCCGCAACCGCCTGCTGTCGCTCAACCAGGCGCCCTCGACCCATTATGTCGACCAGGAGCAGGTGGCGCGCGAAGTGCAGTTTGCCCGGCGGCTGTTTGCCGATAATGGCTGGCCGGTGATCGACGTGACCCGGCGCTCGATCGAGGAAACCGCCGCCGCCGTTATCCGGTTGTACCAGGATCACCGCGCGCGTGGCGAAAGCACCGCCGCCGGGGCGAAACCGATCTGAAGGCCCGCTTGCCATGCCGATGTTCCGATGGTGATCCCCTCATGCTGATATTGGCTTCGCAAAGCGCCTCGCGCCGGGCCATGCTGGAAGCGGCCGGCGTGCCCTTCATGGCGGTTCCCGCGCAGGTGGACGAGCGGGGGCTCGAAGCCGGCCTTGCCGGCGCGCCGCCCGAAGACGTGGCCCGCGCGCTTGCCCGGGCCAAGGCCCAGGCCGTCTCGGCAATCCATCCGGGCCGCTGGGTCCTGGGTTCCGACAGCCTGGTGGTCTGCGCCGGGCGGCGGTTCGACAAGCCCGCCAGCCGGGCAGCAGCAGCGGAACACCTGCGCTTCTTTTCCGGCAAGACCATGGACCTCCACAGCGCCGCCGCTCTCGCCCGGGATGGCGAAGTGAAGGCGGACTGTGCGGACAAGGCCGAACTGGTGGTCCGGACCCTGTCGGAGCGCTTCGTCGCTGATTATCTCGATGCCGAATGGCCGCAGGTGGCCGGTTGCGTCGGCGTGTTCCGGATCGAGGGGCGGGGCGTGCAGCTGTTCGAAAGCGTGAGTGGCGATCACTTCACCATCCTGGGAATGCCCTTGTTCAAGGTCATGGCGGCCCTGCGACACTGCGCGGTGATCGCGCCATGAGCCACATTCCCTATGCCGAGGTGATCGGCGATCCCATCGTCCAGTCGAAGTCACCGGCGATCCACGGGTTCTGGCTGGCCGAACTGGGCATCGAAGCGGAATACCGGGCGTGCCACGTCACGCGCGAAGGCCTGGCCGACTACCTGGCCAGCCGGCGCAAGGATGCCGCCTGGCGCGGCTGCAACGTGACCATGCCGCACAAGCAGGCGATTATGCCGCTGCTCGATGCCATCGATCCGCTGGCCGCGCGCGTGGGCGCGGTCAACACCGTGGTGCGCGGGGCCGATGGCCGGCTCACCGGCCACAACACCGACGTTCCGGGCTTTCTCGAACCGCTGGAGCCGCTGCTGGCCCAGCAGCACCTGTTTCGCATGGCGCGGGTCATCGGCACCGGCGGCGCGGCGCGGGCGATCATCGCCGGCCTTGCCGGCCACGGCTTCGTGCTGGTCCTGGCCGGGCGCGATCCGGCCAAGGCGCGCGCCCTGCTGGATGAGCTGGACCCGGGCGGCGAGCATCATGCGATCGATCTGGCGCACTTCGCCCAGCCCACCGATTTCGCCTTCGATGACCGTGAAGGCTGCTGCGACCTGGTGGTCAACGCCAGCCTGCTGGGGATGACCGGCCAACCGCCGCTGGTGTTCGACTGGAGCCACGCTCCGCCGGGCAGCCTGGCCTATGACGTCGTGACGTCACCGCTCGACACGCGCTTCCTCCAGGATGCGCGGGCCGCCGGCTTTCGCACGATCGATGGCCTCGCCATGCTGATCGGCCAGGCCGACTATGCCTTCGCCCACTTCTTCGGCCAGCGCCCCCCGCGCGGGCGCGATGCCGAACTGCGCCGGAGAATCGCTGGTGCCTGAGGATGGCCGCCCCTTCATCCTCGGCCTCACCGGGTCGATCGGCATGGGCAAGTCGGCTGTGGCGGCGATGTTCGCGGGGCTGGGCGTGCCGGTGTTCGACGCCGATGCCGCGGTCCACGCATTGCAGGGGCCGGGCGGTGCCCTGGTCGGCCCGATCGAATCGGCCTTTCCGGGGACCACCGGGCCGGGCGGGGTCGATCGGCAGAAGCTCGGGCCGCTGGTGTTCGGCCAGCCCGCCGAACTGGCGCGGCTGGAGGCGATCATCCACCCCGTGGTCGGCGCGATGCGCGACCGGTTCCTCGCCGAAAACGCCGACAAGCCGCTGATCGTGTTCGACGTGCCCCTGCTCTACGAGAAGGGCGGGTGGCAGACGGTCGATGCCGTGGTCGTGGTCTCGGCGCCGGCCGAGGTGCAGCGCCAGCGGGTGCTGGCGCGGCCGGGGATGACCGAGGAAAAATTCACCGCGATCCTCAAGCTCCAGGTGCCCGACGCGGATAAACGCGCCCGCGCCGATCATGTGATCGATACCGGCACCTCGCTGGCCGAAACGCGCCATGCGGTGCAGCGGCTTGTGCACCATCTCACGGGGCGCGATTAGCCAATTCCCCGCTTGCGCGAGAGCGCGGACGGGTGAATATATTCAAACGATGCGCGAAATCATTTTCGACACCGAAACCACCGGTCTCGATCCGCTCAAGGGCGATCGCATGGTGGAAATCGGCTGCATCGAGCTGGTCAACCGGGTGCCCACGGGCCAGGTCTTCCACGCCTATTTCAACCCTGAACGCGATATGCCGGCCGAGGCCGAGGCGGTCCACGGCCTGTCCGCCGCCTTCCTGGCCGACAAGCCGCTGTTCGCCGAACGCTGCGCGGAACTGCTCGAATTCCTCGGCGAGGCGCCGCTGGTCGCGCACAATGCCGGGTTCGATTTCGCCTTCCTCAACTTTGAGCTTTCGCAATGCGGGCTGGAGCCGGTGTGCCACAGCCGCATGGTGGATACGATCAAGCTCGCGCGGGTGCGCCATCCGGGGGCCAAGCTGTCGCTCGATGCCCTGTGCACCCGCTACGGGATCGATCGCAGCCACCGCACGCAGCACGGCGCGCTGCTCGATGCGGAACTGCTGGCGCAGGTCTATGTCGAGCTCAATGGCGGACGGCAGATCGGCCTGGAACTGGCCGGGGCGCCGGCCGCTAACGTCGTGGCGCAGGTCGCGCTGGTTACCCGCCAGCGAGTCTATCGCGAGCCCAGGCCACATGGCCCGAGCGAAGCGGAACTGGCCGCCCATGCCGCGTTTCTGGAAGGCGTGAAAGCGCCGCTCTGGAACGAGGGGGCGGCAAATTAGGAGGAGTAGGCTATCATGGACGTTCGCGTAGCAGGTCACCAGGTGGAAACCGGCGAAGCCCTCCAGACTCACGCCGCCGATCGCCTGACCGCGATTGTCGAAAAGTACTTCAGCCGCGGGCTTTCCAGCCAGGTGACCTTCAATCGCGGTCCGGCCGGCTCGTTCCGCTGCGATATCGTCACCCACGTGATGCAGGGGCTGATCCTCAAGGGCGCCGCCTTCGCCCCCGATGCCCACGTCGCGCTCGACCAGGCGGCGGAGAAGATCGACAAGCAGCTGCGCCGCTACAAGCGCCGCCTCAAGGACCATCACGAGCAGGCCAGCCATGCCGCCCGGGCCGAGGATGCGGCCTATGTCGTCTTCGCCGAGCCTGAGCCGGAAGCCGAGGAAATCGTCGTCGATGCGCCCCTGGTCATCGCCGAGACCCGGGTCGACGTGCCCGAGGCGACCGTGTCCGATGCAGTGATGATGCTTGACCTTCGCAACACCAATGCGTTGCTGTTCAAAAACGCTGGCACGGGACGGCATAATATGGTCTACCGCCGCGGCGATGGGTCGATCGGCTGGGTCGAACCGTCCTGACGCGCGAGAATCCGCGCGCCATTTCCGGCGTTTGAGGAGGAGAGACCCGGTTTTCCGGGAAACCGACGCCATCCGACGAGCCGCCCTGGCGGCCGCCGGGTGGCCCGACAGGCGATACGAACCACGATGACCGCTCTCTTCACCCTCGACCCCGAAGCCGTCGGCACCATCCGCGCCGACGACAAGTCCGCCATCCTGCGCCTGCTCGCCGGGCGTTTCGCCGAGGTCTATGGCCTCGAAGCCAGCCACGTGCTCGAACGGATCGAGGAGCGCGAGCGCCTCGGCAGCACCGGATTCGGGCGCGGCGTGGCCATTCCCCATGCCCGGATCGATGGCCTTGGCCGCCCGGTCGCGGTGTTCCTGCGGCTCGAAGCGCCCGTGGCCTTCGATGCGGCCGATGGGATGCCGGTCGATCTGGTGTTCGGCCTGCTCTCGCCCGAACAGGCCGGCGCGGCGCATCTCCATGCCCTGGCCGCGATCTCGCGGATGATGCGCGACGAACGGATGCACCAGGCGTTGAGCGAGGCTCCGGGCGCCGAGGCGCTCTATGGCCTGCTGTGCAATGTCATCGATCGCAACGCCGCCTGATCCGGCCCCGGTGAGCGGCGCGGACGATGGCGCTGCGTCGGGCGCGGGCCTGCACTGGCGTGCGCTCGAAAGCCTCTATGCCGCCGCGCCGATCAACCGCCTGTTCGATTCCGAGCTGACCGTCACCGGCGAAGGCCGGGCCAGCATCGCCTTCACCGTGGACGGGCGGGTGCACCACGCGGCGGGCGCGGCCCACGGCACGATCTATTTCAAGATGATCGACGATGCCGCTTTCTATGCCGCCAATACGCTGGTGACCGATCGCTTCCTGCTCACCACCTCGATGAACCTGCACTTCGTCCGCCCGATCAAGGCCGGGCGCGTGGTGGCCGAGGGCCGCTGGGTCAGCGGGCGCCGCCGCGTGCTGGTGGCCGAAGCGCGGCTGGTCGATGCCGAGGGCGAGGAGATCGGCCGCGGCACCGGCACCTTCATGCGGAGCCGCATCCCGCTGTCCGGCCTGCCCGGCTACACCCCCCGGCGCGACTGACCGTGATGGCTGGCCGGCATGGCTGAACCCGAAGCCCGCCTGCCAAGCCACGTGGAAGCCGGCGCCCTGCTCCGCCGGGTCCAGCAGGAGGGCGGATTCGCCACGGTTCTGGCGCGCGGCGAGGCGGATGCCGGCACGATCCTGGTGGTCCTGGCCGATCGCGGCGCCCCGCCCCGGGCCTTCGAACGGATGCCGCAGCTTGATGGAACGCGCGCCTGGACCCTGTCGCGCACGGGTTCGGCAGGCGATCCGCAGGCCTTTGCCGAATGGCTGGACCGGCGCCGCGCGCAGGATCCCGACCTGTGGATCATCGAACTGGACATCCCGCAAGGTGAACGGTTCATCCCATAGACAGGATGCGCGGGTTGACTCTGTTGCGCTGCACAATCAAAGGCCGCGCTCCACTTACGCGCAGGCGGTCGACCGGGCACTGAAGCCCTGCGGCTGGCACGCAGACGGGTGGCAGCCGGCGAGTTTCCGGTGGTCAGCAGGGGGTCCGCATCCGTGGAGCCACGAGCCAGCCATCCCCTCGTGCAGGTGTGCCAACCGCCGATAAAGCCGGTTAAATGAGTTTTCGCACCAAGTTTTCCAGTGCCGTGATCGCGTCGCTGGCCTTTGTTCTTACGATCGCAGTCGCCGATGGTTCCGGCGCCGCTGCCCAGAATCGGACTCCGCAGATTGCGTCGCAGGCTTCCGCCTCCGCATCCGGTCCCGACAATCTCCTTCCCGCCAGCTATCCCGCCCCGCTCGCCAATCCGGCCCCGAATCCGGCCGATGCCGACCTGCGCCCGAGCCGCGAGGAAAAGCTGCCCCCGCCGATCCGGACCGACGCCAACGGCGATGCCGTGGCCGGCGAGGCGCCTGCCGCCCCGATCACCGTGCCCAGCCTGACCCGGGCCGTGACCCCCGTTTCCGCCGACCTCCCGCGCGAGCTGGAATGCCTGGCCGGCGCGATCTACTTCGAGGCCAAGAGCGAAAGCCTCGAAGGCCAGCTGGCCGTGGGCCGCGTGGTCATCAACCGCGCCAGGTCGGGCCGCTTCCCGGCGTCCTATTGCGGCGTGGTGTTCCAGCGCTCGCAGTTCTCGTTCATCCGTGGCGGCCAGATGCCGGCGATCAACCGCGTCTCGCGCACCTGGCAGCAGGCCGTGGCCATCGCCAAGATCGCCGATGCCAATGCCTATCCCAGCCCGGCCGAAGGCGCGCTGTTCTTCCACGCCACCAGCGTTTCGCCAAACTGGCGCCTGACCCGGGTCGCGCGGGTCGACAACCACGTGTTCTACCGCTGACCTGATCCCGCCTTCCCACCCTTGGGGGCAACGCTTCGCCCGTCTTCCGAACCCCCGGAAGGCGGGCGTTTGCATTGGCGGTTACATCTCCACCTGGCTGCCCAGCTCGATCACGCGGTTGGTCGGGATGCGGAAATAGGCCATCGCGCTTTCCGCGGCCTTCAGCATGGCCGCGAACAGGCGGACCCGCCAGGGCGCCATGCCCCGCCCGCGCAGGGCCGGCACCGGCTTTTCCCGCCCCAGGAAGAAGCTCGTGTCCATCAGGGCCAGCTTGCCGCCAGGAAGGTCCAGCCCGGCCAGGTCGCGCGGCACGTCAACCTCGTCCATGAAGCCGTAGTGCAGGATCACCCGGGTGAAGCCGTGGTCCAGCGGGTGGGCCTCCAGCCGCCGCGCGGGATCGGCATGGGGCACCTCGCCCACCGCCACGGTCAGGATCAGGATGCGTTCGTGCAAGACCTGGTTGTGCTTGAGGTTGTGGAGCAGGGCTGAAGGAATACCGTCGGGCGAGGCGCAGAGGAACACCGCCGTGCCGCGCACCCGCCGGGCCGATCCGGCGGCCGACTGGATGAACAGCGGCAGCGCCATGCCCGTGTCGGCCAGCCGCCCGCGCATCGCCCGCTGCCCGGTCGCCCAGGTGGTGAGCAGGGTGAACAGCATGGCTGCCACCAGCAGCGGGAACCAGCCGCCATCGGGGATCTTGGCGAGGTTGGAGAGGAAATAGGCCAGGTCCACCGCCAGGAACAGGCCGATCACCAGCCCCCCCAGCCAGCGCCGCCAGCGCCACACCCGGAAGATCAGGAAGGCGAGCATCGCGGTCGTGATCAGCATGGTGCCCACCACCGAGATGCCATAGGCCGAGGCCAGCCGCGAGGATTCGCGAAAGCCCAGAACCAGCACCAGAACCATCGCCAGCAGACCCCAGTTGACCACCGGGATGTAGATCTGCCCGGCCGCCTTGACGCTGGTGTGGAAGGTCCGCAGGCGCGGCAGGAAGCCAAGCTGGATCGCCTGGTGGGTGGACGAGAACGCCCCGGTGATGACCGCCTGGCTGGCGATGATCGTGGCGGCTGTCGCCAGCAGCACCAGCGGCAGGCGCGCCCAGTCGGGCGCCATGAGGAAGAACGGGTTTTCCACCGCGCCCGGGCTGCCCAGGATCAGCGCGCCCTGGCCCATGTAGTTCAGCATGAGGCAGGGATAGACCAGGCCGATCCAGCTCAGGCCGATTGCCTTGCGGCCGAAGTGGCCCATGTCGGCATAGAGCGTTTCGGCCCCGGTGACGGCCAGGAACACCGAGCCCATGGCCAGGAAGGCAAGGCGCGGCTCGTGGTGGAAGAAGGCGAAGGCCCAGGTAGGGCTGACGATCCCCAGCACTTCCGGCCGGGCCGCGATATGGGCGATGCCCAGCGCGGCAAGGGTGGCGAAGTAAACGAGGACGATCGGGCCGAACAGGGCGCCCACCCGCGCCGTGCCGTGCGACTGGAGCAGGAACAGGCCGGCCAGGATCACCCCGGCGATCGGCAGGATCAGGGTGGACAGGCCAGGATCGACGATGGTCAGCCCTTCCACCGCCGAGAGCACCGAGATGGCCGGGGTCAGCATCGCATCGCCATAGAACAGCGATGCGGCCAGCACCCCCAGGGTGGCGAGAATGACCGACAGGCGCCTGCCCCGGGCATGGGGCGCGATCAGCGCGAGCAGGGCAAAGGAGCCGCCCTCGCCGCGATTGTCGGCCCGCATGGCGACGATCACGTATTTCAGGGTGACGATCAGCATCAGCGACCAGAAGATCAGGCTGAGCACGCCCAGCACGTGCAGCCGGTCCACCCCCATCGGGTGGGGGCCGAGGAAGCTCTCCTTCAGCGCATAGAGCGGCGAGGTGCCGATGTCGCCGAAGACGATGCCGATGGCGCCGAGCATGAGCACCGGCAGGCGTTCCTGCGGGCCATGGAGCGGCGCGGCGGGCTTGTCGGCCGGGGTGGGCGCGGTGGCCCGGTCGGCGGTGGGAGCGGGGGCGGGCTGGAGCGGGAGGGCGTGGCTGGTCATGCTCCGCGAGATGGGCCTTTGCCGCATAAAGTTTCCATGTGGATTGGGCGCCGGGGCGCCGCGCGGCGGCGATCGGCCCTGCGGGATTCCCCTCGACGCGCGCCCCGTTGCGGCGCATCTGGAGCGAGTGAGGACCAGCCGCCCTTTCGCCCCCTCGGCGCTTGCCCTGCGCGGCCATGCCGAAGCCCTCCTGATGGTGGCGGCATCGACCGTGGTCGGCCTGCTGATCGCGGCCCGGCTGGGCGATGGCGCCGTGGTGCTGCTCTACCTGCCGGCGGTGCTGGGCGCGGCGGTGGCCTGCGGCCGGTGGCCGGCGCTGGTCGCGGCGCTCTGCTCGGCGCTGGCCTACAATTACTGGTTCATCGCGCCCTATCGCACCTTGCTGATCCACAGCCCGGCCGACGTGGTGACCGTGGCCGTGCTGTTCCTGGTTGCCCTGGTGACCAGCCAGCTCGCCGGATCGATGCGCGAGAAGGCCTTGCTGGCCGATGCCCATGCCCGGCGCAACGCCACCATCGCCGGCCTCGCGCGGCGGTTGCTGTCCTGCGCCGACGAGGCCGGGATTGCCCGGGTGGCGGCGGGGGAACTGGCCGGCCTGCTGGGCTGCAACGTGGTGGTGGTGAGCGGGCGCGAGGAGCCGGCCGTGCTGGCCAGCTGGCCCGAGGGGATGGCGCTCTCGCCTGGCGACCGGGCCGCCGCGGCGCTCACCCTGGAGAGCGGCGATCCGGCCGGCCGCGGCCTGCGCTGCTTGACCCTGGCCGATTGGCAATTCCATGCGATCGCGGTCAATGGCGCGGTCGTGGCGGCGATCGGGCTGGCGCGTGACGATGGCCGGCCGCCGGTGGGCGAGGATCAGCTGCCCCTGCTGGGCAATCTGCTCGATCAGGTGGCCCTGGCGCTGGAGCGGGCCAGGCTGGAAGAGGAGGCCCGCGATTTTGCCGCCACCCGGCAACGCGACGTGATCCGCGCCGCCCTGCTGACCTCGATCGGCCGCGATATCCGCCCCCGGCTCGATGCGATCCTGGCCGCGGCCGGCGCCCTGCGGCGCAGCAATACGGCCGACCGGCCGCTGGCCGCGACCGTGGCCGCCCAGGCCGCCCGGCTCGATCGCTACATCGCCAACCTGCTCGACCTCGGCCCCTTGAGCGACGAACCGCCGATCGCCCTCGGCTCGGTGGTGATCGACCTGTTCCACCGCGGCGTGACCCGCGACGGCGTGCCCGTCCACCTCACGCCCAAGGAATTCGCCCTGTTGGCGGAACTGGCCAAGCACGCGGGCCGGGTGCTGAGCCATGCCCAGTTGCTGCGAAGCGTCTGGGGGCCGGCGCAGGAGGACCATGTCGATTACCTGCGGGTGGCGATCCGCGCCCTGCGCCAGAAGCTGGAGGAGAACCCGGCCCGGCCCCGGCTCATCGTCAACGAACCGGCGGTGGGCTACCGGCTGGTGCTGCCCGGATGATCAGGCGCTGACTTCGATCCAGACCGGGGCATGGTCGCTGGCCTTTTCCCGGCCGCGATGGTCCTTGTCGACCCCGGCGGCAACCAGGCGGTCGGCCAGTTCGGGGCTGAGCAGGGCATGGTCGATGCGGAAGCCGTGGTCGCGCTGCCAGGCGCCGGCCTGGTAGTCCCAGAAGGTCCAGACCCCGCCGCGCGGGTTGAGCGTGTCGAGCGCGTCGGTCCAGCCATCGGCCAGCAGGCGGGCATAGGCATCGCGCGATTCGGGCTGCATCAGCGCATCGTCGGCCATGGCGGGCGGGGACCAGACATCCTTGTCCTCGGGGATGACGTTGAAATCGCCCAGCACGGCGGCGGGCACTTCTTCGGCTGCGATCTGGCCCATGCGCGCGCGCAGGCGCTCCATCCACCTGAGCTTGTAGTCGAACTTGGGGCCGGGAACCGGGTTGCCGTTGGGCAGGTAGATGCCGGCCACGCGCAGCCCGAAGACATCGGCTTCGAGATAGCGGGAATGGAGATCCTCGGGATCGCCGGCCAGCCCGCGCTGGATCTCCGCCGGCTGGACGCCATCGGCCAGGATGGCCACGCCGTTGAAGCCCTTCTGCCCGTGCCAGATCGCGCCATAGCCGATCTTCTCGAACTCGGCGGCGGGGAAGCCTTCGTCCTGGGTCTTGATTTCCTGGAGGCAGGCAACCGCGGGCCGGGTTTCCTCCAGCCATTCCAGCAGGCGCGGCAGGCGTGCCTTGATGCCGTTGATGTTGAAGCTGGCGAGCCGCAGGTTCGCCCCGGGAACGACGGGCATCAGACGGCGAAGCTGGAGCCGCAGCCGCAGGATGCGGCGGCATTGGGGTTTTCCACGCGGAACGCCGCGCCGCCCAGCGATTCGACATAGTCGACCACGCAGCCGGCAACCAGATCGAGGCTCATCGCATCGACCACCAGCGATACGCCATCGGTCTGGCTAACCGAATCCCCGTCATCCGGGCCGTCGGCCAGGCCGAACTTGTACTGGAACCCCGAACAGCCCCCGCCTTCCACGCTGAGCCTCAGGATGGCGGGCTTGCCCTGCTTTTCGGCAATGGCGGCCACGCGGCGGGCGGCGGCAGGGCTGAGGCTGATGGTGGGGGCGTCCATGACAGCGAATGTAGGGGGTGGGGGGCCGCGCGGCAAGCGGGCCTTGCCGATCGCGGTGATCCTGCGCCGGCTGCCCAACCTGCGCCCGGCCGGCGGTCAACCGGCGATCGAGCGCGGATCGGGCGTGGGACGAAGCCGATCCGGCGTCAGGCCGACTGGATATAGCTGAGCATGGCCTGGGCTTCCTTCTCGACCGCGTCGATCCGGAACTTCACAAGGTCGCCGATCGAGATGAATCCGGCGAAATCGTCCCCGTCCAGCACCGGCAGGTGGCGCACGCGGCGGCGGGTGACCAGCGACAGCGCTTCCAGCACGTCGGTGTCGGGCGTGACGGTGATCGGGGCTTCGGTCATCAACTCGCTCACCGGGCGATCCAGCGCGGCGGCACCTTCGCGGGCGAGGCAATAGATCACGTCGCGCTCGGAAAAGACGCCGATGCAGCGCGGCCCGTCCATCACCGGGAGCGCGCCGATCCGGTGCTCGGCAAGGAGGGCGATCGCCTCGCGGACCGGCTGGCTGGCGGCGGCGGTGACGACGGCGGCGGCGGACCGGCCGGCAAGGATGCGGGCAATGGACATATTCACCTCTCCCCTCAGGTGGAAAATGGTTTCCCGTCGGGCGCCGAGAATGCCACGAACCTGGCCGCCGCGCCAGCCCGGGCGCCAAAGCGAACCGGTCGCGCGGTGGAACAGGGCACCGGGCCATCCGGGCCATTGCATGGGGGCAGGCGCGGGGCCATGTGGCAGGGATGGCCATCCCGTCCTCCCCGCTCGACGATCCCGCCAATGCCGCCCATGCCTGGGCGCGCTACAAGCGGATCATGGCGGGGATGGCCTGGTTTACCCTGGCCGTGGTCGGGGCGGTCCTGGCCCTTCTGTTCTGGCAGAACGGGTTCGTTTCGATCAATCTCTACATCGCCGCCGCGCTGGGCATCGGCGGCATGATGCTGCTGACCGCGGCGCTGATGGGACTGGTGTTCCTCTCCAGCGGAACCGGGCACGATGCCGCGGTGGTCAATCCGCTGGACGATGATCTTCCGCCGGGGTGAGGCGATAGTCCTCCACCGGAACGCCGCCGATCAGGTGTTCCTGGATGATCCGCTCAAGCACCGGCTGGGTGCACGAGTGGTAATAGACGCCATCGGGCCAGACCACGGCGATCGGGCCGGCCGCGCAGATCCGCAGGCAATCGGCCTTGGTGCGCGCAACGCCGCCGCCCGGCGCGTCGGGGCCGGTCAGGCCAAGCTCGGCTAGGCGCTGCTTGAGGTATTTCCACGCGGCATGACCGACCTTGGGCGGACAGCACTTGGCCTTCTGGGGTTCGGCGCAGAGGAAGATGTGGCGCCCGGCCGTGCCGACGCCAGTTTCGGCCATGGCCGCGCGAGCCGCGGCCAGGCGCTGATCGGCCGGGCTGGGTAGCGGCTGTGCCGGATTGGGCAGTGGCGGTTCGGACTTGCTCATGGCGCGGTGATAGCCTCGCGCGGGCGGGCAGGCGAGCGGATCAGCCGCGCTTGCCGACGATCCGCGCGATTTCGGCCGTGACCAGGCGTTCCACCAGCGGGGGCAGGTTCTTGTCGAGCCAATCGGCCAGCATCGGGCGCAGCAGGTCGCGGACCATGCCCTCCAGCGAGGTTTCGCCCGCGCGCACGATCTGCGGGGCGGCGCCCGGCGCGGCCATGGTGGCCAGCGCCGCCAGCGATTCGCGCATCGAGCTGACCGCTTCCTCGGCGATCAGCGGGGCCGGCTCGACCCCGGCAAGATCGCCCAGGTCCAGCACTTCATCCTCGTCCCGGTCAGCGGACCGGGCGGCGGCTTCGGCGGCCTCGGCGGCGGGATCGAAGGTGCGCGGCTCGGCCAGGTGGGCATCGAAACCACGTGATTCCGCCGGGCGGCGGCGTTCGTCGATGGCGCGATTGTCACGCGCGATGACCTGCTTGATCGACGCGAGGATTTCCTCGACCGACGGTTCGCCCGGCTGGCGCATGATCACTTTCCTCCGGTGCCCGTGGGGCTGGTCTGCATTCCGGCCGGCCGCAGGGCGGCGGCGGCGGCATCGGAAATTGCGCCGGTCTGCGCCGGCGTGTCAACCGTGCGGGTGGCGCGGGCGATCGGCCTGGGGTCCTTCTCCCAGTCGAAGATCATGCCGCGCACGCGCCGGTAATTGGCGTCGGGATCGTAGAACGGCCCGGCGTCGAGCGCGAGATCGGCGGCCGTGGCGCGGCCCATCGCGGCGATCAGGTTGAACCCGGCGACATATTCGTTGCGCCGCGCACGGACCAGCACGGTCTGCGCGTTGAGCAGTTCCTGCTCGGCGTTGAGGATGTCGAGGATGGTGCGGTTGCCCACGCTGTTTTCAGCTCGAACGCCTTCCAGGCCGAGCGCGGCGGCATCGACCGCGGCCTGGCTGGAGACGATGATCTCCTGCGAGGCCTTCCACTGCTGGTAATAGGTTCGCACCACGGCGATCACCTCGCGCTCGGTGGCGATCTCGGTTTCGAGCTGGGCGCTTTCGCGGGCCTGGGCCTGGCGCTGCTGCGCCGCGGGCAGGCCGCCCTGGAACAGCGGGATGGTGGCGCGCACGCCGGCCTGGGCGGAAAGCGGCCGGGTGGTCGCCAGCGGGTTGAACGGGCTCTGGTTGTAGGAACCGAGATAGTCCGTCCGGTCACCGGTGACGAAGACCGAGATCTTGGGCAGGCGGCCAGCGCCGGCCGCCTTGCTGTCAAACCGCGAGGCCTTGCTGCGTTCGCGCTCGGCGCGCAGGTCCGGGTTGTTGTCGAGCGCCATGGTCACCGCCTCGTCGGGCGAGCCGGGCATCCCGGGCAGCGGCGGCGGCGGCTGGAGATTGCTGGCCGGCTTGCCGACGAAGCGGATGTAGGTCTCGCGCGAGGCGGCGAGGTTGGCCTCGGCCGAGCGCAGGTCGCTGCGGGCCTGGGCCAGGCGCGCCTGCGACTGGGCCACGTCGGTCCGGGTCAGGTCGCCGATCTCGAAGCGGTCGCGCGTGGCCGAAAGGTTGACTTCCAGCACCTGGACGTTGTTGCGGTTGAGGCCCACGATCGCCTCGTTCTGGATCACGTCCATGTAGGCCGCGGTGGTTTGCGCGAAGAGCCCGGTCTCGACCCCGCGCAGGTCCGACTGGCCGGCGCGCACGCGGGTTTGCGCGGCATTGATCGCATTGCGGACCGCGCCGCCCGAATAGACCGGGTAGGAGGCCGTGGCGGCAACATCGAGCACCCGGTCGGGGCCGATGCCGAAGTTGTTCGCGCTGGCCTTGAGGATCTCGGTGTAGCTGGCATTGCCGCTCAGCGAAGGTAGGCCCTGGGCGCGCGCGATCGGCACGCTTTCATCCACCGCGCGCTGCTGGGCGCGGGCGGCTTCGAGCGTGGGATTGCCGCGGTAGGCGGCGGCCAGGGCGTCGCGCAGGTCATCGGCCAGGGCCGGCGGGGTGGCAAGTGCGCCCCCCAGGACCAGGGCGGCGCGCAGCGCAAGGCGCCGGCGGCTGAGCTGAATTCGATTGTCCATGTGCAGTCATGCCCCCCCGAGCATGGGTTTCAGAAGCTCCAGCGCCGGGGCGCGGCGAATTCGGCAAGAACCGGAATGCCCATGTCGGCCAGCGGCAGCAGGGCAACCTCGCCCGCCACCTTGCGGCCCACGGCGAGCCGGGTGACCCCGTGTTCGACCAGACCGGTGACGATCCGGCCGCCTTCGGCCAGCCGTGCGGCAAGGCCGGCGGGAAGCTGCTCGATCGCGCCATCGACCAGGATCAGCGCAACCAGCCCACCCTTCTTGCCGGTGGCCGCATCGGCCGGGGCAAGGCTGGCGACCTCGGCGCCGAGGCGGCTGGCCAGCGCGGCGAGATAGCCGGAAGGCGAAACCACCAGCACCTGTTCGCCCGCCGCGATGGCGGCTTCGACCAGCATCCGGCCATGGACCAGCGGCGCCGGCAGGGCTTGCCCCTCGCCCAGCGGCAGGGCGCGGTCGATATAGGCATTGGCCTTGGCGGCGGCGGGCACGAAATCTTCCCGGGGCACCGCGTCCATCGCCGCGAGCACGGCGGGATCGTTGACCCCGCTGACGCGAAGCTGGCTGTCGATCATCGCGCGACGGGCGGCGGCGGCGTTGGTGACGGGAGAATCCTCGAGAACGGTCATCGTATCTGGTCCTGCGCGCGCCTTGCGGCGGCGAATAAGCCTGTCCTGTGCAGGAAAGTATTGCGCGCAATACGTCTGCAAATGCCCGCGCCTTCTAGGCCAAGCCCCCCACCGCGCCAAGCGCTTTCGCGGGCGCGGCAGCCAAGATCCGCGCTGCGGCGCGCGCAAACGGGCAGTGCCGCGCCGGGCAAAGGGGGCGCCATGCCGCGCCGCCACATGGCGCTGGCGCGGCGGGCGCGCATCTGGCCGCTTTACCTCGCGCCCCGGTTGGGCCTATGGGCAGCGCCCATATCCCAGCCCCGATTATCCCATCAGCGCAATGGAGTGCGGCCCACCATGTCCGATATGGTCACTATTCGTGAAGACGACCTGATCGAGAGCGTCGCCGACGCGCTGCAATATATCAGTTACTTCCACCCGATGGATTACATCCGCGCGCTGGGCGATGCCTATGAGGCGGAACAAGGCCCGGCGGCGAAGGATGCGATCGCCCAGATTCTCACCAACAGTCGGATGTGCGCCGAAGGCCACCGCCCGATCTGCCAGGACACCGGCATCGTCAACGTCTTCGTCGAATGGGGCCAGGATTGCCGGCTGGAGAGCGACCGCTCGCTTCAGGACGTGGTCGATGAGGGCGTGCGCCGCGCCTATCTCAATGCCGAGAACAAGCTGCGCGCCTCGGTCCTGGCCGATCCCGCCTTCACCCGCCGCAACACGAAGGACAACACGCCCTGCGTGCTCCACGTGACCATGGTCAAGGGCAACAAGGTTTCGGTCGATGTCGCGGCCAAGGGCGGCGGGTCGGAAAACAAGACCAAGTTCAAGATGATGAACCCCAGCGAGAACATCGTGGACTGGGTGATCGAGATGCTCCCGCAGATGGGGGCCGGCTGGTGCCCGCCGGGGATGCTCGGCATCGGCATCGGCGGCACGGCCGAGCATTGTATGTTGCTGGCCAAGCAGGCGCTGATGGAGCCGATCGACATGGCCCAGCTCAAGCAGCGCGGCCCGGCCAACGATATCGAGGCGATGCGGATCGCAATCTTCGACAAGGTCAACGCGCTGGGCATCGGCGCCCAGGGGCTGGGCGGGCTGGCGACCATCCTCGACGTGAAGATTCTCGACGCGCCGTGCCATGCCGCCTCCAAGCCGGTGGCGATGATCCCCAACTGCGCGGCCACCCGCCACGCCCATTTCACGCTCGACGGTTCGGGGCCGAAGTTCCTCGAAGCGCCCAAGCTCGATGAATGGCCCAAGGTCCAGTGGGCGCCCGATTCCGCCGCGAAGCGGGTCAACCTCGACACGCTGACCGCCGAGGAGGTGAAGAGCTGGAAGCAGGGCGATCGCATCCTGCTCAACGGCAAGATGCTGACCGGCCGCGATGCCGCGCACAAGCGCATCCAGGATATGCTGGCCAGGGGCGAGGAACTGCCGGTCTCGTTCAAGGGCCGGGTGATCTACTATGTCGGCCCGGTCGATCCGGTGCGCGACGAGGTGGTGGGGCCGGCCGGACCGACCACCGCCACCCGCATGGACAGCTTCATGGACATGATGCTGGATCAGGGTCTGCTGGCCTGCGTCGGCAAGGCTGAACGCGGCCCGGCGGCAACCGAATCGATCGCCAAGCACGAGAGCGCCTACCTGATGGCCGTGGGCGGCGCGGCCTATCTGGTCGCCCGCGCGATCAAGGGCGCCAAGGTCGTCGGCTTTGCGGATCTCGGGATGGAAGCAATCTACGAGTTCGACGTGGTGGATATGCCGGTGACGGTCGCGGTCGATTCGGCCGGGCAGAACGTCCACAAGCTGGCCCCGCTGGTCTGGCGCAAGAAGATCGCCGAGGAACACCTGCTGGGTTGAACCCCTGCTCCTCCCCGGTCGCGGGGAGGTGGCAGCCGTGCAGCGGCTGACGGAGGGGGTGTTCGGCCGGGCACGACATGGCGACGCCCCCCTCTTCATGGCCCCGCTCCACGGGACAGGGCGGACGCGACGAGCCGGCGCCAGCGTCCGCCAAACCGTGCTGGCGCGGCGCGGGCCAGCGGGTAGACTGGCGGCAATGGCGCTGGCGATGGTCTTCCTCATGGGCGTTGCGAATTTCGCAATGCATCGCGCCGTGCTCGATAGCGGGCACCCGATCCTCGGCCAGATCGGCTGGCTCTATCGCTCGCTCGGCGGCCGGTTCAGCCTGGCGGTCGAATTCGCCCTGCTGGTGGGCACCATGCTGCTGATCGCCAGCGGCGGGGAATGGTGGGCCTGGGGCTATGGCCTCTATACCGCGATGAATGCCCTTTCCGCCTGGCTGATTCTCTCCGGCAAGCTGTGATGCGCCCAGGCCGGCGGCGGTTTTCGCTTGCGGAACCGGCGGGCGAGCTGTTTGTCACCCGGGCATGACCGCGCCGCTCACCCTGTTCCACATCAGCGATCTCCATTTCGGGCTGGAGGATGCCGGCGCCCTGGCCTGGGTCGAGGCGGCGATCGTGCGCGAGCAGCCGGCCGCCGTGGCGGTGACCGGCGATCTCACCATGCGCGCGCGCCTGCGCGAATTTCGCGCCGCGTCCCGCTGGATCGGCGGCCTGGCCGCGCCGGTAACGGTGGAGCCGGGCAACCACGATATGCCCTATTTCAACCTGGCCGAACGATTTACCGCGCCTTTCCGCCGGTTCCGGGCGATCCAGGGGCTGCTGGAAAAACCGCTGGACCTGGGCGACCTGCACGTGGTCCCCTTGCAAACCGTCACCCGCGCCCAGTGGCGGTTCCCCTGGGTCGATGGCTGGGTGCGCCGGGCCGCGCTGGCGCGGTGCCTGGCGCGGATCGACGCCCTGCCGCCGGGCGCCCGGGTGCTGGTCACCGCGCACCATCCCCTGCCCGAACGCGGCCCGGATGGCCGGCGGCTGACGATCAACGGCGCGCGGGCCATGGCCGAACTGGCGCGGCGCGGGGTGCTGGCGGTGCTGACCGGCCATGTCCACGATCCGTTCGATCTTACCGCGCAGACCCCGCAAGGCCCGCTGCGGATGATCGGCGCCGGCACGCTCTCGCGCCGCACCCGCTCGACCCCGCCCAGCTTCAACGAGCTGACCATCGCGGGCCGGACGCTGCGGGTGAAGGTCCGCAACATTGCCGCCGTGCCAACCGCCGCGATGCAGGTGGGTGCGGTCCCCGCCGATGCGCTCCCGCCGCGCGAGGCGGGCCTGCCGGTGGCGCCGGTCGGAGCCGTGCCGCCGGTCGATCCGCCGGTGCACTGACGTTCAGCGGCGGGTGCTCACCCGCGCTTCCACCGCGCGGAACAGGGCATCAAGATCCTCGCGGCTGACATCGAGCACCTCGTCCCATTCTTCCAGAACGGCATCGAGATCGTCCATGGTATAGGCCGGCGGGCCGGCCACGGCGCGGACATGGTGCGGCCAGGCATGGCCGGTCAGGTTGTTCCACAGCCAGCCGCCAGCCACGAGCCCGCCCACATTGGCCAGCAGCGCGCCCAGCAGCGGGCCGGCCGGGCCGGGCGCCAGGCAGGCCAGCAGCGCGCAAGCCCCGCCCGGCGGGTGGAGGCAGCGGGCCAGGCTCATCACCGCGATGGCCAGGGCCACGGCAAGCGCGCCCGACCAGGGCTGGACGGGCAGCAGGGCGTGGATGGCGAGGCCAACCAGGGTGGAGAGCAGGTTGCCGCCCACCACCGACCACGGCTGGGCCAGCGGGCTGGCGGGAACGGCGAAGATCAGCACGGCCGCGGCGCCCATCGGCGCGATCATGAACGGCATGACACCGGCCTGGCCGGCGGGGAACAGCGCGCCATTGATCGCCAGGCCAAGGGTTCCGGCCAGGGCCAGGCCAAGCAGCGCCCCGATCGCGCCGCGCGCCCAGCCGAGGCGACCGGTCGCTCGGGTCGCGGCCTTGGCGAGCAGGCGGTAGGGCATCGGACCTGACCTTCCGGAAGGCGGATACGAAAACGCCCGACCTTGCGGCCGGGCGAAATCGATACCGAGGCGAAAAGCCGGAGGGCTTAGCGCTTCGAGAACTGGAAGGAACGGCGGGCCTTGGCGCGGCCGTACTTCTTGCGTTCGACGACGCGCGGGTCGCGGGTCAGGAAGCCCGCGGCCTTGACCGCGCTCCGCAGGGCCGGCTCGAACTTCGAGAGCGCCTGGGCGATGCCGTGCTTGACCGCGCCGGCCTGGCCCGAAAGGCCACCGCCCTTGACGGTGCAGACCACGTCGTACTGGCCATCGCGATCGGCCACCGAGAACGGCTGGTTGATCACGAGACGCAGGGTCGGACGGGCGAAGTAGACTTCCTGATCGCGGCCGTTGACGGTGATCTTGCCCGAGCCGGGCTTGATCCACACGCGGGCCACGGCGTCCTTGCGGCGACCGGTGGCGTAGGAACGACCCTGGGCGTCGATCTCCTTCTCGCGCAGGGGCGCTGCCGGACCGGTGCGGACCGGGGCTTCCGGAGCGCCGGCTTCGGCGGCGGCGACAGGAGCGGCCGCGCCGCCTGCCAGGGCGCCGAGATCGGCGAGATCGGTGACGGTGTTATCGGACATCAGGCACCCACCTTGTTCTTGCGGTTGCGGCTGGCGACATCGAGCAGCTCGGGCTGCGTGCCGCCGTGCGGGTGTTCGGTACCGGCATAGAGATGCAGGGCGCGCATCTGCGCCCGGCCCAGCGGACCGCGCGGGATCATGCGCTCAACCGCCTTCTCGAGCACGCGCTCGGGGAAGCGGCCGTCCAGCACCTTGGCGGCGGTCACTTCCTTGATGCCGCCGGCGTAGCCGGTGTGCTTGTAGTAGATCTTCTGCTTCAGCTTGTTGCCCGTCAGCCGCACCTTGCCGGCGTTGATCACGACGACGTGATCGCCGCAATCCACGTGGGGGGTGAAGCTCGGCTTGTGCTTGCCGCGCAGGAGATTGGCGATGATCACCGCAAGGCGACCGACCACCAGGCCATCGGCATCGATCAGATGCCACTTCTTTACCACCTCGGCCGGCTTGATCGACCGGGTGCTCGTGCTGAGCGCCTTCATGGGCTTCAAATTCCCTTGTCTTATCGGACCAGGACCGGGATGCCCGGCGCTGGGGAAGGCGGGCCAATGGCCGAACAGGCCCATCGAGTCAAGGTTTCCGCGGCTTTGCGAGGAGGTAAAATGATACCTCCAATCCGTTCGGCCCTCAGGGCGCCGCGGCCAGGCTCCAGCGTTCAAGGCTCAGCCGCTCGGTCCCGTCGAGTTCGGTGATCACCCGGCGCTCCATGTGTTCCAGCACGCCGCCCGGGCCGTCGCTTGCCGCGACGGTGACCGTGACCTGGCCCGAACGGCCATCGGGCAGGGTCATCTCGCGCTGCTCGCGCCGCTCTCCCGGCATGGGGCGGAACAGGTCGGCCGGCCAGGCATTGCCCTGGGCCTGGCCCTGGGCCTGGAGTCTGGCTGCCATGCCCAGGGCGGCAGTGCGCTCGGCCGGGGTAAGGTCGGTTCGGGCGAGATAGGCGGTCATGGCCTTGCGCGCGCCGCCGAGTTCGACGGTTTCCGTCGGCGCCGGGCGGGCCACGATCAGGCCCGAACGATCCAGTTCAAGCGGGAACAGGCCGGTATCGGGGCGCTGGCGCTCCACCTCGGCGAGGTCGGCCATGGCGGCCGGCGCCTCCACCTCGACCCCGGCGAGATCGCCGGTAACCGTGAAGCCGGCGGCGCTGGCGCTGATCTGGATGTGGTACCGGCGGCGAACCACCAGCTGCTGGCCATCAGCCAGGGTGCGGCGCAATTCGCGGGTCAGCACCAGCGGCCCGGCCGGAGCGCGGAACGGCGCCGCCTGGGCCTGGGCCGCGGGCGCCGCGGCAAGGCCAGCGGGCACCGCCAGCGCGGCCAGCGCCATCCCGAGCGCCCGGTCCAGCCGGCGCCGGTTGCCCGCCGCTCCGGGAGACAGTCTCCCGCTCATTGTTGTTCCCCCGTGGTGCCGGCCCCGGACAGGCCCGGGCCGGCGACTGGATCCCCAAGCCAGCGGACGGTTGCCGACCCGGCCGAATCGCAGGCCCGGCCGGAAATCGCCCGGACTTGCCGGGATTGTAGCGCGGCAATCCTTTCGACAAGCTTTTCAATCGGCGCGGCCAGGGCCGTGGCGGCCTGGGTCGGGATCAGGCTGCCGGCGCTCCCGCTCATCCGCGCGGCCCTTCCGGGCGGCGTCCCAGCGCGTGGGCGCCCCAGACCGTGGCGGCAACCAGCAGCGCGCCAACCAGCTGGTGGGCCACCGCCAGCCCCAGCGCGATTCCGCTCATCACCGTGGCGATGCCGAGCAGGACCTGGGTGCCGAAAGCCGAATGGATCGCCACGCCCACCGACCGGGCGCCGGCCCGGCGCAGCCGGCGGGCCATGATCACCAGCACGGCAACCACCACCCAGGCCCACCAGCGATGGACGAAATGGGTGAGGAAGGGATCGCCGAGCAGGGCATGGGCGGCGCCCTGCGACCAGTCCACCCCCTCGGGAAACAGCTGGCCCTGCATCAGCGGCCAGTCGCTCGCCACGTGGCCGGCGCGCAGGCCGGCAACCAGAGCGCCGAGGAACAGTTGCAGGCCAAGCACGCCAAGGGCCGCCAGGCCGAGGCCGGTCAGCCGGTGCCGCGCCTCGCCGCGGGCGTGGGCGATGAGGTCCAGCGCGGTCCAGACCAGGCCGCCCAGCGTGAACAAGGCGGTCAAAAGGTGGGCGGCAAGGCGGAAATGGCTGACCTTCACGTCGTTGACGATGCCCGATTGCACCATCCACCAGCCGATCGCGCCCTGCAGGCCGACCAGCGCGATCAGGGCGCCCAGCCGGGGCAGGTAGCCGCGCGGAATTTCGCGGCGCAGGCCGAACCAGGCGGTCACCAGCACCAGCACCATGCCGATCCCGCGCGCCAGCAGGCGGTGGACCCATTCCCAGAAGAAGATGGTCTTGTAGGTGGCCAGAGTCATCCCGGCCGGGCCGTTGATTTCGATATATTGCGGGGTCTGCCGATAGGCATCGAACTCGGCCTGCCACTGCGCCTGGGTGAGCGGGGGGATCGCGCCGCTGACCGGCTTCCATTCGGTGATCGAGACTCCGGATTCGGTCAGCCGGGTGATCCCGCCCACCGCGACGATGGCCGCGACCATGGCCGCGACGATCAGCAGCCAGCGCGCCAGTGCCAGCGGCCTTGCCCGCGTGGCGGTTTCCCGATGGCCCTCAATCGCCTGCGTCGAACCCTGCATGGCCTTGCCGATGCGCCGCACGGCGAAAAATCGCAAGGGTGTTGTAAGGTGGACCGACATTTGGGCAGGGCACCAGAGCCTGTTTCGCGCCGCGATCCCGCGCCACCCTTGAACGATGTTACAACATAACATAAATCGCGGCCCATGCGTGATGCGCTCCTTGCGATTCGGGACCGGCTCGACGGTTACGGCGTGCTCCTTTCGGGGCTCTGCGCGGTCCATTGCGTCGTGGGGCTGGTGCTGGTGACCTTTCTCGGCCTTGGCGGCGGCGTCCTGCTCTCGCCCGGCGTGCACCGGATCGGCCTGGCGCTGGCCGTGGCCATCGGCATTGTCACCCTGGGCCTGTCAGCCATGCGCCACGGCCGCATGGGGCCGGCGCTGATCGGCGCGGGCGGCCTCTCGCTGATGGCCGCCGGGCTGGTGGTCAGCCATGGCCCGGCCGAGGCGCTGCTGACCATTCCCGGCGTTGCCCTGGTGGCCTTCGCCCATATCCGCAACTTGCGCGACGCGCACTGAGCGCTATCTGCCTGGGCGATGACCGCTGAAATCGCCCTCACCCTCAACGGCGAGCCGCGCCGCGCGCCCGCCGGCAGCTCGATCGCCCAGTTCGTCGCCCTGCTCGGGTTCAACCCGGCCCGGGTGGCGGTGGAACGCAACGGCGATATCGTCCCGCGCGCCACGCTGGGCGATGTCCTGCTGGCCGAGGGCGACGTACTGGAAATGGTCCATTTCGTGGGGGGAGGCGAAGCGATGAACGATGCCGTTGACGACAATCGGCCGGAAGATACCTGGACGGTTGCCGGCCGCACCTTCCGCTCGCGCCTGATCGTGGGCACCGGCAAGTATCGGGACTTCGCCCAGAACGCCGCCGCCGTGGCCGCGTCCGGCGCGGAGATCGTCACCGTGGCGGTGCGCCGGGTCAACCTGTCCGATCCGTCCGCGCCGATGCTGACCGATTTCATCGATCCCGCGAAGATCACCTACCTGCCCAACACCGCCGGCTGCTTCACCGCCGAGGAGGCGATCCGCACCCTGCGCCTGGCGCGCGAGGCCGGCGGCTGGGATCTGGTCAAGCTGGAAGTGCTGGGCGAGGCCCGCACGCTCTATCCCGATATGCGCGAAACCCTGAAGGCGACCGAGGTGCTGGCCAGGGAAGGCTTCCTGCCGATGGTCTACTGTGCCGACGATCCGATCGCCGCGCGCCAGCTGGAAGAGGTGGGCGCCGTGGCGATCATGCCGCTGGGCGCGCCGATCGGCTCGGGGCTGGGCATCCAGAACAAGGTGATGATCCGCCTGATCGTCGAAGGGGCCAGGGTGCCGGTGCTGGTCGATGCCGGCGTCGGTACCGCTTCGGACGCTGCCGTGGCGATGGAACTGGGCTGCGAAGGCGTGCTGATGAACACCGCCATCGCCGAGGCGAAGGACCCGGTGCTGATGGCCCATGCGATGAAGCTGGCAGTGGAAAGCGGCCGCGCCGCCTACCGCGCCGGGCGCATGGCCACCCGCCGCTACGCCGATCCCAGCAGCCCGCTCGCCGGTCTGATCTGACGACCCGATCCTTCCCGCGAGCGGGGAGGATTTCCTCGTTAACCCCGCCCTAACCATGTCCGTGCGAGCATGACCTTCGCGGGAATCGCCCCGCTTCGGGATCATGTTCGGGATCACTGGGCCATGCGTAATGCCGCCACCGCCTCGCTCGCCATCGCGGAATTCCGCGAATTCGCCGCCTTCTCGCCGTGCGAGCAGCGCTACATCAAGCGCAGCCTCGATGTCGGGCTGGGCCGCCAGGATGCCTTCAAGCTGTGGGCGCGCGATGCGGCGGAAATGGCCTCGATCCGCAGCCAGTATGTCGCCTACCAGGAACTCAAGACCCTGCGCGGCGATCCGCCGGTGGAAACCTCGCTTGATGGGGTCGATGCCTATGTCGGCAAGCTGGTGCGGGTCTCCGCCTTCGATCTCGCCCAGGGGCGCCTCGGCTGCTTCTCGGCCTATCGCTTCCTTTACGAGCGCCTGATCGGCCCGATGGCCCGCCCCTGGCTGCCTTCGGCCTTCTGCGGTGCCGCCGCCCTGCCCCAGATCCGCCCGGACCTTCGCAAGGTGCTGCTGCAATCCATCAGCGAAGCCGCCGCCACCGCCCCGGGCTGGTCACCCGCTGCGCCCAGCTTCTATCCCGAATGGGTGGAGCAGGAAGCGGCCTGAACCCGGGCCGCCTCAGCCCTTGTACAGCGCATCCAGCCGGGCGCCGTAGCGTTCCTTCAGCTTGTGCCGGCGGATCTTCAGGCTCGGCGTCATTTCCTCGTTGTCGATGGTGAACGGCTCGTCCGCGAAGGCGAACTGGCGGACTTTCTCGACCACCGAGAGCTCCTGGTTCACCCGGTCGATCGCGGCGCGCACCGCGCTGCGGAAGGCGGGGAGGCCTTGCAGACCGGCCATGTCGAACTTCTCGTCATTGGCCCGCGCCCAGCCCAGCGCCCATTCGGCATCGGGCACCACCAGGCCGACCAGCCAGGGCCGCCGGTCGCCCATCACCATGGCCTGGGCGATCTCCGGCTGGAGCGTGAGCATCCCCTCCACCCGCTGGGGCGAGACATTGTCGCCCTTGTCGTTGACGATCATGTCCTTCTTGCGGTCGGTGATGACGATCCGGCCCTTGGCATCGAGATGGCCTACGTCGCCGGTGTGGAGCCAGCCATCGTGCAATGCCTTCGCGGTCTCTTCGGGATTGCGCCAGTAGCCCTTCATCACCAGCTCGCCGCGTACGAGGATTTCCCCGTCCTCGGCGATGCGAACCTCGACGCCCGACAGCGGCCGGCCCACCGTATCCATCTTCAGGCCCGTTGCAGGGCGGTTGCAGCTGACCACCGGGCCGCTTTCGGTCTGCCCGTAGCCCTGGAGCAGGGTGAGGCCCATGGCGCTGAAGAAGGTGCCGATCTCGGGGTTGAGCGGGGCGCCGCCCGATACCATCGCCTTTATCCGTCCGCCGAATTTCGCGCGCACTTTCGGGCGCAGCAGGCGGGCGATCAGGAGGTCGAGCGGGCGGTCGACCAGGCGCTTGGCCCCTTCGACGGCGCGGCCTTCGATCCGGAGTGCGCGGTCCATCAGGAAGTTGGCGATCCGGCCCTGCTTCTCGATCTGCTTCATGATCCGCGTCCGCAGGACCTCGAACAGGCGCGGGACCACCACCATGATCGTGGGGCGCACCTCCTCGATGTTGGCGGCGAGCTTGTCCAGCCCTTCGGCATACCAGATCTGCGCGCCCATCCCGATCGGCAGCAACTGGCCGCCGGTATGCTCATAGGCATGGGACAGCGGGAGGAACGAGAGGAAGGCCTCGGGCTTGCGGCCGGTGGGGTCCCAGCCGAAATCCTGCGCCAGCACCTCGGCGGCGCCGGCCACGTTTCGCAGCAGCATCCCGTGGTGCTGCATCACCCCGCGCGGTGCGCCGCCGGTGCCGCTGGTGTAGATCAGGCAGGCCAGGTCCTCGCGCCCGATCCCGGCGATCCGCGCGGCGACGGCCTTGCGGGCGCAAGCGGCATCGCCCGTGACGAGCGCGGCCCAGTCGTGCCCCGTGGCGTCGCCCAGCTGGGGCAGGCGGAAGCTTTCGATGGCGATCACGTGGGTCACGCCATTGGCCCGCAGCACCGCCGGCAGGAGCGGCCTGGCCAGCCTGGCATCGGCGACGATCACCGCGCGGGCGCCGGAGTTTTCCAGCACGTGGGCGTGATCGCGCTCGGTATTGGTGGTGTAGGCAGGGACCGTGACCAGCCCGGCGGCCATGATGGCAAGATCGGCAATGCACCATTCGGGGCGATTGTCGGCCACCAGCATGACCCGGTCGCCGGCGACCAGGCCCATCGCGCGCAGGGCTTCGGCCAGCAGGCAGACCTGGTCGGCCACCTCGCGCCAGGTCAGCGCCTGCCACTGGCCATCGCGCCTGGCATGGAGGAACGGACGGTCGCCCAGTTCGTCGGCGCGCGCCAGGAACAGCGCGACGAGATTGGGAGCGGCATCGAAATCGGCTAGCTGCACAGTGGTCCTCGTCCCCCGTGGCGCGCGGGCACGCGCCATTCCCCTCGCGGCGGAGTCTAGCACCGGCCAGCGCGAGGGCAACGGCCCTGCGCGAAACGGTTGTGAGGGGCGGGACCGTCAGGGTCAGGGCGTGGCCGCGGCGCCTTCGCTGCGCGGATCGGCGGCGCCGACCAGCCGGCCGCCCACCGCCTCGACCGCATTGGCCTTGTAGCGGCCCTCGCGCAGCTGGATGTCGGCATGGCCAAGCGCGCCGAGCGCGGGGACCATCTGCTCAAGCGCGGTGCCCTGTTCGATCACCACGGTCGGCCCCGGGGCGAACAGGACCGGCAGGGCGATGGCCCGCTGGGCCGACAGGTGCCAGTCGAGCACGCCGATGATCGCCTTGGCCACTTGCGCCGGGATGGTCGCCCCGCCGCCCGCGCCGACCGCGAGGCGGAAATGGCCTTTGGCATCGTGGACCAGGGTGGGCGCCATCGAACTGCGCGGACGCTTGCGCGGCGCCACGGCATTGGCCACCGCTCGCCCGTCGACGGTGGGGGCAAGGGCGAAGTCGGTCAGCTCGTTATTGAGGAAATAGCCGTTCACGAACAGGCCCGAGCCGAAGGCGGCCTCGATCGTGTTGGTATAGCTGACCGCGCTGCCCCAGCGGTCAACTGCGACGAAATGGGTGGTCCCGTGCTCCTCGGCCGGGGGCGCCGATGCGCGCGACAGGCGCTGGGCGCCGGGCGGGGTCCCGGCGGTCACCACCGAGAGGGTATGGGCCGGGTCGATCAGCGCCGATCGCTGGGCCAGGTAGGCCGGGTCCATCAGGCCGGCGGCGGGCACGGTGACGAAATCGGGATCGGCCAGGTAGCGATCGCGGTCGGCATAGGCGAGGCGCATCGATTCGGCGATGAGGTGCCAGGCCACCGGCGATTCCGGGCCGAGCGCGGTCAGGTCGAAGCGCTCCAGTTGCTTGAGAATGGCGAAGACCGTGGTCGCCCCCGACGAGGGCGGACCCATCCCGCAGATCCGCCATTGCCGGTAGGTGCCGCAAAGCGGAGGGCGCAGCTGGGCCTGGTAGGCGGCAAGGTCGGCCGTGGTCATCGGCGCGGGAGCCTTGGGTGCGGTGGTCACCGCGCGCACGATCGCCGCGGCTTCGGCCCCCCGGTAGAAGGCGGCGGGGCCGTGCCGCGCGATTCGGCTGAAGGTTTGCGCCAGCGCCGGAATGCGGATCCGCGTGCCCACCGCCACCGGCTCGCCCGTGGGGGTGTAGAAGAGCTTGCGGGCTTCGGGGGAAAAGGCGCCGCTGGTCTGGCTCAGGGCCAGCGTGGCATGAAGCCGCGGGCTGACCAGGAATCCGTCGCGCGCAAGGCGGATCGCCGGCTGGAACAGGCGCGCCCAGGCCAGCCGGCCATGGCGGGCATGGGCCTTGGCGGCAAGCGCGATGGTGCCCGGCACGCCCACGCCCCGGCCGCCGGGCACCAGGGCGGCGAAGGCCAGCGGCTGGCCCCCTGCCATGAACCAGTCGGCATCGGCCGCGGCGGGCGCGATCTCGCGGCCGTCGATCGTCTCGACCCGGCCCTGCGCGTCGCTATTCAGGAAGAAGCCGCCACCCGCGATGCCCGAGCTTTGCGGTTCGACCACGTTGAGCGCGAGCATGACCGCCAGGGCCGCGTCGGTCGCGCTGCCCCCGGCGCGCAGGATCTCGGTTCCGGCGGCGACGGCGCGCGGATCGGCGGCGGAGACCATGCCCTCGCCCTGGGCTGCGGTGCGAGTGGCAGCCTGCGTCGCCGGTTGGCGGGCGGCAGCCGGCGGCGGCGCCAGCGCGGCTGCGCCCAGCAGCAGGGCGGTGGCAAGGCCTTTGGGCAGGGACGGCGCGGGCAGTGGCATGGCGGGGGAGGCTATTCGCTCCCGACCGCCTCGGCAATTGTCGCAAACCCAAATTGCGCGCGCAGGGCGTCCAGTCCCCTGACGATGCGGCGGGCCAGGCCCGGCCCTTCATAGACCAGCGCGCTGTACAGCTGGACCAGGCTGGCCCCGGCGCGAATCCGGGCGAAGGCATCCTCGGCGCTGGCGATCCCGCCCACGCCGACAAGCGGAACGGCCCCGCCGGTGGCCTTGCGGAAATCGCGCAGCCGCTGGAGCGCCAGCTCGCGCAAGGGCGCGCCCGACAGGCCGCCGGTTTCGCCGGCATGGCGCGAGGCGAGCGGGGGGCGGCTGATCGTGGTGTTGGCGACGATCAGCGCGCCGAGCTTCTTGTCGATGGCGATGCGCGAAATCGCATCGATATCGGCCGGCTCCAGATCGGGGGCGACCTTGAGGAAGATCGGAGGACGGGAAGGCCGGGGGCCTTCCCCAGTATCCGATCTGGGCGGCCCGCCGGCGCCACGCGCGGCCAGCACGGCATCGAGCAGGTCGGACAGGGCTCCTTCATCCTGCAGGGCGCGCAGGCCGGGGGTGTTCGGGCTGGAGACGTTGACCGCGAGGTAGCTGGCGAGCGGGGCCATCAGCCGGGCCATGGTGGCATAGTCGGCCACGCGGTCGGTCGAATCCTTGTTGGCGCCGATGTTGATCCCGACGATGCCGGGGCGATGGGCGCGCGCGGCCAGGCGCTGCACCGCGGCCTCGGCGCCGCCGTTGTTGAAGCCCATGCGGTTGATCACCGCCCGGTCCTCGGTCAGTCGGAACAGGCGGGGGCGCGGATTGCCGGGCTGGGCCAGCGGCGTGATCGAGCCAACCTCGACGAAGCCGAAGCCCAGGCCAAGCAGGGCATCGGGCACTTCGCCATCCTTGTCGAACCCGGCGGCCATGCCCAGCGGATTGGGAAACCGCAGCCCGGCGACCTCGGTGGCGAGGCTGGGCGAAATGGGCGCGCGGGCCGTGCCGCCGCGCAGCGCCAGCGCCCGCACGGCGATGCCATGGGCGCGCTCGGCATCGATTCGGAACAGGGCGGGGCGCAGCAGCGAATAGAGCATGGCGGGGCTATGGCAGGCGTCGCGCGGCCTGTCGACACGGCCCGGCGGCGAAGGATTCTGATGCGAAAGCTCAACTAAATCGATTGGAATGGAATTCGCGGGGTGGCGATGTCGGATTCATACAATTCACGCCCGTCTCGCCTGGCCTATCGGGTTCCTGCGACCCGAAGGGCTCCACGCGCAGGTTTGCCTGCAATAGAGCTCTCAACTT
This sequence comes from Novosphingobium bradum, assembly GCF_042646485.1. Lineage (NCBI taxonomy): Bacteria > Pseudomonadati > Pseudomonadota > Alphaproteobacteria > Sphingomonadales > Sphingomonadaceae > Novosphingobium > Novosphingobium bradum. Next base: position 229,160 of record NZ_JBHRTQ010000010.1, on the reverse strand, counting down.
CAGGGCGGCGTTCAGGCGATCCTCTTCGGGTTGCGGGCGCCGCCCTTTTTTCGTGCCCTTTTCCGGCGGTTGTATTCGGGCCGGGGCGCGCCTAAGTACCCCTCCGAGTAACCGGAACGAATCAGTCTGATTTCGTCCCCCGCCGCCGGAGATCACCCCATGCGCCTCTCGAGCATGGCCGACTATGCCGTCCTGATGATGAGCGCCGCTGCCCGGCATTGCGGCGGCGCGCGGCTCAACGCGGCGCAACTGGCGGAGGAAACCGGCCTGCCCGGGCCAACCGTGGCCAAGCTGGTCAGCCGGCTCTCGGCCGCTGGCCTGCTCAAGTCGGTGCGCGGCGCCCATGGCGGGTTCAAGCTGGCCCGCCCGGCCGCGGCGATCACCGTGGCTGATATCGTCGAGGCGGTCGAAGGGCCGATCGCGCTCACCGCCTGCGTCGATACCGGCAAGCACGATTGCACGCTGGAACCCGGCTGTTCGCTGCGCCCGCACTGGCCGCAGGTGAACGCGGCCCTGCGCGGCGCCCTGGCGGGCATCGCCCTGGCCGAACTGTCGGGACCGGTGCGCGCGGGAGTGGCGGCATGAGCGAAGGGGCCGAACCCGTGGCCATTAAGGACCAGGCCGCCCGCGAGGCCGCGCTGCGCGTGGCCGAATACGAGCATGGCTGGGTTTCCGACATCGAGCAGGAATATGGCCCCAAGGGCCTGTCGGAAGATACCGTGCGCTTCATCTCGGCCAAGAAGGCCGAACCGGAATGGATGCTGGAGTGGCGGCTCAAGGCCTATCGCCACTGGCTGACCATGCCGATGCCCGACTGGGCCAAGCTCAAGGTCCCGCCGATCGACTACCAGGCCGCCTATTACTGGGCCGCGCCCAAGGCGAAGAAGGAACTGGCGAGCCTCGACGAGGTCGATCCGGAAATTCTCCGGGTCTACGAGAAGCTGGGCATCCCGCTGGAGGAGCAGAAGGTGCTCGCCGGGGTTGAAGGCGCGCGCCGGGTGGCGGTCGACGCGGTATTCGACAGCGTTTCGGTGGCCACCACCTTCCGCAAGGAGCTGGAAGCGGCGGGCGTGATCTTCCGCTCGATCTCCGAGGCGATCCGCGAATATCCCGATCTGGTCCGCCGCTGGCTGGGCAAGGTCGTGCCGATGCACGACAACTACTTTTCCGCGCTCAACTGCGCGGTCTTTTCCGACGGGACCTTCGTCTACATCCCCGAGGGCGTGCGCTGCCCGATGGAGCTGTCCACCTATTTCCGCATCAATGCCGAGAACACCGGCCAGTTCGAGCGGACCCTGATCGTCGCCGACAAGGGTGCCTACGTGTCCTACCTCGAAGGCTGCACCGCGCCCCAGCGCGACGAGAACCAGCTTCATGCCGCCGTGGTCGAACTGGTCGCGCTCGACGATGCCGAGATCAAGTATTCGACCGTGCAGAACTGGTATCCCGGCGATGCCACCGGCAAGGGCGGGATCTACAATTTCGTCACCAAGCGGGCGCTGTGCCAGGGCGCGCGCAGCAAGGTGAGCTGGACCCAGGTGGAAACCGGCAGCGCCATCACCTGGAAATATCCCAGCTGCGTACTGAACGGCCAGGATTCGGTGGGCGAGTTCTACTCGGTCGCGGTGACCAACAATTTCCAGCAGGCCGATACCGGCACCAAGATGATCCACAACGGCAAGGGCAGCCGGTCGACCATCGTGTCGAAGGGGATCAGCGCGGGCCGCAGCAACAACACTTATCGCGGCCTGGTGCGCGTGGCCGCCGGGGCCGACGACGTCCGCAATTTCACCCAGTGCGATTCGCTGCTGCTGGGCAAGGACTGCGGAGCGCACACCGTGCCCTACATCGAGGTCAGGAACCCCTCGGCCACGATCGAGCACGAGGCGACCACCAGCAAGATCTCCGACGATCAACTGTTCTACGCGATGCAGCGCGGGCTGGACCAGGAATCGGCCGTTGCCCTGATCGTCAACGGCTTCGCCAAGGAAGTCCTGCAGCAATTGCCCATGGAATTCGCGGTCGAGGCGCAGAAGCTGCTCGGCATTTCGCTGGAAGGTTCGGTTGGATGAAGAAGACGCTCACCCTGCGCGAGCCCGATGCGGCGGCGCCCGCGATCAAGAAGAAGGGGCGCGGCTGGGAAATCTCGGAGAAGCGGCTCGATGCCCTGCATGAGCGGGCGCGCGAGATGAAGCGCAATCCCACCCCGGCGCAGGAGGCCCTGGCCGCCGCGCTCGCGGCGACTGATACCGGCGGCTACAGCTTCAAGCGCAAGACGGTGATCGGCTCGGCCATCGTCGACTTCGCCTGCAAGCCGCTGATGCTGGTGATCGAACTGTCCGGCGATGAAGACGCCGCCTTTGCCGCCACCCGCGATCGCAGCCTGGCCGAAGTGGGCTACCGGGTGGAGCGGATCGCCGCCGATGCCGTGCTGGCCGATCCGGATGCGGCCGCCGCCCAGGTGGTCAACGTGATGCGCGAGCGCTGGCAGGAACGGCGCACCCGCGCGAAACCCGATGGCGCCGCGCCGCGCGGCCGGGCGGGGTGATCGTGCGCCGCATCACCCCTGTTCCGGTTGGCCCTGCTCCGCTCGGCTCAGAAATCGTAGCCGAGCAGCTCTATGTCCCGGGCATAGATCCGGGCGACGATGTCGCGCAGCCGCGGGGTGTAATAGGCGCGATAGTCCGTCCGGGGCGCTTCGTTCTGGGGCTGGAAGGCGATCGGGCGGCCCAGGGTGGCGCTCAGCCAGGCCTCGGTCTGGCCGATGTTCTCCAGCCGGCCGACATGGGTGAAATCCATGGCGCCGCCGGCATCGAGCAGGTAGCCGTGCTGGGGGCGGAACACGCCATCGATCCGGCCGGGTTCCCGTTGGTCCAGCCACTCCTCGACGAAACGCGCGAAGGTGGCGAATTGCGGAACCGCATATTGGGCGGGGCGATGGATGCGGATCGTGCCGACCTCGCTGTCGCCGCCGCCGGCCCGGGCAAAGGACCAGGCCGAGACCAGCCGATCCCAGGGATTGCGAACCACGGAGAAGCGCGGCAGGGTCAGGACGTCGCGCGGGCCGACGGCCTTCAGGTCGGCCAGGCCGAAATGGCCGATAAAGCGCCCGTAGACCGCGCTGGAGATGCTCGTGCCCGCGGTGCGTGGCACGTGGATGAAGGCCACGCCCGCATCACGGAATGCGCCGGCGCGCAACCGGGCGCGCACCCGCTGGCGCACGGTTTCGGGGATCGTGGAGGCCGCCGTGGAGCGCAGGCCGGACATAAACTGGATCAAGATCGACCTGTACCGAAGGATGTGCGCCCCGGCTTCCGAAAGTTAGGGCAAGGCCCGCTGATGCGTCATGGCGCTCCTTCGCGCAAGCCCGCCGGCAGCCTTTGTGCGGCGCACCGCTCCAGCCCCGGCGGGCCGGGCGGTCGCCGGCCCGGCCCCACCCCCTGCCCTCCCCCGATTCTGCGGACGACCCATGCTTGAGATTACCGACCTCCACGCCGAAGTTGCCGGAAAGCCGATCCTCAAGGGTCTTTCGCTCAAGGTCAACGCGGGCGAGATCCACGCCATCATGGGGCCGAACGGCGCCGGCAAGTCGACCACCGGCTATGTCCTGGGCGGCCGGCCCGGCTACACCGTCACCGGCGGCTCGGTTCGCTTCGACGGGCAGGACCTGCTCGCGCTCGCCCCTCATGAGCGCGCGGCCGCCGGCCTGTTTCTCGGCTTCCAGTATCCGGTGGAAATTCCCGGCGTGTCCAATGTCCAGTTCCTGCGCGAGGCGCTCAACGCCCAGCGCAAGGCTCGGGGGGAGGAGCCGCTTTCGGGCGGCGAATTCCTCAAGCTGGCGCGCGAGAAGGCCGGTCTCCTGAAGATGGACATGGAGATGCTCAAGCGGCCGGTGAACGTGGGCTTCTCTGGCGGCGAGAAGAAGCGGGCCGAGATGGTGCAGATGGGCATTCTCGATCCCAGGCTCGCCATTCTCGACGAGACGGACTCGGGCCTCGACATCGATGCGCTGCGGATCTGCGGCGAGGGGATCAATGCGATCATGCGGCGGCCCGACAAGGCCGTGCTGCTGATCACCCATTACCAGCGCCTGCTCGACTACGTGAAGCCTGATTTCGTCCACGTGCTGGCGGGCGGGCGGATCGTGAAGTCGGGTGGGCCGGACCTGGCGCTCCAGCTCGAGCGCGAGGGTTACGAGGCCGTTGCATGACCATTGCAGGCGCCCCGCTTCCCACCCGTAAGGACGAGGACTTCCGCTATGCCGACCTGGCCGCGCTGGAGCGCGCGTGGCCGGTCGCGGTGGAGGCCATCGCGCTCGATGCCGGCGAGGCGCGCGACCTGGTGCTGGTGCCCGAAGGCGGGCAGGTGGTCCGCCACCTGGCGATCACCCTGGCGCCGGGCGCGCAATTCGACCTGCGCGTGCTCAATGCCGGCCATGCCTATGGGCGGATCGCGCTGGATGTGCGGCTGGAACGGGGCGCGCGCTTCACCCTTGGCGCGGCGCAGGTCGGCGGCGGGGCGCAGATGCTCGAACTGGTGACCAACGTGGTCCATGCCGGGCCGGATGCGGTGAGCCGGCAGGTGGTCCGCTCGGTGCTGGGCGGCCAGGCGACGGGCACCTATCTGGGCAAGGTGCTGGTCGCGCGCGGGGCCGATGGCACCGATGGCGAACAGTCGGTGCGGGCCATGCTGCTGACCCGCACGGCAACCGCCAATGCCCGGCCCGAGCTGGAAATCTACGCCGACGACGTCAAGTGCGCCCATGGCTGCGCGGTGGGCGAGCTGGACGAACAGGGCCTGTTCTACCTGCAATCGCGCGGGCTGCCGCCCTCGGCGGCCAAGGGCCTGATGCTCCAGGCGTTCCTTGCCGAGGCCTTTGTCGGCGCAGCGAGGGAGGACGATCTCAACGCGGCGGCCCTGGCGGCGCTGGAGGCCTTGCTGTGAGCGACCTGGCCGTGCCCACCCTCGACAGCGCCGCGCTGCGGGCCGATTTCCCTGGCCTTTTCACGCGCGACGGCGCGCCCTGGCACTATCTCGACAGTGGCGCCTCGGCCCAGAAGCCGCGCGCCGTGATCGCGGCCTGCGCCCGCGCCATGGGCGAGGACTATGCGACCGTCCATCGCGGGGTCTATTCGCGCTCGGCCGAGATGACCCTGGCCTTCGAGGCCGCGCGCCGCCGGGTGGCGAGCTTCATGGGCGGGCAGGAGGGCGAGATCGTCTTCACCCGCGGTGCCACCGAGGCGATCAACCTCGTGGCCCAGACCTGGGGCCGGGCCAACCTCAAGGCCGGGGACCGCGTGCTGCTTTCGGTGCTGGAACACCATTCCAACATCGTGCCCTGGCAATTGCTGCGCGACCAGGTGGGGATCGTCATCGACGTCTGCCCGCTCACCCCCGATGGCCGGATCGATCTCGATGCCGCCGAGGCCATGCTGACGCCGGCGCACAGGCTGGTGGCGCTCGCCCACGTGTCCAACGTGCTCGGCTCGGTGCTCGACGTGCCGCGGGCCGTGGCGCTCGCCCGCGCGGTGGGCGCGAAAGTGCTGATCGACGGATGCCAGGCCGTGCCGCGCCTTCCCGTCGATGTCGCCGCGCTGGGCTGCGATTTCTACGCCTGGTCGAGCCACAAGCTCTATGGGCCGACCGGGATCGGCGTGCTGTGGGGCCGGGCCGAGCTGCTCGATGCGATGCCGCCCTGGCAGGGTGGCGGCTCGATGATCGACCGGGTGACCTTCGCGGCCACCACCTATGCCCCCGCCCCCATGCGGTTCGAGGCCGGAACCCCGGCGATCGTCGAGGCGATCGGGCTGGCGGCCGCGATCGCCTATGTGGAGGCCATCGGCATCCCGGCGATCCACGCCCACGAGGCGCGGCTGGTGGCCCTGCTGCGCGACGAACTCAGGGCGATGAATGCGATCACCCTGTTCGGGCCGGAGGACAGCGCGGGCATCGTCAGCTTCGCGCTGGACGGCGTCCACCCCCACGATCTCGGCACGATCCTCGATGAGGAAAACGTGGCGATCCGCGCCGGGCACCACTGTGCCCAGCCGCTGATGGATCACCTCGGCGTCCCCGCCACGGCCCGGGCCAGCTTCGGGCTCTACAACGACGAGAGCGACATTGCGGCCCTGCTCAAGGGGATCGCACGCACCAGGAGGATTTTCGGATGAGCGGCGAAGAGCCGAAATTCACCGTCGAACAGGTGGACTCCGTCAGCCCGCCGCCGCGCGCGCGGGTGGAGGATGGGCCGAACGAAAGCGGGCCGGACGAAACCCTGGGCGACAAGCTCGGGCGCAAGCGCGATTACCTGGAAGGATTCCTCGCGCAGCAGCCCACAGGCCTGGCCGGCCACGAACCGGGCGGCGCGCTGTATGAAGGGGTGATCGCCGCCCTGCGCGACATCTTCGATCCGGAAATCCCGGTGAACATCTACGATCTCGGCCTGATCTACGGGGTCGACATCACCGCCGATGGCGCGGTGGCCGTGACCATGACGCTGACCACGCCGCATTGCCCGGTGGCCGAATCGATGCCGGCCGAGGTGGAATTGCGGGTGAGCGCGGTGCCCGGCGTGCGCGAGGCCGAGGTCAACCTGGTCTGGGATCCGCCGTGGGATCCGCAGAAGATGAGCGACGACGCCAAGCTCGAACTGGGAATGCTGTGATGCGCCCCCCATATAGGTTGCAGCCATGACCGAGACGACGACCACCGCGCCAGCCCGCCGCCCGCGCCCCGCCGCGGTGATCCTCACGCCCGCCGCCGAGGCCCGCGTGGCAAAACTGATGGGCGAGGCGCCCGACGGCGCGATCGGGGTCAAGCTGTCCACCCCGCGCCGGGGTTGTTCGGGCCTGGCCTATTCGGTCGACTACGTGACCGCGGCCGATCCGCTGGACGAGCGGATCGAGACTCCGGGCGGCCTGTTCTTCATCGATGCCGCCTCGGTGCTTTACCTCATCGGCAGCACGATGGACTGGGTCGAGGACGATTTCACCGCCGGCTTCGTGTTCCAGAATCCCAATGCCAAGGGTTCTTGCGGCTGCGGGGAAAGCTTCACCGTCTGAGCGCGGCTCGGCGCGGGCTGTTGGCATTGCCCTGCCCGGCACTTGGACTCTGCGCCCAAGTTCCCTAAGGCGCCGGGAAACACTTGCCCAGGAACCGCCCGATGACCTCCGCACCCGTCAACGTCCCCGTTCGCCGCGCCCTTCTTTCCGTGTCCGACAAGTCGGGCCTCGTCGAACTGGGCCAGGCTCTGAGCGCACGCGGCGTGGAACTGGTCTCCACCGGCGGCACGGCCAAGGCGCTGCGCGATGCCGGGCTGGCGGTGAAGGACATCTCCGAGCTGACCGGCTTTCCCGAGATGATGGATGGCCGGGTCAAGACCCTGCACCCCAAGGTCCACGGCGGCCTGCTGGCCGTGCGCGACAATGCCGAACACGCCAGGGCCATGGCCGATCACCAGATCGGCGCGATCGACCTGGTCGTGGTCAACCTCTACCCCTTCGAGGCGACCGTGGCCAAGGGCGCGGACCGCGACGAGATCATCGAGAACATCGATATCGGCGGTCCGTCGATGGTCCGCTCGGCGGCCAAGAACCACGCCTATGTCACGATCATGACCGACGCGGCCGACTATGCCGAGCTTCTGGGCGAACTGGAAGCCAACCAGGGCGCCACCACCTACGATTTCCGCCGCCGCATGGCCGCCAAGGCCTATTCGGCCACGGCCGCCTATGACGCCATGATCTCGCAGTGGTTCCTCACGGTGGACCAGGGCCAGACCTTCCCCGAGACGCTGGCCCTCACCGGCAAGCTCGCCACCACCCTGCGCTATGGCGAAAACCCGCACCAGTCGGCCGCGCTCTATGTGCCCAATGGCCCGCGCATCAGCGGCATCGCGCAAGGCCGCCAGCTCCAGGGCAAGGAGCTGTCCTACAACAATTACAACGATGCCGATGCCGCGCTGGAGCTGTGCGCCGAGTTCAAGGGCCAGGCGCCGGCGGTGATCATCGTCAAGCACGCCAACCCTTGCGGCGTGGCCCAGGGCGCCACCTTGCTGGAAGCGTGGAACGGCGCCTTGCAGTGCGATTCGGTTTCGGCTTTCGGCGGGATCGTCGCGGTCAACACCGAGCTGGATGGCGCCACCGCGGCGGCGATCTGCGAGATCTTCACCGAGGTCGTCGTCGCGCCCTCGGCCACCGACGAGGCGCTGGCCGCATTTGCGAAGAAGAAGAACCTGCGCCTGATCATCACCGGCGACCTGCCCGATCCGCGCCGCTCCGGCCTGATGGTCAAGCCGATCACCGGTGGCCTGCTGGTCCAGACCCGCGACAATGGCGCGATCACCGAGGCCGATCTCAAGGTCGTCACCAGGCGCGCGCCCACGCAGCAGGAGCTGAAGGACTGCCTGTTTGCCTGGACGGTCGCCCGCCACGTCAAGTCGAACGCCATCGTCTATGCCAAGGATGGGGTGACCGCCGGGATCGGCGCGGGCCAGATGAACCGCCGCGACAGCTCGCGGATCGCCGCAACCAAGGCGGCCGAGGCGGCCGAGACCTATGGCTGGGCGCAGGCTCGCACGGTCGGCTCGGCCGTGGCGTCCGATGCCTTCTTCCCCTTTGCCGATGGCCTGCTGGCCGCCGCCGAGGCCGGGGCGACCGCGGTGATCCAGCCGGGCGGCTCGATCCGCGACGACGAAGTGATCGCTGCGGCGGACGAGGCCGGCCTCGCCATGGTCTTCACCGGGATGCGCCACTTCCGCCACTGATCGCCCGGCGATCCCGCTGCGGTTAACCATTCGTCGCGCCTGAGCGGCGCCCCGGCGCGTTCGGGGCGCCCGTTCACTTGTTCGCAAGCGCAAAAAGCGCAGAGGGCGCATAGCTTTCCCGCGCTGCAGCGCAAACAGGACCAGGTTCGATGGGTCTCTTCCGTGCCGATTTCTTCCGCTCCCTGGCCGCCGGCTTCGTGCTTGGCGCGCTCGGGCTTGCCGCGGTGATGGGCACGGGCGGTTTCACCGACACGGTCGCCCCGCCGGCCATCGCCGCCCCGGCCGAACGGAACTGAGCCGGTGCGCGGGCGGCTGCTTCTCGCTCCGCTCGCCCTGCTTGCCGCCTGCCAGCAGCCGGCCTCGGCCGAACCCGCCGTTCCCGCCCCCGCCGCGCGCATCGCGGCGCACGAAGCTCCCGGCCTCAAGACCGCGATCTTCGCCGGCGGCTGCTTCTGGGGGATCGAGGCCATATTCAGCCATGTGCGCGGGGTGACGAGCGCGGTTTCCGGGTTCCACGGCGGCGCTGCGGCCACGGCCCATTATGACCTGGTTTCACAAGGCAACACCGGCCATGCCGAAGCCGTCCGCGTGACCTACGATCCCGCGCGGGTCCGCTATGACCAGTTGCTCCAGGTGTTCTTCGCGGTGGGTGCCGATCCCACCCTGGTCAACCGCCAGGGGCCGGACGCCGGCACGCAATACCGCTCGGCCCTGGTGCCGCTGACCGCGGAGCAGCGCCGGGTCGCCGCCGCCTATCTGGCGCAACTGGGCGCCAGCGGGCTGTGGCAGGCGCCGATCGCCACCCGGATCGAGCCATACAAGGCCTTCTACCCGGCCGAGGCCTACCATCAGGATTTCGCCGCGGTTAACCCCGATCACGGCTATATCCGCCGCTGGGACGCGCCCAAGGTGGAGGCGCTGCGCCGCCTGTTCCCCGCCCTCTACCAGCCCGCCTTCACCCGGCGCTGATTGCGCCCTATATGGGGCGGATGATCGCGGTCCATCATCATCATGAGCATTCGGGCGCCGGCCTGGTCGCCGCCGCGCAGCGCGCGCTGGAACAGGCCGGCGAACAGTGGACCGAGATGCGCGCCGATGTCTTCGCCGCCCTGGCCGCCCAGCCGCGCCCGGCCTCGGCCTATGATGTCGCCGAAGGGCTTTCGGTCAGCCTTGGCCGCCGGGTTGCCGCCAACACCGTCTACCGCATCCTTGATCTGTTCGTGCGGACCAACCTCGCGCGGCGGGTGGAGAGCGCCAATGCCTATGTCGCCAATCCCCATCCCGGCTGCCGGCACGACTGCATCTTCCTGATCTGCGATTCGTGCGGCTCGGCGGTCCACAGCGACGACGACGCGCTGACCGAGGCGCTGGTCGGCGCCGCCCGCCGGGCCGGCTTCGCCGACGTGCGCCCGGTGATCGAGCTGCGCGGCACCTGCGCGCGCTGTTCGGGCGAGCACGATGGCTGAGCGCGGCATGGCCCATCGATACAATCGACTTGGCCCCATGGCGCGTGTAAGGCCCGCCGGATGACCGCCGCGCCGATCGTTCCCGGGTCCCATCCCCCTGCCACCCCGCTGCTCGATACCGTCACCTGGCCGGCCGACCTGCGCCGCCTCGCGCCCGCGCAGCTGCGCCAATTGTCCGATGAACTGCGCGCCGAGATGATCTCGGCCGTGGGGCAGACCGGCGGGCACCTGGGATCGGGGCTGGGCGTGGTCGAGCTGACCGTGGCGATCCACTACGTGTTCAACACGCCCGACGATCGGCTGATCTGGGACGTGGGCCACCAGGCCTATCCGCACAAGATCCTCACCGGCCGGCGGGATCGCATCCGCACGATCCGCCAGGGCGGCGGGCTTTCGGGCTTCACCAAGCGCTCCGAAAGCGAATACGATCCGTTTGGCACGGCGCACTCCTCCACCTCGATCTCGGCCGCATTGGGCTTTGCCGTGGCCAACAAGCTGGCCGGCCAGCCGGGCAAGGGCATCGCGGTGATCGGCGATGGCGCGATGAGCGCGGGCATGGCCTACGAGGCGATGAACAACGCCAAGGCGGCGGGCAACCGGCTGGTGGTCATCCTCAACGACAACGATATGTCGATCGCGCCGCCGGTGGGCGGGCTCTCGGCCTATCTGGCGCGGCTGGTCTCCTCGCGCCAGTTCCTCGGCCTGCGCGGCCTTGCCCGCCGGATCTCGCGCCACCTGCCCGAGCCATTGCACAAGGCCGCGCGCAAGACCGACGAATTCGCCCGCGGCATGGCCATGGGCGGCACCCTGTTCGAGGAACTGGGCTTCTACTATGTCGGCCCGGTCGATGGCCACAATCTCGATCACCTGATCCCGGTGCTCGAAAACGTGCGCGATGCGGCGGAAGGCCCGATCCTGGTCCATGTCGTGACGCAAAAGGGCAAGGGCTATGCCCCGGCCGAGGCGGCGGAAGACAAGTATCACGGCGTCCAGAAGTTCGACGTGATCACCGGGCAGCAGGTCAAGGCCAGCGCCGGCCCGCCCAATTACCAGAACGTCTTCGGCGATGCCCTCGCGCGGCTGGCCGATCACGATCCGAAGATCTGCGCGATCACCGCCGCCATGCCCTCGGGCACCGGGGTTGATCGCTTCGCCAAGGCCCATCCCGAGCGCACCTTTGATGTCGGCATCGCCGAACAGCACGCGGTGACCTTCGCCGCCGGCCTTGCCGCCCAAGGGATGCGCCCGTTCTGCGCGATCTATTCCACTTTCCTTCAGCGCGCCTACGACCAGGTGGTCCACGACGTGGCGATCCAGAACCTGCCCGTGCGCTTCGCGATCGACCGCGCCGGGCTGGTGGGGGCGGACGGGGCAACCCACGCCGGTTCCTTCGATATCACCTATCTGGCGAGCCTGCCCAACATGGTGGTCATGGCCCCGGCCGACGAGGCCGAGCTGGTCCACATGACCCATACCGCCGCCTGCCATGACAGCGGCCCCATCGCCTTTCGCTATCCGCGCGGCGCCGGCACCGGCGTGGCCCTGCCCGAGGTTCCGGAACGGCTGGAGATCGGCAAGGGCCGGGTGGTGAAGGAGGGCACCAAGATCGCCCTGCTCTCGCTCGGCACGCGCCTGGCCGAAACGCTCAAGGCGGCCGACCAGCTCGAATCGCGCGGCCTGTCCACCACGGTGGCCGACCTGCGCTTCGCCAAGCCGCTCGACGAGGCGCTGATCCGCCGCCTGGCGACCACCCACGAGGTGCTCGTCACGGTCGAGGAAGGCGCGATCGGCGGGCTGGGCGCCCATGTCCTGACCATGGCCAGCGACGAGGGGCTGACCGATGCGGGCCTGAAAATCCGCACCATGCGCCTGCCTGATGTCTTCCAGGACCATGACAGCCCGGACAGGCAGTATGATGCTGCCGGCCTCAACGCCCCGCAGATCGTGGAAATCGTGCTGAAGGCGCTGCGCCACAATAGCGCCGGGGTGGAAGAAGCGCGGGCGTGATCGCTCAGGCCGCTGCCGGCCTATCGTTGGCCGGGGCGGCGTCCAGCGTATCAAGGTGCATCCAGCGCGTGACCAGCCGCGCGGCCACGAAGACCACCACGGCCACCCCCAGCGTCACCCAGCCGATCTTTTCGTAGATCGCCAGGGTCAGCGCCTTGCTCATTTCGCCGCTTTCCCCGCCGGTCGCCTCGCCGATCCGTCCAGCGACGAACTGGCCGAGCGCGGTGGTATAGAACCAGGCGCCCATGATGAAGCTGCCCAGGTGCGCCGGGGCGAGCCGGGTCATCGCCGAAAGCCCGACCGGCGAGAGGCACAGCTCCCCGGTGGTCTGGAACAGGTAGATCAGGAACACGAACAGCACCGGGGTCATCGCTTCGGCCCCCACGCTGCGCGCGCCCCATGCAAAGACGAGGAACGAAAGCGCGCCCTGCACCAGTGCCAGCGCGAACTTGGTCGGCGCCGAAGGCTCCAGCCCGCGCCGGGCGAGCCATTGCCACAGCGCCGCGAAGGCCGGTGCGAAGAGGATGATGTAGATCGGGTTGATCGACTGGAACAGGCTGGTGGGCACCCCCTGCCGGTCCACGAAGCGGTCGGTATAGAGGTTGAGGCTGCCGCCCGCCTGCTCGAACAGACCCCAGAAGATCGGGTTCACCGCCACCAGGAACAGGATCGCGAAGATCCGCTCGCGCGGCTCCTTCGGCAGCTTGAAGGCCTGGTAGAGCGTGAAGCCCAGCATGGCGACGCCGCTGACCGCCAGCAGGTTGCCGATCACCGACTGGACCTGGATCAGCCCCCAGGCCATGGCCACGGCGGCGAGGCCCACCGCGTAGATCCGCCATTCCGTGCCCCGCGCCAGACGGGCGGGCGGTTCGCCATGGCCCTCCAGCGCGGCCTTGCCGGTGAGGAAGATGGCGAGGCCCAGCACCATGCCCACGCCGGCCAGGCCAAAGCCCCACGCCCAGCCGATCGTCTCGCCAAGATAGCCCACCAGGATCGTGCCGAAGGCCGCGCCCGCGTTCACCCCCATGTAGAAGATCGTATAGGCCGAATCCCGCCGGGTGTCGGTCAGCCCGTAGAGCTGGCCGACGATGACCGAGATATTGGCCTTCAGGAATCCCGAGCCGACGATGATCAGCGCCAGGGCCAGCCAGAACACGTTGATCGCCGGGTCGGCCTGCTTGACCAGCGGATCGGCCACGCCGCGCAGGCCTTCCACCGCCATGAACAGGTGGCCGAGCGCCAGCAGTACCCCGCCGAACACCACCGCCTTGCGCTGGCCCAGCCAGCGGTCGGCCACATAGCCGCCCAGCACCGGGGTGATATAGACCAGGCTGCCGTAGGCGCCGTAGATCAGGTTGGCCTTGCCATCGGCGAAGAGCCAGAACTTGGTGAGATAGAGCACCAGGAGGGCGCGCATCCCGTAATAGGAGAAGCGCTCCCACATCTCGGCATAGAACAGGACGAACAGCCCGCGGGGATGGCCCAGCACCTCGCGGGCGCGCCGGGTGGCGATCAGCAGGCCCGCGCCAAGGAAGGCGAACAGCGCCACGGCTCCCAGCGCGGCGAACCAGTCTCCCTCGCTCCACAGCGCCATTGCCTTCATCGTCGTCCAGCCCTTTCGCCCGTTCCTGGCCCCAGCCTATCGTGCCCGGCGCGGGGGGAAAGCGAAAAGCGCCCTCCGGCCGAACCGTCCTTGCCGGCGCAACCGCAACGAAATGGCCAAATATCTGTGCCAGAATGCGAAAGTGGGTTTTGCAATCGATGATAACAGTGGATTGCGCGCTCTTTTCTATTCTGGCAAACGAGGCATGATTGTCGACACCGACCGTGCCCGGAAGGACATCTGGCGCGGGCGGTAAAAGGGGCGATGGGGGTCGTCCGGTCCGCAATCGCCAGGGTGGCGCCCAGTCGCCCGACGGGAGACAACAGATGATCCGTTCCGAACTGCTGGCAGCCCTTGCGAAGGAAAATCCGGGCCTGCGCGCCGAAGAGGTAGAGCGCGTGGTGGACGTGTTCTTCGACGAGATCGCCCAGCGCCTCGCCGCCGGCGGCCGCGTCGAACTGCGCGGCTTCGGCGCCTTTTCCACGCGCGAACGCGAACCCCGCAAGGGCCGCAATCCGCGCACCGGCGAATCCGTCGAGGTGCCTGGCAAGCGCGTGCCCTATTTCAAGCCCGGCAAGGAAATGCGCCAGCGCCTGAACGCGGAGTGATCGGTTCGGGCAGCCCGCCACGCACGGACCAGGGCGCACCCGAGAAAGTCTCCTTCCCTCCAGCCCCGCGATCTGCCATCCGCCTGCCCATCGCGCCTCAACGGGCGGACGTGGCGGAATGGTAGACGCAGGGGACTTAAAATCCCTTGAGCTCAGCTCGTGCGGGTTCGAGTCCCGCCGTCCGTACCATAGGTTTTCTGGGGGTTTGCGGCCGACCTAGACGGTCTCGCCGCCTCCCTGATTCGGGGCCGTGTGTAATTTTGGTGTAATTGCGAACGGCAAGCCGGCGTCGAGCTTGGCTACCGACTGGTCGATGTGGTCGTCCGTGAGGTGGGTATAGCGCAGGGCCATAGCGATGGTCTTATGTCCGCTGATTCTTTGAACGGTCGGGATGTCCACGCGCTCCTTAATCAGCGCGGTGATGGCTGTGTGTCGCATGACATGCGGGGTCACCCTGGCAGGGTCCAGTTTCGCTTGGTTGACCGCCCGGCGAAATTGTTCGCTCATTTGCTGCCGATTGGCATGCTTTGCGTTCTTGCGGGTGGTTGGAAACAACCAGATGTCCGATGAACTGATCTGCTTGTGCTCGTGCTCCAATATTGCCGCCAGGCTGGGCGGGATCGGCTGCTCGCGCCGGCCCCCTTTGGCCTTGCCGATAAAAATGCGGCGATTGCCGATATCAATGTCCTCCCATTTGATCCGCAAGATCTCGCCATGGCGCATGCCTGTGCCCATGGCGATGGCCGTGAACAGCCAGGTCAAAGGATCCTGATCGGCAATCGCGGCTTGCATGAGTGCGCGTTTTTCAGCGTCGGTTAGGACGATAATTTGCTTTTGAGGCTCCTCGCCCTTCACCACCCTCGGCTTGTTGTCGGCGCGCATCCACTTCCAATCGACGGCGCGATTCAGGAAATGGTTCAGGGTCGAAAGCTCCCGGTTGACGGTCGCCATTGCAGCGCCCTCGCCGCGACGATGCTTCACATATTCAGCGAGGTTGAAGTCGGTGAGCTTGTCGATTCGACAGGCCCCAAAGAATGGCACCAGTCGCTGACGGAGATGGCGCCGCTTGGGCCCGATGTTGCGGCCGAATTTTGGGTGGTGCTCGATTTGAGTGAGATACTCCTCCGCCGCTGCGGCGATGGACCGCTGCACCTTACGGCCAGTCGGCAGATCGAGACGACCCTCGAGCGCCTTGGTCCGCAACGATTCGATGGCACGTTCAGCTTGCTCACGTGTCACGCCCTCGCTTTCCCGTCCGACAATGCGGTGAATCCGCTGACCGTCGACCATAACGTTGATCGAGTAGCGCAAGTCACCGCTCGCCAGCCGTTGGACCACGATCCCATGTTCAGTGACGGATTGCCCGGGTTTGAGGATACGCAGGGCAGGCCGGGTAAGGCGCGTGAATTTCCGGGCCATCAGTAAAAAATTCCCATGAAATGGCTGATCTCGAATTTCTCGCCTGCGGCGCGAAGCCGCTGTGCCCGTTCTTTCAAGATTCGATGATAAGTGTCGCGACCATACCTGTCGGCTTCCGCGTATGGTCGCTTCAGTTCGGCGCACTGCTCTTCGAGCTCTTGTTCTTCGTGATCGAGTTCCACCAATCTTCGAAACAAATCACCCGCCTGTTCCTTGGCTGCGCCGTCCGGCAAGGCCATCATCGCAGCACGCTCGGTCTCTCGGATCGCGTACGCAAATTCTGCAGTAACGGTCAGCTCGCCAAATAAACCTGCGTCATTGACGGCCGTTTTGACCGGATGCTCCGGAGTCACGGATATGCGCAGGGCGCGCAGCTGATCGGCAATCCGTTCCTTCTCAAACTGGACTTCAAGCAGCGCCTGCCATGCCGCGCTGGCAGCTTCGTCGTCCCTCGGGCGATCCGCTTCGTGATGACGAATAGGCCCAATTCTCAACATCTCGGCAACGGCGGCCCATGTTGCCCGATCCTTATACCAATGACGCTTTGTCACGGATTCGATTTCTGCAATTTCTGCCGTGATGGCGTGGAGGAACGCGCGCGTGGGCTCGTCATTCGTCTCCAGATAGGCAAGCTGCTCCAACGCAAGCTCCTCGATCTCAGTCCCCAGCCCATGTCCGTTCCGGTCAGCGGTCGCCTGCACTCGCACGCGATCCTCAGGGCCGAGCCTGACGGCAATCTGCTTGCGTTTTTGCTCAGGTAGCAGTGCGGGGCGGGCCATATACAGCATCCAATAAACAGATATCTGCATTGATATCGCATAATCTTGATAATCGGATTTCCCAGATATAAAAAGGAAAAATCAGCAGCATCTGGAAGGGGGGGCCATGCTGAATGACGCCGAACACGTGAAGGTGCGAGTGCTGCCGGACGGCAGGGTATCCCGGCGAGAAGCCGCCAAAATCTTCGGTCGTTCCGCAAAGACGTTGGCCGAATGGAAGATGAAAGGGTGGGGGCCTCGGCCGATCATCGTGGGCGGCCGCATTTTTCATGACCTCACCGAATGCCTCGAGATGGCCCGAGGAGAAAAGCCTATCGCGCCTTTGGCGGCATAATCGGGCATCTGGCCGACCGCCTCACGATGCAGGCGGGTGCCAGAGGTGCGCTTTACTCTCCTGAGTTGGAGCGTGCGGCTGAAGTCGCACCGAGGCTCTCCAACTGTGTACGGGCATCGTGTGCAACTTGCGTGATCCCGCAGACCTGTTCACCACGCCCGCCCACTCCGAGAGAATTCAAAATCCATGACCCGTTCGATCATCTACACCGTCGCCGACGGCCAGCTCACTGCGATGCGTCCATCCGCGCCCGAGAACGAGGATACGATGCAGCGCCTGGTCGCCGAATATCCCGAAATCATCGCCGACCGGGATGGCACCCTGCTGCTGATCCGGCGCGAACAGTCGATTGGCGATGGAGAAAGCGACGGACGCTGGTCCCTCGATCACCTGTTCGTGACACGCGAAGGCGTGCCAGTTCTGGTCGAATTGAAGCGCGCCAGCGACACGCGCCTGCGTCGCGAGGTGGTCGGCCAGATGCTCGACTATGCCGCCAACAGCACGGCCTACTGGAAGGCTGGGACGATCGCCGCAGGCTTTGCCGCCACGGCGACCGAAGGTGGGCGCGACGCGGATCAACTACTGGCTGAATTTCTGCCGGAAGGAGCCGATCCCGATGCCTTCTGGCAGCAGGTCGACGCCAACTTTGCCGCTGGACGGATCAAGCTGGTGTTCGTTGCCGACCAGATCCCGCGCGAGCTGGCCCGGATCGTCGAATTTCTCAACGAGCAGATGAAGGCCGATGTCCGCGCGGTCGAGCTGAACTGGTTCGAGGGGCGGGGCATCAAGGCCTTTACCCCCCGCGTGATCGGTGAGACCGAACGCGCCCAGGCTGCCAAGGCAGGCGGATCGACGGCCTTGCCTGCGATTGGCCGTGACGAATGGATCACCCGCCACCTCGCGCAATACGGACCAGATACACTGCGCGCGACAGCCGCCTACGTCGATCTTGTTGATGCGGCAGGCGGCCATGCCGAGGTCACGACCGCGCAAGGTTCCATCATCGCCGTGTTCGACCTGCCGCGCACGACACTCTATCCGCTTGCCCTCTCGCGTTCCGGCAAGGGCGTGGTTCAATTCAACCTCGCCTATCTGAAGAGCCGGCCTGCCTTCGCCGACGAGGCCGTCCGCCAGCAACTTTACGACCGCCTCACCGGAATCGTCGGACCGCTCTCGACTGCCAAACTCAACGGGTTTCCCTCGTTCTCCGTGCTGCAGTTGAACGAACCCGGCGTGGCAGAGGGTCTGCGCGACTTTCTGGCCGACCTCGCCGCCAAGGCTCGCGACAGCATGGCGGCAGGGGCTGTTTGAATGGGCAGCTTACGCGCATCAGAGGAACTTCATCCGCACTGCGACAAGTACGGTCGCACCTAATTTTCGCTGGCTATCCGCGCGCAAGGGGCGGCGGTAGCTTGGCGGTCATGACGATTCGACCAGTCCGCCGCTTCGGCCTCTCCAAGTCCCGCATCACCGCGTTTGAACAATGCCCGCGCCGGCTGTGGCTGATGATCCACAACCCGGCCGCCGCCGAACAGGATGCCGGGGCCGAGGCGCGGTTCGCCACCGGACACAGCGTGGGCGACCTCGCCTGTGCGCTCCTGCCCGGCGGGGTAATGATCGAGGCTGAGCCGGATCTCGGCGCCGCGCTCACCCGCACGGCGGCGCTTGTCGCCGCGCGTGGCCCCGAGCCGCTGTTCGAAGCGACCTTCCAGCATGACGGGGTGCTGGTGCGCGCCGACATTCTCATCCCGGAAGGCCGCAAGGGCTGGCGCATGGCCGAGGTCAAGAGTTCGACCGGCCCGAAGGACTATCACCTCGGCGATCTCGCCACCCAGGTGTGGGTGATGGAGGAAGCCGGGCTGACGCTGGCCGGAGCGGCGATCCGCCACATCGAAACCGGCTTCGTGCTGGAGCGCGAAGGGGACTATGCCGGGCTTTTCGCCGATGCCGAACTGCTGGGCGAGGCACGCGGGATCGCACGGCACCGCCCGGAGGTGGTGGCCGAGGCGCGGGCGATGCTCGCCGCGGACGAGCCGGTGCGCGACATGGGCGATCATTGCACCTCCCCCTTCGCCTGCGAATTCGCCGCCTGGTGCGCCAAGGGGCAGCCGCAGGGGCCCGACTGGCCGGTGACGATCCTGCCCTATGGCGGCGGCAAGAAGTGGCTGGCGCAGGGTATCGACGATCTGCTGGCGCTCGACGAGGCGGCGCTTTCGGGCAAACACGCGCGGATGCTCGCCGCCACCCGCGACGACCGGCCGTTCCACGATGGGCCAGGCGCCCGCGCCGCCATGACCGACTGGGGCCACCCCCGCGCCTTCCTTGATTTCGAGACGATCAACCCGGCGATCCCGCGCTGGATCGGCACCCGGCCCTACCAGCAGGTGCCCTTCCAGTTCTCGCTCCACCTCGAGAGCGCGGACGGGGCGATGACCCACCACGAATTCCTTTGCGCCGATGGCAGCGATCCGCGCGGGCGCTGCGCCGAGGCCCTGGTCGCAGCGATCCCGCCCGAGGCCACGGTCATCGCCTATAACGCCGCCTTCGAGAAGCGCGTCCTGCGCGAACTCGCCCGCGATGTGCCCGATCTCGCCGCGCCGCTACTGGCGATGGAGGCGCGCACGGTCGACCTGCTGCCCGTCGCCCGCGAACACTGGTACCACCGCGACCAACGCGGTTCGTGGTCGATCAAGGCCGTGCTCCCCACCCTCTCGGCGCTGGGCTACGAGGGCCTCGAAGTGAAGGACGGGGGCGGAGCGCAGGATGCCTGGCTGGAGGCCGTCGACCCCGCCTGCGCGCCCGACCGGCGCTGGGCGCTGGAGGAGCAGCTCAAGGCCTATTGCGCGCTGGATACGCTCGCGATGGTGGCGGTCCTGCGGGGGCTGGCGGGGGAGGGTCCCGGCGCGTGATGCGCGCCGCGCGGCCGTGTCCGGTCCGCCGGCGCGGCGGCAAGTGTGTTTCCTTCTTCAAGGTATGCCGCTTCTGCGGCGTGATCGCCTGTGACCGGCCGGTCTGCCCGGGGCGATATTTCGCGGTGAGCGGGCTGACCTGGCGCCGGTGCGGGCGGCGCTGGGCCGCTCGCAATACCAGGATTTCGCCGGCGGCGGGTTGAATGGCCACGATGGCAATGGCAAACCTTACTTGCTGATGCGAGTTATGAGGAAAATCTGTTGGAAAAGACTGCGACGATTTCGGCTTGCGGACAGTATCGCTATTCGCTGACGCGCGAATGGGGCAGCGGCCCGCGCGTTCTGTTCGTGATGCTGAACCCCTCGACCGCCGACCATCTGGAGGACGATCCGACCATCGGCCGCTGCATCTCTTTCGCGAAGAGCTGGGGCTATGGCTCGCTCGCCGTCGGCAACCTGTTCGCCTTCCGCACCCCGAGCCCCGCCGTCCTGTTCACCGCCCCCGAACCGGTCGGCCCGGAAAACGACGAATGGCTCGGCCGTCTGTCGGGATCGGCAGACCTGACCGTCGCCGCATGGGGGAACAACGGCAGCCACCTGGGGCGCAGCAAGGCAGTCCTGTCGATGCTGGTGAAGCCGCACTATCTCCGCCTGACCGGCGCGGGAGAGCCGTCCCATCCGCTCTACCTGCCGGCGGACCTCAAGACCACAGCCTTCGCCGCAGCGGCCTCGGCCTTGTGACCAGTTCCCGTTTTGGGAACTTTCGCTTGATTCCCGTTCTGGGAACTGGTAATGCGTGTCCATGAGACTGATCGCCCGATCGACCCTCGTGGCGTTCTGGGAGCGGCATCCGGAAACCCGGCCGTCGCTCGAACACTGGATCGCCGTCGTGACGAAAGCGGGCTGGCGGAACACCGGGGAAGTCAAGGCGGCGTTCGCGAAGGCGAAGGTGCTGAACGCGGAGCGGGTGCGCTTCGAGGTTGCGGGCGGGAATTACCGGCTGATCGTAGCCCTCCGCTTCGACTTGCAGATCGCCTTCGTTAAATTCGTCGGCACGCACAAGCAGTACGATGCGGTTGATGCGCTGACGGTCAGCCAATTCTGAGGAAACAGGCCATGGAAATCACCCCCATCCGAACCGAGGCCGATCATCGCACCGCCGTGGCCGAGATCGAGCGGCTGTGGGACGCGCGGGAAGGGACTGAGGCATTCGACCGGCTCGACGTGCTCGCCACCCTGGTCGATGCCTGGGAGGCCCGGCGCTGGCCGGTGGCCGAGCTGGACCCGGTGGATACCATCAAGGCCGACATGGCGCTCAACGGGCGCTCGCTGGGCGACCTGACCGCCGTCATCGGCAAGAGCCGCGCCACGGAGGTGCTCAAGCGCCAGCGGCCGCTGACCCTCGGCATGATTCGCAAGCTGCACCAGGCCTGGCATATCCCGGCCGACCGGCTCGTCGGCGAATACCAGCTGGCGAGCAAGGGCTGAAATGGGGTCTGGCCCAATGGAACAGGGCCAACCCTTAGGTGATACGCCCGTCCTGCTCAGGCTTCTGATGCTGAGCCGCGACAACATAGGCAGGGGCCGAACCATGCTCCTCGCAGGATTGGCCCCTCGGGTTCGAGACGCCGCAAGCAGGGTGCCGTTCCCGCCACAACCGCCAGGGCGCTAACCAGCCTGTCTCAGTGCCTGCAGCAGCGCCCGGCAGATCCGCTCTGCGTCCGGTCCGGCCCGGTGGGGTGGGGAGCCGGTCAGGGCATCGCGATAGCGGCCGCGCAGCGCGTTGTCCTGGCGGGTGGCGACGGCGAGGTCGACCAGCTCGAACCGGGGCGGAATGCCTGCTGCGTTCACAAGGCAGTCGAGCCAGTGCCGGTCATAGGGCCCGCCGTCGCACCAGACCTGCCATGGCGGTTCGAGCCGCGCGTTCAGTTCTGCGAGCACCCCGGCCGGAGCGCGCCCGTCGCGCAGGTCGCGGCGGTTGATGCCGTGGACCCGCTGCGCATCGGGGTCCCACTGTGCAGCGATGTCCCAGGCCGGGTCCGGCAGGATCAGGCTCGACCAGATCTCGACCGGCCCGTCCGGTGACGGCGCGACGGCGATGCCCACCTCGATGGGCCAGCTCTCCAGCGACAGCGCCGTGGCCTCGAAGTCGATGACCGCGAGCGGGAACCGGAAGCGCAGGTCCTCGCTCATCCGCTGACGACCTCCACCCGGCTCGTGCCTCGCCCGGTCGGCGTCACCTCGATCTTGACCGGGATGCGCTCCTTCAGCTCCTCGACGTGACTGATCACGCCGACCCGGCGGCCGGTGGCGTGGAGCTGCTCCAGCAGGGCGACGGCATGGCCAAGGCTGGCGGGGTCGAGTGCGCCGAAGCCTTCGTCGATGAACAGGCTCTCGATCCGCACCCCGCCGCTGGTCGACATTTCGGCGAGCCCCAGCGCGAGGGCGAGGCTGACGAGGAAGCGTTCGCCGCCCGAAAGGTTGTGCAGGCCGCGCACCTCGCCGCCCATGTCGTTGTCCACCACCTGGATCAGCATCTCGCCCCCGGTGCCGCGTTCGAGGGTGAAGCGGGGCTTCAGTTCGGCGAGGCGGGCGTTGGCGTGGGCGAGCAAGCGTTCGAGGGTGAGCCCCTGGGCGAAGCGGCGGAAGATCGCGCCGGTGCGGTCGCCGACGAGGTCGTTCAGGCGCAGCCAGACGTCGGCTTTGGCGGCCTTGTGGTCCAGCTCGGCGCGGAGCGAGGCGGTGCGGTCGCGGACGCCGTCGTCCTGGCGCAGCAGGAGATCGGCTTCGCGATGCGCCTTGGCGGCGGCGTCGAGATTGGCTTGTGCGGAGTCGAGCGCAGCGGCGAGATCTGCGCCGCGCAACTCTGGGGCCTTGGCTTGCCGGTGAACGATAAGGTCCCCTTCGCGCTGGCGAGCCAAGGCGCGGGCGGTTTCGCGGGCACGGTCCAACGCGGTCAGGGCTTCGCTCTCGGCGGAAAGGGCTGCTTCGCCCTGGACGGCCACCGCCACCACCTCCGCTTCCGCCAACTCTGCCTCGGCAAGGGCCCCGTCGAAATGCTCGCGCCGGGCAGCCTGTTCGGTGGCCGCCTCGGCCAGCTGCCTGCGGTATTCGGCAAGGCGGGTGCCGGCGGCCAGAGCCTTGCCGGCGGCCTGCTCGCGGGCGCCCGATGCCGCAGCGAGCCTATTCTCGGCCTGGCGGCTGTCCGCTTGGAGCTGCTGTTCGACCGTGGCGACTTCCGCGCCATCCAGCAGCGCGGCGCGTTCGGCGGTCAGCCTGGCCCGAACCTGATCGGCCGCGGCGAAAGCCTGGTCGGTGGCTTCGGCCTGCTGCCGAGCGCTGACGGCGGCGGCCTCGGTGCGTGTGGCGTTATCGCGTTGGGTGGGGAGGTCGGCGGCGAGGCGGTCGCGCGCGGTACGCCGGGTATCCCAGGCCACGCATTCGTCCGCCAGCCATGCCCGCGCATCGGCGAGGGCACGCCAATCCGTCAGCAGGGCGAGCCAGCGGTCGAGCGCCAGGGCGAGCCGGTCGGCCTGTTCGCGCGCCGCAGTCGCTTCCCGGGCTCTGTCGTCCCGTGCGCGAGTAGCGTGGGCGAGCCTGTCGCAGGCGGCAACATGGTCCTCGCTCGCAGCATCGCGGCGGGTGCGTGCCTGCCGTTCGGCGGCGCGGGCGGTGACGACTGTGCCGCGAAGGGTCTGAAGCCGGGCCATCTCGGCTGCGGCATCGTCAAGCGCGGTGCCGACCGCGGTCGGCAGTTCATCGGCATCCGGGACGAACCCTTCCGCCGTTGCGGCCTCCCCCAGCGCCGCCTCGGCCTCATCGAGAGCAGCGCCGGCACGGGCAAGCAGCCCGAGCTGGTCGGCTTGCTGGCGCTCCAGCAGGTCGAGCCGCTCGGAGAGGGTGGCGATCTCCAGCCTCGCCTTCGCGTGCTGGCCCGACAGCGCGTCCTGGTTGGCTTCGAGGCGGGCCACCTCCTCTCGCAGCGGGCGCAACTGGGCTTCGAGACTGTCGTCGAACCGGGCCAGCTGGTGATATGCCGAGCCGCAGACCGGACAGGGCTCGTCGTCCTGCAGGCTGGAGCGCAGCGTAGCGGCGGCATCGCCCGCGGCGGCGGCCAGGAACGACAGCTGGCGTCGGGCCTTGCCGAGCCGCTCACCGAGGTCCGGCAAGCGGGTGGCGAGATCGGCTTGGCGCGCCTCGGCCTCTGTGCGCTGGTCGCCAGCCGCCCGAAGCTGGGTGCGGGTGAGAGTGAGCGCCTGATCGGCCTCGGCACTGCGCTGCCTTGCTTCCGCGGCGACGCCAAGCCGGGTCTGCAACGCAAGCAGACGTTCGCGGCGCCCGGCCAGTTCGTCCAGGCGGGTCTCCGGAGGCAGGGCTACCTCGGCGGCGGCCAGCGCCCGGGCGGCGGCCTCGTGGCTCTCCAGCGCGGTCCTGAGCACCTCCTCGGCGTTGCTCCACCGGCCAAGGGCCTGTAGTTGCGCCGCTTCGTGCCCGGCGTGGTCGGCTTCGTGTCGCGCGGCGACGCCGCTGGCGCGGGCGTGGTCGGCCAGCTGGCCTGCAAGTTCCTCTCGACGCAGGGCGACCTGGCCGAGGTCCGCATGGGCGCCGAGCCAGTCCTGCGCCGCAGCGTGGTGGCGTGTGGCGGTTGCGAACGTTTCGGCGGCAGTTCGCTGCTCGGCATCCGCTGCTGCAGCGGCATGGCGCTGCCGCTCGGCATCCTGGGCGGCCTTTTCGCGGCGCTCGGTCGCTTCGGCGAGGCGCAGGTCGAGCACGCGGGCCTGGGCGAATTCGGGCTCGAGGTCAGTCGCGCGCGCGGCGCAGGCGGCGAGTGTTGTGCGGGCCTCCGCTTCGGCCTGTTCGGCGATTTTCCTCGCATCTTCGGCCAGGGCCAGCGCCTGCTGTTCCTCAACGATGCGCGCTTCGGCGGCGGAGTGCTTGTGCCCGGCCTCGGCGGCGGCTTCCCAGGCGGGCGTCAGCTTCAGGGCCTGGCGGGCGCGAGCAAGGGCGGCGCGGCGCGGATCGGCCTCGGTGACAGCCTGCTCGGCTGCTGCGGCCTCTGCCTGCGCGATAGCGACTGCATGCGCGAGGCTGGCCTCCGCATGCTCCCAGCGGCGGAACTCCTGCAGTGCTTCCAGCGCGGCCAGGGCCGCCTGCTCGGCGGCTCGGGCATCGTCGCAGGCCGATTCCGCTTCGGCCCGCTGCTCGTCATCAAGGCCGTTCTGGGCGGCGATCTGGCGGCGCAAGTCGTCGAGCCCGGTTTCGAGCGCCCTGGCCTTCTCGAAGGCGCGCTGGCCGAGACGGGCGTAGATTTCCGATCCCGTGAGCCGTTCCAGCAGCAGCGCGCGCTCGTTGGCGTCGGCGCGGACGAAGGCCTCGAAATCGCCCTGGGCGAGGAGGACCGCGCGGCCGAACTGTTCTGCCGTTAGGCCGATCACCTGCTGGATCGCGGCGAGGGTTTCGGTGCGGGTGCCGCCGAGCCGTTCCGCTGTATCGATCCGCTCGAAGGCGTGCTCATTGCTCTGGAAGCGCCCATCGGCCTTGCCGCGGGCACGCTTGGCCGACCAGCGAGCGCGGTAGGTGGCCCCGCCCGACACGGCGAACTCCACCTCGGCGAAGCAGTCACCCGTCCCGTGGCGCAGGATCGCGCGGGGATCGCGGGTGCCGAGCCCGGTTTCCTCCGCGCCGATCCGGCCGCTCGATGGGGCCGCGCGCAGGCGCGGGATCTCGCCATAGAGCGCGAGGCACACCGCATCGAGCAGGGTGGACTTGCCCGCGCCGGTCGGCCCGGTGATGGCGAAGATGCCCGACGAGGCGAGCGGTTCGGCGGCAAAGTCGATGTCGAAATCGTCGGCGAGGCTGGCGAGATTACGGCCGCGGATGGCGAGGATGTGCATGACTCAGGCTTCCCCCTCGGCGATGTTGTCCATGTGCTGGGCCTCGACCAGCAGCTCCGCGAAGGCCCGGGCGAGGTCTTCCGCTGGCGGTTCGCCGCCGAAGCGCTGGGCATGGAGCGAGGCGAAGACGGCTTCCGGCATCAGGTCGGCAAGGTCGGTGGCGGACAGGGACGCGGGCGCGCCCTCCGCGCTGCCGGCGACCTGGCGGACAATCCGGGTGAGGCGCAGCGGCTTGTCAGCCAAGGCGGCGTGGATGCGCGCCTGGAGGTGCGGCTCGGGGCCGGTGACCAGGACGTTGACCTCCAGGAAGGGCGTGAGCTCGGGCGCGAGGCTATCGTCGAGTTCCAGCGCCTCGATCAGGCCGACCACCTCGTCCAGCGGCTTTGCGCCGGTTTCGGGCACGGCGAGGAAGGGGACCGGGCGGGGGATCAGCACCTCGCGTACCTGCGCCTCGCCTTCGCTCCGTTTCTCTGGGGAAACCTCCAGCACCGTGATCGAGTGTCGGTAGGGGCGCTCGGTGGCGGAGAGGGGGAAGGGGGAGCCGGCATAGCGGACGAGGCATTCCGCGGCGATCTGCTGGGGCCGGTGGAGGTGGCCGAGCGCGACATAGGCGGCGCGCGGGTCGAACAGGCTGGCCGCTTCCGCCTCCTGCCCGCCGACCACGATCCGCCGTTCCGACAGCTCGGACACGGCTCCGCCGGAGACGTGGAGATGGCCCGAGAGGATCACCGGCAGCCCCTCCGCCCGGGCAAAGGCGGTGTCTGCAACGCGGGTGTAAAGCTGCTGCAACGTCTCTGCACCGAGATCGCCCGGCCGGCAGAACGGCACGGCGGCGAGCCAGGCGGCGGTTTCGCCGTCCGCGCCGGCGAGGGGGACCAGCAGCGTCTCGGCATCTGCCTGTCCATCACGCCGGGGGAGCGAGCCGACGAGCCGCACTTGCCCCTCGCCGAGGAGGTGACCGGGCAGTTCAATCTTGCCGGCGCTGTCATGGTTGCCGCCGAGGATCACGACCTGCAGGGCGGGCCGGCGGCGGCAGGCTTCGTGGAGGAAACCGTAGAGCTGGCGCATGGCCGAGACCGGCGGATTGGCCACATCGTAGACGTCGCCGGTGACGAGCAGGACATCGGCCGACTGCTCGTCGAGCTGGTCGAGCAGCCAGGCGAGGAACAGCCGGTGCTCCGCCTCGCGCGGGTGGTCGGCCAGCTCGTGGCCGAGGTGCCAGTCGGAGGTGTGGACCAGGGTGGGCGGGGCGGAGGTGGGCATGGGCGTGGTCATTGCCGGGCATAGTGGCGAGGACAAGCGTCAGAAGCGGTCGCAGGTGAGCGCGGACGGTTTGCGGCGCTTGTTTCGGCCGAACGGCTTTGCCAGAGCTCCGCGGGATGACTTGGTAGGGGGCTGGCGTGAAGGCGGGATTGCGGTTCGTTATGGGAAGGCTGGCGGTGTTCGTGCTGTTGGTCGCGGCCCTGCTGGTGTGGAACAACCGGGCCGACCTGGTCGCGATGGGGCGCCGGGTGGCGGATCCACACGGCCATGCCGAGACGGTGACCGGGATCATGGCGGACATGAAAGCGCTACCCGGGGCGGTCCGAGCGGGTTCGGTCCAGCAGCTGCAGGCGATGCACGGCAAAGCCTTGGCCGACGTGAGGCAGGCCGAGACGGAACTGTCGGCCTACGATGCCGCGCATCGTGGCCTGCTCGCCCGGCTCAACCCGCTGGCGCGCCTTGATCCGCAGCGGGGATGGATTGCGCTGCGGCTCAAAGCGGGGAGGGAGCGGGCCGAGGTGCTGGGCGTAGCGCTGCAGGCTGCTCGACAGGAGGCTGATGCGTTCCCGTCGCTGGAACCAACCCGAGCGGCGGCAAACGCGGCTGCGCGCGCCTGCAACAACGCACGCGAGAAGGTCAAGGCGTTCGACAGGGATCACCGTGATCAATCCTTCCGCGGGGCGGTTGCCGAGTTGTTGACCGGGAAGAACAAGCTAGATCGGAGCAACCTGTACGCTGCCTACAAACGCTCATGTGCCGACGCGCGCGCCAAAATGGGCTGGTACAATAGCGCCCGGGATGCCCTGGCCAAGGCTCGGGCACTGCGCCGGCAAGCGGAGGACGGGGCGGCGCAGGCGGTGGCCTGGTTCGGCGGGGCCGGCCGCGCCGAGGCCGAGCGCAGCCTCAGGGCGCAGCTCGGGCGGGTCTGGGCCGACCAGCACATGACCAGTGTGCTGTGGCGCGCGGTGGGTGCGCTGGCGCTGATCATAGCCACGCCCTACTTCATCCGTACCCTGTTCTACTTCGTGCTGGCGCCTTGGGCCGAGCGTCGGCGAACGATCCGCTTGCGCGTCCCCGGCAGCGGCGGCGCTCCAATCTCCCCCGCGCCGCCTTCGGCGGTGTCGGTGGCGGTGGTGATCTCGCCGGGCGAGGAACTCCTGGTGCGCGAGGGCTTTCTCCAGTCCGCCTCGCTGGGTGGGGAAAAGCGCTGGCGGGCGCTGCTTGACTGGCACCACCCCCTGGCCTCGTGGATCACCGGGCTGGCCGGGCTGACCCGCCTGCGCGGGGACGGGCAGAGCGCGACCATTTCGGCCCGCGCCGATCCCTTCGCCGAGGTGACCGAACTGACCCTGCCCGAGGGGGCCGCGCTGGCGCTGCACCCGCGCGCCCTGGTGGCGGTGGTGAAGCCAGTGGGTCGCCCCCTCAGGATCACCAGCCATTGGCGGCTGCTGTCGCTCAACGCCTGGCTGACCCTGCAATTGCGCTTCCTGGTGTTCCACGGCCCGGCCCGGCTCGTGATCCAGGGCTGGCGCGGGGTCCGGGTGGAACAGGCGGGCCCGGGCCGGCTGTTCGCGCAGGATCAACTGGTGGGCTTCAGCGCGGACCTGGCCTATTCGGTGATCCGCAACGAAACCTTCGTGCCCTACCTGCGCGGCCAGGTCTCGCTGCTGCGCGACCGGGTCGACTCTGGCGCGGGGGTGCTGGTCCTCGAGGAAGCGCCAATGGCCCTCCGTCGCGGTGGACCGGTGCGGCACGGACTTGAGGGAGCCTTCGACGCTGCCCTCAAGGCTTTCGGGATGTAGCGGGGGTTCAGTCTTTGACCTTGGCTCGCACTGCCTGGGCCGCCTCCGCCAGCCTGCTCGCGAGTGTCTCGCCCACGCTCTTGGCCGCGCTGCCCAAGGTCGAGGCGGCTTCCCCCGCAACGGTCCCCGCCGCCTTGGCCGTGTCGACCAGGCCTTCGCCGGCCTTGGCCCAGCTGAGGCGGTTTTCCTCTTCGAACAGGCGTTCGATGGCTTCGAGGGCGAGTTCCTCGCGTTCGTCCAGCCGGCCGTCGGCCATGGTCAGGTCGCGCAGGAACTTCATCAGTTCGGCCTGCATGGCCGGGGCGTTGCAATCGGGGTTGGCGGCCTGGAATTCGGCGAGGTTGCGGGCGAGGGTCTTGATCCGGGTGTCGTCGGCGCGGGGCGTGAGGGCTTCGAGGGCGCGGGTGACGTAGGCCGGGTCGAAGCCCCAGTCGTGGACGAAGTGATCGGCGATGCAGGCGAGTTCGCTGCCGTCGATCCGCCCGTCGATGGCGGCGACACGCAGGGCGAGGCTGCCGAGCAGGTCGATCAGCGCCGCGCCGAGGACGTCGATGGGCGTGTTGATGTATTTCGGCACGGTGTCGACGAATTCGCCGGTCTTGCCGGAGAACCACTTGCTCGCCCCGTAATAGCCACCACCGGCGACGACGGCCGCCGCGACGACCCACCCGACCGGCGTTGCCGCCGTGGCGAGGCCGAGCATGGCGGCAAGACCCGTGGGCGCGAAGAAGGTACTGGCGACAGCCGAGGAGCCGGCGATGGCTGCGCCGGTGCCCGCCGCGCCGGCGGTTTCGGAGATGGTGAAGAGGTTCTTCTTCAGGCGCAGCAGGGCGTAGACATCCTCGCCGATGCGCAGTTGCTGCTTGAAGCGGAGCGGATCGGCGACGACCTGCTCGAGGCCTGTGGCGTCGAAGGTCAGGGCTTCGGCGGGGGCGGGGGAGGGGGAGGGGGCCTCAGCCATTGGCGAGGGCCGCATCGAGCTTGGCTCCGAACAAGGCAATCTGCTTTTCGATCGCGCTGTTCTGCATGTCGACCAAGGCGCCTTGGCTGATCATGAAGGCCGTCAAAAGCGGACCCAGCAGCGGGGCCAGGACGAGCCCGAGCAAGGGCACGGAGCCGAGCAGGAAAGTCACAGTCAAACCGACCAGTGCGCCCAGTCCCGTGGCCGGATAGCGCTTCAGCAGATCGAGCACGAAGGCGAGGATCTTGCGGCCGATCTCGATGATCTTGCCCGCAACTTCGGTGGTGGTTTCCAGCAGCTTGCCCATCAGCACCTTGGCATCGGCCGGCATGGCGATGCGGTCCAGCTGGCCGGCGAGTTCGCGCCGGGTGGGGGTCTTGTCCCAGATGATTTCGACGGCGGATACGTCGTTCACGATTGGCCCCCTCAATTATTTCAAGTCATGCGTATCGATCAAAAGGACGAGGTCAACAAGTTGCCGATGGCATTTAGCAAGACCATCGGCGTCAGCAGGATGACCAGTGCCGCACCGAGCGCCAGCACGACCAGGCCGAGGGCCAGGCGGCGCAGAGGCGCCGACCACAGCAGCAGCAGGCCGAGCGCCGCGAACACCCCGTAGCCGAACACCGTCACGACGAGTTTTCTCAGTCGCGCCCGATCCGGGGGACCCCGGCGGAGCCGCCGCTGCTTCCCGGCAGGCCGAACAGGTACACGAACAGGGCGACCAGACCGGCGAAGGCGGCGAGGCCGAGGACGATCATCATGACGATAGGCACGACGTACATCATCAGCAGGCTTGCCCCGGCCATGACGACCAGCGCGCCGGCCCATTGCGCGAGGCGCAGCACGACCTGCCCGGGGCCGACGATCAGGACGGCGATGATGAAGGCGGTAATCACGAAGGCGATGAGCATGACGGTTCCATCCATCTGGCGACGAGGCAGAGCTTGGCGTCAGGCCGGGTGAAGTAAAGAGGTCCGCCAAAACCTGCGACCGGTCCTGTCGCAAGTGGCCGATAGCAGGGCGTCAGCAGAAGGGAGCCACACGATGACAGGCAAGTTCGATCCCACCCGGGGGCAGAGCTTCACGGTGGAGGACGGGGTGGTCGTGGCCGAATACTATCACTTCGGCGAAGACGTGGACTACGAGTTCGCCGTGCAGGTGCGGTTCGGCGCCGAGGGCAGGCGCAGCTGGCCAGCCTGCTCGGCCTGGCCTAACAGCCGACGCCCGAGGCCTTGGCCGGCCTGCTCAAGGCGCGGATCGTCACGCACTACGCCGTGCGCGACTGCGCTGACGAGCATGGCGTGGCCTATGAATACCGGCGCGATCTCCAGCCCTGAACGGCCCCATTTCCTGGATTCATGCGCGGGCGGCTTGTCGGGCGGCGGACAAAAAAGAGCGACAACCTGTCAGCTCGCCAGGACGCGGATTCCCGGCGCTTTCTTGTTGTCAGGAGGTTGTCGAGACAGGCTGCGAGTTGTCGCAAGCCTGTCGGCGGCTTGTCAGGAGTTTGTCGGGAGGGCGAGGAACTTGCGCAAGGCGTCGGCGGTCCATTCCTTGCCCGTCGGGGTTGGCAGGCCCTCGGCGTTGAGGGTCGCGGCAATGGCGGGGTTCTTCGCCCCGGTGGCGGCGAGATCCAGCGCGCGGGTGCGGGCGGTGGCGGCGCGGGCGGGCTTGTCGGCCATCCAGCGCTGGTGGTCGTGGCGCCAGGCGCTGAAGTGTTCGGCCGGGTCGTAGGGGCCGTCGTCCAGCGGGAGGTCGCGGGGCCAGACCGGGTCGAGCCGGAGGCCGAGGCGGGTGGCTTCGGCGTGGAGCGCGTCGTTGCGGCGCCAGCCTTCGAGCACCTTGAAATCGACGTAGAGCACCCTGGCGTGCTGGTCGCGGCACAGGGGGGCGATCTGTTCGAGGGGGCCGCGGATGAACTCGGTGCCGCGGTCGGGCTCGGTTTCGAGGAAGGCCACCTCGTGGATGAGGTCCAGGCCGTGCTCGCGGGCATGGCGGCGGCAGGCTTCGCGCTGGTAGCGGATGGTGCGGCTGCGGCGGGCGGCCTCATCGACGTCGCCCTTGCCGATGTCGGTGAAACCGGCCCAGGGCGCGGGCAAGGTCCAGTAGAAGCCGATGGCCTTGCGTTTCATGCGTCTCCCTCCCCCGCCGCCTCGATCCGGAAAATCCCGAGCAGCCCCCAAGGGGCCACCGATCCCGGTTATCGCGACGTCATTGCCGTAGATCGCGGTGAAGAAGCAAGGTTGAAGGAGATCTGTTTATGCGCACCAGCCTGACCCACCCGATTGAAATCGCGACCATTTCCGCGGGCACCGGGGCGACTGCGAGCAACTGGGGCCGCGTGGGCCTGACCTTCTGCCCCGGCAAGCATCAGGCCAGCGCCTTCAGCGGGGCCTGGGCGCGCGACCTTGGCCTGGATCTCGACGCGGTGGCCGCATGGGGCGCGGCCGCCGTGGTGACGCTGGTGGAGGATCACGAGTTGGCTGCGCTCAACGTCGAGCGGATGGGAGAGGCCGTGGCCGACCGGCACATGGCCTGGTATCACCTGCCGATCCCGGACGTGACCGGGCCTAACGCCACCTTCGAGGCCAAATGGCGGCGCCATGGCCCTGTCTTGCGCGGTCTGCTGCAGGCGGGCTTCGACGTGCTGGTCCATTGCAAGGGAGGGCTCGGCC
Organism: Novosphingobium bradum; assembly: GCF_042646485.1. Classification (NCBI taxonomy): domain Bacteria; kingdom Pseudomonadati; phylum Pseudomonadota; class Alphaproteobacteria; order Sphingomonadales; family Sphingomonadaceae; genus Novosphingobium; species Novosphingobium bradum. The sequence continues at coordinate 196,673 of NZ_JBHRTQ010000010.1, read as the reverse complement.
GCGCCGGGACCATTTCGGCGCGGTTGCTGGTGGAGCTCGGGTGGGAGCCCGCCGCGGCCATCGCCGCCGTGCGCCGGGTGCGCCCGGGCGCGATCGAGACGACGGCGCAGGAGCGGCACGTGCGCGCGCAGGGGCCTGTCGCCGAGGCGCTTCCCGACACCTCGCTGGACGCCATGCGCCGCCGCGCGCAGGGGGCCTTCCTCGGCCTCGCCGTGGGCGATGCGGTGGGCACCACGCTGGAGTTTACCCGGCGCGACGCCCAGCCCCGGCTGACCGGCATGGACGGCGGCGGTCCCTTCCGCCTCAGGCCCGGCGAATGGACCGACGACACCGCCATGGCGCTCGCGCTGGGCGACAGCCTGGAGACCTGCGACGGCCTCAACGAGGCCGACCTGATGCGCCGATTCGTGAAGTGGCGCGACGAGGGCGCCTATTCCTGCACCGGCATCTGCTTTGATATCGGGGTGACCACCAGCGCCGCGCTCAGCCGCTTCCAGCGCAACGGCGATCCGCTGGCGGGCTCGACCGATCAGCAGAGCGCGGGGAACGGCAGCCTGATGCGCCTCGCGCCCGTTGCCGTCGCCTCCTTCCGCGACCGCGAGCGGATGCGCGACTGGGCCGAGCGCCAAAGCCGCACCACTCACGGCGCGCCCGAGGCGATAGACGCCTGCATTGCCTTCGCCGAATGCCTTGCTGACGCGATCAATGGCCTGCCGCGCGATGAGGTGCTGGCACCGCGCTCCGGTGGATGGTCGGGACGGATCGCACCGATCATGGCTGGCTCGTGGCGCGGCAAGCGCCGCGCGGAGATCCGCGCAAGCGGCTATGTCGCCCACTCGCTCGAAGCCGCACTGTGGTGCGTCGCTCGCACCGGCACTTTCGCCGAGGCGGTCCTGCTCGCCGCCAACCTGGGCGAAGATGCCGACACCACGGCGGCAATCACCGGCCAGTTGGCGGGCGCCCTCTACGGGGTGGACGGCATCCCGGCCGAGTGGCGCGAGCAGGTTGCGCTGGGAGCGCGGATCGAAGCCGTGGCCGGGCGGCTGTTCGACCAGCGCGACACCTGAATCGGGATGGTCCGTACCGGGCTATTGATCGGCTTCGGGCAGGACCGCGAGGCCTTCGAGGAACCGGATTGCCGGGGCGATCAATCCCTCGGCAAACTCCCGCTGATCCTTGACCTCGCCCCGCACGAGCTGGGCATAGGCGTGCCGCAACTGGGCAATTTCGAAGAGCAGTTTCTGGCGGCTGATCATGGGGTGATGGTCCTGTCCGGCGAGGCCGCTTTCCCGGCGGGCCCGCGCCGGCACTGTTGCCCCGGCGCGGGCGGGGCGCAATGGTCCCCTGCATTGCCGTGCCCCCCTACGACCGAATCAGTCGCAGTTGCGGGCTACCTGCCGATCTCTTCAGACGAAACGGAGTGGCAGGCATGGCGGATGAACGGAAGCGGCGGCAGTTCTTTTGGGCGGAGAGAGGGGTCGCGCTTTCCTTCGGCGAACTGGGCCAGGGTTCGGAAGGGTGGGCGGAGCGCGAGGTGCTCCTGGTGGCGCTGCGGCGGCTGATCGCGCAGTGCCGCCAGGAGGGCAGTTTCGGAATGGCCAAGGCGCTGTTCCATTTCCTGCGCAACAATGCCCGGAGCCTGGCGCTGGACCTGCCGGCGCAGGCCGCCGAAGTCGAGGACTTCGACGAGCTGCCACGGGCGGAGCGGCGGGCCGTGCTGGCGGCGATGGCCGAGGCCTTGCCTGCGGCGCAAGACGGCCCCGCCAGTCCGCTGGACCGCCGCGTCGATTTCCTCATGCGCACCATGGCCCTGGAGGTGCCCGATGGGGCGATACTGGGCCTGATGGCGCGGCGTTCAATCTACCATATCTGGCAGAAGCTGGCCGAGCAGATCGCCAAGGCTGAGGGGATGTGCAACGTGCCCGCCGTGTCGTTGATGCTAGGGATTTCCGAGGCGGATGCCTATCGGGCCCATTCGTCCAACGGCAACCTCATCCTCCGGGGCCTGGCGGAGGAGGATGGCAACAACAACGGCATCAGCCTGCACCTGCATGACTTCATCGTGGAATTCCTGCGCAGCGATGCCGTGACCGAGGCCGACATGTTGGCCCGGCTCCTGCCGGTGGCCCCGGCCACGCCGCTGCGGGACGAGGACTTCGCCCATATGCGCGATGACCTGGACCGGGCGCGCAGGCTGGTGGGAAAGGCCCTGACGACCGGGGCACGGGTCAACCTGTTCCTCTATGGGCCGCCCGGCACCGGCAAGACCGAGTTCGCCCGCCTGGTCACGAACAGCCTTGGTGCGACCACGGTGTCGGTTGGCGAGGCTGACGATGTGGGTTCCGAACCGACACGCGCCGAGCGCATCGCCCACCTGCGACTGTGCCGCCGCCTGCTGGCGCGGCCCGCGGCCACCGTTCTGCTGATCGACGAGGCAGACGACCTGTTCACTTTCGGCATCGAGAAGCGCGGCTCCAAGCTGTGGCTTAACCGCTTCGTCGAGGAGGGTAGCGGGCCGCACGTGTGGATCGTGAACGATCCGGCGATGCTCGGCGAGCCGGTCGTACGGCGGATGGACATGGCGATCGGTTTCGAGTTGCCGCATACCGCCGCGCGGCGCGACATCGCCCGGCGCATGGTCGAACGGGCCGGGGACGCGCTGGCGCTGGCCGACGAGGATGCGGGCCGGCTCGCCGACGATCTTGCCGGCCTCGGGGCGAGCCCGGCGATCATCTCGGCCGCCCTGCGCAGCGGAGAGATGCTGGGGGAAACGGCCGGGGGCGTGGTTACCTTGGCGCGCGATCTGGCACTTGCTTCGGGTCGCCTCGCGCAGGGTGGTCGGGAGGTGGTTGGGGCCGCGTTCGATCCAGCCCTGTCCGCAGCCGATTGCGACCTGGCGGACCTGGCTGCACGACTGACCGCCAGCCCCCGGCCCTGGTCGCTGCTGCTCTCCGGCCCACCGGGCACCGGCAAGTCGGCCTTCGCGCGGCACTTGGCGGAACGCGCCGGGATCGACGTGATCGCCGTTTCCGGATCGGACCTGCTGCGGCCCTATGTCGGCGAGACCGAGGAGCAGATTGCCCACCTGTTCGCCCGGGCCGAGCGGCGCGGGGCGCTGCTGCTGGTCGACGAGGCCGACAGCTTCCTGTTCGCGCGCGACATGGCGCTGCGCAGCTGGGAGGTGTCCATGGTCAACGAGATGCTGCGCCAGATGGAGCGCGGCCGCATCCGCTTCGTCGCCACAACCAACCGCGCCCCCGCACTCGATCATGCCGCCGCCCGGCGCTTCACCCTGCGGGTCGACTTCGCCCCGCTCGATGCAGAAAGGGCACGGGCGCTCCATGCCGCCACCTTCGGCCGGCCCGCCCCGTCCGCGCTCGACCGGATCGGCGGCTTGACCCCCGGGGATTTCGCCCAGGCCCGCCAGCGCGCCGAAGTATTGGGCGTGGACGACCCGACGCTGCTGGTCCGCTGGCTGGCCGAGACCGTGGCCGCGCGCGACGGCAGACGGGCCAAGCTAGGGTTCTGAAGCCAGGACTGGAAGCAGGAAAAAGAGCGCCGCGGTGGCCGCGGCGCCCTTCAAGTTGCCCCTCAGGAGCGGGATCAGAAGCGGTAGGAGATGCCCACCGAAGTCTTGCTGTTGCTGACCTTGATACCGGTCACGCCGAAGTCCTGGTCAAGGCCGGCGCTGCCGTAGTCCGAAACGGTGAATTCGGCGCGGACGGAGACGTTCTGGACCAGACCGGTTTCGATGCCGCCGCCATAAACGAAAGCGCCGTGGTGGCGACTGTCGGCGAACTGCGTGACGCCGTTCTGCTGGGCGCTTGCCTTGAAGCGGGTGTTGGCATAGCCGGCCTTGGCATAGAGACCGGTGCTGCCGCCGACGACGACGCCGAGGCGGGCGGCGATCGAGTAGGTCTCGCGGGCCTTGATGCTGGTGCCCACTGTGTTGCCGCCATTGGCGGCCGACAGCGAAATTCCGGCGCCGCTGTAGTCGAAGCCGGCTTCGAGGCCGACGAAGGCCGAGGGGGCAAGCGGCAGGTCATAGCCGGCGTAGATGCTGGCGCCCTTGCCGTTGCCGCTGATGCCGTCGGCCGAGACGCTGGTGCCGCTGATGTTCAGGCCCTGGGCCTTGACCTCATAAGCATCGTGGTTGCCCTGGACGCCGATGTAGGGGCCCGCGAGCGGAGCGGCGAGCGCGGCCTGCGCACCGAAGGCGACCGGAGTGGCGGCGAGAATCGCGAAATACTTCTTCATGGTTTCCCTCAATTGTTGACCGCCGAGGAGTTTTGGTCGGCGGAAAGCGGCCCTCTATAAAGAGAGCGCGAAGATGGGAAGAAATAACACCGATTGTACAATCGATATTATTCGTGGCACGACCAGTAATGTCGCATCAATTTATAATGCAATGGATTTAGTTATGCACTCGCGCTGACGACAACCTGATACTTTGAAGTATCGATTGAAACCTGATTCTGAATTGACGTCCAGTTCTGTCGCATGACTGTTTGGTGCTTTCGTCCAACGCCCTCACCCGCTAGCCTGCCGGCCATGCCCCACCGTCACCCCGCCGGCCACCCGCTCCACCCCGACAGCCTCAAAGAAAAGCAGCGCGCGCTGCGCGACGGCTTCCCGACGCCGCTGACCTTGCGGGTGCACCGCGCGCTCTCCTGGTTACGCCGGGCCGAGGACGAGGCGAATGACGGCGACGTGCGCTTCATCCTGCTGTGGATCGGCTTCAACGCGACCTATGCCGGCGACGTGGGCCTGGCGCTGGGCGCGGAAATCCAGCGCGAGCGCGACCTGTTCATGCGCTTCTTCACCACGCTGGTCGCCTTCGATGGCAAGCACCGAATCTACGACATGGTCTGGCAGCGCTTTCCCCAGGAAATCCGCGTCCTGCTAGACAACCGCTACGTCTTTGCGCCGTTCTGGCACCACCACAATGGCGTGGCCGGCTTCGCCGACTGGCGCGACCGGCTCGAGCGCGACCGCCTGGCGATCAACTCCGCGCTCGCCCGGCACGACACGGCGACGATCCTCTCGATCCTGTTCGGCCGGCTCTATGTCCTGCGCAACCAGCTCGTCCACGGCGGCGCCACCTGGAACTCCAGTGCCAACCGCAACCAAGTGCGGGACGGAACGGCGCTGCTCGGGTGCCTGCTGCCGCTGTTTGTGGACCTGATGATGGACAACCCGGCGTTCGCGTGGCCGATGCCGAACTATCCGGTGGTGGAGTAGTCCGTGCTGGCGGATGCCTGGAGCGACCGGGAGATCGATCTCATCGTGGCGGATTATTTCGCCATGCTTACCGACGAACTCGCCGACGTGCCCTTCAACAAGGCGGAACACAACCGCGCGCTGCAGGAGCTGACCGGGCGCAGCAAGGGCTCGGTCGAGTTCAAGCACCAGAACATCAGCGCGGTGATGCTCGGCCTCGGCCAACCATGGATCACGGGATACAAGCCGGCGGCGAACTTCCAGAACGCGCTGGTTGACGGTGTGCTGCGCTGGCTCGAAGCTCGCGCGGACTGGTGGCAGCCAATGGCTCGGCGGCGCGGCCTGTCGGTCGGCGAGCAGGGCGCAACCCTCGGCCATGACCGGTTGGGCCCGGATGCCCCTTCATTGTGGATCGGGCCGCCGCCCACCCAGCGCAACGAACCGCCCCCCCATTGATCCTGCGTTCATGACGGCGATTGGCCGCAAATACGACGTGGCTGAACGCGATGCCCGCAACCGGGCCTTGGGCAAGGCGGGCGAGCAACTGGTGCTGCAGCACGAAATCTCGACGTTGCGTAGCGCCGGGCGAGACGATCTGGCCGACAAGGTGCGCTGGACGTCAGTTCAGGACGGCGATAGCTATGGTTTTGATATCCTTAGCTTCACCTCGGATGGCCACGACCGCCTGATCGAGGTCAAGACCACCAATGGATGGGATCGGACGCCTTTTCATATCAGCCGCAACGAACTGGCCGTTGCCGAAGAACGCCGGGAACACTGGCAACTGGTGCGGGTGTGGGACTTTGCTCGAGCGCCCAAGGCCTTCGCGCTTCGCCCGCCCCTGCAAGCCCATGCCGAACTCACGCCGACGAGCTTCCTGGCGGCGCTGCGCTAGTTCGCCAGCGCAAGGTTACGCGGCGACGGCCTCTCCCGTGATCGCGGGCCGAACGAATTCGGCCGCCATCCGCACCGCTTCATTGCTGTTCAGCCCGTGCGGCCCGCCGCTGAGGTGCGGCACCACCGCGAGCGGCACAACTCCGGAGGTAGCAACGTGCATCCGCTTGGGCCGCCCGTTGACCTCGAAGCGGTGGGGCGCCGGCATTTCGTCCGTGCCGGTGACGGCGAGGAAATCGGCGAGATGGGCGAGGCCGGTGCCGATGACGAGGCGGGGGCGGCAGCGGTCGATCCACTGGCGCATCACGGCGAAGCGGGCGCCGCGCATCCACTCCTGGTATTCGGCCTTGGTGGCGAAGCCTGTCGCCTCGACTGCGCCTGCATCCCACGCGCCGACATCGTGGAAGGGTTCGGGAAACAGATTGCCCTTGAAGTAGCCTGTCGAGCCCTGCTCGAACGGGCGGGCCTGCTCGGCGAAGGCGCGGTACTCGGCCGGGTCGTGTCCTTCGAGCGCGGCGAGCAGCTTGAAGGCGTTGCGGTTGTAGGGCCACCCGAGCTGGAGACCGATCTGGTAGCGGGCGAGGCGCGGGTCCGGCGGGGTGTCGCGGTCGTCGGCAGCCTGGTCGGCCAGGCTCCAGCCCGGTTCGATCCCCAGAAGCCAGACCGAGGGTCGCTCCGGCGTGCCGGGATCGCCGCCGTCGCAGGTTTCGAGGAACCGGGCCGGGTCCTGGACGCGGCGCGGAAGGCTTCGGCCGCGGGGGAAAGCTGGCTCATTCGGATTCCTCAGACATATTCATGCCGCCCATGCGGGCTGCGGCTGCACGAGCCCGACGAGGCGCTCGACGAGGTGTGTCCGCAGTGCATGCAGGCGTACCGGCCGCCGTGCTTGGCGATGTAGTGGTGGGCCTTGAACGGGCTTGCGCTGCAGCCGCCGCTTGATGCACTGCCGGACGTGTGGCCGCAGAACTTGCACAGGTATCCGGCAGGCCCTTCCGCGATGTAGACGTGCGAGCGGGAGGGTGAGCGGGAACAGGACCCGGACGAGGCTGACGAGGACCGGTGACCGCAGATACTGCAGATATACTTCATTGTTCCTCCTGATAGGTCGTGTGGCGCTTGTGGTGCAAGGCCTTGTTCTTGAAGCGAAGTGCTGGGTAGGCTAAGCCACCGCCGCCCCACTGCCGTCGCCCAGGCGTTCGCACAGCACGTCGTCCTCGTCCTTTTCGCGCAGGGCGATCCGGAAGATCTCCGCGAAGCTGCGCAAGACGCGGATGAACTGGCGGCGGTCGAGCCCGTCGCGGCACGGGAGGGCGTACTGGCCGAAGAACCGGCGCAGGTCGGGGTCGAACCAGAACTGGACCATGACGAGGCTGGAATTGCACAGGTTGGCGAGGTGCAGGACCTCGACGTCGTCGGCCTCGGGTCGAACGGGCCAGCATGTCCGCAGGGTGATGCGGCCGGGGTCAGGCTCGTGCTCCACCCACAGCGGCACGTCGAGGCCGGTGACGTAGAGGTTCTCGCCGCCGGTCAGAGTCCAGTCGATCACGGCGTCGTCGAGCAGACCGGACAGGGCTTCGATGGTCACGCCTTCCTGGGGAATCATGGGCATTCTCCTGATGGGGTCGAAATGTGGGAGGCGATAGGCGCGGCGCCGGTTGCCGGGATGTTCAGTGCGGACCAGACATGGGGCATCATCGCCGCGCGCTCCGACCGCGCGAGGGCAGGCCGCCGCGCCGCCGGGCGAGCGCCTCGCCGAGCACCCGGTCGACCGTGTCGCGCGCCGAGACCAGCACCGGGTCGTCGCCGTGATCGGGATCGTCGAGCGGGGCGATCATGGCCTCGTAGAGCGCCTCGATCTCACCGGCGGAGAAGGCATGGCGCCGCGCCACCCCGGCCATGACGTGGCACAGCCCGTTAACGTGGCCGCGACCATCAGCTGCACCACGTCGGCGGTGACTTCCTCGTCCTCGGACGGCGGCACAAGCGAAGGGTGGATAAGGGGCATGGATGGCATAGCGAATCTCCTGCTATGTGGCCGGCAGATGATGCAGCGGTGATGCGACAGAAACGGGCGCAGCCGGCGAGAGCGTGCCCGGCTTCAGAAGGGCGTCGGGTGGTCGCTGTGACCACCAATACTAATAACACTTGGGGTTGCCGGGGTGTGGGGGGTAGCCGGCCCGAACCGATAGGTCGGCACACGACCGCGCCATCCGTCACGAATCAACCGGCCGGTCGCGAGCAACGCGTTGCGTGCGCGGGCGAGGCGCTTCACGCTCCACGGCCGGTCCGACATCGTGGCAGCCATCGCGTTCGCGACGAAGAAGGTATTCCGCAAACCGTAATGCTCGCGAACCAAGCGGATCAGCAACAGAAGCGCGTCAGGCGAGTCATGCAGCAGTCCGTCAATGGCCGAGTGCGGAATCGGAGCAAATTGTCCCTTGCCTACCCAGTTGCGCCCCTCCGACTGGTACCGCCACGCGCTGGCGACGGTCTTGGAAACCTCTGCATCGGACAGCGGCGGCAGCAGGGTACTGCGGTTGTAGGCAGCAGCTCGGGCGCCAAGTTCGCTCAGGTCCCTGCACGTAGGCGCCTCGGACAGGCAGAAGGAGAGCAGGGCTACGTTGCGGTTACCTTCAGCTACCCGCTCGAGGCTGGCGGCGGGCGGCACCAGCAGTGCTGCGCCCGCCCGCCGCGGGCGCAAGGTATCGCCGGCCGAGGAGTTCCTCCATGCCTTTTCGGCGATCACCGGCAGATCGTTTACGGCAGAAAGGTCCCCCTCGAGAAAAGTGTAGACACCGCGTTCGGTCCGGGACGGCGGCGCCACCACAAAGCCGTTCCCAAGAACGTCAAGAGGCAGCCCCTCAAAGCGGGTCTGCCGCTTTTCGCCCCTGTGACGGTACCACACGTGGTGCCCGCCGCTCGGGGACCTTGCGATGATCGGAGACACTCCAAAGCGACTAAGCACCATTTCGAGCAACTCCGGCTCCGTGCTGTCGATGTCGATCACCGTGATCGATGATCCGCGCCCACACCAGAACCCCATCCGCTCGGAATTTCCGTGCCGTGCGATCAACTTGGAGGACGCCTTAGGAGTGAAGTTGCCCGCATTCTTTACGACCGGCCGCTTTTCGATAGCCGGGAGCAGGGCGATGCCGGCCTCGGCATAGAGAGGCTGCCAGTGGGCGAAGGAATTCTGCATGGTTCCGTCCTCGTCGGGTTGGGTGACGAGAACGGGGTATCTTCAGGCTCCCGGGCGGTGGGCATGGCTCGGGATTTTCCGGGTCAGGTCAGCCGGCGCGGGCTCTGTGCGGCAGAGAGGACATGATGAGGTGGTGCAATTGTTGCACCACGTCCTGCTCATTCAAACTCACATCCACCGACGCAAACCGCAGTCGCTGGCTGTGACAAGGGCGGATCAGGAAGGCGCGCTCGAACCGGTCGGCGCCGAGGCCGGCGTGGTGCGGGTAGAGCAGGACCAGATCGGGGCATTCGTAAAGTCGGCCGTAGGCCATCAGCTGGTAGACGTCGCCCTGCGAGACGCCCTGCTTGGCGTCGTCGACCGTCGGATGGAGGCGCTTCCATTTGGTGTCGATCACCATGGCCGCATCGCCCGCGGCATCGCGCACGATCAGGTCGGGGCGAGTCTGGAACAGTTGGCGGGCCGGTGGGCCCTCATCGGTTAGGCAGAACTTGTGGCCGCCCTGCGCATCCGTTGTGCAGCCGGTCCCGGCCAGGGCGCGCGGGAGAAGGGCGGCGACGTAGCGCTCGAACAGGTCGTTCATCGGGAACAGCAGGCTCAGGCCGGCGCCCCGCGCGTCGTCGTGGTGGGTGGCCTGCCATTGGCGGCCAAGGAACAGCTTGGCCAGCTCCAGCAGCGCCTCCCAGCGGCGGCGGGTGCGGTCGATCTCGATGCGCTGCCAGGGGATGTCGCGCGGGGCCACGTCGGCGATGTCGGCGAGGACGAAGCGCAGTTCGTCGAGCCGGCGGCGGGTTTCGGGCACCCGCGCATGGCTCCCCAGGAACACGACGCAGGCCTTCATCGCCTGGAGCAGCGGGATGTCGCTGGAGAGCGCATCGTAGCGGCAGGCGAGCCGGTCGGGCCGGACGGCGTGGACGGTGAACTGGCGCACGACGTCGAGGCGGCCGCGCAGGGCGGGGAGGTCTTCCTCGTGGGCGAGGTAGGCGCGGGGCAGGCCGCGGCGGGTCTCGGCGAGCAGCCGGTCGGCAAAGAGGCGGATCAGGATGTCGAGCAGGCTGGCGTCCTGCCGGGCCATGGTCGCCGTCTCGCCCGCGCCGAGGTCGAGACCGATGGCCAGCGCGATCATGTGGACGAGGCGGTTGCGCACCGTGCGCGCCGCTTCCTTGCGTTCGGGCTCCGTGGCCGGTTCGGGCGCATCGGGATCGACCTTGGGCAGAATTTCGAGGCTGCTCCCCTCGGCCGCCAGCACGCCGACCATCTGCGCGGCGCGCAGGTGGGTGAGACGGTGCGAGACGATCCCGATCCCCTCCTCCCCGCCGAGCGGATGGGCCTGGGCGGCGGCGATCAGCGCCGCGGCCTGGGCGGGAGTGAAGGCATCCGCCGCAGTGCCGATGGGCACCCGGCCCCATTCGCTGACGGCGAGGTGGGTCAAGCCGGATCGCTCTCGGGCATGGGCTGGTCCAGCTCGGACACCACGAGCGGATCGGCCGCACCGCCACAGAGTGCGGCATAGGCGTTCTCGGCGAAGTCCTTGCGCACGAACCAGCTCGGCACCGGACTGCCGGTGATCCCCGGCGGGGGTTGCAGCACCGTCTGGCCGATGAACCCGTCGCCGAGCACCGCGTGGACCCGGCTCCAGTCCTCGAAAAAGTATTCCTGCAGCAGCGGGATCACCTTGTTGCGCATGGCCGCATCGATCTTCGCGCGCGTGTCGCACGAGATGAAGAAGGCGTGGCCGATGCGGTGCTCACGGTCGACCAGGTATTCGACGCGCCGGTTGATCGTGGCCAGCACCTGGCGCAGGTTCACGCCATCGACGTCGGTCTTGAGGAGCTCCGGATCAGGTGCGATCTCGCGGAAGTCGAATCGGCGGCGAAGCGCAGTGTCGAGCAAGGCAATCGAGCGGTCGGCGGTGTTCATCGTGCCGACAATGTGGAGGTTGGCGGGGACGCCGAACTTTTTCTGCGAATAGGGCAGGGTGACGGTGAGCGCGTTGGTCTGCCCGAGGCGCTTGTCCGGCTCGATCAGGGTGATCAGTTCGCCGAACACCTTGGAGATGTTGGCGCGGTTGATCTCGTCGATGACAAGGACGTGTGGGCGGCCAGGACCTCTCGCCTCGGTCTGGGCGCCGTAGATCAGACCGTCGAGAGCGTCCCAATCAACAAGGCTTTGGTCCAGACGGTAAGTGGAATGACGGCGGAAGAAGTTGGGATAGAAGATGTCGCGCTCTTGCCCCGCGGGATCAACCCACACCCAGTCGACCCTCCGGCGATGGGGATGGTAGGGGGCCGAATGATCATAGAAATAGCCGCTCACGATCTTGCCGATGGCACGGAAGCGGTCCCGCCCGTCTGAGAGGACAACATAGTCTCCAGGCTGCATCGATGCGCGGAAGGTGTAGATCATTTCGATGTTGGCGTCCTTGCCGCTCGCCTGCGGATCCTTCAGCCGACGCCACTCCTCGTAGATTGCCTGGAAGCTGTCGAAACGCTCATCCGCCCAATCGATGTCCCCGCCCCATCCCAGATGTATGATGCCGTCGCGAAGGCCGGCTGCGATGCGGTCTTCCTCCTCGCCGCGCCGTCCCAGGGCGATTTTGAACACGGCGCGCGACCTGTCGAGGCGCTGCTCGCCCGCGCTTTGCGTGCCGGCTCTACGGGCGCGGTCGGAGTGGACCTTGAACACCCCGTCGTGAACGGTCAGGCGCAGCCCCGGCGCAGACTCGGCCAATCCTTCTTCGTCCGTACCCTTGGTGGTCGGGCGCAAGCCCTCCACGAAGTCCTCGTACGAATAGGACTGGTGGAAGGTGACGAATTCGATTCGGTGGTCGCGGGGATCCTGCAATTCCCGGTACCGCTCCATCAGCGCTTCGCGACCGGCATCGGATTGGTCGGGATACTTCTCGCGCGCCTGATCGCGCGTCAGCCCGTCGCACAGCGCCACGGCCTCGAGCGCGGTGGCATAGGTCTTGCCGGTTCCGGGGGGGCCGTAGAGGATCAGGTTGGTGGGGTAGGCAGGCGCAGGATTCGTCACGGGGTCGTCCTTGTCGGGTGGTGCCTGGTCAGGATCAATGTCGAACTGGTCGGGCCAGAGGCCCGGTCGGGCGGGCGAGGGGGGCAGCCACTGTGCGATGTCCGCGTGGCGGTCCTGCATGACCTCGCCAATACGCTGGCCCGTGGACTTGGCCAGAGGCAGGCCGTCATCGATGGCAAGGTCAAGCGCCTTGGGCCTGCGGTTGAAAGCGATCCGGGCGGGGGTGTTTTTGAGCCAGCCAAGCGTGCCCTCCGCCTTGCCGCTGTCGGGCGACTTGCGGCCGAAGCTAAGATGCCACGGTTTGTTGCCGACATGCCACCAATCCAGCCCGGCCTCGTTGACCGCCCGGGCGACGGCGCAAAAGGTCAGGGTTTCCTGCGATGTCCACGCCTTGCGGGCTTCGGCGAAGGGGGGGTGCTTGTCGAACCGAGCCAGGATCGCCTCGTTGTTGTGCCCGATCACCCAGATGAAGCCCTGCACGTCCCAGAGGTCGCGCGGGTTCCATCCCCATTGGTCGCGCATCACGGCGAAAATTTCGCGGGCAAGCGCATTGACTGCCCGCAGCTCGGCGGCGGTGAGCGGGGCATTCGCGAGAAGCCGCCGGCCGACCAGTTCCGCGGCCACGGTAACCGTGGGCTCGGTGCGGATGCCCATCGTCCGCTCGGGCGCGACGAGCGCGGCCAGCATCGAAGGGATCGTGCGGCTGTCGCCATAGGGCATGGACTTCTGCCCTTCGGAGAGCAGTGGCCACGCATCGCGCACGAAGGCATCGACATCGCCAACCGGGTCGGGTGCCAAGGCCAGCTGGCCAGCGATCTGCTCCATAGCGCCGGGGTGCCGCTGGCGCACCGCGCGCAGGCCATCGGCCATGCGCCAGCCCAGCAGATTGCTCCCCAGACCGCCCTCGCCGGAGAGCAGATCGAGCAGGGCTTGGCCCAGCTGTTCCGGCGCGGCCCTGTCCGCCGTGGCGACCAGCTCGGCGGTGCGGGCGATGAGCGCCCGCTTGTAGGTGTCTTCCTCGGCGGAAAACCCGCCGGGCTGCGTGAACGAGACGAAGTCGGGACAGGCGGTCAGGAACCGTTGGCGCAGCTTCTCGAGCGCAGGGAGGGAGATGGCATTCACCAGGTCAAACCGAAACCGCGTCGCCGAGCTGGCGTCGGCCCCGATCTGCTCGGGAGGGGGGACATCGGCCATTTCGAGGAACTGTTCGCCCTTCAGCGACTGACAGATGTTCGGCCACGCCTGGTTGAGGCCAAGTGCCCGATTGACGTCGCTAACGAGTACCTCCGTGGTCGGCCGCTCTTCTTGCCGCGCCGGCTCAATGTAGGTTTCCAAGACGTACTGGCGGATGCGGTCGGCGTCTTTGGTTCCCGGATCCTTGCCGGCTAGAAACCGCCCATACTGCCCCAGCCAGCTGTTCCAACTCGACAGCCGGTTGAGCGGATTTTCGGAGCTCGGCATGAGGATGCGGAAATCCTGGCCGCCGGCCTGCGCGTCCTGGCGTATGCTCTTGATGCGATCTCGCAATTGGCGAAACTGATCATCGGCCCATGCGGCTTCGAGGTCGGCATGCGCGGAACCGAGCTGCCCCATTTGTTTCTCTATCGTCCGCACGGCATGAGTACGGGTATTCCGCCCTGTGTCGGTGTTGGCCCCGTTCGCCTCCAGCCATTCCTTGAATTCCGCTTCCCTCACTTCATCCCCTCCTCGGCCACCCATGCGAGGGTATTGACCAGCCTCAAGTGATCTACAGACTTCGCGTCCAGTTCCAACAGCTTCGGGTTCGCCAGCACCAGCGCCAGGGTCCGTGCCCGGCTGATCGCCACGTTGAGGCGGTTCTTCGAATAGAAGAAGTCGACATGCCGCGGCAGGTCGTCGGGGGTGGAGGTGGTCATCGAGACGATCACCACTTCGGCTTCCTGGCCCTGGAACTTGTCGACCGTGCCGACGCGGGCGGCGGCGGGGAGGGCGGCTTTCAGCGCGTTGACCTGCATGTTGAACGGGGCGACGATGAGCACGTTGTCCCAGGCGATCTTGCCCGGCTTGCCGGCGCGGTCGGTGAAGGGGGTGGCGATCAGGCCGTGGGCCAGCTGGCGCACCCGCGCCACTTCGGCTTCGGAGCGCTGGGCGCAGCCGGCGTGGTCCATGGCGACGAAGCGCAGACCGTGGCTGGCGAGCGCCGGGTCGTGGCCGGGGGCGAGGTGGAGGCGCTGGCGGGCGCAGTCGGGATGGGCTTTCAGCCGGCCGTCGTAGACCGCTTCGGAAATGAAGTGGCAGATCGCCGGGTGCATCCGCCAGCTCGTGTCGAGCAGCACGCCGCGATCCGGGGCGACGGTGGCCTCGCCTTCCAGCAGATAGTCGAGCGCGGAAAGGCCGCTTTCGCCGGGGTGGGCGCCCTGGATGGGCTGGCCGAGCTGCATCTGGTCGCCGACCAGCACGAGGTTCTTGGCCGCCGACCCCATCGCCAGCAGGTTGCCGAGCGAGACCTGGCCGGCCTCGTCGATGAACAGGTAGTCGAGCGCCTGGTCGAGATCGTCGCGGGCGAAGAGCCAGGCCGTGCCGCCGATCAGGTTGAGGTGGGGCGCGGTGGCATCGTCGGGAGCGGTGACGTCGCGGATCGTGTCGCCGTTCAGGAAGCTGTCGGGATCGCCCGCGCTGGCCTTCTTGACCCCGCGCAGGCCCACGCCCTCGGCCCCGGCCACTTGCTCCACCTTGCGCAGCAGGTTGTTGATCGCCTTGTGGCTGTTGCTGGAGACGCCCACGCGCTTGCCCGCCGCAAGCAGGGCGACGATGACGTGGGCGCTGGTGTGGGTCTTGCCGGTGCCAGGCGGGCCTTGCAGGAACAGCGAGGAGTGGGCGAGCGCGAGGCAGCGCGCGGTGGCCGCCGCCACCAGGCTCTCGCCCGCGCCGACCAGCGGTCCGCTGGACCACACGGCGAGGCGGGGCGCGGCGCGTTCGAGGAAATCTGCCAGCGCGCGATAGGGCGGCTCCGCGCCCGCCGGGCTCGCCGCCCAGGCGCGCACCACCCGCCGCACCGCGCCGACCAGCACCTTGTCGTCGATCGGCCAGCTGGGGATCAGCGAGCCGATTTCTGGGAAGGCCTCGTCGCCCTTGAGCATGCGCTTGACCGTGACCGTGCCGCGATCCTCGTCGAGCGCGATGATCTCGCCCATCCGCATCAGCGAGGGGGCGTGGAGCACCTGCGAGCCCAGGCGCAGCTTGGTGTCCTGCGGCTCGAAACGGTAGCGCGCGGCGACGCTGCGCTTGACCGGCTCCTGCCACTCGCCCTCGGCATCGCGGTCGGGTTTGATGTCGCCGATGCACTCGCCGTCCCCGGCCAGCTCGTCGGCCTCGCGCTCGCAGCGGTCGAACACCGCCCAGCGCGCGGGCTTGCCGGCGCGGGCGTGAAAGCGGACGAGGTGACCGGCCAGCTCGCGCGCCCGGGGGCTCGCGGGAACGCTGCCGCCGTTCACCGCCGCGATCAGGGCATTTTCGTCGGCTTCGGCGGCGAGGCGCTCGTCGGTGAGTTCCGCCGGCTGATCGCGCCCGGGGCCAACCTCGCGCCAGGCCATGCCGTCCTCGCGCAGCGAGACCAGCCAGTCGCGCAGGGCCTCGGTGTTCTCGCAGTCGATCCGGTTGTATGCGAGGATGTCGTCGAGGATCTTCTGCTCGCCGCTGTCCTGCCACGACTTGTATTCGACGATGGAATCGCCGGCATTGGTCACCGCGCCCTCGCGCTTCTTCGCGAAGAATACCTCCATGGTCTTGAGCGAGAGGTTCGGCTCGGAGGTGCGGATCGCTTGGCGCAGCACGGCGTAGAGGTCGACCAGGCGACGCTCGCGCAGCAGCCGGTCGACCGCTTCCTCGCGGCTTGCGTGGAGCGTGGAGAGGCGGCGCAGCGCGGTCACCTCGTAGGGCGCGTAGTGATAGATGTGCGCGGCCGGGTGGGCGGCGAGATGCTCGCCCATCCAGTCCACCGTGGCCTCGAAGGCCGCGCGTTCGGCGGCGCTGTCGTGGCCCCAACGGTGGACGAAGCGGGGCTTGCCGCTGCCATCGCGCAGGTGGACGCCCCACAGGTAATCCAGCCCGCCCTCGGTCAGCGGATCGCCTTCGAGGTCGAAGAACAGGTCCGCCGGATCGGGTGGCGGCAGCAGGGCGAAGCCGCGCCCGGGCTCGGCCGGGAGGACCTGCACGACCGGATCGCCGCCCGCCATGCGCGCCTGCTGGAGCCGGGCCTGCGCGCGCAGCCTGGCGAAGGTCGCGGGGGCGAGGCGCGGCACGCGGGTGTCTTCCGGCGCCTCGGCCAACGCCGCCAGCGTGGCGATCCCTGCCGCCTCCAGCTTCTGCACTTGCGGGCGCGAAAGCCCGGCGACGCGGCTCAGGTGGTCCTCCGCCTCCCATTGGTCCGCGCAATGGTCGCGCCATCCGCACAGGTCGCAGGCGGCGCAGGGCTCGGGGCGCGAGGCGGGTGCGCCGGCGTCGATGAACCCCAGGTAGCGCCGCTGCGCCGCCGCGAGGGTGCGGGTGAAATCGACCAGGCGGAAGGTCTCCTCCACCCCGCTGCCGAGCGCGACATGGACCCGGCGCGGGACCACGCCCTGCACCTTGCCGATCATCTGGGCATAGAGCCCGAGCTGGACGAGGTAGGCCGGCTTCACTGACCGGGCGAGCTTGGTGTCGACCGGCTCGTAGGACCAGGCGCCGAGCGCCGAAGGTTCCTCCACCCGCCGCAGGAAATCGGCAAAGCCGTGCCAGGGTTCATCAAGGAAGGTCGCCTGGAAGATCGCCGCCGCGCCTTCGCTCATCGCGCCCGCCGTGCGCTCGGCCCGCTGGCGGACCGACAGCCCGGTGGCCGGAATCTCCACCAGCCCGCCCTCACCCGCCAGGCGCGCCCTATAATCGTCCTCGTGCCGCAGACCCGCCTGGCTGACCAGCTCGCCCATGGCGTCGTTCTCGACCTTGTCGGGCAGCGAGGCGGGATCGGCCAGCTTGCGCAGATCGAGCGCCACCGCATGGGCGCAACCGAGGAAGCGGACGAGGTCGGTGGGGGAATGGAGCAGGCGGTCGTGGTAGTGGCGCAAGGGGGACGAATCCTTTCGAAATCAGCGAAGCGATAGTCGTTTGCTGCGACTAATCTGGTCGCAGTATCGGAAATTGCCTGGACGACACGACACCGGGGGCGAGCATCCATCCCAGCTCGGGATTACGAAAATCCTCACGGGTCCGCGGATGTGGCGGGATTTTCTGGGTTTCAGCCTGCAGCTGCCATCTCAGGCGTGCAAAGTTGACGTAGCAACCCGCAGGAGCTGACCCCCGGCCCGATGCGATAGAATCCGGAAAATCCCGCAGCGTAAATTTTCCCGCGTCCACCCCGTTAGTCAGGGCTCTCCATCCACGGGAGCTTGCCCATGACCTCCGCCATTCGCGCCCATCTCGAAGGGACCAAACCCGCCCGCTCTTGCCGCGGCTGGGTCGTGACATTCTCCTGCCGAGACCGCTGTTTCTCAGTCTTTTTCTAGAAGAGGGTTTTCCTGATGCTCAAACGGATGGTGTTGGTCGGCGCGCTCGTGGTCGGTGGGCATGTGCTCGCGAAGCGGATTCTGGCCTCTGCGGCCCTTCCTCCGGTCGAGGACCCGCGTGGCGAGGCCGACGCGAACTACGGTTGTGGACGCGGCCAGTGCGCCCCGCTCCGCCTCTTCGACGGCGAACGCGAAGTCTACGATCTGTTGCGGGCCGCGGGCGAGCAGGGTGTATCCGCTTACGGCCTCGCCCAGGCGCTCGAGATCAGTGTCGGGTCGGTGCATAGCCGCCTCACCGGCCTGCGGCGTCTCGGATTGATCGACAAGGCGCCCAAGCAGTTCTGGCCCACGCGGGCTGGCTGGCCCGTGACCGCCTACGTCGTCACGACGCCGCATTCGGCTCAGTAGGCTCGCCGAATTTCTGTTTCCCCTATACCGCAGCCCCCTGCCCCGTTGGGAGGGGGTATTCGCGGACATGCCAAGGAGTGGCCAATGACCAGTGACTTCCAGCGCTTTACCTATCGCGAACTCGGCGAGCTACTTGGCGTTACCCCTGATGCTGCCCGGATGAGGGCCAAGCGTGAAGCGGCCGCCGGACGGTGGAAGATCGTGCGGGGGAGCCACCCTCAGGACGTCGTGCACATCGATGTGCCCGCTGCGGAGGCCGCCGCGATGGCACGCGCGTCTCGCGCCCGTAACAAGCGTGCGGCGCCCCTGCAGCTGCCGGACTCCCATCCATCCATCCATCCATCCGGCGTCGGGTTCCCCCCTCGCCTTGGCGCACGAGTTTGCCACGCAGCTCTCCGCTGAAAAGGACCGTCATCGGGAAACGGCGGTGCAGCTCGCCGCCGCGACCGCGAAGATCGAATATCTCGCGGCCGAACTCGCCCGCCTCAACGCGGAGCGCGGCCCGCACTGCTAGCAGAAACTGGCACACCCAATGTCCTGCTGCCCTATGGCAGCGCGACATTGGGCAGTGCTATCGAACTGGCCAGTTGGCCCCCACGGCCTTAAACGTACTATCGATAATGCCCGCTATCGCTAGTGCGCTTGACGTCGGGTCCTTGCAGAGCAACAACCCGGGGCCATGAACGGCCTGATCGATCTCTGCCCGTCCGCAACCCCGGCCATCCGGGCCGAGCTGCTCGACGCCGCCCGCCGGGCGATGAGCGAGAACACCTGGCGCGCGCTCAAGGCCGATCTTGGGGTATTCTCGCGCTGGGCGGCCGTCGCAGGCCTCACTACGCTGCCCGCCGCGCCGCCAACCGTCGCCCGGTTCCTGCGCGAGCAGGCGCAAAGTGGCAAGAAGGCGGCCACGCTGGCGCGCTATACCAGCTCAATCGCGCGGGCCCATTCGCTCGCCGATCAACCGGATCCGACCCGCACCGAACTCGTTCGCCTCGAACTGAAAGCCCAGCGCCGCGCCCTCGGCGTGCGCCAGCGCCAGGCTCGCGGCCTGCGCTTTCGCGGCGACGTGGCCGATCCGCTCGCCGCGCAGGCCCTTGCCGCCGCCGGGCCGATGGGCGTCTGCGTCGAAGCCATGCTCGCCGCCGCGCCCGCCACTTTGCAAGGCCTGCGCGATAAGGCCTTGCTCAGCCTCGCCTTCGACACTGGCCTCAGGCGCTCCGAAGTGGTCGCCACCCGCTGGGCCCACGTGGAAAAAGGCAATGCCGGAGCCGGCCGCCTGTTCGTTCCCCGCTCCAAGTCCGACCAGGAAGGCGCCGGCGCCTACGCCTACCTTTCGCCTCGTACCATGGCGGCCGTCGTCGCCTGGCGCGAGGCTTCAGCCGCCGCGCCGGAGGGCCCGGTGTTCCGCCGCCTTCACCGCGCCCGCGCCAAGGACGGGCCGGACGTATGGACCCCCGGAGCCGCCCTCACGCCGCAGTCGGTAACCCTTATATATAGAAGCCTGCTCGACACCGCCCGTGACGCCGGCCTCCTCGGCGAAATCGCCGAGGCCGATTACGACCACTGGCGCCAGAGCCTCACCGCCCACTCTACCCGCGTCGGCCTCACCCAGGACCTGTTCGCCGCCGGCCAGGACCTTGCCGGCATCATGCAGGCACTGCGCTGGAAAAGCCCGGCCCAGCCCGCAAGGTATGCGCAAGCGCTGAGCGTTGAGGCGAACGCAGCGGCGAAGGTGGTGGGGAAGTTGTAGAAATTACTCACGGTCGATGTCTGTCATACATGGGAGTGCGCATGACGATCCTGTACAAAGTGGCGCCGAAGAGTTTCACTGGCGACTGGCTGGCCTTGACTGCGCCGGCCTACGGCAGCGTGAGCCCGCAACCGGGCGAGAAAGTATTTTTATGGTGGTCCGAGACCCAGAAGGGAACGGGACTTGGTGGATATGGCTACTGCGTTTCTGCCCATCGAGTTCGAAGGGATTGGACGTCCACGATAGAACCGGTGGTCACTGATTTTTCCGGCTTCGGTAAGGCGGACCTTGCCCCGTTCCGCCATACTGATGGGCCGGGGCCGGAAAGCACCTTTGCTGCCAAGCTGTACCGTCACTCGCTCAACAAGGTTGTGACTCTGACCCGCGAAGAGGAGGAATTCCTCGACGCGGTGCTCAACGCCTGATCACTCTTCGGTCAGCACGACCACGCAGCGAAAGCGGGCAGTCATCACTCCCTCGATCCCGTGACCGAGATCCCAGATCAGGCGCCGGCCGGATCGGGTCGTCGCACGCACTTCGCGATCGTGGAGCGCGCGATTTCCCCGCCTGGATAGCTGTATGTATTGGAGGCCAACACCATTGCCGAAAGCGCGCTTCCAGCATTCGTGCATGTGGGCGTGCTGATGTTCGCTTGATTCCGGATCGCGGACGTCGACACTGTCGGCGTCGAAAGTGACGAGCGTCACCGGCTCGACGCCAGTACCATCGCCCAGCAGCATCCGCGCGAAGTCCGCAGTGTGCCGCCGGGCTCGTTCGCCGGCGCCCGCATAGGGATCGACCAACACCAACTCGCGGATCGGGTCTGTGGCGATCGGACCGGTGAAGATCGCGCGATCCCTCAGGCCACCTTCCTCATAGACAAGGCGGCGCGGCCAGGGTGACGGCACAGGCGGGCTGTCGATGGGCGTTGCAGCGGGGCGTGGTGTCTCGCGACGGCGCAGGGTCAGCCGGCCGCGCAAGCTGGGCACGGGCGTTTCGGTCGGTGCGACAGGCGGTGTCGGAGCGGGTGCCGGAGCTGGCGGATCGCGTTCGGGTACCTCGCTGACGACAAGGTCAAACAGGGTGTCGGTATCCCCTTCGTCGTCGCCCGGTGCCAACAAGCCGCGACCGAGCGCGCGCTTGCGCTCCATGAGCTCATGCAGTTTGATGTCGAAGCTGGTCGGGCCGATGGCAGGGTCGGGATGGACGGACTGCGGCAGGTAAACCGTGACATCACGGGTTTGGCCGATACGATAGGCGCGGTCGGTCGCCTGGTCTTCCACCGCCGGATTCCACCAGCGCGACAGGTGGATAACGTGGTTCGCGGCTGTCAGTGTCAGGCCGACGCCGCCGGCCTTGGGCGAGAGGATCATGACGTCGAAACCGGCCGGGCGCGACTGGAATGTCTCGACCGCAGCCTGGCGGGCATCGCCGGTGATACCGCCATGGATCCGCAGGACCGGGTGGCCGAGAGCGAAATGGCGGCGCAGTTCAGCTGCGAGCAGCGCCTGCATGGCGAGGCTTTCGCAGAATACCAATGCCTTTTCGCCGGCATCGGCGACGCGGCGCAGGATGTCGAACAGGGCCGCGAGGCGGGCAGAATCGCGAAAGTAGCCGTCATCGCCGCCGTCATCGTCGGGTCGACGCGGATGCAGCGAGACACCGCGCAGGAGGTGCAGCACCTCGAGCATCCGGCCGCGCTCGCCGGTTCCCTTGACTGCCAGCGCCCGGGCGATGACGTTCTCATAGGCCCGCGCCTGCGCGGCCGGCATCGGCACTGGCATCGCGACGATGCGCTTGGCCGGCAGGCTGTCGAGGCATTCGTCCTTGAGGCGCCGCAAGAGCACCGGCGGGCGCCCTTCGCCTGGCCGGGTCAGGAAGTCGTGCAGGCTTTTCAGCTTTTCAGTCTGTGCAGGCCAGTTCTGTTCGAATGCCTTGCTTGATCCCAGCAGCCCCGGGTGGACGACATCGTAGATCGACCACAAGTCCTGCAGCCGGTTCTCCACCGGGGTGCCCGTCATGGCGAGCTGGAAGCGGGCGTTCAGGGTCTTGGCGGCGCGCGTCAGTTGGCTGGCCGGGTTCTTGAGCTTCTGCGCCTCATCATAGAGAATCGCCGCAAATGGCTGACGGGCGAAGCTCAGGTGATAGTCACGCATCGTCTCGTAGGTGGTCAGCACCAGGCCAGCCTGGCTCCACGCGGCGGGATCGATGGCCGATGCACCGCTGTCGATGTAGCGGCCTGAGCCTTGGCGCAGACGTGACAGTTCGGTGCCATAGGCGCTGACCACCCGGCCGAGCGCATCCGGTTCGAGGTGCCGCGCAATCTCGGCCCGCCAGTTGGCCAGCAAGCCCGAGGGCGCAACGATCAGAACCGGGCGCGGATGCGGTTCCTGCGCGCGCAGCCACGCTAGAAGGGCAAGTGCCTGGTATGTTTTCCCAAGGCCCATGTCGTCGGCCAGTAGGGCGCCGGGGAGGCCAGCGCGCCAACACGAGACAAGCCAGTGGAAACCATCGACCTGGTGCGGCTTGGGCGGGCTTCGCAAGGTCGCCGGCAATTCGGGCGGCGGCTCGTCACCAGCGGGGGCCGCAGGTCCGAGCGGTGCGAAGGCCACGTCCTCCAGGTTGTCGCGGACTTGCAGGAAATAGCGTTCCCGGATGCCTTCCGGCGCGACATTCCCGGGCTCCGCTGGTGCCAGGCGGGCATGTTCGACCAATTCGCCCAGTTGCTCCAGCGCGGTGATGGCAGACTGGGTCGCGGGAAAGTCCTCGCCGTCGAAACGAAAGGTCGCGCGTTCTTCGCGCACGGCCAAACGCGCGGAATCCGTCGCCTCGGCAAGACGTTCGGGCGGAATTTCCAACGTCCGCGCTTCGGGCGGTTCGCCGATGCGGATGCCGAAGGCTTCGGGCAGCCATGAGTTCGGTTTCGGCTTGATCCAGGGCAGGACCGGCTTGCGCCAGACATCGATGCCCGCGACCCGTTCGGAGAACTGTTGCGTCTCGACGAACAACTGGCTGCAATCGGCCGGGTCCTCGCCCGCCTCGCGCAAGGCCTCGGCAATATGGCGCTCGGGCGCGGCGGCGAAGGCGCGACGCTGCTCGGGTGTTCCGGCTTGCGCGCGGCGGACCGTGCCAAGGACGCGCGAGAGCTGGGGGTCGATGAACAACAGCGAGCCGTCGCCAAGCAGGTAGGCCCGCCGGGTGCCATCGCCCGCGCGGAAACGGCGGACGAAACCCTCGGCCAGCGCGGGTGGCAGGAGGCTGTCGGCCTCCTCGTCCAGAATCGAGCCGTCGTCCGACGCGCACAGTCGTTCGCGCGAGAACAGCACCGGATCGAAGTCGAACCCCTCCGCCGAGGCCCGCAGCGACAACGAAAGGCCAGAGGCGTAGGCAAGTCGAAGCCGTTCGATCACCCCGTCGGGTCGGATGTGGGAGCCAGCCTCATCGCCAATGGTGGCCTTGAGCGCGGCGAGTGCTGCTTGCCGGGCCGCTTCATTGCTGGCGGCATTCACGGCATCGACGCAGGAGAGCGCAGAGTGGATGGCCTCCGGTATGCGCCATTCCTTGCCGTTGTGGTGGAGTCGCCCGTTGCGCGCATCGGCGCGCACGACGACACCGCCGGTCCGGGTCCAATGCGTATCGATGCGGAACCCGTCGCGATGGATCAGGCCCTGCGACCGGAGGTTGAGCGCAAGCTGGGTCGCGAGAGGCAGACCGAGGCTTTGCGCTTCGCTGTCGGTCAACCGTGCGACGAAGTCGGGGTGCAGTTCGACAGCGTCGGCGGCAGCCTGCACCAGCGGCGCGCCATCGCGGGCGGTACTACCGTCGCCAAGCGCCTCCCACATTCGCGCCAGGGCGGCGCCGGAGCCCTCCGCCCTTGCCGTGATCCAATCCTCGACCGGAACGACCTCTTGCGCCGCCTTGCCGAAGGGAAGGCGCGCGGGCGTCTCGCGGTGAAGTTGCACACGGTTGCCAACGGCACGAAAGACGGTGCGGGGCTCGGCCATCAGTACCAACTCCGGGTCCAGAGCCCTTCGCCATAGAGAGGATGCCGCCGGCCGGAATGGCGGTGAATGAAGCTGGCGAATTTGCGTTCCCATCCCGACTGGTGCGGGATCGCGGCAAATCCATCTTCGTAGCCGCGCCCGCCGTTCATGGCGCGGAGCGGCAGGCCGAAGTATTGCTTGTTGTAGGGATCGGGTGCCTGCCGGTCTTCACGGTTCCAGAAGCGGCAAGAACCGTTGTGGCTCCATTCGGCAATCCGGACATCGCCGATGGACAGGATGAGGGCGCTGTGGCTGGGATCAGCGCCGCTGCCGGTGATCTGGCCATAGCTGCCGTTTTCGACCATGCCGCGAGCAGCAAGTTCGGCCTGCCGGCCGAATGCAAACCACGCATCGTCAATTGCGTCGTCGTCCAGGTAAGATTTCCAGAATGCCTCGCGGGCCGCCCACTGCTGGGGGTCGTTGGTTGTCGCACCGACGACTGCAAAGAACTGCCGGACGGCGCGCCGGATCAGCCAACCCGTAAGCAATCCCACTAAGCGGGTCGCCCCCTGCCCGGGCATTTCCGCCTCAATCGCCTGCCATTGCCCTGACTGGAGCTTGGGATGGCCATAGCGCGTGAGCAGGAAGGCCGACAGGCGATCCTTGTAGTCATCCGGGGGGCTCTGCTGAAGCCAGGGTTGCAGCAGTCCGTGGACCAACATGCCTGCCCGCGGACTGACCGGTGCCGTGTTGACCAGATCGATCAGCTTTTCCCCCATTTGGCGGGCTGACTTGTCCTGCGCCTCGCCTGCTCGCAGGCAGGCCATGTCGAGCGCAGCCGCTGTAAACGCCCCTTGCGCAAGATCCGCTTCGAGGCCCGCATCGCGCAGAACTGGCGCGCTGTCAGGCCCGGTCAATAGGGCGCGAGCAACGCTGTCCGGGCCTGCCTCCGGGTCCCAGAGACACCAGTCCTGGCCGCGTTGGCGCCACGGCCAGTCACGCCGTTCCGCCACATGCGCCGCCGCCCCCCTGAGGAAGTCGAAGGCACAGTGTCCTCGTGGAAAGTGCCGCAGGTAGGCGGTGACCAATGTCCGGTCGAGGCTTGAAGCCCCGGCTGCGACCGCAGCCTCCACCACGGCCGGGGCAATCCCGTCGCATCGGGGATCGGCCCACAGTTCCCCGGCGAGGCGGCGCAGGTCGCGCCGCGACAAAGTGCGCAGATCGAAGGCCATCAAATCAGATCACCTCAATCCGCTTGAGAAAGTCGTCCCAGGGCTCCTTGTCCCCGATGCTCCCTGTTGGCCGGTCTGCCAGGGCCTTTGCGACTTTCTCGCAGGCGAGTAGGCGCTCAGGAGCCCTAATTGGAAACCGGCCCATCTGCGCGATACGCTCGGCGCTTGACCGCAGTTCGCTCATGGCTGTTTCACCAGCATGTTGGCCAGACTGTCGTCCTTCGGGGTTTCCATCAGGAAGCGCAGGTCGATCCGGCGATTGCGGCTTTTCGCGATCTCGTCCTGTCCAGTGTCGATAGGCCTGTATTCCCCGTAACCGCTCACCGACAGGACCGGGCGACCTTCACGGTTTCGCAAGCCGGCCAAACCATCGACGTTCTCGCTCATCGCCCGGTAGGTATTCGTGGCACGCAATGCAGACAATTCTAGATTGCCTCGAATGATGCCATTTCCCTGTAGCGGGTCGCTGTCCGTGTGCCCTTCGATGAAGATGGCGTCGAGGCCGTGTGACGTTGGTCGGCAGTGGGCGTGTCGTGGGGGATAGGTATAGCAGGGCAGGACGCTCGCCAGCGCCTGCGCCACCGTGACCACCGAACCCTTGCCGAGCGGGGAAAGTTCGAAATCCGATTTTGCGAACAGGATTTCGGCCGGAAGCCGCAGGACTCCGGTCTGGGTGTCTATGGTCACCTGCAGGCGCGGGTTTCGTCGTTTGATCTCGTCCCTGATGTCCATGAGCATCTGCGCCCGGGTTTCGCCGGCGTCAGATAGGGCCTTGCTCTTCTGCTGGTATTGCAGCGCGAAGTAGATGAGCAGGATGATGAACACGAAGACGAGGCCGACCATCATGTCGGCCATCGAGATGAAATAGCTTTCCTCTTCCGCAGCGTGTCGGCCGCGCCTGGTCGCTGGCATGGCTTACTCCGCCGGCTCGAACTTGCGGCGTTGGTCTTCCATCGCGTCCGCCAGGTCCTTGAGCACGTCGAGCGCGGGGGCCAGGCGTTCCACTGCTTCGGCCAAGGCCTTGTCGATGCGGCCAACCTCGGTGTTGAGCGCGGTGGCATGTTCGGCCGATGCCCCCCGGATCTTGTCGAGCGCCTCGGCCAGCGCCTTGTCCACTTCGGCGAAACGGGTACGGTAGTTCTCCCAGGCTGCGGTCGCGGCGACGCCCATTGTTTCCAGCGTTCCGGCGGCGGAGGCTAGGGCTTCGTTCTGGCGCAGGCCGCTCTCCTCCGCCCGGCGCAGGAGTTCGCCCGATTGGCCGACAGACTCGCGGATCGCGGCGACTGCCTCGCGGATCGGCCCGGCCGCGCCAGAAACGTCGTTTGCCGCGCGGCCCAGCATGAGGCCGACGGCCTCCGCCTCCTTCCCGGCGGTCGCCAGCTTGCCTGCGTGGGCATCGGCCGAAGTGGTCGAACGCTCGATCGCCTGGGCCACGCCTTCCATCCGTCCGGCGGTGGTGACGAGCGTCTGCACCAGGCCGTCACTAGCCTCGGTAAAGCGTTGGCCAAATGCCGCGAAAGCCGCCGAGATAGCCCTGCTCGCTTCCTCGCCGGAGCGTGCGATGGACTCGTCGAGCGCCTTGCCCATGCCCGCCTGGGCCCGCGTGGTCGCGGCTTCCAGCGCGCGGCCCGCCGCTTCGAGGACCTCGGCATTGCGATTGGCGGCGTCCGACGCGCTTCCACTCAATTGCTTGCCCAGTTCGGCCACTTGTGCCTGCATCTGGTCGAACGCCGACTGGATGCCGGAGGTTGCCCCGGCGAAACCTTCCAGAGCGGTACGGATCGCTTCCGTGCTGTCCCCCATGGCGCTGCCGATGGCATCCCTGACGGCGGCCAGCATTGCGCCCGTTGCGGTTTCGGATGCCTGGCGAAGAGCCGCTCCCGCAGCCTGGCCAGCGCTGCGCTGTTCTTCGGCAATCGCCTTGTAGGAATCCTGCTCCTCGCGCACCCGGTTCGTGGCTCGTTCGTCGGCCTCCGCGGCTTGCTGGCCAAGGCGGTCGGCCATCGTGCCGATATTGCCGTTCAGTGTCGAGAATGCCTCGGTCATGGCCTCCGAGGCCGCCGAAAACTCCCGCGCGGCGGTGGCAATCTGTTCGCTGGCCTTCCCGCTGGTGCCCTCCAGATTCTCGTTAACGCCCTGAAGCCTTGCAGTCATGTCGGTCAGGGCGCTAGCCAGCGCCTGCATTTCGATCCCAGTGCTCTTGCTGATCGCGTCGCCAAGACCCTTGCCGATCTGGTCGAAGCTGCCGTCCTTGAACTCGTTGAGCGAGGACTGAATGCCCGAAAGGCCCGCGACCACGGGCTGCATGTGCTGGCCCAGCGCATCGCCGATGGAAGCGGCAAGCTGGTGACTAAATTCGGTCAGCGCGATGCTCTGCTGCTCCAACTCGCGTAGCTGGCGGGCGGCGAGCCGTTGGGGCGGCGAAAACAGCGTGCCGTATTCGAGCCGCTCGCACAGCCGTTCGAGCTGCTGTTCGGTTTCCGAATGCCAGTTGCGGTCGACCCAGCGCAGCAGGATTGATGCGCCAACGCCGCCGATGGAGGTCCAGAACTTGGTCGCGGTCATGGTCAGCAGGCCCATCAGGCCCTTCTGCATCTGCTCGGTCGTTCCGCCGCCAACCGCACCGACCGCGGTGGCGAGCGCCGCGATGATGCCAAGGAAAGTCGCCGTCAGGCCAACCGCGACGAAGATGTTGGCCCACCAGGCCAGGACGCGGCTGTCGTCACCCAGGTGCAGGAAATAGCCGTCGGGCCGCGCAGTCGCCTCCAGGGGCGTCCGGCTCGGGTCGATGATGGTCTCCTGGAACTGCGTCCAGGCGTGGCGCAATTCGGCGCTCTCCTGGCCATCGGTCATCATTGCCGCGTTGATGTCATGGAAACGGTCGGCAAATGTTTGCTGGGCGTCCCCCTCGTTCTGTTGGTCTGCAATGATCTGCGTAGCCTCAAGACGGACCAATAGGGCCCGCTGGAATGGTTGGCGGTGCTTGCGGTTGATCCGCCAGATGATGGCCCCTGCCCAGACCAGGATGGCAAGAAAGAGGACGATGCCCGTCCATTCCCAGCCAAACAGGAAGGCTACAGCCCGATTCGGCCAGATCACATTCTCGCTAATCATCAAAATTGTCCCAAAGCACCAAGAACCCGCATAGAAGAAGAATTATTTCGTGACCACGACATAGCTTTGACCGCGTATGACAATCATCGCGTTGAACATATCCAAGGCCCGCGCCTGAGCAGACGCTTCCACCCCGAACGCGAACCTGGCGAAGTCGGGGGTTCGCCAGGGGCCGAAGCCCTGGTCGAGGATCACCCGAGCCGCGCTGCCTCCAGCGAAGTGGAGCGTCAGGGTGCGGCCGTGATTGGCGCCGGTGTCGCGCAGTTCCGGTGCGCAGCCGCGCTGCTCCAGCAGCGCAAGCAGTACTGCGTCGCGGTCCTCTTCCCATTGCCAGTCGTGGTCGGGCCGATAGGGTTGGCGCTCGTTGGGCTTCAGCCGGTTGGTGACCACGGTGACCGGTAGCGGCTCGGTTTCGGCCCCCAGCGCCTTGCGCAGGCCGCCTAGTGCATCGGCCATCAGGCGAACCACCAGCGGCGACTGCAGGTAGCGGTCGTTGTAGCTTGCACGGACCAAGGGCCCCATGCCGCCCGCCGCGCGGATCGCGGATGCCAGCAGGGCCGCGAAGCGTTCGCCGAAGCTGGCCAGCGGGCCGTCGAGCTGGTCGGACAGTTCGATATGGCGCGTGCCCGAGGCCGGCAGCAGGCTGTCCGGATCGATCCCGGTGGTGAGCGGCATTTTCCCGCCCGCGAAGCGCACGGCCGGCGCGGCGCCTCCCTGCCCCCAGGTTTCGCCCGGCGCGGTGGCGGCCGGATCGCGCGAGGCCCAGAACTGGGTCTCGTTTCCGCCTGCCGCCGCGATGGCGACCGCGCCGTTGCCGAACACCGGCGCCGCGCCTTTGCGCAGGTCGCAGGGCAGGGTCCGGGCGGCATCGCGCAGGGCCAGCCTTGCTGCCGGGTCGAGCCCGTCAAGCCAGGCTGGATCGACCACGAGCCGCAACCGCGCGCCGCGGTCGGCCAGGGCCCGGCCCAAGCGGGCCAGGACGCCAGCGGCCAGGGCCGCGACGTCGCTTGCCGGGCCTGCCCAGACTACGGCTTCCTTCACGCCTTGCCCGGCCGCGGCCACCAGTTCGTCGGCGACCGAGCGGCTGAACACGCAGCCCGGCGCTGCGCGGTCGGCCTCGGAGACTTCGCCCAATGCCTCCAAGGCAGCATTGGCCCAGGACAGCGCCGCTATGCGGTCCACCTTATCCTGCTGCCGCTGCAGATCGGCGGTCAGCACGCAGGCGGAGCAGCCGTGGATGCAGCCCGGCTGCCGGCAATCGAGAATGCGCCGCGCTTCCTTGAGGATATCGCCGAAGGCCGCAAGCGCCTGCGGAGCGAAGCCGGCGCCGCCGGAGGCGCGGTCGAACAGGAACAGCGAATGGGTACGCTGGCCAAGCGCGGTCCGGGCCGGCCGCACCGCCATGCCGAGTTCGCCCGGCTCGATGCCGAGCCGCCGCGACAGCGCCTCGCGCAGCGCGGCGATGGCCGCCCAAGCCGCCCCTTCGCTCTCCAGACCCACGGGCTGGAGCTCGGCGACGTCGGTCATCGCCTCGTGGCCGAGCGCGATGGGATTGGTGACCTTGAAGGTCTTGTCGTTGCCAGGGCACAGGCCGGCAGCATTGCGGCGGGTTCCGCGCAAAGGCAGGTGATCCCTCAGTGGTCGCTCGCCCGGACCGCGCGATCCGGCCGATTCGGCCCGGCCGCATTCGAGGCAGACATGGTAGCCGGCGTGGCCTGGACCGCGCGACGAGTAGAAGACCAGCCCTTCGCTGCTCGCCCGCATCCGCCCCTGCGCCGGGTCCGCCAGCGGCTGCCACGCTGCGCCGCGCGCAACGATCTGTTCGGATTCGGGCTCCACATAGGTCACCTCGTCGGTGTCCGCATGGGGTTTCTCGCCCATGTCGACGGTGAAGCCGGCCGGTTCGAGGAACCGCCGCTGGGCCTCGAACGGAACCTCGGCATGGCAGGCCGGGCAGCGCTCGGGCGCAACATGGGCGCAGTCGGCGGCGCCGCAGGCCGGACAGGTCCAGAACAGCTTCATGTTCTGAATTTCGCGCGCCTCCCCATCCTCGGCCGGGCGCTGCCAGTTGAGGGGCACGCCCGCCGAGCGATAGACCAGCCCATCGACCACGACCTCGGCGCCGGGCGCATAGTCACGGATGGCGATATCGAGCGTGCGCGAAGGGTGGCTGCGGCGGCGGGCGCTGGCATCGTCGCGATCCGGATCATCGCCCGGTGCGGTGCTGGACCGGTGGACGAAGGGGACAACGCCTGTCGGAAGTCCGTGATTGGGCAGGACGCCGCGCACCGCCAGTTCCTTGAGCAGGTTCTCGCGGACCATGCGCTGCAACTGGTATTCGATGCTCTTGCGCCCTTCCGGAGATGCCCCTGCCGCCTGGGCCTGCATCGCCTCCCATTCGTTGACCAGCGCGCGCCCGGCCTCGTCCAATGCATTGCGGGCTTCGTCAAACAGGCGGCGGTCACCAGCGAGCACGGTGCCCGCGACCAGGCGCGCGACTTCGCCCCCCAGGTCGGTTTCAGTGCTGGGAGCGGCCAGCCAGGCGAGGCAAGCCTCGGCCGGCACGGGCGTGGGCCGCGCCGCGCCGACGCCTTCGCCGCAGCCGAAAAACCCGCCCGCCGTGGACTTCAGCGCCTCGCCGCCCGCCATGGCAAACCACCGCGCCAGCAGCAGGGCGTTGACATGGCGCTGGACAATGCGGCGGCTGTCGAGCCGGACGCGCGGAGCACGGGTCTGGCGCGCGAGATAGCCGGCCGGATCGGCGAAGGTCTCGCGGTCGAGCGGTACGTCGCGGGTATAGGTCAGCGACGAGGCGAAGCCCTGCCGCCGCCGGCCCGCACGGCCGACCCTCTGGCGGTAATTGGCCAGCGAAGGCGGTACGTTGGTCATCATCACCGCCGAGACCGAGCCGATATCGACGCCCATCTCCATCGTGGTGGAACAGTTGAGGATGTTGATCTCGCCTGCCTTGAACGCCGTCTCGAAGCGACGCAGCCGGGCTGGCGGCTGCTGGGCGGAATGTTCGGCCGCGCGCAGGTAGGGGGAGCCGAGGGCAGCGCGATCATGCAGGTCAGACCACACGCCGCGTTCGCGCAGGTCGCGCACCTGCGGGTCATTGGCAAGCCAGGCGCGGACCTGCTCGACCTGGTTTCCCCGAGCAAACGCAACAGGCAGTTGCGGGAATTGCAGCGGGCTTGGTGCCCGTTCCGCCGTGGCCAGCCGCTCGCGATGACCATATTGCGTCAATCCGAGCGCGGTCGCGGGGAGCACCCGACGCGTGACCGGGCAGAGCCAGGCCTCGGTCACCGGCGCTATCCGGGCCTTGGCGAAATCCAGCGCATAGCCGGGCTGCCCCGGTGTGTAGATCACCGGTTGCAGGGCCACCCAGGCCCTTTCGAGCACTTCGTTGATTTCGAAGCGGTCGCGGCCCTCGGTCCGGTCGAGGCCGAGCGCGCGCTCGATGACAAGGACCGTGTTGGATGCCGCCGCGCCGCCCGCCATCGGGAAGGCGATTTCCTTGCCGACAATCGCCTTTTCACCGAATGGCACGACTTCCTTGCGCCAACCGCGCCGGGTGATCCAGTGCAGATCGTTGTCGTTGGCCCGCACCACGAGGTTGGCTCGCAGGACCATGTCGACCATCGAATAGAGCAGCCCTTGCCAGTCGGCCACCAATCTCCCTCTATCCCGCAAGGGCTGCGGGACATCGGTGGCGCGGTCAATGGCATCAAACCGGAGCCGGGCGAGACCCATCGTTTCGGCCGTGTTGGCGCGGCGTGGCCGGCGCGCAAATTCGCGCAGCAGAAGAAACTCCGCGAACTGGCCCGCATCGGCGCGATAACGGTCGTCACGATATTGCCAGACCTCACGCATCCACTTGCGCACTTCGTCGGTTCTGGCCAGCTCATCGCGCAATAGGGGCCAGGGCGTGCCTGCGAGCAATGACTCCAGCTGCGCGGCCAGTTCGACTTTTAGCCGCGCCACCGTCTCGGCGGCAGCCGGAATCGGCTCGAGGTCAGCGATCGTCTTGCGCTTGCTGGCCGTCTCGGGATCGTCCTCGTCCATCGCGGCCATGCTGCCTTGCACTGCGTGGTAGACATAGCCTCGGACGAAGCCCCGCTCGGACGCCGTCTGTAGATTGGCGGCGAATCGCGCAGTTCCTTGCCGACTGTCGGTGAAGGACAGCAACTGCCTGCCTTCGGCCGGAGGACGTAGCGCCGTGGTCCCATCAAGGTCGCGGCGGGGCACGCCCTCCAGCAGCACCGGCGCCGCATTGCCGATCAGGAATGGCGCTCCGTAGCGAAATGGGCGCAAGACCTGACCGGCGGTGCCGGTGACGGCGCGGCAGCCCCCGCAATCATCGGGGCTGTGCACCCAGTAGGGCAGGGTGCCCTCTCTGGCCTGGTCATGCCTGGCGCCGGTCAGCGGCTCGACGTGGGCGATGCGATGGCCCGCGAGCGCGCGGGTTGCCACGATCAGCGGGATGGCCTCGTAATCGTCGGCAGTGGCGGCGTTGTCAGTCTCGGGTTCGTCGCCCTTGTCCTCCTCGTCGGCAAGCTCGCGCTCACGCAGGACCGCAAATTCATCAATGGTCGGGGCGGTGTATTTGGGCTGCAACCGGCCACCGCGTTCTTCCGCCTCAAGGTAGGGCTCGCCGCACTCACGGCAGGCCTTGATCTCCAGCACCGGGCTGGCGCAATGGGGGCAAGTCTCAACCCGTTCGACCGCCACCGCGCCGAACGGCCAATCTGGCGGCGCCTGCGAGCAATCGGGATTGATGCAGCTCCACAGCCCCGGGATCGCACGCAGGAAGCCGTGGATACGCAGGGGCAGCAGCGGACCGCGTTGCCGGTCGCGGTTGTCGGCCACCGCCTCCACCACGTCCTCCAGCGGTTGACCGGTCGGCTGCAGCAGCGCGGCGGCCCGCGCCAGCGGCACCGGGCCAGCTTCGGCCTCGCGCACGAAAGCCTGCACCGCCGGGCTGGCGGCAACCGCATCTCGCACGACCAAATCGGCGGCGGCAAGCGCCGGTCCCGCGGCCGGGGACGGCAACAGCACTTTCTCCCGCTCGCCGATCACGACTCGCACCCGCTCTGGCGAGGTCCCGGAAATGTCGCGCAGGAAGGCGCGCAGTTCGTCGGTGACATCGGCGCCCTCGCCACCAATCGTGGCCGAAGTCGCCACGAAGCGGACATCCTCGGGCGTGACACCGAAGGTCAGCAGCACGCGCCGCAGCAGCAGCGCGATCTCGGCGGCGGCGGAGCCGATGTAGCCGTGGGCCTCGTCGAGGATGATCCACCGCAGCTGGCCTCGGCTGTTCTCGATCAACGGTCGGTCGATTCGCCGGACCAGCATGTATTCGAGCATGGTCACGTTCGTGACGAGGATCGGCGGCGGATCGCGGCGCAAGGTCGCGCGGTCGCCGACCTGCTCGGGTCCCGGGCGGTTCTGCGCCTGGAGCAGATCGGGCGTCAGGCCGTTGTAGAGGCCGAACCGCACCTTGCCCCCGAACGGCGCAGTCCAGGCTCGCAGGCGCTCCTCCTGGCTCGCGATCAGCGCGTTCAGCGGATAGAGCGCCAGCGCCCGCACCCCGCTCAGCCGGCCGGCGGCCTGCGCTTCGGTGGCCAGGTCGTGGAGCAGCGGCATCAGGAAACATTCGGTCTTGCCCGAACCAGTGCCGCTCGACACCAGCACCGAACGCCGGTCGGGCGCGGTCAAATGTTCCCATGCCTCAAGTTGGTGGCGATAGGGCTGGGCGTCTGGCGGAAAGCGGTAGTCCCCCGCCCGGTCGTCCGAGATCGCGCGGATCACGTCCGGGTGCAGCGGATGTCCGGCGCAGTCGGCAAAGGTCCGCCCGCTGCTGACGAATGGCGCCGCGCCTTCAATCACCGGCTCACGGACCAGCGCCCCCTCGCCCACGTCGACGGAGCCGAAGCGGCGGCGGATTTCCGCGGTCAGGCCCGGATGGTTGAGGCCGGACTGGCCGAGCACCGCCTCGACCGCCCGCTCACGCACAAGCTCCATGGTCCGCAGCGGGCCGGTGACGGGGCGCATGGGATCGGCTTCGGCCATATTCAGCGATGCTCCTTGAGCCAGGCCGCGAAGGCCTCGGCAAACCAGGTGGGAAAGGTGCGCGCCACGGTCTTGATGTGGCGGATTTCGGCCGGGCCGGGGCGCCATTTTCCGGCAGCGGCCAGGGCGGCGGCGCAGGGCGCGTCCAGCGTGTCGAGGACCGACTGGTTGAAGCGCTCGAAATAGTCCGGCAGCAGTCCGGGCAAGGCCCGGCGATAGCGACCATCTGATGGTCCCTGCACCCGGTCCAGCGCCCCCCGGTTCAGGAAGCGCTGCACCGCTGCGACCAGGTCCGGTGCTTCGCCGGGCAGCAGCACCGCTTCCAGCAGGGGCTGGCGCTCGACCAGGGCGCGCAGCGTGGTCTCGACCGTCGTCAGCGCCAGGCGCGGCGCATCGTCGAGGTGCGCCATGATCGCCATCATCCGCAGGCCGGTCGCATCGCCAGCCTCGGCCCAGCAGTCCTGCGGGATCGTGCACCAGGCTAAGGGCAGCATGTCGGGCAGAGCCATGACCGCCTCGCGCTCCGCCGGAAGCGCGCGGAAGGCCATGCGCGCCAGCACGCCGGGATGTTCGGGCAAGAGTTTGAGCACCGCGAAGGTCGCCGGCGGCAGGCCGCGCAGCGAGACAACCAGCGCGATCAGTTCGGCGATGGTCCCGTCTGCATCCTCGCCCGGCCCGCAGGCGGCGCCAAGCACCTCGTGCAGCGCCGCGTCCAGCACCTTGCCAGGCGGGAGCGCCATGGCCCGCGCCAGCGCCGAACCATTCTGCTCACCATTGTTCTCCCCTGGCACGAACAATGGCCGCGACAGCACGGTCTCGCCCTCGCGCAGGTAAAATATCCAGGTCCCGCGCAAATTGCCGGGCAGTTCCGCCGGGCGGTGGTTGCGCTCGGTCAGCAGCGAATAGGGACCGACCACGAGTTCGGCCGCCGGGTCGCTGAAGCACCGCCCGCACAGCTCCACGCCCTCGGCCACGATCGCCTGGCTGGCGACAAGGCCGCCGCCTTCGCGCTGGAGGCTGACCGCGAAGGGGGTAACATGCCAATAGGTCTCGATCCCGTCGTGCATGCCCAGGCGCACGCTCGCGTCAATCGTGGCGGTCATCAGCAGGCTGGAAATGTCGTTGGCGATAGCGCCCAGCGGCAGTTCGCGATCAAACTGCCACGCCATCTCGGCGCGGCCATTACCGCCGTCGCGCAGTTCCGCCACCAGCTCCATCCGGCCGCGATCAACCGCGACCAGATCGCGCAGATCGTTCAGCGTGAACCGGCTGTTGCCGGGCAATACCGTGCCGTCCCACCGGGCGATGGCGGCAGGCGCGGGAAAGGCGATGGACACCTCGAGCGGCGGATCCTGCGGCCAGGCCAGGGTGGCCTCGAAACGGTGGACCTGGGCGGCAACCGGCCGGGCACGCCATTCCCCGCCGCGCTCCGCCACGCTGACGGGCGCCTGCGGCGCGGGCGTAAGCGTGACCGGACCCAGCCCCGACAACTCGAAGCGGACGGCATCGCCCATGCCCGATTGGCTCACCTCCGCTTCGGCCGGCAGGACCGCGATCCGGCGCCGGTCAAGCATCACCTTGCCGTCACGCCAGCCCAGTTCGTAGTGACCCGGTGGCAGCGGCATCCGCGCCGGGTGCCAGGTCCGCTCGCCGATCCGGCGGCGCACCAGTTCGCCAGAACGCACCGGCGCAACCTGCGGCGCCCCGCAGTAGAGATCGACATTGCCGGATGCTTCCGCCCAGGGCGCGATGTTGCCGATCAGGTCGAGCCGGTTGGTCTGGTCAGACGCTTGGCCGCAGCGTATTCGGTAGAGATCGCCGGTGGGGTCGATGATAGTCGCCCCGCCTTGCACCCGCCAAATCCGGCAGGCACCGACGCCCGCGCCCAGCAAGGCCACATCTTCCGCGCCGGTCGCCTGCACCGACCAGTCGTCCGGCAGGTGCACGAACACGGCCTGCGCCTTGTAATCCCCCGAGCCGGAGCCGGCGATCCGCAGCACCGATGGCGATTCGTCGGAATTATCGTCCGCCAAGGCCACAAGCAACCGGCCCCGCCGCGGCTTGCCGCCCGCCAGCACAGCGCGGCGCACCGTCCGCTCGCCGGCGCGCAGATCAATCTCGACGGCCACTGCAAAAGGCAAGGGACGGATTTGCCTTGCTGCCCGGGTCGAACGGGCCGTCCAGTGGGGCTCGTTCTCGACCGGCGGCTCGAACATGCCGAGTTCGCCAACCAGATACCGGGCGGCCGGGCCTGTGGCATAGGCGCGCAGGCGGCCTTCGGACGGTTCAACACCCCCCATGGTCGCCCCATCAACCGTGCCGTCCAGCACCAGGCGCACGGCCTCGCGCCAGCCCCCGCCGTCGCGCCACAGCAAGCGCTCGACGCCAATGGCCGTGCCGGTGATCGCGGTGACGGCCAACAGGCTGTCCACCAGCGCATCGGCCACCCGGTCGCCGGTCGTCAGCGGCAGCACCTCGCGCCAGTTCGGCCGATTGAGCCCCAGCCACACCACCAGCGGCAGGCCAGCGGCCAGCGCCAGCGGTTCAGTCTCGCGCCGCAGGACCACGATGGCGAGCGCCAGGTCCGCGCAGAGCTGGAGGAAATCAGGATCGCGAAAGGTCTTTGGCAATTTCGCCTCGGCCGCATGGGCCAGGGCCAGCGCCTCGTCCTCGCTGGCCGCGGGATTGCCCATCAGCGGGCCAACGATCCCGGCCAGGACCAGGCCCGCCCAACCCCTGCTGCCATCCTCGACCGCCGCGGCGGGAAACCCGCCCTCGCGGGCCAGCGTCGCCAGATACTGCTGGCTGGACAGGGCAATCACCTTGCGCTGCCACTGCTTGAGGCCCTTGCTAGTCAGATCGTGCAGTCGGTCGTAGTCTACCAACAGCCCCAGCGGCGCCACAAGCGCCGCCCAGGTCAGGCCGCCGCCGCGATATTGGCGGCGGTGCCATTCCGATGCCCACAGGACGAACAGGCCAGGCCCATGCCCGCGCCCCAACCCGGCATAACCTTGGCCCTTCAGATCCTGCCCAAGCCGCTCGAAGGCTTCATCGGCCAGCCGGTAGCGATGGAGCCAGCGCCCGTCCGGAGCCGGCAAGCCGAAGCGGGCGGCGAAAGGCGCCCCTGCCGGCGGTTGAGCCTTCGGCCGCAGCTCGCTCCGGCGATGGGCAATCTTGATGCAGACCGCACCGCCCCATGGCTGCTTCGGCAGGCGCACCTCGGCCTCGATCCGGTCGAGTTCCGCCAGGCTGCGCGCCTCGTCGACGCGCAGGAACCATGCCCGTTTCTCCTCGTCCACACGCCCCCCAATGCCGGTGACCAGTTGTCGGCACGAAGACTCAATTAACCGTAAACGCGACGATTTATACAGATATTTACTTGCCGTAACCAACTGGTATGGCAGCAGAAGTACGACAGAAGTGGTCGCATTCAGTATGAGGCGATTGCCAGGTCCTCCAGAAACTCGCTCCCCGGCCCCACCCCGCTCACCAGCAGCCGGTCCCGCGCCCTGGTGCAGGCCACGTAAAGCAGGTGCCGCTCCGTTTCGTAGGCCGCTTCCAGGTCGGCCACATCGCCAACGGCAGCGAGGCGTTCCGGATCGGGCAGGACCTCCTCGTCGCAGGCCATCACGGCCACGGCGCGGAATTCCAGGCCCTTGGCGCCGTGCATCCCGGCTATCGTCACGCCATCCTCGGCCCGCGGATCGAGGCCGGCGGCCTTTACCGCCGCGCGGGCGCGGGCGAGCTGCCCCTCGCCGCGCACCAGCACGGCGATTTCGCGCGGGGCCACGCCTTGCGCCAGGCATTCGCGCAAGAAGGCGGCCACGCGCTCGGCCTCTTCGGCCTCATCCTGCGCGAGCAGGACCCGCGGATCGGGTCCGTCAAATATCGAGATTGTGCCCCGCCGGCCTTCCTCGATCCCGTCGAGGTCCGTCAGGGCCGGCGGCAGCAGCCGGTCGGCGGCGGCGCGGATCTGGTGCGAGGTGCGGTAGTTCACCTTCAGGCCATGGCTGCGCCCGCGGATGTCGAAGCCCAGGCGCGCCCAGCTGAACGGCAGGTGGAAGATGCGCTGGCCGATGTCGCCGGCCAGGAACAACGCGTCGGCCCGCCCCCTGCCCACTGCGGCCAGGAAGCGCACCTGCGCCACCGAAAGGTCCTGCGCCTCGTCCACCACTACGTGGCTGAACGGCAGCGCCGCGCCCCCGGCCAGCCATTCCGCCAACCGCGCGTAAAGCTGCGCCCAGGTGACCAGCCCGCGCGCCTTCAGCCTTTCGCGCACGAAGGCGAACACGCTCCACGCGGCCTCGCGCTGGGCCGGGCCGAGCCTGGTCTTGCGCCCGATCCGCGGCACGGCGGCATAGGCCTCGCCATCGGCCACGTTCCAGGCGTCGACCACCTCGTCCCATTCCTCGAACAGGAACCCTGGGGCCAGAGCGCCCCCCAGCCCTGCCTCGCGCGCATCGGCGATGGCGGCGCGCACCTGCGATTCGGTCGCCCGGTTCGGCTGACCGAACACGGCGGCAAACAGCTCCCCCGCCGCCTGGTCGAGCGGGCGCACCACGAT
The DNA here is from genome assembly GCF_042646485.1 of Novosphingobium bradum. Classification (NCBI taxonomy): domain Bacteria; kingdom Pseudomonadati; phylum Pseudomonadota; class Alphaproteobacteria; order Sphingomonadales; family Sphingomonadaceae; genus Novosphingobium; species Novosphingobium bradum. The sequence goes on along the minus strand of NZ_JBHRTQ010000010.1, from coordinate 157,685 downwards.
CCGTTCGCGCAAGGCCGGCTCGGCCTCGGTCAACACATCGCGCTTGGCGACCAGCGCCGTGGCGAGCGGCTTGGAAAAGGTCGTCAGCAACACCCGCGCCGACGGATCTGCGCGCGCGATGTGGACCGCGCGGTGCAGCGCCACGATGGTCTTGCCGGTTCCGGCCGAACCGGTCACCCGCGCCGGCCCGGTCCACGCCCGCTCGGCCAGCACGCGCTGGGCGGGATGCAGGAACACGGCCCACTTCTCGAACGGCTGGGCCAGCGCCGCGCGCAGTTCCTCCAGGTTGTCCAGCACCCGGAAGCGGCGCTGCGAATCCGGGTGGGCGAAGGGATCGGCCCCCGGCTCGGCCCGCGGCGCCACATGGTCCTCCAACCGGCCCCCGGTGGCGAAATCGAGCAGGGCCTCGGCTGCCTCGGCAGGCAGATGGCCGAACAGTTCATCCACCTCGGTCGAGGCCGCGGCGCGCACCCGCTCCAGCCAGTCGCGCGGCACGCCGACATCAAGCAACCGGTCGTCCGAAAGCTCGGCAAAGGGCTCGTCCGGCAGGTCCGCCCCCAGCAGCGGAGTTTCCCCCGGCGGAGGTTGCTCCATCCCCCGGCAAGTCGGCCGCACCAGCCCGAATTCGTCGTCGAGACCGCCGAAATCATCCACCTCGACGAACTGCATCGACCCGGTCCGCTCATGCTGGATCAGCCGCCGCCGCTCGGCCCAGCGATAGGCCTCGTCGTGGTGGCCGACATAGGCGAACAGCGTGCGCTCACCCGCCTTGTGGAGCACCAGCCGCACATCGCGGCTGACCCGCGCGGTCCAGAACCCCGGCGCGCTTTCCACCCGGTGGAGCGAAAGCCCGTTGCCCTTCGGATCGCCCGCCAGCCGCAAGGCCGCCTGCGTCGCTGCCCCGGCCTCGGCCTGGGTGAGCTTGGTCAGGGCATCGGTGAAGGTGGAGGCCCAGAGGAGGTTCATGCCGCAATCGGCGGCAAGGGAAACATCAGGTCTCCCGAGAGCAATTCCGGCCCCGCTCCCGGTATGCGCCGCAGGGTCAAGGCTCTCATTTGCTCCGGGGCTTGCGGATCGGAAAACTCGGTCAGATCGATGAACGGCAGAAGGTCCGGATGCCGTTTCCTCGAGTGTCGGAAGTCCGCCCTGGTCCTCGACCGCATCGTGCAGGAGGGCAGCGATGGCCTGGTCTTCGTCGGCCCCGATCTCGAGGGCGATGGCGGCGACACCGAGCAGGTGGGCGACATAGGGGATCGCGGTGCCCTTGCGCCGCTGGTCGCGGTGGAGCGCGTTGGCCCAGGCGAGGGCCTGTTCGAAGCGGTCTGTGAGGTGGGTCATGCTAGCGCCCCCGCTTGCGCTTGGCGTTGGCTTCCCGCTGCGAACGGACGATGCGTTCGAAGCAGGCGCGCACCTGCTCGGGATCATGCTGACCTTCGAGCCGGCGCAGGCGGAAATGCACATGCGCCATGTCCTGGTAGTAGGCCGTGAAGATCGGGTTGATCGTCGCGCCCGCCACCGCGCCAAGGATGGGCGCGGCCTGGGCCAGCACCTTTTCACTGACCATCATCCCGAAGCGCGGAACGATCAGTTTGAGCGCCGCTTCCAGGGTCCGTCCAGTAGCGAGGGCAATGCGCACGCCGTAGAGCCCGGTCTCGACGTCGTCATCTTCGGTCAGCGGACCGCCAAAGCCGAACACGGCGAGGCATTGCAGGCGCACCTCCTCGGTCGCGATGTCCTCACCGTAGCCGGCCGCGATCTGCTGGATCGAGCGCATGATCAGGGTCGTGGTCGCGGCAAGGTCTGCGGCCGTGGTGGCCAGACCGCCGGCGCCGCCAATTGCGCCCGAGACGCCGCTCGCCACTTTGTGCCAGCGCTCGCCACGGAAATAATTCAGGGCGCGGTTCAGATAGGTGTCGGAAGCTTCGTCCGCCTGCGTCGCGGATGCAGCCAGGTAGGCTCCGCGCAAGGCCAGGTCAGAGGCATCGTCGATAACGTGCCGCATGCCCTCGGGCACCTTCGCGAGAACATCCTCAACCTTGTTGCCCAGCAGGTTCGAGATCTTCACCACCAGACCGCCGGCTTCGCGGTAGGTCGTGGCGATTCCAATCAGTTCCGCCATCTGTACATCGTCGAAGCCGCTGCAGGCGTTGCCGTAATCCGTCATTCGTATCCTTTCGAAGTCAATTCGCCAGAGGCATGGTCACACCGATGCCCAGGCCAGCGCGACCCGTTCCTGCATCACCTTGCGCAGTTCCTCCGGCCCCTCGATCCGCACGTCGCCGCCCCAGGTGAACAGGTGTTCGGCGATTTCGCGCAGGCCGCCGGAGCGGAAGCGGACGATGAGGTCCTGGCCGTCTTCCTCGACCTGCTGCGCCGGGTGGAAACGCCAGGCTTTCGCTTTCTGCACGGCGCTGGGCAGGACACGCAGGACGATGTCATGGTCATCCTCGCGCCAGATGCCGAAACTCTGGGCCAGCCAGGCGTCGAGGTCCCAATCGTCGGGCACCTCGTAAGGCTCGTTGGTAGGGCGGGCATTGGTCATTCGGTCAAGGCGGTAGAAGACCGGGTCCCTGTCGGACTTGGGCATCTTGCCGACGAGGTAGGTGATGGGGCCATGGACAAGGCCATAGGGCACCACGCGGCGCCATTTGGCCTCGGAGGCGCCCTCTGCCAGGTAGTCGAACTCGATACCCAATCCCACGATGATCGCGGTCTGAACCGCCGCCAGCACTTCCGGATCGGCCACCACTTCCGGCCCGGCGATCACCCGCGCACGCTGAAGCCGGGCCAGGGCCGCGAGATCAGGATCTAGCCGGGTGCGTTCGCGGTGGTCGAGCGAGCCGCGCACCTTGTGCATCAGTGCGGCCAGCGTCTGGGCCTGCGGGGCGCTTTCCCGCTGCCGGGCTTCGACCTCGGCCTGGAGGGCGGCGATCTCCTCGGCGGTCGGCCGGGAATAGACCCGCCGCAGGCTTTCGTTGATCCGGAAGCGCTTGGACCGGCCGTCCGGCAGCTCATCAAGGTCGAAGTGCAGTGCAATGACGTTTCGCAGCCGCTCGACCGTGCGCCGGTTCACGCCGAGGGCAGAGGCCATTTCCTCCAGGGTAAGCCCTTCGGCCGTTTCGGACAGCAGGTGGATCAGGGCAATGGCCCGGTCCAGCTTCCCCATGCGCTCGCTCACAACCGCGCCCCTGCGATTGCGCCGGTCGCCCGCCCCTTGAACTTCCGCACTTCAACACCCCCCGAGAATCGCCTGGCGCATGATCCTGCCGACCTGCGACAGAAACGGACATATATTTTGCGACACCGGTTTTTGTGCTCATCTGGTTCGGGCAACATTTCTGCTTCGCCGTCAAGGCACCCAATGCCGGCGGAAGATTAGTTTTCAGTTTATCAATGGGATAATTGGACCTGGCCGAGACCGGAACGAAGCTGCCGCAAGCAGGACGGATCGCCCGGTGCGTCAGCGCGATCTGGCAGGGAGGCAGCCCCGCGAGCATGGCCTCAAAATCCCTTGGGCATAGCCCGTGCGGGTTCGAGTCCCGCCGTCCGTACCAGCGGGTATGCGCGCTGTTCGCGGAACGGCGGCGGCGGGCGGTTGCGGTAGGCGGGGCGCGATGACCGGAATTGTCGCAGGCGTGGCGGACAAGGCCGCATGACCAAGCCTTCCCCCAGCCGCCCGGGCCTGTCCAAGTCCCGCATCACCGCCTTCGAGCAATGCCCCCGCCGGCTCTGGTTGATGGTGCACCGGCCTGACCTGGCCCGGCAGGATTCCGGCGCCGAGGCGCGGTTCGCCACCGGGCACGATGTTGGCGCCCTGGCCTGTGCGCTCCACCCCGGCGGGGTGATGATCGAGCCGGAGGGCGGGCTGGATGCAGCCCTCGCCGAAACCGCCTGGCTGATCGCCGAACGCCACCCCGGCCCGCTGTTCGAGGCGACTTTCCAGCACGATGGGGTGCTGGTGCGCGCCGACATCCTCGAGCGGGAGGGGCGCAATGGCTGGCGGCTCGCCGAAGTGAAGAGTTCGACCGGGCCGAAGGACTATCACCTGGGCGACCTTGCCACTCAGGTCTGGGTACTGCGCGAGGCCGGGGTCAGCCTGACTTCCGCCGCCATTCGCCATATCGATACCGGCTTCGTGCTGGCGCGCGAAGGCGACTATGCGGGACTGTTCGCCGATGCCGACCTGCTGGACGAGGCCAGCGTCCTGGCGCAGAACCGGCCCAAGGTCGTCGCGGCGGCGCGTGCGGTGCTGGCGGGCGAAGAGCCGGTGCGCGAGATGGGCGACCATTGCGCCAGCCCGTTTGCCTGCGAATTTGCCGCCTGGTGCAGCCGCGCGGCGCCGGTCGGGCCGGACTGGCCGGTGACGATCCTGCCAAACGGAGGCGGGAAGAAATGGGCGGCGCAAGGCGTGGCCGACCTGCTCGCGCTTGATGAGGCGCAGCTTTCGCCCAAACACGCCCGGGTGCTGGCCGCCACGCGCGATGACCGGCCGTTTCACGATGCCATGGGTGCGCGCGCCGCGATGGCCGGTTGGGCGCGTCCGCTCGCCTTCCTCGATTTCGAGACGATCAACCCGGCCGTGCCGCGCTGGCTGGGCACCCGGCCATACCAACAGGTGCCGTTCCAGTTCTCGCTCCACCTGGAAGGCGCCGGCGGGGCCATGGCCCACCACGAATTCCTTAGCGTCGATGGCAGCGATCCGCGCCGGCCTTGCGCCGAGGCGCTGATCGCCGCGATCCCGCCCGAGGCCACGATCGTCGCCTACAATGCCGCCTTCGAGAAGCGCGTGCTGCGCGAGCTTGCCCGAGACCTGCCCGATCTTGCCCGGCCGCTGCTGGCCATGGAGGCCCGCACGGTCGATCTGCTGCCGGTGGCGCGCGAGCACTGGTATCACCGCGACCAGCGCGGCTCCTGGTCGATCAAGGCGGTCCTCCCAACGCTTTCGGCGCTGGGTTACGAGGGGTTGGAGGTCAAGGACGGCGGCAGTGCCCAGGAGGCCTGGCTCGAAGCCGCCGACCCGGCCTGCGCTGCCGACCGGCGCTGGGCGCTGGCCGAACAGCTCAAGGCCTATTGCGCGCTCGATACCCTCGCCATGGTCGCGGTGATGCGCGGGCTGGCGGGGGAGGGGTAGGCCGGCCGGCTCAGCCGCCCACCACCTCCACCCGGCTGGTGCCCTTGCCGGTGGGGGTCACCTCGATCTTCACCGGGATGCGTTCCTTCAGCTCTTCCACGTGGCTGATCACGCCCACGCGGCGGCCGGTGGCGTGGAGGTGTTCGAGCAGGGCCACGGCCTGGCCGAGGCTGGCCGGGTCGAGCGCGCCGAAGCCTTCGTCGATGAACAGGCTTTCGATCTTCACCCCGCTGGCAGTGGACATTTCCGCCAGCCCCAGCGCCAGGGCCAGGCTGACAAGGAAGCGCTCGCCGCCCGAAAGGTTGTGCAGGCCGCGCACTTCGCCGCCCATGTCGTTGTCGAGCACCTGGATCAGCATATCGCCGCCGGGCGCGCGTTCGAGGGTGAAGCGGGGCTTCAGCTCGCACAGGCGGGCGTTGGCGTGTTCGAGCAGGCGGTCGAGGGTCAGGCCTTGCGCGAAGCGGCGGAAGGTGGCGCCGGTTCGGTCGCCGATCAGGTCGCCAAGGCGCAGCCAGATCGCGGCCTTCGCGGTCGCGCTGTCCAGCTCGGCGCGCAGCAGGGCGGTGCGTCCGCGCGAGGCATCGTCCTGGCGCAGGACAATCTCGGCCTCGGCGCGGCGATCGGCGGCGGCGGCGCTGGCCTGCTCGGCCTCGGCCAGAGCGGCGGCGAGCGCGGGGCCGGCCAGCGCCGGGGCTTCGCCCGCGCCATGCCGGGCGAGATCGGCTTCGCGTTCGCGCAGGACGGCGCGGCCCGTGGCCAGTGCCCGATCCAGCGCGGCGAGAGCTTCGCCCTCGGCCTCCAGGGCTTCGGCCCCGGCCCGGGCAACGCGGGCGACCGCATCGGCGTCAAGCCCGGCCTCGGCGAGGGCGGCGGCGAAGGCGTGGGCGCGGCCGGCGTGGTCGGCCTGTGCCGCAGCCGTGGCCGCGCTGGCGCTGTCGTGGCGGGCGGCGCTGCCCACCCGGGCGTGGGAGGCGGCTTCGCGCGCCGCCGCCGCCGCCCGGTGCGCCGCTTCCGCCTCGTTGCGGGCGGCGGCCAGGCGCTGTTCGACCGCCGCGACCGCCTCGCCCTCCAGCAGGGCGGCGCGGTCCTGCGCCAGGGCGGCATGGGCCTGGCCCGCGCGGCACAGGGCTGCGGCCAGTTCCTCGGCGCGGGTGCGGCAGGCGCCAAGCTCGGTTTCGGCCCGGGTCCAGGCATCGCGCAGGGCGGGCAGGGCGGCGGTCAGGCGCTGGCACTCGCGGTCGCGGGCGCGCCATTCGCCGCCGAGGGCAGCCAGCCAGGCGGAGGGATCCGCCTGGGCGCGCCAGGCGCCGGCCGGGGCCAGCCAGCGGTCGAGCGCGGCGGCCAGGCGCCCGGCCTCGGCGCGATCCGCCTTCAGGTCGTTGTCCAGTTCGGTCAGCGCGCGGGTGCGGCTGTCGAGAGCCTCGCGCGCGGCGGCATGGGCTTCGCGCGCGGTGTCGAGCGCGGCGCGGGCCTGGTGTTCGGCCTGGCGCCGGGCATCGGCCGTGGCCCGCGCGGTGGTGAGCGCCGCCAGGCTTTCCTCCACCTCCGCGCGGCGGGCCGATACGGCTTCGGGCAGGGCGTCGGGCAGGGCTGCGGCGCTGTCGGGCAGGGCAAGGGCGCGGGCAGCGGCGAACAGGTCGGCGCGGGCGGCTTCGCGCCGCTGTGCAGCCAGGTCCAGCTGCCGGCCCTGTTCGGCGCGCTCGCGGCCCAGATGGACGGCGGCCTCGTCGAGCGCCTTGACCTCGGCCTCCGCGGCAATCGCCTCGCGGTCCTGCGCGGCGTGATCAGCTTCCAGCGCCTGGGCGGCTTCTTCCCGCCGGCGCAGGTGTTCGCCCAGCTTGCCCTCGAAACGATCAAGCTGGTGTTCGGCGGAGCCGCAGACCGGGCAGGGCTGGCCCGGCGCCAGTTCGGCGCGCAGGGCTTCGGCCGCATCGGTCGCGGCGGCGCGCAGCAGGGCCAGGTCGCGGCGGGCCTCGGCCACCCTGGCCGCCAGCGCCGGCAGAGTGGCGGCCAGGGTGGCCTGGCGCGAGCTTAGCGCGGTGCGGCGCGCCTGGTCGCCGTCCAGCCGCTCACGGGTGCGCGACAGGGTTTGCTCGGCACCGAGCAGCGCGGCTTCGGTCTGGGCCTGGGCAGCTAGCAGGCCGTCGATCCGGGTCAGCCGGTCGCGCGCGTCGGCGAGGTTGGCGAGGGCGTCTGGCGGGGGCAGCGCCTGTTCGGCCTCGGCCAGGGCCTGTTGCGCCGCCTCATGGGCCTCGCCCGCCTCGCGCAGGGTGGCTTCCGCCGTGGTCCAGCGGGCCAGGGCCTGGCGCTGGGCCTGCTCCTGTTCGCCGCGCAGCCCCTCGCCGTGGGCCACGGCGGCGGCGCGGGCGGCATGGTCGGCCAGTTGGCTCGCCAGTTCGTCCTCGCGCTGGGCAAGCGGGGCAAGGGCGGCGTGGCCCGCCAGCCAGTCCCGCTCCGCCGCCTCGGCCGCTTCGGCCTCGGCATGGGCGGCCCGGGTTTTGGCCTGGGCGGCTTCGGCGGTGGCCAGCCGCTGCTGCCCGGTCGCGGCTTCGGCCCGGGCCTGGGCCACCGCGCGGGCGGCTTCGGCCAGGCGCACGTCGAGCGCGCGGGCTTGGTCCAGCGCCGGGGCGAGGGCGCGGGCCTCAGCTTCGGCGGCCTCGCGCCGGGCGGTGGCGGCGGTTTGCGCGGCCTGGGCCTGCGCTTCCTCGGCCTCGGCCCGGGCCAGGGCGGCGGCGGCCTCGGCGGCATCGCGCGCGGTGGCTGCGCGCTTTGCCTCGGCTTCGGCCAGCGCGGTCCAGGCCGGGGCCAGGGCGAGGGCGCGGCGATCCAGCGCCAGGGCGGCCCGGCGGGGGGCGGCCTCGCTTGCCGCGGCTTCGCTGGCGGCCAGCGCCTGGCGGGCACTGGCGACCTGCTGCGCGAGCTGCGCGCCGGCCAGTTCGTGGGCGCGGGCCTGCTTGAGCGCTTCGTGATCGGCGCGGGCCTGGGCTTCGGCGGCCTGGGCCTGGGCCAGGGCCTGTTCGGCCTCGGCGCGCTGGTCATCGTCGAGGCCGTGCTGGTCGGCGATCCGGGCGCGGAGCAAGTCCAGCCCGGCTTCAAGCGTGCGGGCCTTCTCGAAGGCGCGCTGGCCCAGCGCGGTGTAGATTTCCGAGCCGGTCAGCCGTTCGAGCAGGATCGCCCGTTCGTTGGCATCGGCGCGGATGAAGGCTTCGAAATCGCCCTGGGCAAGCAGCACCGCCCGGCCGAACTGCTCGGCCGAAAGGCCGATGACCGCGCGGATCGCCGCCAGGGTTTCGGTGCGGGTGCCGCCGATCCGTTCGCCGGTGTCGAGCCGCTCGAAGGAGTGGTCGTGGTTCTGCAGCTTGCCATCGGCCTTGCCGCGTGCGCGCTTGACCGACCAGCGCGCGCGGTAGGTCGCGCCGCCGGGCATGGCGAAGTCCACCTCGGCAAAGCCTTCGCCCGTGCCGTGGCGCAGGATTGCGCGGGTATCGCGCAGCGACAGGCCTGTGTCCTCCGCCTCGCCGATCTTGCCGCCCGACGGCGCGGCCTTGAGCCGGGGAATGTCGTTGAACAGCGCCAGGCACACCGCATCGAGCAGGGTCGACTTGCCCGCCCCGGTCGGCCCGGTGATGGCGAAGATGCCCGATCCGGCGAGCGGTTCCTCGGTGAAGTCGATGGCGAAGGCGCCCGCCAGACTGGCAAGGTTCTGGCCGCGAATGGCAAGGATACGCATTTCAGGCAGGCTCCCCGGCGGGCAGGGTGTTCACTTCGATCAGCAGCTCGGCAAAGGCGCGGGCGAGATCGTCGGGCGGGGGATTGCCGCCATATTTCGCCCCGTGGAGCGCGGCGAAGACCGCCTCGGGCGCAAGGTCGCCAAGGTCTGCCCCGGCGAGCGGCCCCTCGTTCGCGTCCGGCGCGGTGGCCACCTGGCGCAGGATCCGGGTGAGGCGGACGGCCTTGCCGTCCAGCGCGGCGAGCACGCGGGCCTGGAGGTGCGGCTCCGGCCCGTCGACCGCGACTGTCACTTCGAGGAAGGGATGCCTTTCGCGGGGGAGGCCTTCGTCCGCCGGCAGGGCTTCCAGTTCGGCCACCACCGCATCGAGCGGCGCTGCCCCGCGCGCGGGCACGGCGAGGAAGGGAACCGGGCGCGGGATCGGCACCTCGCCGAGCGCGAATTTCCCCGGGGAAACGCGCAAGACACTGATCGAATGGGCATAATCCCGCTCGGTCGCCGAAAGCGGGAAGGGCGAGCCGGCATAGCGGATCGGGCAAGGCCCGGCCACGTCCTGCGCGCGGTGGAGGTGGCCGAGCGCGACATAGGCGGCGCGCGGATCGAACAGGCTGGCGGCCTGGGCCTCCTCGCCGCCGACGACAATCCGCCGTTCCGACAGTTCGGACACCGCGCCGCCGGCCACGTGGAGGTGGCCCGAGAGGATCAGCGGCAGGCTGCCCGCGCGCTCGGCCCCGGCCGCTGCAACGCCGGCGTAAAGGCTCTGCAAGGGCTCTGCACCCAGATCGCCCGGGCGGCAGAAGGGCACGGCGGCGAGCCAGGCGGCAATCTCGCCGGTCTTGCCGGGCAGCGGGATCAGCATGGCCGCGTGATCGGGCATGGTGCCCTCGCCATCGGGCCGCACCTTGCGCGGCAGGTTGCCGACGAAACGGACGCGCGCTTCGTCAAGCAGGGGGGCGGGCAGGTTGATCCGCGCTGCGCTGTCATGATTGCCGCCCAGAATCACGGTGAGCAGGCCGGGCCGGCGCGCGGATGCGGCGGCGAGGAAGGCATAGAGCCGCCGCATGGCCGAGACCGGGGGATTGGCCACGTCGTAGATGTCGCCGGTGACCAGCAGGACATCGGCCTCCTGCTCATCGAGTTGGCCGAGCAGCCAGGCAAGGAAGGCCTCGTGCTCGGCCTCGCGCGGGTGGCCGGCGAGTTCGTGGCCGAGGTGCCAGTCGGAGGTGTGGATCAGGGTGAGGGTCATCGGTTTGGTCATCGCCGGGGAGACTGGCGCAGGCAAGCGACAGAAGCGGTCGCAGGTGCGATCTTGCGGGCGGATGGATGCGGAAAGGCGCCGGCGCCGGGCCGGTTTACCGGCGCTCACTCGGGCGCCGCCGGCCGGCCGCATCGAGGCGGCGGGCGAGAGCCGCGCCGAGCACCCGGTCGACCGTGTCGCGGGCCGAGGCCAGCACCGGATCGTCGCCATGCTCGGGATCGTCGAGCGGGGTGAGCATGGCCTCGTGCATCGCGCGCAGTTCGTCGGCGGAAAAGCCCTGCCGCCGCGCCATGCCGGCGATGACGTGGCACAGGCCGTTGAACGTGGCGGCAAGCATCAGTTGCCCGGCATCGGCGGCGCTGTCGTCGTCGGCGGCGGCGCAGGGCGACGGCGTGGGATGGGGCGCGGGAAAGGGCGGGGCGGTGTCCATGGCGAATCTCCTGACCGGCGGCATGGGCACCGGCCTATCGGCGCGATGCGACAGAAGCGGACGCTGGTTGATCAAGACGTTCGCCCCGCCGGAACGGCCAGCGGCGAAGCTAGGCCTCCTGTGGCAGGAACAGCAGCGGATCGAGGCGGGCCTCGTGCCACCGCAGGCCCCAGTGCAGGTGCGGGCCGGTGGCGCGGCCGGTCATGCCGACCTCGGCCACCACCTGGCCCTGCCGCACCGTATCGCCCAGCGCCACCCGGTGGGCCGAGCAGTGGAGGAAGGCGCTGGTCAGGCCCATGCCGTGATCGATCATCAGCAGCTTGCCTTCCAGGGTGAAGGGCGCGGCGGCGGCGAGGATCACCACGCCATCTGCCGGGCAGTGGATCGGGGTGCCGGCGGCAGCGGCCAGGTCCAGCCCGGAATGATAGGCGCCGGGTTCGCCCCGGTAGATCCGCTGGGCGCCGAACCGGCCCGAAACGCGGCCCGGGGCCGGGCGGATCATTGGCTGGTTCCAGCCTGTCGCGCCGGTCACTTTCGCGCGGGCCGCGCCGATCTGCGCCAGTTCGGCCTTGCGGATGCGGAGATAGTCCGCGCTGGGCAGGGATGGCGGGCGGCGCGGCGCGTCGATCCGTTCGATCTGCCAGGCGCGCGGGGCGATGGCGAGCGGGAGCGTGGTTTCCCAGCCGTTGGCGGCGCGGGCATGGAGCCGCGCCTCGGGCGGGGCATCGCGATCGAAGGCGATGAGGAAAGCGCCGGAAGGGTCGGTCGGCACGGGCGCGCCATCGAGATCGACGCTCACGCCGTGGCGGGCCAGACCGCGTGCCCAGCCGCCCTGGGTCAGCCGGCTGGCGGTGAGTTCCAGCGCGGGCAGGGCGAGCGAGGTGGCCCATGCGCCCCGCGCCAGCGCGCCGGCCGCAAGGCCGCCGCCAATCAGGCCGAGGGCGCGGCGGCGGTCTGGCCGCATGGCCTTGTCAGCCCTGGCCGAGCAGCCGCCGGGTGGCCAGTTCGCAGCTGGCATAGGCTTCCTGGCGCACCGCGCTCCAATAGCGCAACGAATCGAGCGGGACTTTCTCCCCGCTGACCGCGCAGAGCACGAAGGCACCGGGGCGCAGGACCTGGAAGCCATTGGGGCCGAATTGCAGGGCGGCAGGACGTTCGGACGCGTTCATCAGCATGGGCACGAGGTTACCAGCGTTTGCGCTTCAGAACAAATCGCCTTGCGGCCCGCCCGCTGCGGGGGCGCCGGGCCGGGCTGGCCGCGCGGGCTTGCGGGGCGCGCCGGCGGGGCTGACCAGCAGCGCGCCATCGTGGAATTCCAGGGTCATTTCCGCCAGCCCCGCCGCGATCGCCTTGCCGCCGACCACGTGGCCATCCGGCCCGGTGACCAGGGCATAGCCCCGCCGCAGCGGCGCGCGCGGATCGAGCTGGCGGCGCAGGCGATCGAGCGAATCGACATGGGCGCGGGCCGTGTCGATCCGGCGCAGCAGGTCTTCGGGGCGCAGCCGTTCGGCTTCCAGCCGCTGGCGGGCGTGGCGCAGCTGGTAGGCGAGCAGCGGCGCGGAGAGCCGGCCGGCGGGATGGTGGAGCGCAGTGCGGGCCTGGGCGATCCGGTCGGCCAGGCCGCGCCGCAGGCGCTCGCCCAGATCGTCCAGCCGCTGGGCGCGCTGGGCGACCATGGTTTCGGGCCGGGGCAGGCGCTGGGCGCGGGCTTCCAGCCGTTCGCGCCCGAGCTGGACCGGGCGCAGGGCGCAGCGGCGCTGGCGGAAGGCCAGTTCGGCGATCTGCGCGGCCAGGTCCTCGCGCACCGGCACGGCGATCTCGGCGGCGGCGGTGGGCGTGGGCGCGCGCAGGTCGGCGGCGAAATCAGCCAGCGTGGTATCGGTCTCGTGGCCCACGGCAGAGATGACCGGGATCGGGCACCCGGCGATGGCGCGGACCACCACTTCCTCGTTGAAGGCCCACAGATCCTCGATCGAGCCGCCGCCGCGCGCGACGATGACGAGATCGGGGCGCGGCACCGGCCCGCCGGGCGGGATCTCGCCAAACCCGCGCACGGCAGCGGCCACCTGCTCGGCCGCGCCATTGCCCTGGACCAGCACCGGCCAGACCAGCACCCGGCTGGGGAAGCGATCGGCCAGGCGGTGGAGGATGTCGCGGATCACCGCCCCGGTGGGCGAGGTGACCACGCCGATCACCCGCGGCAGGAACGGCAGGGCGCGCTTGCGGGCGCGGTCGAACAGGCCTTCGGCTTCGAGCCGCGCCCTGGTTTTCGCCAGCAGGGCGAGCAGCGCGCCTTCGCCCGCGATCTCCATCCGGTCGATCACGATCTGGTAGTTGGAGCGGCCGGGATAGGTCGTCAGCTTGCCTGTGGCGATGACTTCCACCCCGTCTTCCGCGCGAAAGGCAAGGCGCCCGGCATTGCCCTTCCACATCACCCCATCGAGCCGCGCGCCTTCATCCTTGAGCGACAGGTAGAGGTGGCCGGAAGCTGCGCGCTTGACCCCCGAAAGCTCGCCGCGCACCCGCACGAAGCCGAAGCGATCCTCCACCGTGCGCTTGAGCGCGGCGGAAATTTCGCTGATGGTCAGCGGCTCGGCGTTGTCGCCAGCGCTCCGCTTCGCTACCAGCCCGGCGGAGAGATCATCGGAAAAAGGCGGCGTATCGGGCATGAACATCCTGCTTCTGGGCTCGGGCGGCCGCGAACATGGGCTGGCGTGGAAGCTGGCGCAATCGCGTTTGCTGGAAAATGGGGGCAAGCTTTATGCCGCCCCCGGCAATCCGGGCATCGCCGACCATGCCGAACTGGTCGCGCTCGATGCGACTGACCATGGCGCGACGATCGCCTTTTGCGAAGCCCATCACGTGGGACTGGTGGTGATCGGCCCGGAAGCGCCGCTGGTCGACGGGCTGGGCGACAGCCTGCGCGGCGCGGGCTTCGCCGTGTTCGGTCCCAATCGCCTGCCCGCCCAGCTGGAAGGCTCCAAGGGCTTCACCAAGGACCTGTGCGCCCGCGCCAAGATCCCCACCGGGGGCTATGAGCGGGTTAGCAACGAAGCCGATGGCCTGGCCGCCGTGCGCCGGTTCGGCGCGCCGGTGGTGATCAAGGCCGATGGCCTCGCTGCCGGCAAGGGCGTGACCGTGGCCATGGACATGGCAACGGCGGAAGACGCGATCCGCGAGATCTTCGCCGGCCGGTTCGGCGCGGCGGGGGCCGAAGCCGTGGTCGAGGAATTCCTCGATGGCGAGGAGGCGAGCTTCTTCGCCCTCACCGATGGCTCCACCATCCTGCCCTTCGCCTCGGCCCAGGACCACAAGCGCGTGGGCGAGGGCGATACCGGCCCCAACACCGGCGGCATGGGCGCCTACAGCCCGGCCCGCGTGCTCACCCCGGCGCTGGCCGCCGAGGCGATGACCCGGATCATCGCGCCCACGGTCAAGACCCTGGCGGACGAGGGCATGGCCTATTCGGGCGTGCTGTTCCTGGGCCTGATGCTGACCGCCGATGGCCCCAAGCTGATCGAATACAATTGCCGGTTCGGCGATCCGGAATGCCAGGTCATGCTGATGCGGCTGGAATCGGACCTGGGCGAACTGCTGCTGGCCTGTGCGGAAAACCGCCTTGCCTCGGTGGAGCCGCCGCGCTTTTCCGACGATGTCGCGCTGACCGTGGTCATGGCCGGCGCGGGCTATCCGGGCGAGCCGAAGAAGGGCGGGCGGATAAACGGGATTCCGGCGGCGGAAGCGGGCGGGGCCAAGGTCTTCCATGCCGGAACGAAGCTGGGCATCGATGGCGTGCTCACCGCCAATGGCGGGCGCGTGCTCAACGTGACCGCGCGCGGGGCCACGGTGAGCGAGGCGCAAGCCCGCGCCTATGCCGCGGTCGATGCGATCCAGGCGCCCGACCTGTTCTGCCGCCGCGATATCGGCTGGCGTGAAGTGGCGCGGGAGGCCAAGCCGTCCTAAGCCTGCCGCCAGAGGAGCAGGAACGATGCGACAACTGGAAGGCAAGGCGGCCCTGGTGACGGGCGCGGCGCGCGGGCTGGGCCGGGAATGCGCCCGCGCATTTGCCCGCAAGGGCGCGCGGGTGGTGGTGGCCGATCTCGACGCCGAGGGCGGCGAGGAAACCGTGCAACTGATCCGCGACGAGGGCGGCGAGGCTGTGTTCGTGCAGGCCGACGTTTCGCGGGTGGAGGATGTGCGGGCGATGATCGATACCGCGGTCAAGCGGTTCGGCGGCCTGCACTGCGCGATCAACAATGCCATGCGCCCCGGCCAGAACCTTCCGCTGGCCGATATTCCGGAAGAGCTGTGGGAGGCGATGCTCGCGGTCAACCTGACCGGGGTGTTCCTTTGCATGAAATACGAGATCAAGGCGATGCTGGCCGGTGGCGGGGGCGCGATCGTCAACATCGGCTCGGGCAACGAACACGCCGGAGCCTATGGCCTGTCGCACTATTATTCGGCCAAGACCGGACTTCAGGGCATGACCAAGAGCGCCGCGCTGGAATATGCCCGCAAGGGCGTGCGGATCAACGCGGTCGGCCCCGGGGTGATGGCCACCCCGCTGATGGAAGCCGCCTTCGCCGATCCCAAGCGCCATGCCTTCCTGATGAGCAAGTCGCCGCTGGGGCGCTTCGCCCAGCCCGAGGAAGTGGCCAATGCGGCGGTGTGGCTGTGCACCGACGAGGCCTCGATGGTGGTCGGCCACACGCTGGTGGCCGATGGCGGCGCGGTCCTGACCTGACGGGTCAGGCGACCGCTTCGGCCACCAGCGCCTTGAGATCCGCCTCGGGCCGGGCGCCGTAGTGGCTGATGATCTCCGCCGCGCAGATCGCGCCCAGCTTCAGGCACCGGGCCAGCGGCATGGCGCGGGCGAGGCCGAACAGGAAGCCGGCGGCGAACAGATCGCCCGCTCCGGTCGTATCCACCACCTGGGCCACCGGCTCGGCCGCAACTTGCGCGTGCTCCCCGCCGGAAATGGCATAGGCGCCCTTCTCGCTGCGGGTGACGACCACGGTGGGCACCTTGCCGCCCAGATGGGTGATACCTTCGTGGAAATCCTCGATCCCGGTGAGCGCGGCCAGTTCGTGTTCGTTGGCGAAGAGGATGTCGATCTCGCCGGCCTCGATCAGGGCGCGGAAATCATCGCCATGGCGGGCGATGACGAACGAATCCGACAGAGTGAAGGCCACCTTGCGCCCGGCATTGCGGGCCGCGGCGATCGCCCGGCGCATGGCCGCGCGCGGTTCTTCCGGGTCCCACAGGTAGCCTTCGAGATAGAGCACGGCGGCCCCGGCGATGGCCGCTTCGTCCACCTGGGCGGCGGGCAGGAACTGCGAGGCGCCGAGATAGGTGTTCATGGTGCGCTGGCCATCGGGGGTCACGAAGATCAGGCAGCGCGCGGTCGGCGGATCGTCGGCCCGGGCGGGGGTGGCGAAGGCGATGCCGCCGGCGCGGATGTCGTGGGCGAACACCTCGCCCAGCTGGTCGTCGGCGACCTGGCCGATGAAGGCGCAGCTTGCGCCCAGCGCGGCCAGGCCGGCCAGGGTATTGGCTGCCGAGCCGCCGGAAATCTCCCGCGCCGGCCCCATCGCTTCGTACAGGTCATGGGCGCGGGCGGTATCGACCAGGGTCATCCCGCCCTTGGCCAGGCCCAGCCGATCGATATCGGCATCGCTGCACGGGGCCATCACGTCGACGATGGCATTGCCGATGGCGATCACGTCGTGGACTGGAGTGGTCATGAGCGGGGAAACCTTATGGCAGGTGGGGCGTTCGGGGGCGGGTATAGTCATTTCCACTTGCGTGGAATCGGCACCGGCCCGCTCCCCCGCCCGACCACCCATAGGGTACTATCGTTGGGTGGTCGGGCGGGGGAGCGGGCCGGTGCCGCATCTGTTTCAGTTTGACTGAAACAAAGTCTAGCGGCGGGGCGGGGCACCGGCAAGTCCGATCCGGTTGACGGCGCCGCGCGGCCGGGCGATTGGCGGGCCATGCATCGCGCCGCCTTCCTTGCCTTGTTGCTGCTCGTCCCGGCGCTTGCCGGCTGTGGCGGCGCCGATACCGGGCCGGTCCGCAGCGCCGGCGCCCCGGTGGTTCGCCCGCCCGCCCCGCGCACCCAGCCGCGCGCGCCGGTGCGCCGGCCGATCGCCCCGCCGCCGGTTCAGGCGCTGCCGGGGCTGGAAGGGGTGACTGGGGCGAGCGGGGCCGATCTCGTCCGCCAGTTCGGCAATCCCCGGCTCGACGTGCTGGAGGGCGATGCGCGCAAGCTCCAGTTCGGCGGTTCGGCCTGCGTGCTCGACATCTATCTCTATCCCGCCGCGCCCGGACGCGAGCCGCAGGCCAGCTACGTCGATGCGCGCCGCGCCAGCGACGGCCAGGACGTCGACCGCGTGGCCTGCGTCCGCTCGATGCGGCGCGTGCCCCCGCCGCCGCAGGCCGCTGCTCCTGCGCCAGCCGTGCCGGCCCGGCCGCCGCACGGGCGGGTAACCCGGCCTTAACCGCATCGGGCGCATAGCCGGCTCCCGATTGCAACGGGGGGCGAAACGCCGATGACCTATCAGTTCCGCGCGCTGGCCGCGCAGGCCCAGGCCGATGGCCGGATCACCGCCGAGGAAATTCTCGGCCTTCGCCGCGACGGCTGGGCCGATGGCCGGATCGAGCCGGCCGAGGCCGAGGCGATCTTCGTGCTCAACGACCATCTGGCCGAACGCACCGGCGAATGGGCCGATTTCTTCGTCGAGGCGATCACCCAGTACCTGGTGGCCGGCGGCAGCCCGCGCGGCTTCATCGGCGAAGACCAGGCTGAGTGGCTGATCGCCCGGCTGGACTGCGATGGCCGTGTCGATTCGCTGGCCGAGCTGGAATTGCTCGCCACCCTGTTTGACAAGGCGGAGTCCGTGCCCGAACGGCTCAAGGCCTATGCCCTCGCGCAGATCGAACAGGCCGTGCTGACCGGGACGGGGCCGACCCGCGACGGCGGCGCGCTGGGCAGCAGCGCCCAGGGCGGCGCCTGCATCACCCCGGCCGAGTGCCGCCTGCTCAAGCGCTACATTTATTCGTTCACCAGCGATTCTCCGGGCGGGGTGAGCCGGGCCGAGGCGGAAATGCTGTTTCGCCTGAAGGACGCGACCCTGGGGGCCGACAATGCCCCCGAATGGGCCGACCTGTTCGTGAAGGCGGTGGCCAACCACCTCATGGCCCACAACCGCTTCCAGCAGCTCTCTGCCGATCGCGCCCGCGCGCTCGACAGCTTCATGAACGATGCCACGCCGCGGCTGGGCGCCTTCTTCGGGCGCATGGGCAAGAGCGACCTTGGCGGTAATTTCCGCGAAGCGGCGCGCGGCGTCCTGGGCTTCGGCCGCAAGGGCGCGCCGGATGGCAGTGGCCGCGATCTTGCCGGCGAAGTGGCCGCCGACCAGCGCATCACCGAAACCGAGGATGCCTGGCTGCAAGGCCAGGTCGATGCCAACCACGAGCTGGACGTGCTCGACAAGGCGCTGCTGCGCTTCATCGCCGAGGCCGAACGGGGCTGATCGGGGCTGATCGGGCCGCGGCGCTTCGGCGAAGCGGCCCGGCCCCGCCGGTTCAGCCCATCTTCTTCAGCAGCCAGGCAAAATTGCCGCCGCCGCGGCTGACCAGCCCGGCAATGACGATCTGGCGGGTGGCGACGGGGCGGCCCTGGCCATCGGCCCAGAGCGAATCCTCCACCGAAACCTCGGCCTCGCCGCCCGAGCGGAACTGCCAGTAGGAGCCATCGGGCAGGACGATGCCCACCCCCTGGCCATCGCCCGAGCGCCCCACCTCAACCCCCGGGCCAAGGTGGAAGCGCAGGGCAAAGGCCACCTTGCCGCGCCGCGCGCCCTTGCCGCGCGAGGGCACCAGCAGGTCTTCGCCGCGCAGTTCGCTGCCATCCTCGCGCAGGATCAGGATGCGGCGGTGGACCAGGCCATAGCGCTGGACATAGCCATCGTGGCTGGCTTCCAGCCGGGTGGCGCCGGGGCCGCGCCGCGCGGGCCGGCCCGGGGCGGGCGATGGCTTGCCGGCCTCGCCCTCTTCCGGCTGGAGCATCCGGCGATCGACTTCCACTTCGCCCACGCCCGAACCAATCCGGCCATTGATCAGCACCGCGGTGGAATTGGCATCGTCGAGCACCAGGGTGGAATGGGCGGCCGTGGCGCGCAGCCCCTGTTCCAGCCGGGCGGGCATCAGGCCGCCGGCCGCGGCGGCGCCCCCGCAATTGACGATCATCCGGTGGCCGGCATGGCTGAGCTCGAAGGCCAGGGTCGAGGCGCAGCCGGTGCGCGCATGGCGCGGCAGCGGCGGCGGCGCGGCATCGAACTGGAGGACGGCCTTGCCGGCGACCACGCGCTGGTAGCCCCACTGGCGGACATCGCGCAGCGGACGGGCGCGTACCCCGGTGGCCGCGACCAGCCGGGCCACCTCATCGGCCGCGATTCCCCAGCCACCCTGCCACGAGCCAAGCGAGCCATCGCCGTGGGTCAGCGCAAGCAGCGGCGGCACCAGCAGGCCGAGGATGCCCGACAGGGCTTCGGGCGGTTCGGCACGGATCGCGCGGTAGCAGGCGATCACCCGGACCACGAGCGCGATCGCCTCCATCTGGGCGAGCGGGCTGCGGGTGAGGGTGCCGCCATCATCGCCCACCAGTTCGCCCAGGGTGCGGATCAGCCCGGCCTCGCCATAGAGGCGGCGGGCCTTGCCATCGGGCAGGAGCAGGCCGGCGGCGACGATCGCGCACCAGCCGGCGAGCGCGGCGGTCAGATCCTCGGCGCGGCCGACGTGGCGATCCAGCCAGCGGGCATGGTCGGCCATGGCGCCAAGCGCGCGGGTGCGCTGGGCGCCGGAGAGGAAATAGGGCGCATCGACCAGCCAGCACAGCAGGCGGGTGCCGGCCAGCCCCACGGTCCAGGCGCCGGCCTTGGCGGGCCGGGCCGGAGCCTTGGGATTGGCATCCAGCCAGGTGGCAAGGATGCGTTCGGCCACCGGCGTGCCCTGTTCGCGGCTGGCGGCGGCGGCAAGGTCGGCCGCCCAGGCGAAGGAATGGACATAGCGCTCCATCGGCGCGCTCATCCGGGCGACGCCGCCAAGATCGGCCTGGTCCACGGGCAGCTTGGCCCCATGGAGCAGGAAATGCCCGGCGCGGATCGCGGTGCCGGCCACCTTGTCACCCTCCAGCGGGCTTTCGACCGTGGCGAGCAGGCGCTTCCTGGCCGGCTTGCGGAAGGCGCCGGCCAGGCTGCCGGTGAGGCCCAGGCCATAGGCGAAGCGGACCAGCCGTTCGCCCGCCGAGAGGGCCGGCGGGGCAAAGCTGGTGAGCGCGAGCATTCGGCCCGGTTCGGCCGGTTCCTCGTCCGGGATGCGCGGGGTCTGGGTCACCTGCGGCTCCGGGCTGTCGGGAAGGGGCATGGCTGAAATGGTGGCCGTTGCGTCGTCGTCGTCAACCTCGATGCGGGTGCGGGACGGGGCGGCATCGACCATCGCCAGATCAGGCTCCCCGGCCCTTCAGCCGGGCGATGTTGGCGCCATAGGCTTGCGGACCGCCGCGGAAGGTGGCCGTGCCGGCCACCAGCACGTCGGCCCCGGCGGCCACGCATTGCGGCGCTGTGACCGCATCGACCCCGCCATCGACTTCCAGCCGGATGTCGCGGCCCGACTTGTCGATCATCTTGCGGACAGCCTCGATCTTGCGAAGCTGGCTGGCGATGAAGCTCTGCCCGCCGAAGCCGGGGTTCACGCTCATCACCAGCACGAGATCGATCTCGTCGATCAGGTAATCGAGCATCTTGGCCGGGGTGCCCGGATTGAGCGAGATGCCCGCCTGCTTGCCCAGCGACTTGATCAGCTGGACCGTGCGGTGGACGTGGGCGCCGGCTTCGGGGTGGACCGTGATGATGTCGGCCCCGGCCTCGGCGAAGGCTTCGATGTAGGAATCCACCGGGCTGATCATCAGGTGGACGTCAAACGGCTTGGCGGTGTGCGGGCGCAGGGCCTTTACCACCATCGGGCCGATGGTGATGTTGGGGACGAAATGGCCGTCCATCACGTCGACATGGATCCAGTCAGCCCCGGCGGCATCGATGGCGCGTACTTCTTCGCCGAGGCGGGAAAAATCGGCCGAGAGGATCGAGGGCGAGATGAGGGGCGCGTTCATGGCCTGCACGAAAAAGAGGATGGTCCAATGGCGTTAGACACCACATCTTGTGGCCACAACCGCCGAATGGGCCGTTTTCCACACAGTCCCTCCGAAATGAACCAATAACCGGTCGCCAACTACCGGGTGGGGGCGATGGTTCCGCGTTGCCCGCAGAGATTGACCGGCCCGCCCCGGGCGCTCTACCCCTCCGCGCCATGCCTGCCGTGCTTTCCTCCACCCTGTCGCCCGTCGCGCTGATGCGCCGCGAGATGGCGGTGCGCCAGGGGTTGGTCCCGGTTGAGCTGGACGGCCTGCCGGTGGCGCCCGGCCACAACCGGATGAGCCGCGATGCCTTCCTCCTGCGCGAGCCGGAGGTGGCCTTCCTCTACCGCCGCAGCGAAGGGGTGGTCGTGGCGCGTGGCCCGGGCTGGACCCCGCAGCTTGAGGAGCTTTACCTCAACGGCTCGGTCTGCGCGGCGGTGGCCAGTCTCAACGGGCTGCTCCCGATCCATGCCTCGGCCGTGGTGGTCGAAGGCCGGGTCGTGGCCTTCACCGCGCCGGCGGGCGGCGGCAAGTCGACCCTGGCTGCCGGGCTGGCGGCGCTGGGCCTGCCGCTGTTCTGTGACGATACCCTGGTCGCGCGGGTCGAACCCGATGGGAGCCTGCTGTGCCTGCCCGGGCACAAGCGGATGAAGCTGTGGCCCGATGCGGTGGAGCTGACCGGGAGCACCCCGCTGGAGCAGGTCAGCGCCGACTATGCCAAGTTCTACGTGAGCACCGCGGGCAGCGCCGTGGACGGGCCGCTGCCGCTGGGCGCGCTGGTGTTCCTCGAAACCGGCGCCGAGCCGGCGCTGCTGCCGTTGCACGGCGGCGGGAAGATCGCCCGGCTGAGCGACGATCACTATACCCGCGCCATGTTCTGCCAGGCCAACGCGCTGGATGGCCCGGCGCTGTTCGCCTTGCAGGCGCGGATCGCCCGGGCCGTGCCGATGGCGCGGTTCGTGCGGAGCCTCGATCGCGGCGCCTTCGCCCGATCGACCGGCTTCCTTGCCGAGGCGCTTTGCGCCATGATGCGCGGATGAACGCGATGACCAGGCCGATCACCCGGATCGAAGACAACTATGTCGAGACCGAAATCGACGAGGAAACGGTGCTGATGCGCCTGTCCGACGGCGATTTCTTCTCGCTCGACGGGACGGGCCGGGCGATCTGGCAGGCGATCGACGGCACGCGTGACCGCGACGGGATCGTGGCCCTGCTGGCCGAACGGTTCGAGGCGCCCCTCGCCACGCTGGTCGCCGATGTCGACCGGTTCCTGGCCGATCTTGCCGGAGCGGGGCTTGTCAGCCCCTGACGCGGACCGGCTGTGGCGGCACCGCGCGCGGGTCGTCGAGGCGATGGTCCTGCTGGCGGCGGCGCGGGTGCTGGTCGCCCGGGTGCCGTTTCGCCGCTGGCGCGGCTGGCTGGGCCGTGCGGCGCCGCCGGGCGCGGGCGCCGATCCTGCGGTGGACGAAGCGGTCGGATTGCGCGCCCGCCGGGTGGGCCGCGCGGTCGACCAGGGCGCGCGGCACCTGCCGGGGGCAAGCAAGTGCCTGCCCCGGGCAATGGCCGCCGCCTGGATGCTGCGACGCCGGAACCTGCCGGCAAGCGTGATCTTCGGCGTGCTCGATTCGGGACGACGCGGTACGCCCGATGATCTGCACGCCTGGGTAACCTGTGGGGGCCAAACCATTGCGGGAGAAGGAAAGCCTGATCATTCGCCAGTTCTCGTGCTGCACGGCATGGTTAACGACTGACCGGCTTCGCGCCCGCAAAATCCCGACTTTACCGATGATTGTCTTTAGGGCATAGGTTACTGGATTCCCGCAAGGGAAATGGAGATTTCGCGATGAACAAGACTGAGAAGACCATCTGGACCGCGCCCGCTCTGCACAAGCTTGGTGCTATCGGTGATGTGGCCGGTAACAAGTCTGTCCGTTTCAATGGTTCCAGCGGTAATAACAAGTCCTGAGGCAAGCCGCTTGCGGCCAGGTTCGGCCGCGCTCTCGCTGATCAAGCCGTTCGTCGATGCTGGCATTTTTCAGGGGGGCTGAGGCGGAGAGGCCCGACCTCGCTGACCGGGCGGCCCGGTCGCTCGGCCTCTTTTTTGGCGCCCCTGCGCCCACCGCGGCCGCCGGTCCTGGCCGGCAGGCCTGGCAACTTCCCCCAGTCAGTGCCTATCCCGCCCGTCACCTGCGGGCGCGTTCGGCCAGCCTGCGCGCCTGGCGGCCGGTAACCAACGCCGCCGGCGGGGCGGTGCTCCTCCACGGCTATCTCGACAACGCGGTCGAACTCGCGCGCGAGCTGGGCCTGCCTGGCCCGGCCGGCGTCGGCGAGGATCCCCATGCGCGGGCCGCCCGCGACCCGGCCTACCAGGCGCGGGTCTATGCGGCGGCGGTCGCGCGCTGGGGCGACGAGGCCGATGGCCGGATGGTCGGCCACTACTGCTCGGTCCATGACGATCCCGTCTCCGGCGTCACCCGCCTCGCGCGCAGCCCCTACTATGGCCCGCCGCTGCACTATTTCGTCGCCCCCGAAAGCATCGGCGTGGCCTCGACCCTGCGCGTGCTCGAAGCCCTGGGCCTGGAGCGCCGGCTTGACCGTCGCCGCCTCGCCGAGAGCCTGTTCTTCCTCCACGGCGCGGACGAGGGCTACCTCGAAGGCGGCTTTCGCCTCCACCACGGCTGCATCGCCCGCATCGCCCCGGGGCGGCGCGAGGTCGTGCGGTTCCACGATGCCCTGGCCATTCCCGACCAGCCCCCGGCCAGCCCCGAGGACTACCTGCGCGAGGCCGATCGCCTGCTTACCGAGGCGGTGGGCCGCACCCATGCGAGCGGCCGCCAGCCCGGGATGCTGCTGACCGGCGGGCTCGACAGTTCGAACGCCACCGCGCGGCTGGTGCCGCAATTGCCGCCCGGCCAGCGTCTTCACACCTTCACCTATGTGCCCCAGCCCGATCACGGCGCCAGCGACCTGCCCGGGTGCCTGATCGACGAAGGCCCGGCAGTGCTCGCCTTTGCCCGGGGCTATCCGGCACTCGCCCCCCATCTGGTCGACAATGCCGGGATCACCTTCGACCACCGGCTCGACGAGATGTTTCTCGCCATGGGGACCGGCACGGTGAATGCCGCGATCTTCTTTCGCTACCACGGGCTCTACGCGGCGGCGCGCGAGCAGGGCTGCGATATGCTGCTCTCCTGCGATCACGGCAATGCCACCTTCAGCGCCGAGGGCGACTGGGGCTTCGCGGAATACCTGCGCCATGGCCGGCTGCGCCAGTTGTGGCGCGCTCTCAAGGGCTATGACCGCCATCCCGGCTCGCTGTTCTGGCGGTTCTGCTCGCGTGCCGTGGTGCCGATGCTGCCCGACGGGCTGTGGCGCCTGGCCATGCGCCTTCGCGGGACCGACCCGACCCCGGACAATGTCCGCATCGGCGCGCTGCGCCCCGAGGTTGTCGCGCAATACGGGCTGGTCGAACGCGCGCGCGCCCATGGCACCCTCTACGAGCGCAACTGGTATGCCAGCCGCCGCCAGCAGATCGTCGACAGTTTCGGCCGCGGCGATGTCGAGGGGTCCGACATGATCCAGGGCTTCGAACAGCTCTACGAAGTGGCCATGCGCGATGCCACCGCCTATCGTCCGCTGGTGGAGTTCTGCGCCGGCCTGCCAACCGATATGTTCCTGCGCGATGGCACCATGCGCTGGCTGGCGCGCGAACTGGGCAAGGGGCGGATGCCGGAGGAACAGCGGCTGATGAAGGGCCATGGCCAGCACGGCACCGACTGGTGGGTGCGGATGAACCCGCGGATCGCCGACCTGCGCCGCGCCGTGGCCGAAATCCGCCGCGATCCCCTGCTCGATGGCCTGATCGACAGCGCCGTTCTGGAAGCCGATCTCGACAACTGGCCCGATGGCCACACCTGGGACGAAAGCATGATGACCGCCGGCTCGATGCGCCTGCCGCGCACCATTGCCCTTGCGCGCTACGTCCAGTTCATGAGTGGCGGCAATCGGCTCTGAGCGGCCTTTCGCGGCCCTTGGCGGGCTGCTCCGGTCGACCGGCTCGGTCGGCGCGGCGCTGGGTCTCGGCCTGCTCTCGGCGGTCAGCGCGCTGACCGAGGGGCTTGGCCTGGTCCTGCTGGTGCCGATGGTCGCCATGCTCGGCGCCAGCGCGCCAGAAGGCGCTGGCGGCCTGGCGGCGTGGTTGCGCCGGATCGGCTTCGCGCCCGGACTGGAGGCCTTGCTGGCGCTGTTCGTCGCCCTGGTCGCGGTGCGCGGCCTCGTCGGCGCGGTGCGCGACGTGGCCGCGCTCAGGCTCGAGGCGCGGGTGGTCGATCGTCTGCGCCTGCGGGCCTGGCGCGCCCTGGCGGGGTGCGACTGGAAAGTGCTCTCCACCCTGCGGGCCAGCGATTCGGCCAGCCTGCTCATCACCAATGTCGATCGCATCGGCGCAGGGCTGAACCAGGTGATCGTTCTGGGCATCGCGGCGGCGACCCTGGCCTCGATCGGCCTCGCCGCGCTGGCCATCGCCCCGCTGGTGGCCCTGGCCATGGTCGCCGGCGGCGGCGCGATCCTGTTCGCCTACCGGGGGATGCGCCGCCGGGCGGGCGCTCTTGGCGAGCAGCTCAACGCCGCCTACCGCGCCATCCACGCCACCCTTGCCGAAGGGCTGGGCGCCCTGCGCCAGATCAAGAGCTTCGGCCGCGAGGAGGCGAGCGCCCGGGCCACCGCCGCGGCCTTTGCCGGGCTGCGCGAAACTCAGGTGCGCTACCTGCGCGACAGCGGGCTGGCGCGGGCCTCGTTCCAGGCGGTCGGGGCTGCGCTGCTGGCGGCGCTGGTGTGGCTGGCGATCCGCCAGTGGCATCTGGGCGCCGCCGCGATCCTGCCCACGGTCGCCCTGTTCGCCCGCGCCCTGCCGCTGCTCGGCACGGTTCAGGACAGCTGGCAGAACTGGTCTCACGATGCGACCGCCCTGGTCGAGGCCGATCGGGCGATCGCCTGGCTGGAAGCGGCCGCCGAGGATGGCGGGCCGGATGCCGCCGCGCCACGCCTGTCGGCCGCCACGCGCGGCGCCGACGGGTTCGCGGCCAGGCTACCGGCGATCGCCCTTGCCGGGGTCAGCGTGATCCCCCCGGCCCGCGAGGCGCCATCGCTCGATGCCATCACGCTCGATCTGCCGCCGGGGTCGCTCACCCTGCTGGCCGGCCCTTCGGGCGCGGGCAAGTCCACCCTGGCCGATGTCCTGGCCGGGCTGCTCACCCCCGATGCGGGCCGCTTCACCATCGATGGCCAGCCGGTCACTGGCGCGCTGCGCCGGGCCTGGCGCGAACGCGTGGCCTATGTCCAGCAGGAGCCGGTCCTGTTCCACGCCTCGGTTCGTGACAACCTGCTGTGGGCCGATGGCGGGGCGGACGAGGCGCGGCTGCGCGAGTGCCTGGCGGCGGCTTCGGCCCGCTTCGTCTTCGACCTGCCCGCCGGCCTCGATACGGTGGTGGGCGATCGCGGAACGCGCCTGTCGGGCGGGGAGCGCCAGCGGATCGCCCTGGCGCGCGGATTGCTGCGCGCGCCCGAGCTGCTGATCCTCGATGAAGCGACCAGCGCGCTCGACGCGGCGAACGAGGCGATGGTGGCCGCGGCCATCGCCGCGCTCAAGGGGCGGATGACGATCGTGGTGATCGGTCATGGCGGCGCTCTCGCTGCGCTGGCCGACCGCCGGCTGACCCTTGACCGGGGGCGGCTGGTCGATGGCGGCGGCGGTGACGGGAGCCAGGCATCGCTCATTGCTGACGATATGCTTGCGACGAAGGGTTGATTGCGCGCGACGGGTTGCCCATGAAGACGTGCGGGGACCGGGGAGGGTCCATTTCCCGGATGCCCTGATGACAATACGCCCATTTCTGTATTTCGTGCTTATGCCCGCGTTGCTGCTGTTGGCGCAGGCCGTACCGGCCCACGCCGATCCTGCTCCCGCCCGGCCCGCTCCGGCCGGCTGCACCGGCAGGCCCAGCGACACCTGGATCAATGTCGCGGTGGAAGGGCTTCGCAGCGATTCCGGGCTGGTGGCAATCACGCTCTACGCCGATAATCCGCGCAAGTTCCTGGTTCGCAACGGTTCGCTCTATGTCGGCCGGGTGCCGGCCCACGAAGGAACCACCACCGGCTGCATCTTCGTGCCCGACCCCGGGGTCTATGCCCTGGCGATCTACCACGACGAGAACGGCGACCAGATCTTCAACCGCACCGCGCTTGGCCTGCCCGCAGAAGGCTATGGCTTCGCCAACAATCCCAGCACGCTGGCCGGGCTGCCCAGCTTCCAGTCGGTGCGGCTGGCGATCCCGCGCGCGGGCCTGCTGACCCGGGTGCGGATCAAGTATCCCTGAGCCTGGCGGCGATCAGCCGGCCATCAGGTTGAGCCCATCAGGTTGAGTTGGGCCGGGGCCTGCTCCTCGGCGATCGCATGGGCGCGGGGATCGTCGACATCCAGCCACCAGGCGCCGGCGATCTCCATCGTCGCCGCGCGGCCCCGGTCGGCCAGCACCTGCATCCCGTCCGACAGGCTGCCGCCCTTGCCCGCGGCAATTGCGCTGGCAATCGCCTCGGGCAGTTCGGGGGTGACCAGGAAGGCGCCGCAATCCACCGCATCATAGGCGGGAATGGTCTTGCCGATGGCGGCGATCCGGCCATCGGCTTGGGTCCGCACCCAGGTCGCATCGTCGGGATCGACCAGCGGATTGTCGATCCGGCGGTCGATCGCCAGGGTCACGCCGCGATCCGGCGCGCCTTCGCGGGCCAGCCGCTGGAGGATCTCGGCCGCGAACATATGATCGGCCATGACCAACAGGAAATCCCGCCCGCCCAGCGCCGCCACCCGGTCGGCCCCGGCGATGACCGAGAAGCCGTTGGGCCGCGACCAGTCATCCACCCGCTCGGCATGGATGGCGAGGCCCATGCGGGCGGACAGGCCGGCGAGGAACGCCTCGACCCGCGCGCCCTCGTGGCCGGTCACCACGGTCACCCGGTCGACCCCGGCGGCGGCCAGCTGCCGCACGCCGAGTTCGATCAGGGGGATGCCGCAAACGGGGGTCAGCGGCTTGGAATCCGACAGCGCGCTGATGCGGCTGCCGAACCCGGCGGCGATGATGACCGCGTCCACGCAGCTTTCCCGGCTGGCGGTTCGTTATTCCGCGGCGATGGCGGCAGGCGCGATATATTCCTCGACCATCTGGGCGGCGACATCGTCGTTGAACTGCACCGGCGGATGCTTGCAGAAATAGGCCGAGGGGCCGGCGAGCGCCCCGCCCTCGCCGCGCTCCAGCGCAACCTTGCAGCAGCGGATCGCGTCCATCACGCAGGCCGCCGAGTTCGGGCTGTCTTCCACCGAGAGGCGCAGTTCCAGGTTCATCGGGACATTGCCCCACTGGTTGCCCTCAAGCCGCAGGAAGCACAGCTTGTTGTCCTTCTGCCACGGCACGTAGTCCGACGGGCCGACGTGGATGTTCTCGTCCTCGAGGCGCTCGGCCAGCATGGCCTGGACGGCCTCGGTCTTCGATTCCTTCTTGGAGCCGAGCCGCTGGCGATCCAGCATATTCATGAAGTCGGTGTTGCCGCCGGTGTTGAGCTGGTAGGTCCGCTCGATCTGGACGCCGCGCGCGCCGAACAGGCTGGCGAGCACGCGGTGGACGATCGTGGCGCCAACCTGGGCCTTGATGTCGTCCCCCACGATGGGGATGCGCTTCTCGGCGAAGCGGCGTTCCCACTCGGGCCGGCTGGCGATGAACACCGGCATACAGTTGACCACGGCCACGCCCGCTTCGAGCGCGCATTCCATGTAGAATTCGGTGGCTTCTTCCGAGCCGACGGGCAGGAAGTTCACCAGGATTTCGGCGTCCGACGCCTTGAGCGCGGCGACGATCGTTTCCCGGGTCGCTTCGGGCGCATCGGCGACGATGAAGCCGCGATCGCCCATGCCGGTCATGTGCTCGGCCACGCCATCAAGGATCTTGCCCATGATGACCTTGCCGCCGGTGGCGGGAACGTCGCTCTGGAACACGGCGGTGCAGTTCGGGCCGGCGAAGATCGCCTCGGCCACGTCCTTGCCGACCTTGCGCGCATCGACATCGATGCCGAGCACGAAATCGACATCGCCCGCGCCATAGCCGCCGATCACCTCGTGGATCAGGCCCTGGGCGGAGTTGTTCTGGCGGTAGTAGGCAACCCCCTGCACCAGCGAGCTGGCGCAATTGCCCACGCCGATGATCGCAACCTTGATTGGCTTCATCAAAACGGATCCCTTCAGGCGAGGGCAGCTTTCCGCCGTTCCGGCCGGGCCCCCGATAATTGGCTTCGGTTGAGCAACCTATCGCATCCGGTGATGCCGACGACCACATGGGGCACTGGCAAAATTGCGGAAAACAACGATTTCCTTCGGCCCGGCGTTTCCCGATTGTTGTGACCGGCCACGCGAGCGGCCAAAGGCGGCTGGAAAAGTTCTGCTCGGGCGCCGTAACTATAGTTGGCGCGCCGCCGCCGCAAGCGATTATGACGAACAGGTTACGGCGGTTCGCCGCGGCATTGCAGGAGGATGGCAGGGTGGGCGAAGGGGCACGGGGGGCCGGGCAGGGCCAGGAGGCAGGCGTGCCGCGCCGGCCGCAGCGCCCGCGCGAGTTGCAGGATGGGCTCAACCACCATCTTTACCACCCGCTCGCCTGGCAGCTCGCCCGGCTCCTGGCGAAGACCCCGCTGACCCCGAACATGGTCTCGGTGATCGGCGGCTGCTTCGTCATCGCGGCCGCCGGCGCCTATGCCCTGCCCGGCTGGCCGGGGCCGGCGCTGCTGGGCATGGTCCTGCACATGACCTGGCACGTGGTCGACGGGGCCGACGGCGATCTGGCGCGGATGACCGGGCGCTCCAGCCCGATCGGCGAGATGGTCGACGGGCTGTGCGACTATTGCAGCCACGTGGTGCTCTACCTCGTGCTCGGCTGGCTGCTGGCGGGCGGCATGGCGCCCTCGGCCTGGCCG
The DNA here is from genome assembly GCF_042646485.1 of Novosphingobium bradum. NCBI lineage: Bacteria > Pseudomonadati > Pseudomonadota > Alphaproteobacteria > Sphingomonadales > Sphingomonadaceae > Novosphingobium > Novosphingobium bradum. The sequence continues at coordinate 127,923 of NZ_JBHRTQ010000010.1, read as the reverse complement.
ACCGCCCACCCCTGGCTGTGGATGTGGGCGGCGGGGCTGAGCCATATCGTCCAGTCCAACCATGTCGAGGTGCAGCGCCGGCAGTACCAGTGGTGGGTCTACGGGACGACCTGGCTGCGTAACAGCCGCGACCAGAACGCCGCCACGCGCGGCGGGCTTACGGGCGCGCTGGTCGGGCTCTATCTCGGCCTCGCCACCGGCCTCACCCCCCACGCCCGCGTGATCGACGAGGCCGTGGCCGGCGCGCAAGGCGATCCCGCCCGCCGCGAGGCGATTCGCGCCGCCGTGCGCGCCGAGGCGCCGCCGCTGCTGGCGCTGTGCAAGGTGCTGGGGCCGAACCCCCGGGCGATCGTGCTGGGGCTGGCCATGCTGGCAGGCAGCCCCTTGTGGTATTTCCTCTACCAGTCGCTGGTGCTCAACGCCCTGCTGGTGGTCTCGGTGATCGCCCACAACCGGGCGGCCAAAAGGATCGCGGCGCGGATCGCCTGAGAGCCTGATTCGAAATCCGCAGAAGAGCGAATTTCGAGACGGCGCCAGCCCACTCCCCCACCCGACCACCCATGAGAATACAATGTCTTGGGTGGTCGGGTGGGGGAGTGGGCTGGCGCCGCACGATCCGAGACGCAGTCCAGCGTAGCTAAACGAGAGTTTCGGATCAGACACTGAGAGCCTCGCGTCCGGCCTTCTTGCCCGGCCCCTCTCGACAGGCCCGCCGCGCGGCCTATCATCACGCCATGGCCAAGGAAGACCTGCTCACCCAAGCGCGCGGCATTGCCCCGGGCATCGTTGCCCTGCGCCGGGCGATCCATGCCGAGCCCGAACTGGGCCTGATCACCCCCAGGACGCGCGACAAGGTGCGCGCCGCGCTGGCCGATCTTCCGCTCGATTGGCGCGAGGGGCCGTCCACCACGGGCCTTGTCGCCACGCTGAAGGGCGGGGCCGGCGCATCCGGCTCGGAACGCCGCCAGGTCCTCCTGCGCGGCGACATGGACGCCCTGCCGATGCCCGAGGAAACCGGCCTCGCCTTCGCCTCCACCGTGCCCGGCGCCATGCACGCCTGCGGCCACGATGCCCACACCGCCATGCTGGCCGGTGCCGCCCGCCTGCTCTGCGCCCGGCGCGAGAGCCTTGGCGGCGACGTGCAATTCATGTTCCAGCCGGGCGAGGAAGGCCACCACGGCGCGCGGTTCATGCTGGATGATGGCCTGATCGATCCGCTGCCCCACGCCGCCTTCGCGCTCCACGTCATGCCCAATGCCCCGCACGGCCTCGTCGCCGGGCGCGAGGGCGCGCTGCTGGCCGCGGCCGACCAGATCGAGATCGCCATCGAGGGGCGCGGCGGCCACGCCTCGATGCCGCACGATACGCTCGATCCGGTGCCGGTGGCCGCCGAAATCGTCATGGCGCTCCAGGCCATGGTCACCCGCCGGTTCAATGCCCACGATCCGGTGATCGTGACCATCTCGAAGATCGAGGCGGGCAGCGCCCACAATGTCATCCCCGATCGCGCCGTGCTGACCGGGACCATGCGGACCCTCAGCCCCGATCATCGCGGCGAGTTGCAGATCGCGGTCAACCGGCTGGCCGAAGGGATCGCCGCCGCTCATGGCCTGCGCGCCGAGGTGACCATCCGCGAGGGCTTTCCCGTCACCATCTGCGATGGCCGCGCGGTCCTGTTCGGCGAGCAGGTGGCCCGCGAACTGTGGGGTCCGGCGGCGTTCCACCGCCTGCCCGATCCGATCATGGGCGCGGAAGATTTCGCCTATGTGCTCAACAAGGTGCCCGGCGCGATGTTCTTCCTCGGCGTGGCCCACGAAGGCGATGACTGGCAGCATTGCTGCGGCATCCACTCCACCCGGATGATGGTGGATGAAGGCGTCCTGCCCGGCGGCGCGGCCCTGCTGGCGGCGCTGGGGGAACGGTTCCTGGCGCGCGGGTTCCCGGCAGCCTGACAAGGACCATTCGGTGAAGTTCGAAGCCCCTCGGGGAACGGGCCGGGGTTCAATGAAAATCGCGTGAGCGGGGCAGGATCCGCACCTTGCGCGGGTGCCGCGCCGGGTTCGGGCTCGGCCGCGGATGCCCGGTTGCCTCGGCCTGCCCCTCGTCCGCCGCCAGCTCGCCCATCAGGTGGGTGGCATCGTGGACACGGGCGACCATCAAGTGGACCACGCCCTCCTTGCCGCGCTGGATCTCGCCTGTGATCACCATCAGCCGGGCGGCCATCACCGCGCGGCGCTGGGCCTCGAAATCGCGCGCCCACATCAGCGCGTTGAGGATGCCGGTCTCGTCTTCCAGCGTGATGAACAGCGCGTTGCCCTTGCCCGGCCGCTGGCGGATCAGCACCACCCCGGCGGCGCGCACCCTGGCCCCGTCCTTCGCCGCATTGGCCTCGGCGCAGGAGACCACGCCCCGCCGCGCCAGCCGCCCGCGCAGGAATTGCATCGGATGGCCCTTCAGCGAAAGCCGCTGGGTCTGGTAATCGGCCACCACTTCCTCGGCCGGCGGCATGGCGGGCAGCGCAGGATCGGGTTCGGGGGCCAGTTCGGGTGCCTGCATCGCATCGAACAGCGAAAGCTGGCGCGCCGGCAGGCGGCGCACGTCCCAGCCGGCCTGGCGGCGGGAAAGGGCCAGCGAACCCAGGGCATCGCCATCGGCCAGCAGGGCCAGGGCGCGCGGCGGCAGGGCGGCGCGGCGGGCCAGGTCCTCCAGGCTGGCGAAGGGGGCATCGCTGCGCGCCGCAGTCAGTCCCTGCGCCCAGCTTTCCCGGAAATGATCGATCTGGCGCAGGCCCAGGCGCAGCACGCGCGGCCCCTCCAGCGTCGAATCCCACTGGCTGGCGTTCACGTCGATGGGCCGCACGGCCACGCCGTGCTCGCGCGCATCGCGCACCAGCTGGGCCGGGGCATAGAAGCCCATCGGCTGGCTGTTCAGGAGGGCGCAGGTGAAGGCCGCCGGCCAGTGGCATTTCAGCCATGACGAAACATAGGCCAGCCAGCCGAAGGCCTGGGCGTGGCTTTCGGGAAAGCCGTATTCGCCAAAGCCCCTGATCTGCTCGAAGCAGCGCTGGGCGAAGTCCTCGGGGTAGCCCCGGCGCACCATGCCGCCCACCAGCTTGTCCTGGTAATGGCCCACCGTGCCCATGTTGCGGAAAGTGGCCATGGCCCGGCGCAGGCCATCGGCATCCGATGGCGTGAAGCCGGCAGCAACGATGGCCAGCTTCATCGCCTGTTCCTGGAACAGCGGCACGCCCAGGGTCTTGCCCAGCACCTCGCGCAGTTCGTCGGGATGGTCGGGCGGGCCGGGGAATTCCACCGGCTCCTCGCCGTTGCGGCGGCGCAGATAAGGGTGGACCATGCCGCCCTGGATCGGCCCCGGCCGCACGATCGCCACCTGGATGACCAGATCATAAAGCTCCCTGGGCTTCATCCGCGGCAGCATGGCGATCTGGGCGCGGCTCTCCACCTGGAAGGTGCCGATGGAATCGCCGGCCTGGAGCATGGCATAGGTGGCCTTGTCCTCGCGGGGCACGGTGGCCAGGGCAAGATCGGCCAGGCCATGCCGGCGCAGCAGGTCGAAGGCCTTGCGGATCGCGGTCAGCATCCCCAGCGCCAGGACGTCGACCTTCATCAGCCCCAGTTCCTCGATATCGTCCTTGTCCCATTCGATGAAGGTGCGATCCTCCATCCCCCCGTTGTGGATCGGCACGATCTCGTCGAGCCGGCCCTGGGTGAGGATGAAGCCGCCCACGTGCTGCGAGAGGTGGCGGGGAAATTCGAGAATCCGCCCCACCAGATCGCCCAGCCGCGCCATCTCGGGGCTGGCGGGATCGAACCCGGCCTCGTCCAGCCGTTCCGGCGGCATCCGGCTGCCGCCCCAGTGGCCCCAGATCGTCCCGGAAATCCGCGCGGTCACGTCCTCGGTGAGGCCCAGCGCCTTGCCCACCTCGCGGATCGCCGAGCGCGGGCGGTAGTGGATCACCGTGGCGGCGATCCCGGCGCGCTCGCGGCCATAGCGGCCGTAGATATACTGGATCACCTCCTCGCGCCGCTCGTGCTCGAAATCCACGTCGATGTCGGGCGGCTCGTTCCGCTGTTCGGAGAGGAACCGCGAGAACAGCAGCTTCTCCTTCACCGGATCGATCGGGGTGATGCCAAGGAAGTAGCAGACCAGCGAATTGGCGGCCGAACCGCGCCCCTGGCACAGGATCGGCGGATCGAGGCTGCGGGCATGGCGCACGATGTCGTGCACGGTGAGGAAGTAGAACGCATAGTTGCACTTGGCGATGAGGGTGAATTCCTCGGCCAGGGTGCGCTCGTAGGCTGGCGGCAGGCCTTGCGGGAACCACGCGCGCCCGCCCTCGCGCACCAGGTGCTCCAGCCAGGCCTGCGGGCTCCAGCCAGGGGGAACCGGCTCGTGCGGATATTCGTAGGCCAGTTCGGGCAAGGTGAAGGTGATAGCACCCAGCAGGTCCTGCGTGGCCGCCAGCGCCTCGGGGCAGGCGGCGAACAGGCGGGCCATCTCGGCCGGGGGCTTGAGATGGCGCTCGCCATTGGCGGCCAGCGCCCGGCCGGCCTCCGGCACCGTCTGGCCAAGGCGGATGGCGGTCAGCACATCGTGGAGCACCCGGTCCTCGGGCATGGCATAGAGCGCGTCGTTGGTGGCGATGAGCGGGACGCCCGCCGCCTGCGCCAGCGCCCGGGCCTGGACGAGCCGGCGCGCATCGCGCCCCGCGCGCGGCATGGTCGCGGCGCGCCACAGCGGCTGGCCGGTGGCCTTCAGCGCGGCAAGCAGGGCGGCGTCGCCGCCCATGGCGATCAGCGCCAGGTCCTGCGCGTGATCGAGCAGGTCGGGCAGGGCGAGGTCGCAGGCGCCTTTCTCCACCCGGCGGTTGCCCAGGGTCAGCAGGCGGGTCAGTCGGCCCCAGCCGTGGCGGGTGCGGGGATAGGCGATCACGTCGGGCGTGCCGTCGGCAAAGCCCAGCCGCGCGCCCACGATCAGCCGGAAACCGGATTGCGCCCCACCCAGCCCCCGCCAGGCCCGGTGGGCGCGGACCACGCCGGCCAGGGTGTTGCGATCGGCCAGGCCGATCCCGGCCATGCCCAGGGCATGGGCGCGGCTGACCATGTCCTGCGGGTGGCTGGCCCCGGCCAGGAAGCTGAAATTGCTGGCGGCAACGGCTTCGGCGAAGATCGGCGGCCCGGTCATGGGAACTGGCCGTGGAGATACCAGGCGGGATGGGGCTTTTCGGCATGAAGCCCGTGGCGAAACAGCCACCAGCGGCGCCCTTGTGCATCCTCCACCCGGTAATAGTCGCGGGTCAGCGCGCCGGTTGCCGCATTGGTGGCGGCCTGGCCGGAATGGGCGCCTTCGTGGCGCCACCATTCCGCCGCGATCCGCTCCGGCCCTTCGGCCAGGCGCACCGCGAACAGGGCGCCGCGCCAGCGGAAGCGCAGCGGCGGGCCATCGGGAACCCCGGCGATCACCTCGATCGGCTGGGGCGGATCGAACAGGACCAGCGGGCGCGGCGGGCTGTCGTCCAGCCGGGCGGCGAAGGTGGCCTGCCGGCGGGGCAGGCCTTGCCCCCAGGGTCGGACCTCCTGGGCAACTTCGGGCAAGTGGCGGTCGGCGGGCACAAGGCGATAGACCGCCTCCGGCCCCAGCCGCACCACCAGCCGGTCAACCAGCGCGGCGACACTGTCCTCCACCGCGTCCCCGCCCGGTTGCGCGCCGATCTGCCCCAGTCCGGCCTGGCGGGCGGCCAGGGGTTCGCTGCGGGGGATGGCCAGCACCACGCTGTCGAACCCGAAGCCCGGGTCGAGCGGATCGGCCAGCCCCTCGATCCGTTCGCGCAGCAGCCGCATGACCGGGGCCGGATCGCGCGAGGCCAGCCCGGTTTCCACCGCGAGGCGGCGGCGCGCGCCGTCGCTGCGGCACAGGGTGAAGACGAAGCGCCGCCCGCCCAGCCGCCGCCGCTCCATCTCTGCGCCCAGCCGGCGCAGCAGGTCTTCGGCCACGTCGAGCACGTCCTCGGTCCGCGCGACCGGCTCGGCGAAGCGTTCCTCGGCGCGCAGGGGATCGGCGTGGCGGCGCGGGACCAGCGGGCTGGCCGCCTCGCCCAGCACCTGGCGCAGGCGCAGCACCAGCCCCTCGCCGAAGCGGGCGGCCAGCGCCGAGGACGGGCGGGCGGCAAGATCGCCCAGGGTGGCCAGCCCCGCGCGGCGCAGGGCCATCAGGCTTTCGTCGGGCAATTCCAGCGCGGCAACGGGTAGCGCGCGGACATCGCTTGCGCCATGCCGGGCCAGGGCGCGGGCGGCGGCGGGATTGGCGGCAAAGGCGGGGCGCGCGGCATGGCCGGCGCGGCGCGCCTCCTCCAGCACCGCGCCAAGCAGGCCCGCCTCCCCGCCCAGCAGATGGGCGCAGCCGGTCACGTCAAGCACGGCGCCGTCGGGCGGATCGGCGGCGACCACCGGGGTGAACCGGCCAAGCGCGCCGAGCAGCCGCTCCAGCGCGGCGGCATCGGCCGCGGGATCGGCGGGCCGGGTGACCAGGTCGGGGCAGCGGGCGCGGGCATCGGCCAGGGCCATTCCGGCGGCCAGTCCCGCCTTTTGCGCCGCCGGATCGACCGCCGCCAGGCGCAGGGCGCTGCCGCTGCGGGCAACAAGGGCAAAGGGGCTGGCGCAGGGGGCTTGCTCAGGCCGCGCACCGGCCTTGCATCCCGCTTGCAGTGCCCGTTCGCAGGCCAGCCAGGGGAACCACAGCGCCAGGAAGCGCGGCTGGGGCCGGGCTGGCCGGACCGGCGGGCGTTGCGGGAAGGGGGCGGAAGAAACCATGATCGCTGTCCCATTCGAGGCGCCATTCCTGTCCGGCGGCGGCGCCGCGGCGGCGGTCAAGCCGGGCGACGAGCGCCGGCTCCCCCGGCGCTTCGCCGGCCAGGGCGAGGGAAGGGGCCGAGGCAATCGTCCAGCGGGTGAAGGCCGCGCTCGGCCGTGGTTCGGCATCGATCCGCAGGACCACGACCCGCCCGCCCGAACGCTCCGCCGCCAGGGCAAGGCGGCGGCTGGCGGTGAGATCGTAGGCGGGCAGGCGCCCCGCGCTTTCGATCACCACCCCGGCCAGCGCGGGGCAGCGCGCGGCATCCAGCCCGGCGCGCAGCAGCCCGTTCCCCCTGGCCGTTCCCCCGGCGGTTCCCTTGCCGCCCCCATCGGCCGCCGCGACGATGGTCAGCCGCGCCGGATCGAGCCCGAGCCGGGCCAGCCCATCGCCGTGGAGCATGGCCCGCGCCCACCGCGTCCTGCCCCGGGAATGGATGAGGAACAGCGGGCCGCTTGCGGGCGGCCCGCCAACCTGCGCGAGGGCAAAGGCCAGCGCCGCGGCGCGGTGGGCGCTTTCGGCGTGGACTTCATGGAGGCGGCCCGGCTCCAGCCCCGGAATCCCGCCGATCTCCGGCAGGAGGCGAGTGGCTGGAGCCGCGAAGGAAGGACCGTGCATCTGCGAATCACCCGAATATGTTCCCATTATGTTCCATCTGGCGGGGATGTCCACCGGGTGGCGGGGGATTGTGCTGGACTGTTTCGTGGGGCGCTGGTTCACCCGGCACCCGGCACCCGGCACCCGGCTGCGAGCTGGGAGTGGGGGACTGCCGGGGCCGGGGCGCCGGGCGGGCGGTCAGTGGCGGATCAGGCGGCCGGGCAATTGGCCGGTGGCCCGGCCTTCGCGCCGGGTGATCACGCCGGCCACCAGCGTGGCATCATAGCCCGCCGGGTCCTGGGCGATGCGCGCGCCGCCCAGCGGCAGGTCGGGGACCATGAAGGGGCGCGGGAGCTTCAGGTTGGCATAGTCGATCACGTTCGCATCGGCCCGCGCGCCCACGCGCAGCACACCGCGATCCGTCAGGCCCACCGCCTGCGCGGTTTGCGAGGTCAGCCGCTGGACGATCCGTTCCAGCGGGAATTCGCCGCTGCGCGCCCAGCGGGTCAGCATATGGGTGGGCAGGCTGGCATCGCAGATGAAGCCGCAATGCGCGCCGCCATCGCCCAGGCCCAGCACCGCATGGGGACTGGCCAGCATGGCGCGCACGGCCGCGATGGAATTGCCGGCGAAGTTGACCACCGGGTTGTAGAACACGGTTTCGCCGTGGCCGCGGGTGATCAGGTCATAGGCCAGCACCTGCGGCGCCACGCCCATCAGCGCCGCGCGGGCGCCCAGCGATTCATCGGGCGCCGGCTCGTAATCCGGCAGATCGGCGCATTCGAAGATATTGGCGAAATTGGTGTGGTGCTGACGTCCCGGCGGGGGCTGGGTGCCGGGAAATTCGCCAAGGATGCGCGCGCGCCGCGCGGGATCGCGCAGGGCCGCCAGCCGCTGGGGCAGCGGCAGGGCGGCCACTTCGCGGTAGGCATCGCAGAAGGCGAAGGGATGGCGGCTGAAGTCCAGCCCGTAGAACTGCCCGACCGGGCGCCCGCAGACCTGGGCGCGGATGGCCAGGCCATCGGCATTGGCCTGCTCGATCCGGTCGAGCACCCGGCGCCAGCGCTGCGGATCATGGGGATATTGCATGAGCGAGAGCGACAGCGGCCGGCCCGAGGCTGCGGCCACCTGGCGGATCAGGGCGAAATCGCCCTCCTCGTCCTCGAGATCGCAGATCATCTGCCAGACCCCGCGCCCGGCATCCTTCAGCGCTCCGGCGATGGCCACCAGTTCGCGCGCGCCGGCATCGTAGCTGGGGGTCAGTTCGCCGTCGCTGCCGCGATGGTTGAGGCTGCGCGAGGTGGAAAAGCCGATCGCGCCAGCCGCCAGCGCCTCGGCGGCCAGGGCGCGCATCGCGGCGATGTCGTGGTCGGTCGCCGCCTCGCGCCGGGCGGCGCGTTCGCCCATGGCGTGGACCCGCAAGGGGGCGTGGGGCACCTGCACCGCCACGTCCATGTCGAACCGGCGGCTGGCGATGAAGTCCATGTATTGCGGGAAGCTTTCCCAGCACCACGGCAGGCCGGCGGCCAGCACCGGCTCGGGAATGTCTTCCACCCCTTCCATCAGGGTGATCAGCCGCTCGCGGTCTTCGGGCCGGCAGGGCGCGAAGCCCACGCCGCAATTGCCGGTGACGACCGTGGTCACGCCGTGGGGCGAGGACGGGTCGAGGTGATCGGCCCAGGTAACGTGGCCATCATAGTGGGAATGGATATCGACGAAGCCGGGCGTGACGATCCGCCCGCGCGCGTCGATCTCCTCGCGGCCCGCGCCGGCAACCGGGCCGATGGCGGCGATCCGCCCCCCGGCGATCGCCACGTCGGCCTCGCGCGCCGGGGCGCCGGTGCCGTCGATCACGGTCCCGCCCCTGATGACCAGATCGAAGGCCGGATCAGACATCGAAGGTGGCCGACTGGTGATGCTCCAGCACGCGGCCCAGCGCGTAGTCGCCGAAAATGGTGGTGCGGTGCATCAGGCGGCGATCGTCGGGATCGACCCCGGTGGCGCTGTGCAGGGTGCGCCAGTTGTCCCAGGCGACCATGTCGCCCGGTTGCCAGTCGTGATAATAGGCCAGCGCCGGATCGGTGCAGTGGGCGACCACCTCGTGCATCAGTGCCTCGCCCTCGCGCCCGCCCAGCTCGTAGATGCCGGCGCAGAACCATGGCGAGACGTTGAGCACCTTGCGCCCGGTTTCGCGCTGTTCGTAGACCATCGGATGCAGGATGCGGGGGAATTCCCATTCGCGCTGCTGGATGCCGTGGAACGAGGGTGCTTCCTCGATCAGCCGCACCTGAGCGGGCCGGCCGAAGCGCATATGTTCGGGATTGAGGTCCATCACGTAGACCGCATGGAGCCCGTCGATCCGCGCCTGCAATGCGGCGGGCAGCCGATCCCAGGCGGCGATCTGGTCGATGAACCCGGTCTTGCCGCCGCCCCTGGCGGGCAGTTCGATCGGCCGCAGCACGCCGCCCCGGTTGATCCTGGCGGAATAGGCAAGATCGGAATGCCACGGCAGCCAGCCGCCGATGGCCTTGCCGTCGATCTCCACGATGGTGCCATTGCCGCGCCAGTACTTCACGGTGACAAGGTCGGGATTGCCTTCCACCCGCACTTCCGGGAACAGGTGCTGCTGGTTCTGGCCGAAACAGGCGCTGACCGCGCTTTGCATCGCGGGCGAATCCTCGCCATCGCGAAACAGGACCACGCCCTTGTCGATCCACAGATCATGGATCGCGCGGCGCACGCCCTCGTCCTGCAACTGCGCCAGGGTGAGTCCGCTGACTGTCGCGCCGAAGCCGAGGCCATCGGCCAGGGGAGTGATCCGGTATCCAGGCATGGCGGCATCTTTCTCCGGTTGTGTTTTGCCGCCATCATAGCCGGGAGTGAAGCCCGGGGAAGGCCTGTTTTTCGGGCGCTTTTGCCGTGATGGTCGCCGCCGTTCAGCGGAAATCGAAGCGGAGGGTGGCCTTGATCGCGCGGCCCTGGGCGGGGTTGGCATCAAGGAACGGGCCGCCGGCGATGACCCCGGCCGTGCCCTGGAGCGCGAAGCTGTTGAGCAGGTTGTAGGCCTGGAGGCCGAGTTGCAGGTTGGCGGTTGGCCGCACGGTGACGAAGGCGCCCAGCACGGCCGAGGCCGGCCAGGTGCGCTGGTCGGCGCCCAGGGTGCTGGTCTGGCCGGTGAGGCTGGCGCCGATCTCGGCCTTGTCGGCCAGGGCATGGCTGGCAAGGGCCGACCAGGTCAGGCCGGGAATGTTGGGCGACCGGCGGAACGGCTGGCCCTGGGCGGCGGAGACCTGCGAGCGGTCATACGTGGCGCTGAGCACGAGGTTCAGCCCGCCGCCCTGCCAGGTGGCGAACAGTTCGGCGCCCCAATCGCGGTAGGAGCCGGAGATCGTGCAGGTTGGCGCATCGATGCCCAGCACATTGCGGCAGTTGGTCCGCGAGATTTCCTGCGAGGAGATCGCATAGCGCGATCGGAACCCGGTCAGCTCCACCGTGTAGCGCCCGCCGAGCAGGTGGCCGCGGTTCTTCAGGCCCAGTTCGTACTGGGTGACCGGGTAGCGCGCGGCGGGCAGGCCGGCGGCGCTGAGGCTGCCATCGGGCGCGAAGTAGCTGGGCGTGTTGCGGGTCAGCCGGTCGGCGTTGAAGCGGGTGCCGTGCGAGGCGCGGGCGAACAGCGAGAGATCGGGCGTGGCCTTGTAGAGCGCGCCGGCCGACCAGTTGGTGGCGCTTTCGGAAAAGGCGATGTGCTCCATCGGCCCATCGTAGCCAAGGACCGGCAGGCTGGTGACGACCGTTTGGCCGGTGCGCGGATCGACCTGCCGCACCGCGATGGTGCCCAGCGTGGCCCCGGTGCTGCCCTGCGCCCAGCCCCGCCCCCGGAACAGTTCCTGGCGCAGGCTGCCATCGAGGGTCACCGCGCCGAGATCGAGCGCGAGGTTGGCATAGGGCGCATCGAGGGTGAAGGTGGTGTCGAAGTGCTGGTTCCAGCCGGCATTGTAGCGGGTGATGCCGCCGGCCGAGAGGAGATCGCCGGTGCCGTTCGGCCCGCTGACCAGCGCGAGCTCGGCCGGATTGCCGCCGCGCGCATCGAGGATCGCATCGTTCGCGTGCCAGTTTTCGGCGATGCGCTGGGCATGGTGGAACCAGCCGAGCTTGACGTCGATCTGCGCCCCGCCTCCAGCCCTGCCAAGCCCGCGCCGGGTGCTCAGCGACAGGTCGTTGGCGAAGTGGTCCATGTGATCCATCGTGGTGTGGATCGCGGGCGCGGTGTTGACGAAGGCGCCGGTGAAGACCTGGCCGGCATTCGGGCCATTGGCGTAGATCAGCGACTGGCCGGCGCCGGGCACGCCAGCCACCGGGCTGGCATTGTAGAACTGGACGTTGAACGTGCCGCTCATCCGCGCGAGGCGCAGGTTGTCGTCAAGGATCACACCGCCGAAATCGTAGTGCGCCTGGAGCTGGGCCATGCGCTGGCGGGTGCTGATCCCGTCGAACCGCGCGTCCTCCTGTGCGCCCTGGTTCACGAATAGCCCGGTCTGGTGGAAGGGCGAATAGCCCGGGGTCTGGCGGCGCCCGTCGCACTGGGCGGAGGGGCCGATCGCGGTCACGGCGGTCGCGGTCACGGAGCCTTGCGACAGGCAGCCGTTGTAGCTGGGTTCGCGCGTGTCCGACAGCTTGACCAGCAGGCGGACGAAGCCGGCGCCGCCGGCGAATTCCCTGGTGACATTGCCCCGGATCAGCCACGAATCGTGGACCGGGTAGGCCGCATCGAGCACGCCGCGCCCGGTATCGGCATAGCCGCCCAGGTTGAACCAGCTCGTTTCGCCCAGGCTGCCGCCAAGGCGGGCGTTGATCCGGGTCCAGTCGTGATCGACGCCCTTTTCCAGGGCGACGAAGCCGCCGTGGGTGCGGCCGGTGGCGCTGATGTGATTGATCACGGCCCCGATCGCCTGGCTGGCCAGGGTGGAGGCCGTGCCGCCGCGGATTGCCTCGATCCGTTCGGTCAGCGGATCGGGGCGGGTCCAGTAATCGTTGTTGCCGAACTGGATATCGCCGAACAGCACGGTCGGCAGGCCGTCTTCCTGGACCTGGACGAAGGGCGAGCCGCCGGTGGGGGTTCGCAGGCCGCGCACGCCGATGTTGGAATTGCCGCCATCGCCCTGGGTGCCGGAAACCTGGATGCCGGGGATCAGGCGGTAGAGCTCGGCCGTGCTGGTGGCGTTGAACCGGGTAATGTCGGCCGCGGCGATGGCGCCGACCGAGGCCGCGCTGTCGAGCCGCGACCGATCGCCGGCCGATGCGGTGACCACGATGGCATCGAGCGCGCCGGCGGGCGGGGGCGCTTCGCGTGCCATGGCCGGAAAGGCCAGCAGGATTGCCGGCAAGGCGAGCATTACGGGGCGGTTCTTCTGGTGGAGCTGGGACATGATGCCTCGCCCTGACGGGATTTGCCTGCCACAATCAAGGCAATCCATGGGACGAAAATGAACTGCATTCGATTGTATTCGTGATGATGGAGACATTCGTGGTATTCAGCGACTTGGCGCGGCCAAACGACTTGAGGCGCAGATGACCTTGGCGCTCGTCGGCGCCATCGAGGCGGGCGGCACGAAATTCGTCGTGGCGGTGGCGCAGCCGGGCGGCGCGATCCTTGAACGTGTGCGCCTGCCCACCGAGGCGCCGGGCCAGACCATGCCGCAAGTGGTGGCCTTCTTTCGCGCGGCCGCCGCCCGCCATGGCCCACTGGGCGGGATCGGCGTGGGCAGCTTCGGCCCGATCGGCACCGATCCGGGCGCGGCCGGCTATGGCACGATCCTGCACACGCCCAAGCCCGGCTGGGCCGGCACGAACTACCGCGACTGGCTGGCCCCGCTTGGCCTGCCGGTGGCGGTCGATACCGATGTCAACGCCGCGGCCCTGGGCGAATGGCTGGCCGGCGCCGGGCAGGGCGTGGATACCCTGGCCTATACCACCGTGGGCACCGGCATCGGCACCGGGGTGATCCACCGGGGCCGGCCGCTCGGCGGGTTTGGCCACTACGAGGCCGGGCACATCCGCGTGGCGCACGATCGGCTGCGCGATCCGTTCGGCGGGGTCTGCCCCTATCATGGCGATTGCCTGGAAGGGCTGGCGAGCGGCGCGGCGATCATGGCCCGCCATGGCACCGGCCTTGATCGGCTGGCCGATCCGGCCGAGGCGATCGCGCTGGTCGGCGGCTATCTGGCGGACCTGGCCGTGAACCTGGTGCTGCTGCATATGCCCGACCGGCTGATCTTCGGCGGCGGGGTGATGAAGGCGCCCGGCCTGATCGCCACCCTGCGCCGCGAAACCGAACGCCGGCTGGGCGGCTACCTGGTCCACCCCCGCCTCGATCCGGGCCTCGAACGCTATATCGTGGGGCCGGGGCTGGGCGACCTGGCCGGGATCACCGGCGCCATCGAACTGGGCTGCCGGGCCGCGCGGGAGGCCGGCGGGCCGGGATGAGGCGGCGCGGCGGGCGCGCGGGGGATCGCCGGTGCGGATTCTGGACGGGCGCCGCCCCGCGCGGGCCGGGTGGTCCGAGTTTCCTGTTGTCGGCGCGGCGGGCAGCCTGCCACACGGGGCGGGGGAGAATGCCATGCTGACAGCGGATGAATTGCGGGATCGCTACGCCCCGGCCCTGATCGGCTTCGAGGGTCGCCTCGATCCGGCGAGCCTGATGGCCGAGGCCGAAGCGGGGATGGGCTTGGCTGACTGGGGCGGGGAGGAGCATGGCGAAGCCGGGTTCCGCCAGCGCCTCCACCTGCTGTGCGATTCGCTGGAAACGGAATCGGCGCTCAGCCCGCTCGGGCGCTCGCGCGCGCATTCGCGGCTCTATCTCAACCTGTGCGGACGGCTGGGCGTGGTCGATTGGCATCGGCGCCATCGCGCGCCCGCGCCGATCGCAGCCCCTTTGGTCGGGACCGGGCTGGCGCGGGCCGGCACCAGCTTCTTCCACCAGTTGCTGGCGCAGGATCCCGACAACCGGGTGGCGCCGATGGCCGAATGCATGATCCCGGCCCCGCCCCCCGGCGATGCCGCCTTCGATGCCGCCCGCTTCACGCTGGTGGGGCAGATCATGGACTTCCACGGCCTGCGCCGGCCCGAGATCGAGGCGGTTCACCCTTTCGCACCGGAAAACGCCGCCGAATGCCTTGCTCTCCAGGCCAGTGCCATCGGCACCGAATACCAGGCGCATTGGGCCATTCCCACGTTCATGGCCCGGGCCAGCCAGGATATGCCGGACCTGCTGCGCTGGCAGATCGCGGTGATGCAGGCCTTGCAGGACGGCCCGTCCGACCGACGCTGGCTGCTCAAGACCCCGCAGCACCTTGGCACCTGGGAGCAGACGCTCACCGCCTTCCCCGGCGCGCGGGTGTTCATCAACCACCGCGATCCGGCCAGGACCATTCCCTCGATCCTCAGCCTGTTCGCCGCCTTCCACCGGCAGAACACCACCCGCGCGATCGATCCCAAGGCCTTGGCGCGCGGCATGGTCGAGCGGATGGACAGCATGAAGAAGGTTACCGCCTGGCGCGATGCCCATCCGCAATTCAAGGTGGTCGACGTCCACTACAAGCGGATGACCGCCGACCCGATCGGCGAGGCGGAGCGGGTCTATGCCGAATTCGGCCTGCACCTTGGCCCGGCGGCCCGCCAGCGGATGGCCGATTTCGTCAAGACCTCGCGCCATGCCCATGGCCCCAAGCACAGCTATTCGCTGGAGGAGTTCGGCCTGTCGGAGGTCGATATCGAGGCCGTTTTCGGTGACTATCTCGATCGCTACGGCATTGTCCGCGAGCGCGGTTGAGGCAGCGCGATGACAGCGGCACCCATCGTCGACCTGTTCGAGCAGTTGCAGCTGGAACGCGAAGCCCTGCGCGTGCTCGCCGCGCCCGCGATGCAGGCGGCCATGGCCGCCGCCGCCGCCCGGATGCGCGAAAGCTGGCAGGCGCAAACGCCCGACGGCGCGGCGCGGCTGGATGATGCGGTGCGCGGCTATGCCCTGGCCGCGATCGAGAACACGATCCTCGATGATCCGGCCCGCCCGCGGATCATGTGGATCATCACCCAGCCGCACCAGTGGCACGGGCAGGCCTGGCCCGGATCGATGTGGGGCGGGCACAATCCCGACAATTTCTCGCGCGACATCATGATCGACGATGTCTCGACCTACGAGATCAGCGGCCGCCGCACCGGGCCGGGGCCGGCCCAGGCGACCTTCCTGGTCTACGATTCCTTCATCGGCACCACCGCCCAATCAACCGAGGGGGCGAATATCATCGCCAGCCTTCTGGGCGCCGACCTGATGATCGACGGCGATGGCGATTTTCGCATCACCGTCGGCCCCGGGGCAGGCGCGCCGGGCACCAACCACTTGCAGACGCGGCCCGGGGCCAAGGTGCTCAAGATCCGCAATTCGCTGGAAGACTGGGCGGTCGAGCTGCCCGACCAGTTGCGGGTTCGCCGACTGGCCGGGCCGCCGGCCGGCGAACCGCGCTCGGCCGATGTCGTTGCCGAGCGGGCGGCCGCGCTGCTGGCCACCCAGATCGCCTACTGGCTGACCTTCCTTACCCATCGCGCCGCCGGCACGGTCAACGAAACGCGTCCGCCCCAGGCCCGGGCCGGCGGCTGGGGCTATCTGGCCGGGGGCCGCTTTGCCCTTGGCCCGGACGAAGCGCTCGTCGTCACCATCGATACCCTGCGGGCGGACTATATCGGCTTCCAGGTCAGCGACGACTGGATGACCCCGCCCGACTATATCCACCACACCGCCGGCCTCAATCGCAGCCAGGCGCGGCCCGATGCCGACGGCGCCTATACCTTCGTGATCGCGGCGCGCGATCCGGGGGTGTGGAACTGGATCGATACGGTTGGCCTCGGCGAAGGGGGTTATTCGATCCGCTGGCAGGGGGGTGGCGATCCGGCCCCGCCCATCGGCCAGGCCGTGCGCCAGACCCGCCTTGCCCGGATCGCGGAACTGAAGGACCTGCTCCCTGCGGGAACCGTCTGGACCGACGCCGCGATGCGCCAGGCGCAGATCGCGCACCGGGTTGAAACGTTCTGGAAGCGCGTGGGCACCTGAGACGCGCCCCGGGCCTGCCGCATGATTACGCCCGCGAGAGCTTGTCCCAGAACACGACCTCGCGGGTGGCCACGAGGAGATCGGGTTGCGCCGGCAGCGGCGTGCCCTCGATCACCTGCTTCAGCCCCCTGACCGAACTGGCCGCAACCTCGACAACCGCGCGATAGGGCAGGGTGCAGGGCTGGGGCAGCGCCATGTCGTCGCGGCGCAGGTTGACCACCAGCCTGGAGAGCCCCGGCTGGCCGACAAAGGCCTCGGCCGCGGCTTCGGCCTTGCCGGCGTCGGCATAATACAGAAAGGCGGTGAAGCCGCCCGGGTCTCCCGCGACCAGCACCTTGGGGTGGACGAAGAACAGGCCGCTGGAACAGGCGCCGTCGAAGGTGTGGGTCTCG
This sequence comes from Novosphingobium bradum, assembly GCF_042646485.1. Taxonomy (NCBI): domain Bacteria; kingdom Pseudomonadati; phylum Pseudomonadota; class Alphaproteobacteria; order Sphingomonadales; family Sphingomonadaceae; genus Novosphingobium; species Novosphingobium bradum. The sequence goes on along the minus strand of NZ_JBHRTQ010000010.1, from coordinate 110,961 downwards.
TCCTCGGCCATCCGCGCCTGGCCTTCGCGCACCTGCGGCGAAGGATCGGGTGCGAAAGCCTCGTCCGCCACCACCAGCCAGGCCACGGCATCATAGTCGAGCGAGGCGCCGGCGATGGGGGCCGGCCGCAAGGGTTCGGCCTGGACATAGACCAGCGTCGCATCCGCGAACGGCGTGGACATCCCGAGCGCGCCATGCTGGCGCCAGCGACTGTTGAATTGGTCGGGCGTGAAGCCGGGCTTGCGCTTCATCAGATAGGTGAACTTGAACAAGCGCCCTCTCCCGGTCCGGATGCGAACTGCCTTGGGGACTATGGCAGGTCGGCGGATCAAGGCGAGCCGAAATGGCGATCGGTGCCGACCCGCGGGTTTCGCGGACCGGCCGTGCTTGCGCGGGATGGCTGAAAAGCTGGTGCACCCGACAGGATTCGAACCTGTGGCCTCTGCCTTCGGAGGGCAGCGCTCTATCCAGCTGAGCTACGGGTGCGTGCCGAGGGCGCCTAGCAGAGGCTTGGCGGGCTTGCCAGAGCCAAATGCGTGATCTTGCGGCTGGGGAATGGCGGCGGCGCGGGGCAGTTTGCGCTCTTAGGCATTTTTCAAGGCAGCCGGGCTAACTCGGTTGGCATGACGGCCATGCCTCCCGAATCAGTTCCGTCCGTGCCTGCCCGCGCGGTTCGCCCGGATGCTCCGGCAACTCGGAGCGAGGATGGGGGGCTGACCGGCCGTTGGGCCGCGATCCACGAGGCCGCGGCCGTGGTGGCGGCGCTGGCCGGCCGGGCGGCCGAGCCGGCCGAGCCTGCCGTCCGCGCCTTTCCCGTGGCGATCATGCAGGCTGGCGGCCAACGCCTGGCCGTGGCCCGCCAGGGCATGGACGATCTCTCGCTGATCCTCGAAACCGGCATCCGCGCGCTGCTGGCGGTCCATGCCGGCAAGGCCAGTCCGCAGGCGGCCGCAGAGGCGTTGTGGGCGGAATTCCGCAGCGCGCGCGATGCGCTGCTGGCCCTTTCCCCGCCCGAGCGGCGCCTGCTGGGCTGAACCTGGCTGCGGGTTTGGGGGCTTGCGAAGTTCCCCATATGTTCTAGACTGGCCGCATGGTCAGCCCATTCCCCGCCTCTGATTCCGCAACCGCCGCCGACCGGGATCTGGCCGATCTGCGCCATGCGGCCGCCGTGGCCCGGGGCATCGGCCGGCTGTTCGCGCGCAACGGGATCTGGTGCTTGCCGGAAATGCCGCTGCGCGGCGGGCGGCGGGCCGATCTCATGGGGATCGATGCCAAGGGCCATGTGATCATCGTCGAGATCAAGGTCAGCCGGGCCGATCTGCTGGGCGATGCCAAGTGGCCTGACTATCTCGATCATTGCGACCGGTTCTTCTGGGGGCTGCATCCCGCGCTCGATCGCACCTGCATGGAAACCGAAGCGTTCCGGCCCGAGGCCTGCGGGCTGATCGTGGGCGATGGCTATGATGCGGAAATCCTGCGTCCCGCCCCCCTGCTCCCGCTGGCCGCCGCCCGGCGCAAGGCCGAGGTGGAGCGGCTGGCGCGGGCCTCGCTGCGCCGGCAGGTGGTCAGCGCCGATCCGCATTGCGCGGGCTGGGGCGGCTAGGCCGGCGCCTGATCGCGCGATTGCAGTTGGGCCAGGAGGGCGTGTTTTTCCTCGGCGCGCAGCATCGGCCAGTCGGCGATTTCGCCGAGGGTGCGGCGGCAGCCCAGGCACCAGCCGGTGCGTTCATCGATCCGGCAGACGCGGTTGCAGGGGCTGGGCGGTTCGCGCATCGTGCGCTTCAACCACGGTGCGCCGGGCGGGGCAATGGCGCCGCGCGCAATTTCCTTGCGTTTTCGCGCAATCCTGACTAGGGGGCCGGCGTGGCCGACGCGGGCAGACCCCGCGCAATCGACCGCCAGCGTGAGATATGCGCCAGTCCTCTTGCGGGAACCGGCGCCGGATCCGCGGCGATGCACGGCCCACGCCACACGAGCTTCCCTTTCACGCACGGGTCGCGAAACGCGAACCCATGCCTCCGCGCGACCAGCTCGTTCGCGCGCAACGAAAGTTTTGAATTCCATGTCCTATTTTACCGAACTCGGCCTTGCCGAACCGATCCTGCGTGCGCTTGGCGCCAAGGGCTATGCCGATCCGACGCCGATCCAGCGCCAGTCGATCCCGGCCCTGCTGGAAGGGCGCGACCTGCTGGGCATCGCCCAGACCGGCACCGGCAAGACCGCCGCGTTCTCGCTTCCCTCGCTTCACCGGCTGGCCGCCGATCCCAAGCCGGTCAAGCCGGCCTCGTGCCGGATGCTGGTGCTCTCGCCCACGCGCGAGCTGGCCGCGCAAATCGCCGAGAACATGAAGGGCTATGCCAAGTTCCTGAAGATCCAGATCGAATGCGTGTTCGGCGGGGTGCCCGTGGGCAAGCAGGCGCGCCGGCTGTCGACCGGCGTCGACGTGCTTGTTGCCACCCCGGGTCGCCTGCTCGACCTGATCGACCAGCGCGCGCTCACCCTGCGTAACGTCGAGATCTTCGTGCTCGACGAGGCCGACCAGATGATGGACCTCGGTTTCATCAAGCCGCTGACCCGCGTTGCCGCCCTGCTGCCGAGCGACCGCCAGAGCCTGTTCTTCTCGGCCACCATGCCCCAGGCGATCGCCGATCTCGGCCGGCGCTTCATCAACGATCCGGTGCGGGTCGAGGTGGCCCCCCAGGCCACCACGGCCGAACGGGTCGAGCAGTATGCGACCTTCGTCAATCAGGCGGAAAAGCAGGCGTTGCTGACCATTTCGCTGCGAGCCGGCCTGGCCGACAAGTCGATCGACCGCGCCCTGGTCTTCACCCGGACCAAGCACGGGGCTGACCGCGTGGTGCGCCATCTCGCCGGCGCGGGCGTCAGTGCCGCGGCGATCCACGGCAACAAGAGCCAGGCCCAGCGCACCCGCGCCCTTGAAGGCTTCCGCCAGGGCACGGTGCCGATCCTGGTGGCGACCGACATCGCCGCGCGCGGCATCGACGTGACCGGGGTGAGCCACGTGTTCAACTTCGAGATTCCCAACGTGCCCGAGCAGTATGTCCACCGTATCGGCCGCACCGCGCGCGCCGGGGCCGATGGCGTGGCGCTGAGCTATGTCGCGCCCGATGAGCGCACCTTCCTGCGCGACATCGAACGCCTGACCAAGGTCAAGCTCGAAGCCCGGCCGCTGCCCGAGGATTTCCTCAAGCTCGCCGCCAGCCTGCCCGCGCCCAAGAAGGTCTCGGCCGACGAAGCCGGCGCCGACCGCCAGCCGCGCGGCGATCATCGCGGGGGCCAGCATGGCGGTCGCGGCCAGCAAGGCGGCCGCGGCCAGGGCGGCCGCGATGGCCAGCGCCAGCAGGGCGCGCGGACCGACGGTGACCGGCCCGAGGGCGAGGCGCGGCCCAAGCGCCGGTTCCGCCCGCGCGGTCCCGCCGGCCTTGGCCAGCACGCCGGCAAGGTCCGCCGGGTCGGCTGACCGGACCAGGACCCCGCGAAAGGCCGGCGCCGGGCGCGCCGGTCTTCGCGGGCCTGTCCAACCGCGCGCAATTGCGGCATGACCGGCGCGTGGACGGACCCGTGATCCTTGCCGCCCTGGCCTCGGGCCTGGCGATGACCGCGATCGTCGCGGTGCGCTACCTGCTTGTCAGCGGCGGTTTCGCCCTGGCGACGCGGGCGGTGCGGCCCGGCCTTTATCGCGGGCGGGAGCGGCAGATCCGCGCCGAGATCGGCTGGTCGCTGTTGTCCGCCGCGATCTATGGCCTGCCTGCCGGGCTGGTCGCCTGGGGCTGGCAGGCGCGCGGCTGGACGCGGATCTACACCGAGGCCGGCGCCTATCCGCTGTGGTATCTGCCGGCGTCGCTGCTGCTCTATCTGCTGGCGCACGATACCTGGTTCTACTGGGCCCACCGCCTGATGCACCGGCCCCGCTGGTTTCGCCTCGCCCATGCGGTCCACCATGCCAGCCGTCCGCCCACCGCCTGGGCGGCGATGAGCTTCCATCCGATTGAGGCGATCAGCGGCGCGGTGGTGATCCCGGCGCTGGTGTTCGTTCTGCCGGTCCACGTGGCCGTGCTGGGGCTGGTCCTGGCGATCATGACCGTGATGGGGGTGACCAATCACATGGGCTGGGAAATGTTCCCGCGCGCCGTGGTTCATTCCCGGGCCGGCGCCTGGCTGATAACCGCCTCCCACCATCACCTTCACCACGAGCATTACCGATGCAACTATGGCCTCTATTTCCGCCTGTGGGATCGCCTGTGCGGCACCGATCGCGGGCTGCTCGCGCCGTGAACGCGGCTCGCGCCTTTGGCTGGGCCGTGGTTGCGATTGCCGGCCTGGTAGCCTCCGGGCCAGCCGGCGCCGGCCCCGCCGACGGGCGCCTGCCCGGCGAACACCTGAGCGTGACCGTGAGCGGCCTGCACAGCGCGCGCGGCCAGGTCCTGGCCTGCATCGCCTCCGCGCCGGCGCACTTTCCCGAATGCGGCAAGGATCCGGGCGCGCGGCGCCTGGCCATTCCGGTTGGCCCGGGCGGCACCGTTTCGTTCGATTTCGGGCCGCTTGCGCCCGGCCGCTATGCCGTGTCGCTATTCCATGACGAGAACGCGAACGGCAAGCTCGACACCATGCTGATGATCCCGCGCGAAGGCTTCGGGTTTTCGCGCGATGCGCGGGTGCATTTCGGCCCGCCGCGATTCGATGCGGCGGCCTTCGCGATGAGTGCGGCGCCGCTGCATCTGGCGATCCGGATGCGCTACCTCATGGGATCGCCCGCGCGGCAACGCTGACACGGTATCGCTCGCAAGCGGTTGACCGCGCGGCGATTGCTGCCCATCCCGGGCGGATGGCCGATGGCAGCGAATTACCAGACGGAAACGCGGCAGCCGCCCCCTCGGTGCGGCGCGGCGCCCTGGCGCCGTTCCGCTATCGCGCCTTCCGCGAGGTCTGGCTGGGCAATACGGCGTCGCAGCTGGGATCGCAGATGCAATCCATCGGCGCGGCCTGGCTGATGACCGAACTGACCACGTCGCACGCCATGGTCGCCGCGGTGCCCGCGTCCGGGGCTTTCGCCGTGCTGCTGCTTTCAGTCCCGGCCGGCGCGGTCGCCGACAATTTCGACCGGCGCAAGATCATGCTCGCGGCCCAATCGGCCATGCTGGTGGTTTCGGCCATTCTCGCCGTGCTGACCTGGGCCGGCAAGATCGGTGCTTTCGGGCTGCTGGCCTTTACCATGATGGTGGGGTGCGGCATGGCCTTCAGCCTGCCTTCGTGGACGGCCTCGGTGCGCGCACTGGCCGAGCCGCCGGTCATGCCCCAGGCGATCGCGCTCAACAGCGTGTCGTTCAACCTGGGGCGCAGCGTCGGCCCGGCGCTGGGCGGGCTGGTGCTGGCGGCCGGGGGAGTCGCCACCGCATTCGCGCTCAACGCGCTGAGCTACGTCGCCCTGATCCTTGCCCTGAGCCGGTGGCGGCCCAACCTTCCGGCGCCCCGGCGCGAACCGTTGCTGCGGTCGATCCGGGCCGGCCTGGCCTTCTGCCGGACTTCGGTGCCGGTGCGCCGCGTACTGATCCGCGGCGCTGCCTTCAGTTTCAGCGCGACGGCCATCCAGGGCTTGCTGCCGGTGATCCTGCGCGGCCGGCTGGGCGGCAACGAAACGCAGTTCGGCGTCCTGCTTGGCGCGTTCGGCGTGGGTTCGGTGCTGGGCGCGGTTCTGTCGCCGCCGGTGCGGCGCCGGTTCGGTTCGGAATGGGCGATGATGCTGGGCGCCGCCGGTTCGACCATCGGGCTTCTGGGTCTTGCCCTTGCACCTTCGGTTCCGATGCTGCTCGCCTGCCAGTTTGCCGGCGGGATCGGATGGACCGGATGCCTCACCACGTTCAACGTCGCCATGCAGTTGCGCGTGCCGGCCGAGATCCTCGGACGGTGCATGGCGATCTATCAGGCGGTCACCATCGGTTCGCTGGCGGTCGGGGCCTGGACCTGGGGGCTGCTCGCCGATGCCACCAGCGCCACCGCCGCGGTCTTCGTCGCAACCGTCACGCTGGTGGCGGGAACGCTGGTCCTGCGGGCGCTGTCGCCCCTGCCCGCGCGGGGCGAGGGGGTCGTGCTCGATCGCGGCTGACCCTGCGTGGCGCAACTTAACGGTTAATCAACCATGTTGCGCCAAATCCTGTCGGGCAAATTCGACAGGATGTTGGCAGATGGACAGGTTGCGCGGCGATTTCTCGGACTATTCCGACACCGAGGGCTATGATCCGTCCGAGGACGAGATCGGCCACGAGGCACCGCCGCCCGCCGTCGGCCAGGACGAGCGCCGTCTGCAGGTTCGTGCCTACAACCACTGGGCCAGCCTGCTGGGCGATCGCCCCTGCCCGCTGATCGACGATCTGGCGATCGGCCACCTGCCCGACTTCGATCCCTATGCGGTCCTGCTCGATTTCGCCGAAGGGGTGGACCATCCGGTGGTCAAATATGTCGGCCAGGCGCTGGCCGACGAATCGGGCTGCGCCGGCGAGCCGCTGCGCCACCTGGCCGACGTGCCCGCCCGCACCCTGCTTTCGCGGATCACCGATCACTATCTCCAGATCTTCGGCAACCAGGCGCCGGTCGGCTTCGAGGCCGAATTCGTCAACCAGCGCGGCCGCACGATCCTCTATCGCGGCATTCTCCTGCCCTTCGCGCGCGATGCCGGGAGCGAGGGGATCGACTGCATCTACGGCGTGATCAACTGGAAGGAGCTGGCCGACCAGCAGACCACCGATGCGCTGATGGACGCGATCGACCGGGTCCTGATGAAGCGCACGCCCCCGCGCCGCGAGGCCGAGCCGCTGACCGAATGGGCCGATGGTCCGGCCGATCTGTCGGCCCCGGCCGACGAGCCGCTCGATCTCGGGGTGTTCTCGTTCGCGCCGGACGCCGACTGGAACATCGGGCGCGCGGCGAGCCTCGCCGATATCCTCGCCAGCGCCCGCGAACTGGCGCACAGCGCCCGGTCCGCCGACGACCGCAGCCGCCAGGCGCTCTACGAGGCGATCGGGCGCGCCCACGAATTCGCCCTCGCCGCCGACAGCGATCCCGATGGCCTCAGGGAGCTGGTCGCCGATGCCGGCCTGGTCATGCAGGAGCGCGCGCCGCTGATCCCGGTGGTCAAGCTCGTGTTCGGGGCCGACTACGACAAGACCCGCCTGACCGAATATGCCACGGTCATCGCCCATGCCCGGCGCATTGCCCTGCCGGCGGGCGAACTGGCTCGGTTCCTGGCCGGCCAGGCCGGCGGCCTCAAGGGGGTGGTCCAGCTCGAACGGGGCCTGCGCCGCGCCGAGGCCGGCCAGACCGACGTGCCAGCGCCCGATCGCCTGGCCGCCCGCCTGCGCCTGCTGCCGGCCCGGCCGCTGGCGCCCCAGGGCGAGGAATTCGCCCTGGTTCTCGCGCGGCGCACCCCGGCGGGCGAGGTCGTCCTGCTGGGCGAGGTGACCGATCCCGGCCTCCTCGAACGCGCGGCGCGCCGCCTGCTCGACTGACGGCCCCGGCGATAAGGCGCGCGCAGCGCCGCCAAACCGGCTATGCCCCGGCCCATGGCCGCTTTTCACATGAGGTTCAGGCGTGGGGGTGATGGTGCGGCGGCAATGGCCCCGCTTGCTCCCCGTCTTTCGCTGTCCCGCCTGCCGCGGCAGCTTGCCGCGTTCCTGGCGGTTGCCGTTCTGGCCTGCCAGCCGGTCGCCGCGCAGTCGATCCTGCGCGATGCCGAAACCGAAGCCCTGCTGCACGACATGGCCACCCCCCTGGTCAAGGCGGCCGGGCTCGATCCGCGCAACGTCGATGTCGCCCTGGTGGGGGACAACACGATCAACGCCTTCGTGGTCAACGGGCAGACGGTCTATCTCAATGCCGGCCTGATCAATGCCGCCGATTCGGCCAACCAGGTGCAAGGCGTGATCGCGCACGAACTGGGCCACGTTACCGGCGGCCATGCAATCAGCGGTGAACAGGGCGCCAGGTCGGCCGGGACCATCAGCCTGCTCTCGCTGCTGATCGGCGTGGCCGCGGCGGCGGCGGGCGGCGGCGATGCGGCCATGGCGGCGATGATGGCCGGGCAGAGCGCGGCCATGGGCAAGTACCTGGCCTTCAGCCGCGTCCAGGAGGCCCAGGCCGATGCGGCGGGCGCCGCGTTCCTGGCCAGGTCCGGGATCAGCGGGCGCGGGTCGATCGAATTCTTCAAGAAGCTGGAGGCCGAAGGCTACCGGCGCGGCTACAGCCAGGCCGACCAGGACCCGTTCATGTCCACCCACCCGCTGGAGAGCGATCGCATCGCCCTGCTGGAGGAAACCTACAGGAAGGATCCGGCCTGGACCCGGCCGAGCGATCCGGCGCTCGAGGCCCGTTTCCGCCGCGCCAAGGCCAAGCTCTATGGCTATCTGGCCGAGCCTGAGCAGACGCTGATCGCCTATCCGCTGGCCGATCTGTCGGTTCCGGCGCGCTATGCCCGGGCCTATGCCTGGCACAAGCAGGCGCTGCTCGACCGGGCGATGGGCGAGGTTGACGCCTTGCTCAAGGATGCCCCCGCCGATCCCTATTTCCTGGAACTCAAGGGCCAGATCCTGCTCGAGGCCGGCAAGCCCGCCGAGGCGTTGGCGCCCTTGCGCCGGGCCACCGAGCTGACCGCCAACCAGCCGCTGATCGCCACCACCTTCGGCCATGCCCTGGTCGCCACCGAGGATCCGAAGAACCTGGCCGAGGCCCAGCGCGTGCTGAAGGCGGCCGTGGCGCGCGACCGCGAAAACCCCGATGCCTGGTATCAGCTCGGCGTGGTCTACAATGCCACCGGCGATGCGCCGCGCGCGCGCCTTGCCAGCGCCGAACAGCAGGTGATGCAGGAGCAGTGGGCCATGGCGCTGGGCAGTGCCGAGGCCGCGCTTGGCGGGCTTCCGGCGGGCTCGGCCGATGCCCTGCGTGCACAGGATATCGCGATGCAGGCTCGCGCGGCGATTGAACGCAAGAAGAAGCGCAAGTAAGTCCGCCGCCATGGCCGAACCTTCCCCGCAGCGCTCGCTCGTCCGCAATGCCGTCCTGGCGGTTGTCATCCTCGCGGCCGGCGCCGGGGGCGGCTGGCTCTGGGGATCGCACCGGATCGGCGGCGATCCGGCCGCCCGGCTTGGCCAGGCGGATCGCGCCGCGATCGAGCAGGTGGTCCATGATTACCTGATGGCCCACCCCGAAGTGCTGCCCAAGGCCATGGCCGAACTGGAACGCCGCGAGAATTCGCACCAGCTGGCCAGCGTGCGCGGCGAGGTGGAACGGGCCGTGCCCGGCGCCGTGCTGGGCAATCCTCAGGGCAAGGTCGTCCTGGTCGAATTCACCGACTATGCCTGCGGCTATTGCCGCAAGAGCGTGGCCGATGTCGATGCGCTGATCGCGGCCAATCCCGATCTCAAGGTGGTGGTCCGCGAACTGCCGATCCTCACCCCGGAAAGCACCGATGCCGCCAGGATGGCGCTCGCCGCGGCCGAGCAGGGCAAATATGCCGCCTTCCACAAGGCCATGTTCGCCGGCGGCCGGCCCAGCGCCGAAACCATCGCCGCCGCCGCCGCCGCCGCCGGGCTCGACCTGGCCCGCGCCAGGGCCACCATCGCCCGGCCCGAAACCGAGGCGGAACTGGCGCGCAACCTCGCGCTGGCCAAGAACCTGGGCTTCACCGGCACGCCGAGCTGGGCCATTGGCGATTCGCTGCTGAGCGGCGCCGTGGGTGTGGACCAGCTGGCCAAGGCCATTGCCGAGGCGCGCCGCTGATCGGTGCCCCAAGGAAAGCCCGCAGGGGCTTTCCGCATTTCGCAAAGATGCGCTAGAAGCCCTGCATGGCCGTCCTGCCGTTCCGTCCCACCCCGTTCTTCGCCAACAAGAACCAGGCCTTCTGGCGGCTCCAGGCCGCCGGCTGGGGCGGCGCCCTGGTGCTGCGCGCCATGTCGTCCATCGCCAATGGCCAGCCGGCCTCGTTCCTGGTCATGGTGCTGATCGCCACGGTAACGGGCTTTTCGCTCTCGCTGATCCTGTCGGTGATCTTCCGGCTGCTGATCTCGCAGCGGGCGCTGATCACCTGGGGGGTCACGGCGATGGTCCTGCCGGTGGCGGTCACGCTCTACGCGTTCATCGATGCCTGGGTGATCGGGCTCTACCGCCCGGGCGGCGCCAGCTTCGCCCAGTTGCTGATCGGCGTGTTCTACCTCGACATGACCCTGCTGGCGGCCTGGTCGGCGCTCTACTATGCGATCAATTTCTATCTCCAGATCGAGGAGCAGAACGACCAGCTGCTCCGGCTGGAGAACCAGGCCACCCAGGCCCAGCTCGCCATGTTGCGCTACCAGCTCAACCCGCACTTCCTGTTCAACACCCTGAACTCGATCTCCACCCTGGTCCTGCTCAAGCAGACCGAGCCGGCCAATGCCATGCTGAGCCGGCTCTCGGCCTTCCTGCGCTATACCCTGGTCAACGAGCCGACCGGGCGCGTCACCGTCGCCCAGGAGGTGGAGACCCTGAAGCTCTATCTCGACATCGAGCGGATGCGGTTCGAGGAACGGCTGCGGACCACGTTCCACATCGACGAGGCCTCGCGCGCCGGCCTGCTGCCCTCGCTGCTGCTCCAGCCGCTGGTCGAGAACGCGATCAAATATGCGGTCGGCACGCAGGAGAGCGGCGCGGAAATCACCATCGTCACGCAACTCGTCGGCTCGATGCTTCGCATCACCGTCTCCGACACCGGGCCGGGATTGCAAAACTCGGCCGCGGACAACAGGCTCTCGGGCGTGACCTTCGATGGCGGCGAACCCGTTTCCACTGGCGTCGGCCTCGCGAACATCCGCGACCGGCTGGCCCAGGCCTATGGCGACCAGCACCGCTTCGAGATCGTCGACCCGCCGGAGGGGGGCTTTGCCGTCCTGATCGAAATACCGTTCGAACGCCGCGAACCCGCAGCCGCACTCGCATCGGCGCCAGCCGCCTCGGCGGCCCGCCCCGCGCTTGCGGCGGGTTGAAACCAATCCGCGCGCCGCCCGTATGGGAGGCACGCAACACAAGGGTAGGGCATGACCATTCGCACGATCCTCGTCGACGATGAGAAGCTCGCGATCCAGGGTCTCCAGCTGCGGCTGGAGAAGTTCCCCGACGTGGAAATCATCGACACCTGCTCGAACGGCCGCGAGGCCATCCGCAAGATCAAGACCGAGAAGCCGGACCTCGTCTTCCTCGACATCCAGATGCCGGGGTTCGACGGATTTTCCGTGGTCAAGGGCGTGATGGAGATCGAGCCGCCGCTGTTCGTCTTCGTCACCGCCTACCAGGAGCACGCGGTCCGGGCCTTCGAGGCCAATGCGGTAAATTACCTGATGAAGCCGGTGGACGAGGACAAGCTGGCCGATACCCTGGAGCGCGTCCGCACGCGCCTGGCGGAAAAACGCGGCGTGGAGGAGGCCGAGAAGCTCAAGACCGTCCTGGCCGAAGTAGCTCCCGATGCGATGGACCAGATGCCCGAGGACGACGCCGACGGCGCCGCGCTCGGCGCCGGGCGCTACGAGAAGCTCATCAACATCAAGGATCGCGGGCAGATCTTCCGGGTGGACGTGGACTCCATCGAGCATATCGAGGCCGCGGGCGACTATATGTGCATCCGCACCGCCGACAACAGCCTGATCCTGCGCGAGACGATGAAGGATCTCGAACGCCGGCTCGATCCGCGCGTGTTCCAGCGGGTCCACCGCTCGACCATCGTCAACCTCAACCAGGTCCGCCAGGTGAAGCCCCATACCAACGGGGAATGCTTCCTCGTGCTGGAATCGGGCGCGCAGGTGAAGGTTTCTCGCTCCTACCGCGACGTGGTGGCGCGCTTCGTTCATTAAAGGGTTCGCGCGGAGGCGCGGAGACGCGGAGAGCCTGCGCTGAAATCCCGCGTAGCGCCGGTGAAGGATATGTGTGGCCCGGCCCAAGGGCGATCCTGAGGGCGGCTTTGCTGCAAGCACGACATTCTCCGCGTCTCCGCGTCTCCGCGTCTCCGCGTGAACCACCTCTTGCACAGCGCCCCCCTGTGCGCGAAACGCTTGGGCCATGACCTTTGCCATCCCCGGTTTCGACCTTGCCGCCTTCGTTTCCGCTACCCTTGCCGAGGATCTGGGCGAGGGTTGGCCCGGCGGCGGGCGCGATGTCACCAGCGAGAGCGTGATTCCGGCCGAGGCGCGGTTTGCCGGGGTGATGGACAGCCGCGATGCGATCGTGGTCTGCGGCCTGCCGATCGCCGCCGCCTTTTTCCGCGCGCTCGATCCCGCGGTCGAGATCGAAATCCTGCACGAGGAAGGCGCCAAGGTGCCCGCCGGGACCGAGCTGATGCGGCTGTCGGGCAAGGCGCGGGCCATGTTGACGGCCGAACGGTCGGCGCTCAACACGGTGCAGCATCTCTCCGGGATCGCAACCATGACGCGGGACTATGTCGAGGCCATGCAGGGGCATGGCACGCTGCTCGATACCCGCAAGACCATTCCGGGCCTGCGCCATCTCGAGAAGTATGCCACCCGCACCGGCGGGGCGAAGAACCACCGGCTGGGGCTGTGGGACGCGGCGATGATCAAGGACAACCACGTGGCCGTGGCTGGCAGCGTCGGACAGGCGATCGGCTGCGCCCGCGCGGCAGGGGTCAAAGACATCATCTGCGAGGTGGATCGGCTCGACCAGATCGAGCCCGCGCTCGCCGCCGGGGCAACGCACCTGCTGCTCGACAACATGGACCCTGCAACGCTGATGCAAGCGGTCGGCATCGTGGCCGGACGGGTGCCGACCGAGGCCTCGGGCGGGGTCCGCCTTGATACCATCGCCGCGATCGCCGCATCGGGCGTCACCTATGTGTCGGTGGGCCGCCTGACCCAGTCGGCGCCGGCCGCCGATATCGGGCTGGACTTCACCGCCCTGTGAGGGCGCTTGCCGCCGGCCTGCTGGCGCTCCTGCCGGCGCCCGCGCTGGCCCAGGCCTACCAGTGCAGCCTGCCCCAGCGCCTTGCGCCGCTGCGCCCGGTCGTACCGGACGGGCCGACCCGCAGGGCACCGATTACCGGCTATACGCTGGCGGTCTCGTGGTCGCCGGAATTCTGCCGGCGGGACCGCGATCCGGCCTCGATCCAGTGTTCGGGCCGCAATGGCCGGTTCGGCTTCGTGCTCCACGGGCTGTGGCCGGAAGGGGCCGGCGGGCCGGTGCCGCAGTGGTGCGCGCTGACCCCGCGCCCCGCCCCCGAAACCGTGCGCCAGGGGCTGTGCGCCACGCCGGTGCCCTGGCTGATCGAGCACGAATGGGCCAAGCACGGATCGTGCATGGCGCAATCGCCCGAAGCCTACTGGGGGATCGCCCGCCACCTCTGGGCGCGGTTTCGCTGGCCCGATGCCGACCGGCTGTCGCTGCGCCCGGGGCTGACGGTTGGCGCCTTGCGCGAGGCGGTGGCGCTCGCCAACCCGGGCCTGCCGCGCGAGGCGATCGGCGTGGTGACGAGCGAATCGGGCTGGCTGCGCGAACTGCGGATCTGCCACAACCGGCAGTATCGGCCGGAGGCTTGCCGGCGGAGCGCCTTTGGCCCGGCCGATGGCGCGGGGCTGAAGATCTGGCGGGGGATTTGAGGGTTCAACCCATCACCGCTTCGCCATGAAGAATCCCCGCAGCAGGTTCGCCGATTCGGCCTCGCCCATGCCGGAATAGACATCGGGGCGGTGGAGGCACTGGGGCTGTTCGAAAACCCGCGCCCCATGGTCGACCGCGCCGCCCTTGGGATCGGGCGCGGCATAGTAGAGGCGGGCGATGCGGGCATGGGCGATGGCGCCGGCGCACATGGCGCAGGGTTCCAGGGTGACCCACAGTTCGCAGCCCTCCAGCCGTTCCTGGCCGAGCGCGGCGGCGGCGGCGCGAATCGCCAGAATCTCGGCATGGGCGGTGGGATCGTGGAGGGCGCGGGGCTGGTTGTGCGCGGCGGCGATGACCGCGCCATCGCGGATGATCACCGCGCCGATCGGCACTTCCCCGCGATCGGCGCCGGCGCGCGCCTGGTCCAGCGCCTGTTTCATCGGATCGGGGAGCGGCCAACGCGTCATGGCGCCCGGTTAGCCCGCCAAAGCCCTGTGCACAACTTGACCTTGCCGGGGTGAATCGGTAAGGGCGCGCTTCGCCCCGGCTCCGGCCCCGGTTTCGGGCACCAGATTCTGTAGAGAGCTTAGCCATGTCCCGTATTTGCGAACTGACCGGCAAGGGCCGTCAAATCGGCCACAACGTCAGCCACGCCAACAACAAGACCAAGCGCGTGTTCCTGCCCAACCTGCAGAACGTCACGCTGCTCTCGGAAGGCCTTGACCGGAGCTTCAAGTTCCGCGTGTCCACTCACGGCCTGCGCTCGGTGGAGCACAACGGCGGCCTCGACAACTGGCTGCTCAAGACCGCCGACGTCAAGCTCAGCCCGCGCGCCCTCAAGGTGAAGCGCGAGCTGGCCAAGAAGGCGGCCGTCGCAGCCTGATCGCCGCATCCTTGCGGATCACGAAAAACGCGCCGGGAAACCGGCGCGTTTTTGCGTTTGGGGAGCATTTTCCCGCGAGATTAAAAGGTTTGCGGAATCCTGTCTGCGTGAATCCCCGTAAGTGTTTGCCAATTGTTTACTATCGTCCGGGATAAAGGCCGCGGTTCAAGGGGCGAACCCGGAGGATGATTGCCATGACGAAGACACTCAAGAGCCTGGTCCGCAACGAGGACGGCGCCACCGCCATCGAATATGGCCTGATCGCCGCGCTGATCGCCGTGGCGGTGATGACCACGGTTGCCGGCCTCGGCTCGCAGCTCGACACCACTTTCGGCAAGACCTCGTCGCAGCTGCAGAGCGCGAACGCCTGACCTGGCGGCCGGCGGCGGCCCCGGCGACGGGGTCAGCCGCCGGCGCAGGACCCGGCGAACAGCCGCTCGCGCAGCGGGGCGAAGTCGCCGGGCATCATGGATGCCAGGTCGGCTCGGCCGACGATGCGGTCTTCACCGAAGCACTGGGCAAGGGCGATGTCGCTGGGCGGCAGCGCCCTTTGTTCGTTCCTGGACCAGAAGGTGCGGACGCGTGGGCGGGTGGGATCGCTGTCGTCCTGGGCGACGACCATGGCCAGGCGCCCCGATTCGAGTTCGACCACGGCCCCGATCGGGTGAATGCCGACCGCCTCGGTGAAGCGCATGACCAGTTCGGGATCGAAGCCCGAACCGGGCCGGGCGAGGTGTTCGATCGCCGCCGCCGGATCGAGCGCGGGATGGCCACCGCTATCGTCGACCAGCCAGTCATAGGTGTCGCAGATCGCCGCCATCCGGCCGTATCGGCCGATCACCTCGCCGGCCAGGCCCAGCGGATAGCCGCTGCCATCCAGCCGTTCGTGGTGCTGGAGGCAGGCGGTGGTGACCGCCTCGGGCATCCCGCCGGTATAGAGCAGGTCGTGGCCCAGCTTCACGTGGACCCGGAACAGTTCGGGATCGATATCGCGGAAATCGGCGGAGAGTTCGCCCTGCTGCGGCAGGTGGCCCACGCCCACGTCGAGCAGCAGGCCGGCCATGCCCGCCATGCGGATCTCGCGCGGCTCCAGCTTCATCGCCCGCCCCAGCGAGATCATCAGCGCGCAGACCGACAGGGCGTGGCGATAGACGAATTCGGTATCGCGCTTGCACCGCATCAGGCCGTTGAAGGCATGGGCATTGCGCTGGATCGAGGCGAAGACATCATCGACCACCGGTTCGACCGCGCTTGGCGCCACGGCCTTGCCCAGCCGCGCTTCCAGGAAGGTGCGGTTGATCGCCCGGCGCGACCTTTCGGCGACGCGATTGGCGAGGCCGAACTCGCGGGCCATGGTGCGCGGGGCAAGGCTTCGCAGTTCCGCCTCGCGTTCGGCCGCATCGGGGCTGGCGCCGCGCCCGGCGGCGGCGCGTCGCGCTCCGCGCCGCAGGATGGGCGATTCGGCGGGCGCGCCGCGGGTCGATCCGGACGGGCGAGCGCCGGCCGGCGCTGCGCTGCGCGCGGTATCGATGATCACACCCGGCACCGCGCTGTGGCGCAGGCGCTGGAGCAGGGTTTCATCCTCCAGCAGGAACCGCGCCTTCCAGAACGGATGGCGGAACCAGTTGCCCTCGAGCCGGTGGATGAACATCCCCAGTTCGACGTCGTCGGTTTCGATCCGCTTGAGCATCGGCGCGCGCCTCCCTTTGGTTAAGGGCGCCGGTCTAGGGCCGAGGCTCTTTCCCGTGGGCAAAGCCGCGGCTCCGCGCGATTACCGAGCTGGTGGGCAAGCTGCCGGCAAGGATGACTTTTGCCCATGCTTAACGGTCGGTTAGGCTTGTTGTGGAACAGGAGGGCAACCTGACGCGAACTATCCTGCGGCTGGTTTGGCACTGTGCATGGGGCGCGGGGCCGGCACCAGGGGGCAAGGCGTATGCACGATCCGGTCCATCCGGGGCAGCACGGGAGCGAAGGCTCCGACCAGCGCGCCGCGCCGCGCGTCAACCTGCTGATCCGGCCGGCCAAGCTGGTGGCGCCTTGCGGCGAATACCTGTGCGTATTGCGCGATGCCTCGGCCTCGGGCGTGAAGGTGCGCTGTTTCCATCCCCTGCCGGCCCAGGCCATGGTGCTGGAACTCGGCAATGGCGATCGCTTCGAGGTGGAGCGGGTGTGGGAGCAGGGCGATCATGCCGGCCTGCGCTTTCGCGGCGCCGTTCCGGTCGAATACCTGATCAAGGAGAGCGGGCCTTACCCGCGCCGTCCGGTGCGTCTGCGGCTGGTCCTGCCGGCCCTGCTGGTGGCGGGCCGCGATGCGCTCCATGCCACGGTCCACGACCTGTCGCAGCAGGGCGCGCGGATCGAGTGCGCCGAGCAGCTGGCGATCAACCGGCAGTTCCGGCTGGAGATCGCGGGCTTGGCGCCAATCATCGCCAAGGTGCGCTGGCGCCGGCCGCCCGCCGCCGGCCTGGTGTTCGAGGATACGTTCCGGCTGGAGGATTTCGCCCGGCTGGCCTTCAGGCTCCAGCCCCTGCCCGCGCCGCCCGGCGAACTGGACGACAGCCCGTTCGCGCGCCGGGCCTAGCCGGCCCACGCGCGGGGCTTCACGCGGGCACGAATTTCAGCGCCGCGCCGTTCATGCAATAGCGCTTGCCGGTGGGCTTTGGCCCATCGTCGAACACGTGGCCCAGGTGGCCGCCGCAGCGAGCGCAGTGGACTTCGGTGCGCGGGCCGCCAAGATCCCAGTCGGTCGCATAGCCAACCGCCCGGGGCAGCGGCTGCCAGAAGCTGGGCCAGCCGGTGCCGCTTTCATACTTGGTGGCCGACGAGAACAGCGGATTGCCATCGGCCGCGCAAGCGAAGGTGCCCTTGCGGTGTTCGCCCAGCAGCGGCGAGGTGCCGGGATATTCGGTGCCCTTCTGGCGCAGCACGCGGAACTGTTCAGGGGTGAGCCGCCGGCGCCATTCGGCCTCGGTGAAGTGGACCGGCCAGGCGGCCGCGCTGGCCCGGCCCGGGCCGCAGGCGGCGAGCACCGGCACGGCCGCGCCGGCGGCGAGGAGGCGCAGGGCGTTGCGGCGCGAAAGCTGGGGCATGGGCGGCGACTCCATTTGTCCCCGCCAGCATAGCCCAGCCGGCGCGCCGGCGGGAGTGCCCGTTCAGGCCGCGGCGCGCGCGGCCTTGCGCCAGCGCCGCCGGGTGACGGCCGGTCCCGATTTCATCACCCTGGTGCGGAACAGGCGCGCGCCGAGGCGGATGAACAGCGCCACCCAGCCAGCCTGCCAGGCGAGCGCCAGCAGGTGCTGGCCGAGGCCCGGATCCTGCGCGGCCCGCGCCAGCATGGCGAAGGGCGAGGAAAACGGCACCAGCACGGCGGCCTGTTCGAGCAGCGAACCCGGGCTGGCCACCGCATAGGAGGCGAAGAAGAACACCAGCAATTGCAGCATGGTGACCGGCATCGACAGGGTCTGCACCTCGCGCACGGTGGAGGCCATCGAGCCGATCGCCAGGAACACCGAGCCGAGCAGCAGGTAGGCCATGGCGAAATAGATCGTGCCCAGGGCCAGGAACAGTGGCCAGCCGACCGCCGGCGTGGTCAATTCGGCCAAGCTGCGTCCGCCGGCCACCATGACCGTGGTGCCGACCGCGCCCCAGACCGCGATGCCGACGAAGCTGATCGCCAGCATGGCGAAGAGCTTGCCCAGGAACAGGGCGTCCATCGGGATCGCGGCGGCAAGCACCTCGATGATCTTGTTGGCCTTTTCCTCGACCAGGTTGGACAGGACCATGCCCGCCAGCAACATGGTGAGCAGGAACAGCAGGGTCTGCCCGGCCTGGGCGGTCCGCATCCGGCCAAGCCGGTCGGTGGGCGCGCTGGGCAGGGCCGTCGCGGCGAGGCGGACCTCGGGCCAGGGGCGGGGCGAGGCCTTCTGCGCCTCGGCGGCGAGCAGGGTGACCGGGCCGCGCCATTCGTCGATCAGGCCCGCGGGGCCGGTCAGCACCGGCTGGGCAAGGGTTCCGCTCAGCACGGCGCTGGCCCGGGCGGCATTGTCGTGCAGGAGCTGTTCGGGGGTGGCCTTCGCCGTGGGGGCGAGCGGGAGGAGGGCGGGGACCGTATCTTCGAGCTGCGAGTCGAGCCGGTGGGCCGCTGCGCCCAGGGCCGCGGTTTCGCTCGCGCTCAGCGCCACGGCCAGCACGGGCCGGGTGGCGGTGCGTTCCACGCTGTTACCCACCCCGCTGGCCAGGGCGCCGACCACGAGCGGGAACAGCGGGCCGATCAGGAAGAACAGGAACGAGCGCGACAGCAGCACGGCGGCGAAATCGCGCCGGGCGACGACCAGAGCGGCGGCCAGGGTGGAGAGGCGGCCCGTGGCGGGGCGGCCCGTTGAAAAGGGGATGGAATCGGGGGCGCTCATCGGCGCTGCTCCTCTTCGGGGTTTTCTTCCAGGGCGCGGGCCGCCGCCTCGCCGGCGATGGCGACGAAGGCATCGTGCAGCCCGGCGCGCTCGATCGAGAGCGACAGGATGCCGGCCTCGCCCTCGATCAGGGCGCGCAGCAGGGGTTCGATGCCCGTGGCGGGCAGGGGGAAGTAGAAGAACGAGGAGCCGTCGAGCTTGCGGTCGTGGCGGGCATCGGCCGGCAGGGCGGCGCGCCACGGGCCATCGGCCAGGCGGGTTTCGAGGCGGACCTGGGCGCGGATGCGATCGCGCGCGACGTCGACCGGGCCGGCGAAGGGCACCTTGCCGCCCGCGATGATCGCGATCCCGTCGCACAGGCGTTCGGCATGGGCGATGACGTGGGTGGAGAAGATCACGGTCGTGCCCTTTTCGGCAAGGCCGCGCATCATCTTCTCCAGCTTGCCCTGATTGATCGCGTCCAGCCCGGAGAAGGGCTCGTCGAAGATGACCAGGCGCGGATCGTGGACCAGGCAGCCGAGAATCTGGACCTGCTGGGCCATGCCCTTGGAGAGCTGGCGGATCTGACGATCGGCGGCATGGCCCAGGCCATGGTCTTCCAGCAGCTTCCGGCCCCGGCGGCGGCCCTCGGCCAGCGGCAGGCCGCGCAGGGCGCCGAGGAAGGCGATCGCCTCCACCGCCTTCATCGCCGGGTAGAGGCCGCGCTCCTCGGGCAGGTAGCCGATGGCATGGGCCATGTCGTGGGGGCGTTCGCTGCCCAGCACGCGGCGGTAGCCTTCATCGGGATCGATGATCCCCAGCAGCATCCGCAGGGTGGTCGTCTTGCCCGCGCCATTGGGGCCGAGCACCCCGTAGATCGCGCCTTCGGGAACCGAGAGGTCCACCCCGTCGACCGCGGTGAAGCCGTCGAACCGCTTGACGAGGCCGCGCGCCTCGATGGCGAGCGGGCGTTCGCCCGATTGTGGCGGCGAGGCATTGCCCGCCGCATCCCAAGTGCCTAGTTCCATCTTCATGAGTGTGATCGGTAATCCCTGCTTCGTGAAGAGGAGGATACGCGAGCTTGGTTAACGAGCTGGCCATCGATCGGCTCCTGGCGGACATGAAGGCCGAGGCGGCGCGGCTGGGCTTTGGCGCCTGCGGGATCGCGCCCGCCGCCGAAGACCCGCTGGCCGCCCGCCGGCTGGAGGAATGGCTGGGCGAGGGCGCGCATGGCCAGATGGAATGGATGGCGGCCCGCGCCCATCACCGCCGCTCGCCGCAAGGGCTGTGGCCTGAGGCGCGTAGCGTGATCGCGCTGGGGATGAGCTATGCGCCCACCGCCGATCCGCTGGCCCTGGCCGACAGGCCCGACCGCGCGCGGATCTCGGTCTACGCGCAGGGCCAGGACTATCACGACACGGTGAAGAAGGCGCTCAAGGCGCTGGCCCGCTGGCTGGTGGCCGAGGCGGCGCGGGCCGGGCTGGGCGAGGCGCCAGACGGAATTGGCGTGAAGGTCTTCGTCGATACCGCGCCGGTGATGGAAAAGCCGCTGGGCCAGGCCGCCGGGCTGGGCTGGCAGGGCAAGCACACCAACCTTGTCAGCCGGGACCATGGCTCGTGGCTGTTTCTAGGCGCGATCTACACCACGCTGGCCTTTGCGCCCGACGGCCCCGCGCCCGATCGCTGCGGCTCGTGCCAGGCCTGCCAGCGCGCCTGCCCGACTGGCGCCTTCCCCGCACCCTACCGGCTCGATGCGCGGCGCTGCATTTCCTATCTCACGATCGAGCACGCGGGGCCGGTGCCGGAGGAATTCCGCGCTGCGCTGGGCAACCGGATCTATGGCTGCGACGATTGCCTGGCGGTCTGCCCATGGAACAAGTTCGCCGTCGTCGCCGCCGCCAACCGCGCCTTCCTGCCGCGCGCCGAACTGGCCGCGCCGCGCCTGGCCGAACTGCTGGCGCTGGACGATGCGGGCTTTCGGCGGCTGTTCTCGGGCAGCCCGATCAAGCGGATCGGCCGCAACCGCTTCGTCCGCAATTGCCTTTATGCGGCCGGCAACAGCGGCGAGGCCGGGCTGCTGGCCCAGATACGCGCGCTGATGGCCGATCCCGATCCGGTGGTGGCGGAGGCCGCCCGCTGGGCCGGCGAACGGCTCAGGCCGGCAGCAGTTCCTTGAGCGGCACCGCGGCATCGGCCAGCTTCGCCGGATCGGGCGAGAGGCCGGCTTCGACCAGCTTGCGGCCCTGGACATAGTCCTTGGTCGCATTCACGCAATCGAGCGCGATGATCTTGCCGGCCTTGAGGTAGATCACCGAGAACGAGCGGGTGGCCGGATCGCCGCGGGTAATGGTCTGGTCATAGCCGACCGAGAGGCCGGCGGTCTGCAGGCGCAGGTCATACTGGTTCGACCAGAACCACGGGAAGGCGTGATAGGGCTTTTCCTCGCCGCAGATCGCCTTGGCCACGCAGGTGGCCTGGTCGTTGGCGTTCTGGACCGATTCGACCCGCATCACCGTGCCGCCGGCAAAATCGCAGGCAAAGGCCGCGCAATCGCCCACCGCGTAGATATCGGGCAGCGAGGTGCGGCAGTATTCGTCGATGTCGATGCCATTGGCCCCGGCGGCGCCGGCCGCGATCAGCGGGCCGATGGCCGGCACGATGCCGATGCCCACGATCACCGCCTCGGCCGGGATCACCGTGCCATCGGCCAGGATCACGCCGGTAACGCGGCCTTCGCCCTCGATCGAATCGACCGCGACATCGGTCCGCAGGTCCACCCCGTGGTCGCGGTGTTCCTTTTCGTAGAAGGCGGAGAGTTCCGGCCCGGCGACACGCGCCAGCACGCGCGGCAGGGCTTCGAGCAGGGTGACCTTGCAGCCCAGCTTGGTGAGCACCGCGGCCGCTTCCAGCCCGATATAGCCGCCGCCGATGACGACGATATCGCGCACCCCGCCATCGATCTCGCCCATCAGCTGGTCGCAATCGGCGCGGGTGCGGACGGCGTGGACGCCGGCAAGGTCGGCGCCCTTGCAGGAGAGCCGGCGCGGATCGCCGCCGGTGGCCCAGATCAGCTTGCCATAGGTGAAGGTGGAGCCATCGGACAGGGTGAGCACCTTGGCCGCCGGATCGACCCTGGTGACTTCGACGCCGAGCTTGAGGTCGATGTCCTTCTCGCCCCAGAAGTGCGGCGGGCGGATATAGAGCCGCTCGAAGGTCTTCTCGCGGGCGAAATATTCCTTGGACAGCGGCGGGCGTTCATAGGGCGGTTCGCTTTCCCGCCCGATCATCGCGATCGTGCCGGCAAAGCCGTTCTGCCTGAGGGCGATTCCCGCCTGGGCACCGGCGTGACCGGCTCCGACGATAACGACATCCGCTCCGCTCATCTGCCCTGCAACCTCCATTCCGTCATGCGCCCTGGCGCGGGCGCAGACCGGCCAACCTGTTGGAACATACCCCGGAGGGGCACATTGATCCGGCGCAAGGACCGGACCGGAACGCTCAGCCCGGGATCACCGCCTGGGCTTCGCGGCCATCGCCCTGGGGCGCGGCGACGATATCGCGGGTGATCGCGCCCTTGGCGACGGTGTTGGTGCGCGGGTCGCCCACGGCCGAGCGGATCCCGGGCGCGGCGGCGCCGGCATGGCCGATCGTGGCCTGTTCCACCGGGCTGCGCGGGGCCGGGCCGCCGAACAGGGCATCGAGCGCCTGCTGCTGGGCGCTGGTATCGTTGGGGCGCGGGGCGCCGGGCTGGGGCGGGGTCAGCGCGAAATCGGGCGGAACCACCAGCGGCGCCTGGCGCTGCACGGCCATTTCATCGGGCCGGGCGCGGCCGAGCAGACCGCCGCCCGAGCCGCAGCCGGCGAGCAGGGCACTGGTGCCGAGCAGGGTCACGATAGCCAGGGTCTTACGCATGGGTTCAACTCTCGAAAGGCGCGCGCGCCGGTTGGGCGTCCGCATCGTCTGGGCCGCGCTTTTCGCGCGAAAGGAACGAGCGGGCAAGGATAATCACCACGCCGATGGAGATCGCCGCATCGGCCAGGTTGAAGATCTGGAAGGGGCGGAACTGGCCGAAATGAAGGTCGGCATAGTCCACCACGTAGCCGAGCGTCGCCCGGTCATGGATGTTGCCCAGCGCGCCGCCCAGCACCATGCCGAGCGCGGCCACTTCGGCACAGGCCTTCTCGCGCAGCAGCCAGACCAGCACGCCCAGCGCGATCACGGCGGTGAGGCCGACCAGCAGCCAGCGGCTCTCGCTGGTGGAGGCCGAGAGCAGCGAGAACGACACGCCATAGTTCTGCGCCCAGCGCAGGCCGAAGAAGCTGGTGAGGTCGATCACCTGGACCTCGGCCAGTCGCAGCGGGCCGATCATCAGCCATTTCACCAGCTTGTCGGCCACCAGCACCAGGGCAGCGATGGCGAGGCCGGCGAGCCTGCGGCGGGCGGCAAGGGTCATGCGGGGGCGTCCATCGCGGCCACAACGCTGCTGCAACGGCCACACAAGGCGCCATCCTCGGCCACGTCGGGCAGGTGGCGCCAGCAGCGGCCGCACTTGTGGGTCTGGGTGGGGGCGACGGTCACCGTCTCGCCCTGCCCGCGCGCGACTGTCGCGGTGATGAACAGTTCGGCGAGGTCCGCATCGGGGGCGCCGGCCGGCACGATGACTTCGGCGGCAAGGCTGGAGCCGATCACCTTCTCGCGCCGCAGCGGCTCGATCGCTTCGTTGACCGTGGCGCGAAGGGCGCGCAGGTCCTCCCAGCGGGCCATGTCCACGCCGGTCGTGGCCGGGATCGCCGGCCATTCGAGCAGGTGGACGCTGCCGCCATCGGGATGGCGCGCGGCCCAGACTTCTTCCGCCGTGAAGACCAGCACCGGGGCGGCATAGCGCACGAGCGCCTGGAACAGCACATCAAGCACGGTGCGATAGGCGCGGCGCTTGGGATCGGTGGCTGCGTCGCAGTAAAGGCAGTCCTTGCGGATATCGAAGAAGAAGGCCGAGAGGTCTTCGTTGCAGAAATCCGACAGGGCGCGGACATAGGTGTTGAAATCATAGGCCAGCGCGGCTTCGCGCAGGGTGGCATCGAGCCGGGCGAGCAGGGCCAGGACATAGCGTTCCAGCTCGGGCATTTCGGCCGGGGCCAGGCTTTCCGCCGCGCCGTCATAGCCATCGAGCGCGCCGAGCAGGTAGCGGAAGGTGTTGCGGAGCTTGCGATACTGGTCGGCCACGCCCTTGAGGATCTCGTCACCGATGCGGTGGTCTTCGGTGTAATCCACCGAGAGCGCCCAGAGGCGGACGATATCGGCCCCGTAGGTTTCCATGACCTTGAGCGGATCGACCGTGTTGCCCAAGGACTTGGACATCTTCATGCCCTTGGAATCCATGGTGAAGCCGTGGGTCAGCACGGCCTGGTAGGGCGCGCGGCCGCGGGTGGCGCAGCTTTCCAGCAGGCTCGACTGGAACCAGCCGCGATGCTGGTCGGAACCTTCGAGGTAGAGGTCGGCGGGCCACTGGAGGTCAGGCCAGCGCCCGCTTTCCAGCACGAAGGCGTGGGTGGAGCCGGAATCGAACCAGACATCGAGAATGTCGGCCACGCGCTCGTAGTCCTCGGCGCGGTACTTGCTGCCCAGCAGGGCTTGCGCGCTTTCGTCGGACCAGGCGTCGACGCCCTCGGCGCGGACGGCGGCGACGATGCGGGCGTTCACTTCCGGATCGACGAGGTACTGGCCAGACTTGCGATCGACGAACAGGGTGATCGGCACGCCCCAGGCGCGCTGGCGCGAGAGCACCCAGTCCGGCCGGCCTTCGACCATCGAGCCGATGCGGTTGCGGCCCTTGTCGGGATAGAATTTCGTATCGGCGATGGCCTGAATCGCCTTCTGGCGCAGGGTCTGGCCCGAGGGGGCTTCGACAAGCTCAGCCTGAGCGGAATTCAGAGGATTTTCCCCACCCCGCTCGCCCTGAGCCTGTCGAAGGGCCTGCACCTCCGCCCGCGCCTGCACTTCATGGTCGCACAGCGGGATGTCCGTAAGGTCCTTGTCCATCGGCACGAACCACTGCGGGGTGCAGCGGAAGATCACCTTGGCCTTGGAGCGCCAGGAATGGGGGTAGGAGTGCCTGTAGTCGGCGCTGGCCGCGAGCAGGCCGCCCGCTTCGCGCAAGCTCGTGCAGATCGGGCCATCGGGCGCGTTGAACTTGGGGTTGATGACCGAGCCTTGCCCGCCGAGCCAGGCCCAGTCGGCGCGATACCTGCCGTCGCCTTCCACCGCGAAGACCGGCTCGATGCCGTGGGCCTTGCACAGGAGGAAGTCGTCCTCGCCGTGATCGGGGGCCATGTGGACGAGGCCGGTGCCGCTTTCGGTGGTGACGAAATCACCGGGCAGGAACGGGCGGGGGCGTTCGAAAAACGCGACCATCCTCTCCCAATCGTCGGCCCGGACCTGATCCGGGCCTTGGCTTTCCCCTTCCGGCGCGGCGCTGGAAGAAGAGCCCAGCCCCGTGTCAGGCACGGGGCGACGGAGGTGTTTGGCCATCGGGTGGCGGGCCACGGTGCCGGCGAGCTGAGCGCCCTTGTAGGTGCCGAGCGCATATTCGGAGAGGACGACATCGCCCTCGATGTCCTCGGCCACCGGGCCAAGGCCGGTGCGGGCGAAGAACTGTTCCAGCAGCTCGACGGCGATCAGGAAGCGGCGCCCGTCATGGGCGCGGTAATGGTGATACTCAACCTCCGGCCCATAGGCGAGCGCCTGGTTGGTCGGGATGGTCCACGGCGTGGTCGTCCAGATCACCGCGTAAGCGCCGACCAGCTCGGCAATCGGGCTCTCGGTGATCTCGAAGGCAATATCGACCTGCGTGGAAACGATGTCCTCGTATTCGACCTCGGCCTCGGCCAGCGCGGTCTTCTCCACGGGCGACCACATCACCGGCTTGGCGCCGCGATAGAGCTGGCCGCTTTCCGCAAAGCGCAGGAGTTCGCGCACGATGGTGGCCTCGGCCTGGAAATCCATCGTGAGGTAGGGATTGTCCCAGTCGGCATTGATGCCCAGCCGCTTCAGCTGCTCGCGCTGGGTGTTGACCCAGTTCTGGGCATAGGCGCGGCATTCGGCGCGGAATTCCTTCGCCGGCACCTCGTCCTTGTTGCGCTTCTTCTTGCGGTACTGTTCCTCGACCTTCCACTCGATCGGCAGGCCGTGGCAGTCCCAGCCGGGCACGTAGGGCGCGTCCTTGCCCATCAGGCTCTGCGTGCGGACCACCATGTCCTTGAGGATGTGGTTGAGCGCGTGGCCCACGTGGATATCGCCGTTGGCATAGGGCGGGCCGTCGTGGAGGATGAACTTCTCGCGCCCCGTCCGGGCCTGGCGAAGCTGCTGGTACAGCCCTTCGCCCAGCCAGCGCGACAGGATGCCCGGTTCCTTCTGGGGAAGGCCGGCCTTCATGGGGAAATCGGTCTTCGGGAGGAAGACGGTGTTACGGAAGTCGCGCTGCTCGGTCATGATCGGCGGGCCTTAGCCTTGGGGAAAGGCAAGCGCAAATTTCTGGTTCGCGCGGAGGCGCGGAGAACGTCTGCGGTAACGCCGACCCATTCTCCGCCTCTCCGCGCCTCCGCGTGAAACCGTTGACGGGCGCTACGCGCCGAGCACCCGCTTCGCCTCGTCGCAATCGGCGGCGATCTGGGCGGTGAGGGCTTCGAGGCTGTCGAACTTCGCCTCGGGGCGCAGGAAATGGTGGAGTTCGACGTCAATCTCGTGCCCATAGAGATCGCCCGACCAGCCGAAGAAATAAGGCTCCAGCAGTTCCTTGGGCGGATCGAAGGTGGGCCGCACGCCCAGGTTTGCCGCGCCGGCATGAAGCTGGCCATCGGGCAGCCGGCCCCTGACCGCGTAGATCCCGAAGCGCGGGCGCAGGTAATGATCGAGCGCGAGGTTGGCCGTGGGAAAGCCGATGGTGCGGCCCAGCTTGTCGCCATGGAGCACCGGGCCGCGGATGGTGAAGGGGCGCGAGAGCAGGCGGGTGGCGGTTTCGCAATCGCCCGCCTGAAGCGCGGCGCGGATGCGGGTGGAGGACACCTGTTCGCCCGAATCGAGCACCGCCGGCGCGGTGCGCGCGCGGATGCCGAAGGGTTCGCCCAGCCGGGCCAGCGCCGAGGCCGGTTCGCTGCGGCCCTTGCCGAAGGTGAAATTGGCGCCCGTTACCACCCCGGCGGCGCCGAACTGGCGGTGAAGCATGGTCTCGACCCATTCCGGCCCGGTCATCGCGGCAAGGCTCGCGTCGAAATGGATCACCAGCATGGCATCGGCCCCGGCCGCGCCGAACAGCTCCTCGCGCTGGTCGAGCGTGGTCAGGCGGAACCAGGGCGAACCGGGGACGAAGAAGCGCCGGGGATGGGGATCGAAAGTGGCGACCAGCACCGGCCGCCCTTCGTCGCGTGCCCAGCGCACCGCCTCGCCGACCACGGCCTGGTGGCCCAGGTGGAAGCCGTCGAAATTGCCGAGCGCGACGATCGCGCCGCGGAAGGCTTCGGGAACGGGCTGGCGGCTGTCGAGACGGGTCATCGCGCAGGCGCCTATAGTGCCCGGGCGAGGGTGACGAAAGCGAAGCCGGGGCGTTCGCCCGAAGGATCATGGGTTTCGCGCGCGATTTCGCGCCAGCCAAGGCCCAGCGGCGGCAGGAAGGTATCACCCGGCACGTCGGCGTGGACCTCGGTCAGCTCGATCCGGTTGGCGCGGGGCAGGGCCAAGGCGTAGATCTCGCCCCCGCCGATCACAGCGGCTTCCTCGCCGGCAAGGGCCAGGGCCGAATCGAGATCGCGGGCCACTTCCGCGCCCGGCGCGGCCCAGGCCGGATCGCGGGTGAGGACGATGTGGCGACGGCCGGGAAGCAGGCCGGGCAGCGATTCGAAGGTCTTGCGGCCCATGATCATCGGCCGGCCCCGGTTGTCCGGCCCCATGGTCATCGCCTTGAAGTGCCTGAGGTCGGCCGGCAGATGCCAGGGCAGCTTGCCGTCCAGCCCGATCGTGCCGTTGCGCGCGGCGGCAACGACCAGGAACGGAGAAGGAAGCGGCGGGGCCGGACTGTTCACTCGAGGATCAGCCGGGTCACGTGGCCCATCTTGCGCCCGGGCCGCGCCGCCGCCTTGCCATAGAGGTGGAGGTGGTTGGTCGGGTCCGAGAGGATCGCCGCCCAATCGTGGGCGGCATCGCCGATCAGGTTGTCCATCACCACGCCCTTGGCGGCAAGGCGGGTTTCGCCCAGCGGCAAGCCGCAGATCGCGCGCACGTGGTTCTCGAACTGGCTGGTGATCGCGCCCTCGATGGTCCAGTGCCCCGAATTGTGGACGCGCGGCGCCATCTCGTTGAACACCGGGCCGCCACCGTCGCTGGCCGAGGTGGCGAAGAATTCGCAGGTGAGCACGCCGACATAGCCGAGCCGGTCGGCCACGGCCCGCGCGAGCTGGCGGGCCTGGCCGACCTGGCCGGCCACCTTGCGCCCGGCGGGCACGGTGGAGCGGGCAAGGATGCCGCCGTCGTGCCGGTTCTCCGGGCTGTCCCAGAAGCGCACGTCGCCATTGGCCGCGCGGCACAGGATCACCGAGAATTCGGCGTCGAAATGGACGAAGCCTTCATAGACCAGCGGGCGGGCAAACACCTGGTCACCTAGCGCTTCGGCATCGGCGGGGGTCATGATCCGCCACTGGCCCTTGCCGTCATAGCCGTCGCGCCGGGTCTTGAGCACGCCGGGGGTGCCGATCCGGGCCATGGCGGCCAGCAGGTCGGCGCGCGAATCGACCGGGGCGAACGGCGCGGGCCGGCCGCCGAGCTCGCTGACGAAGGCCTTCTCGCTCAGCCGGTCCTGCGCCACTTCCAGCGCATTGGCGCCGGGCAGCAGGAGGGCATCGCCGAGCGCGCCGAGCGGGGCGACGGGGACGTTCTCGAATTCGTAGGTGATCACCGCGCAGTCGGCGGCGAAGCGGGCGAGGGCTTCGGCATCGCTCCATTCGGCGCGGGTGAAGGCGGCGCAGACATCGGCCGCGATCGAATCGGCCTCGGGCGCGAAGACATGGCAGCGATAGCCAAGCTGGGCCGCGGCCATGGCCAGCATCCGGCCAAGCTGGCCGCCGCCCAGAATGCCGATGGTCTCACCCGGAGGGATCATGATCCGCTCAGCTCGGCCGTTCCGCCACGTTGGCGGTCTGCGCCGCGCGGTAGGCCTGGAGGCGTTCGGACAGGCCTTCGTCGGTGGTGGCGAGGATCGCGGCGGCGAGCAGGCCGGCGTTGACCGCCCCGGCCTCGCCGATGGCCAGGGTGCCGACCGGGATGCCGGCGGGCATCTGGACGAT
Organism: Novosphingobium bradum; assembly: GCF_042646485.1. Classification (NCBI taxonomy): domain Bacteria; kingdom Pseudomonadati; phylum Pseudomonadota; class Alphaproteobacteria; order Sphingomonadales; family Sphingomonadaceae; genus Novosphingobium; species Novosphingobium bradum. The sequence continues at coordinate 81,715 of NZ_JBHRTQ010000010.1, read as the reverse complement.
CGAGAGCAGGCTGTCCTGGCCCGACAGTGCCTTGGACTGGACCGGCACGCCCAGCACCGGCAGGTGGGTGAGCGCGGCGACCATGCCCGGCAGGTGGGCCGCGCCGCCGGCTCCGGCGATGATCACCTTGAACCCGTGTTCGGCGGCCGTGGTGGCGAAGTGATAGAGCCGCTCTGGCGTGCGGTGGGCCGAGACGATGCGGACGTCGGCGGCGACGCCGAGGGTTTCGAGCACCTCGGCCGCGCCCTTCATCGTCGCCCAGTCGGACTGGCTGCCCATGACGATGGCGATTTTCGGCAGGACCGTGGCAGGGCTCATCTCAGCGCTCCGAAAGATAGTACCGCTCGGTCGCGGCGAGGTTGGCGTCCAGCTCGTAGACGATGGGCTGCCCGGTCGGGATTTCGAGGCCGGTGATCTCGGCATCGGAAATGCCCGACAGGTGCTTGACCAGCGCCCGCAGCGAATTGCCGTGGGCGGCGACCAGCACCGTTTCGCCGGCCTTCAGCGCCGGGGCGATTGCGGCCTCGTAATAGGGCAGCACGCGGGCGATGGTGTCCTTGAGGCTCTCGGTCGAGGGGATGGCGATCCCGGCGTAGCGCGGATCGCTGGCGAGATCGAACGGCCCGCCGGCTTCGAGCACGGGCGGCGGGGTGTCGAAGGAGCGGCGCCAGATCTTGACCTGGTCCGCGCCGTGCCTGGCCGCCGTTTCGGCCTTGTCGAGCCCGGTGAGGCCGCCATAGTGGCGTTCGTTCAGGCGCCAGTCCTTGGTTTCGGGGATCCACACCCGGCCGGCGGCTTCGAGCGCCAGGTGGAGCGTGCGGATCGCGCGGGTCTGGACCGAGGTGAAGGCAACCGAGGGAAGCATCCCCTTGTCGCGCAGCAGGGTGCCGGCGGCGCGGGCCTCGGCCTCGCCCTGGGCGGTGAGGTCGACATCCCACCAGCCGGTGAAACGGTTCTCGAGGTTCCACTGGCTCTGCCCGTGGCGGACGAGGATCAGGCGCGGCACGTTCTGGCTCCGAAGGTTTGCGGCACCAGCGGCGCCGCCGCCGCCATCAGGCGGACAGACAGATCACGCGGCAGCCCCTAGCGGCTGGGTTGCGGTTTGGGAAGGCTTTCGCCCGATTCGGCTCCCCCATCGCCCCCGTTGTCCCCATCGCTCCCATTGCCCCCATCGCTACCGCCCAGCGCGCGGGCCTGGGCCTTGCGGCGGCGCAGGTTCTCGCGCAGCTTCGCGGCCAGCCGCTCCTCGCGGGTCATTTCGTCACGTCCTGCCATGGCCGGTGCTGTGCCGCCGGATCGGCGCCGCGGCAAGAGGTGCGGTCCGGCCGGGCGCCGGCGGGGGAAAGTCCGCCGGTTCGGCGCGCATGGCAATCAGCGGTTGCGGGCAAACAGCGGTTGACAAGGGGAACCTCCCCAGCCAATAGCGCCGCCCTGCCCGGCAGGCTTCTGGCCCCCGGCTCGCGGAAATGGTGTGCTGCTGTAGCTCAGTGGTAGAGCGCATCCTTGGTAAGGCTGAGGTCGGGAGTTCAATCCTCCCCAGCAGCACCATTTCCGCCATCTCCCCCGTTCCCTCCCTGCCAGTGGATGTGTCATCGATGTGCGGCTCGCGCTGGATTTCCCTGGCTGCCGAAAGTGCCTTGCTCGCCTGTGATGGCGCGGCGGTGATCGGCCTGCGCCTGGCCCGCCTGGCGCGGCTCGACGGGGCGGCCCTCGCCGAGGCCCGGCTGATGGTGGAGGAAAAGGTCGAGAGCGCGGCCGACCTGCACTGGCGCGCGCTCACCGGCGCGCTCGGCACCAGCCCCCATGCCGTGGCCAGTGCCAGCCTCGCTTTCTATCGCGGCAAGGTCGCCGCCAACCGCCGGCGGCTCAGCCGCGACTGACGGCGGCCGGGCGGCTGGCAGATCAGGCCAGGAGGTCGGACCATTCGGGATGGCGGCGGAACTGCGCGGCCACGTAGGAGCAGCGCGGATCCACGCGGAAGCCCTCCTGCCGCGCATCGGCGATCAGCGCGTCGACCAGCTTGCCGGCGATCCCCCGGCCTTCCAGCTCGCGCGGGACCAGGGTGTGCTCGGCCACCCGCACCGGCCCTTGCGCGGTGTCGCGCATGACCCAGGTGAGGCGCGCCAGGCCGGCATGGCCGGGCGCGCGACCCTGGTATTCTCCGGCCTGGCCCTGGTCCTGCCGCGCGATGTCCAGTCCTTCCACTCCCCGATGCTCCTTTCGAGAGCCGCACGCGACCCGCCGGCGCCCCCGCCGGCTCATTCCCGATTTTCCCGCGCCGGTCTAGCCGCCCGTTGCCAGCACGGCGCGCAGCCCTTCGCGGTAGGTGGGATGGAGCGGGCGCCAGCCCAGCACCCGCCGGGCCTTGCCATTGGCCACGCGCCGGTTCTCGGCATAGAAGGCCCGCGCCGGGGCCGAGAGGCCGGCCTCGTCCAGCCCGAGCAGCGGCGGCGGCGCCCGGCCGAGCAGGCGGCAGGCCTCCTCGATCACCGCGTTCTGGTTCGACGGCAGGTCGTCGGCGAGGTTGTAGGCGCCCGGCGGCGCGGTGAGCGCGGCCATGACCCCGCTGGCGATATCGTCGACGTGGACCCGGCTGAACACCTGTCCCGGCCCGGCGGGATCGGGCGCGATCCGGTGGGCCTTGCCCAGGCGCACCCGATCGAGCGCCGAGCGGCCCGGGCCGTAGATCCCCGGCAGGCGCAGCACCCGCGCCCCGCGCGCCAGCCAGGCCGCGTCACATTCGGCCCGCGCGGCGCGGCGCCCGGTGCCGCCCGAACCGACCAGTGCCGCCGTTTCATCGACCCAGGCGCCTCCCGTGTCGCCATAGACCCCGGTGGAGGACAGGTAGCCCAGCCACTTGCCGCCCAGCGCATCGCCGTAGCGCTCCAGTACCGGGTCCGGCCCTTCGCCCGATGGCGGGACCGACGACAGCACCGCATCGGCATCGGCAAGGGCCATCCGCACGGTCCCCTCGTCGTCGAAGGAGAGCAGGCCGTCGCGCCCGGTGGACACGATCTCGATCCCGCGCCGTTGCGCGAGAGCGGCGATGACCTTGGCCGAATAGCCCAGGCCGAAGACAAACAAGCGTCGCATTGCCGATTCCCATAGCGGCCCCGCTGGCAATCGGAAGCGCAGCCATTAAGAAGTATCCCCATGGATATTGCCAGCAGACCGTCCGACCCCGCCGAAAACCCGCAGACCGCCGATGCCGCGCCGCCCCCGCCCGCGCCACCGGTGATCCGCCGCGAAGACTATGCCGCCCCGGCCTGGCTGGTTCCCGAGGTCGCGCTCGATTTCGCGCTCGATCTCGATGCCACCCGCGTGGTCAGCCGCCTGTCGGTGCGGCGCAATCCCGATGGCGCGCCCGGTGCCCCCCACGATTCCCCGCTGCGCCTCTCGGGTGATGGCCTCGCCGCGCTTTCGGTCATGGTCGATGGCCGGCCCAGCAATGCCTGGCGGATGGACGGCCAGGACCTGCTGATCGACCTTGCCGGCGAGGCGCACGAGGTGTCGGTCGAAACCGCGCTCAATCCCGCCGCCAACAGCCAGTTGATGGGCCTCTATGCCTCGGGCGGGATGCTGTGCACCCAGTGCGAGGCCGAAGGCTTCCGCCGCATCACCTTCCACCCCGACCGGCCCGACGTGCTCTCGATCTACCGGGTGCGGATGAGCGGGGCCAGGGCGCGCTTCCCGATCCTCCTGTCCAACGGCAATTGCGTGGCCAGCGGCGACAATGGCGATGGCACCCATTGGGCCGAATGGCACGATCCCTGGCCCAAGCCGAGCTACCTGTTCGCGCTGGTCGCCGGCGATCTCGTGGCCCGGACCGAGCGGTTCACCACGATGAGCGGCCGCGAGGTGACCCTCAACATCTGGGTTCGCCCCGGCGACGAGGGGCGCACCGGCCACGCGATGGACAGCCTGATCGCCTCGATGAAGTGGGACGAGGCGGCCTTCGGGCGCGAATACGACCTCGACCTGTTCAACATCGTCGCCGTGGCCGATTTCAACATGGGGGCGATGGAGAACAAGGGGCTCAACGTCTTCAACACCCGCTATGTCCTGGCCGACCCGGAAACCGCCACGGATGGCGATTATGACGCGGTCGAAGGGGTGATCGGCCACGAATATTTCCACAACTGGTCGGGCAACCGGATCACCTGCCGCGACTGGTTCCAGCTGAGCCTCAAGGAAGGCTTCACCGTGCTGCGCGACCAGCTGTTCAGCGCGGCCATGGGGAGCGAGCCGGTCAAGCGGATCGAGGATGTGCGGGTGCTGCGCGCGGCCCAGTTCCCCGAGGATTCCGGCCCGCTGGCCCACCCGATCCGGCCGGATTCCTACCAGGAGATCAGCAACTTCTACACGGCGACCGTCTACAACAAGGGCGCCGAGGTGATCCGCATGATGCGGACCATGGCCGGAGAAGCCCGATTCCGCGCCGGCACCGACCTCTATTTCGCCCGCCACGACGGCGAGGCGGCGACCTGCGAGGATTTCGTCCGCGCGATCGAGGAGGGGGCCGGGCTGGACCTTGCCCGGTTCCGCCTGTGGTATTCGCAGGCCGGCACCCCGCGGGTCACCGCGCGGCTCTCGCACGAAGGCGATGTCGCCACGCTCCACCTTGCCCAGGAGGTTCCGGTCACCCCCGGCCAGCCGGCCAAGCAGCCGATGCCGATCCCCCTGCGCCTCGCCCTGTTCGACCGCGCGAGCGGCCGGCACCGGGGCGAACAGCAGGTCGTGCTCGATACCGCCGAGGCCAGCTTCGCCTTCCCGGGTTTCGCCACCTGTCCGGTGCTCTCGCTCAACCGCGGCTTTTCGGCGCCCGTGGCGATCGAGGCCGACATGGCGCCGGACGACCTGCTGTTCCTGGCCGCCCGCGACGACGATCCCTTCGCCCGCTACGAAGCCCTGCAGAGCCTGATCGTGCGGCACCTGGTGGCGGCGGTCGATGGCCGGCTCGATGCCGCCTCGCGCGCGGCTGGCCGCGAGGCGATCGGCCAGGCGCTTGCCGCCGTGCTCGACGATGGCTCGCTGGATGACCTGATGCGCGGCGAGCTGCTGGTCCTGCCCGGCGAAGGCTATCTGGCCGAGCAGTTCGGCGTGGCCGATCCCACCGCGATCTGGCAGGAACGCGAAGCGCTCAAGGCCTGGCTCGCCACCACCCTCGCCGATCGCCTGCGCGCCCTCCACCAGCGGGCCAGCGCCGTCCCCTATTCGCGCGAGGCCGCCGCGCGCGGCGCCCGCAAGGTCAAGACCCAGGCGCTGGTCTACCTCGCCGCCGGCCTGCCCGAAGAGGCCGCGCGCCTCGCCGCCGCCCAATATGACGCGGCCGACAACATGACCGACCGCCAGGGCGCGCTGATGGTCCTGTGCGGGCTGGAAACCCCGCTGCGAGCCGAAAAGCTCGCCCATTTCCACGCCCGCCATGCCGGCAATGCCCTGGTGATCGACAAGTGGTTCACGCTTCAGGCAGGCTCCCTCCATCCTGCCGCGCTCGATCACGTCCGGGCGCTGGCGAGCCATCCCGACTTTGCCCTCGCCAATCCCAACCGGGTGCGCTCGCTCTACATGGCGCTTGCCGCCAACCCCCATGCCTTCCACGATGCCAGCGGCGAGGGCTACCGGATCGTGGCCGACCTGATCCTCGCGCTCGATCCGCTCAATGCCCAGACAGCGGCGCGCTTCGTCTCGCCGCTGGGGCGCTGGCGGCGGATCGAGGGCGGCCGGGCAGCGAGGATGCGCGCCGAGCTGGAACGGATCGCCGCCGCCCCGGCCCTCTCGCGCGATACCCGCGAGCAGGTCATGCGGAGCCTGGGATGAGCCACAGCCGATGACCGGCCCCGACCAGAACGCCAACGATCCGATCGACATTGCGCCGATCGACATTGCCCCGATCGACATCGCCCGGGCCGAAGGGCTGGCGGCCTTCCCGCACGGCTTCCTGGGGCGCACCGGCGGCGTCTCCACCGGGGTGGCCGCCTCGCTCAATGTTGGCCTGGGCTCGGGCGACGACGAGGCGGCGGTCCGCGAAAACCGCCGGCGGGCCGCTGAAGCCGTGGCGCCCGGGGCGCGGCTGGTCGGGCTCTACCAGGTCCATTCCGCGCGCTGCGTGACCGTGACCGAGCCGTGGGACGACCACGCCCGGCCCGAGGCCGATGCCCTGGTGACCGACCGCCCCGGCCTGCTGCTTGGCGTGCTCACCGCCGATTGCGCGCCGGTCCTCTTCGCCGACCGCGCGGCCGGCGTGGTGGGCGCGGCCCATGCCGGGTGGAAGGGCGCGCTGGCCGGGGTCACCGATGCGACGCTGGCCGCGATGGTCGCGCTCGGCGCCCGGCCCGATCGCATCGCCGCGGCGATCGGTCCGTGCATCGCCCAGTCCTCCTACGAGGTGGACGAGGCCTTTCGCGCGCGGTTCGTCGCGGCCGATGCGGGCAATGCCGGGTGCTTCGGCGCGGGCCGCGAGGGCCACTGGCAGTTCGACCTGCCCGGCTATCTGGCGCGCCGGCTGGTCCATGCCGGGATCGGCGCGGTCGAGCGGCTCGGCCTTGATACCTATTCGCAAGAACACCGCTATTTCTCCTTCCGGCGGTCCACCCACCGCCACGAGGCGGCCTATGGCCGGCAGATTTCCGCGATTTCCCTGCCGCCCCCGCCGGGCTGACGGGTTGCCAGGCGCTGGTCCGGGGCGTGGCCACCCACACGCAAAAAGGCGGTTGGCAGGGCATGGTTTCGCGTCTATCAGCGCGCCAAGTCGGTTCCGGGGACGGCTGAATTGCGCCGCTTGTTTGCGCGCTTTGGGGGGTCTCCGGGTTGCACGACCGCAACGGATTGAGGTTCGTGGCAGGCGGAAATTGGCCGGTCGCGGGCCGTTAGAGCAAGGCAAGGTTCACCATGTCAGACCATGCGGGCACTGAGGCCGTTCTCCCCGAAGGCGGGGAAGGGGTGCGTCGGCGCGATTTCATCAACATTGCCGCGGTCAGCGCGGCGGGTGTCGGCGGCGTTGTCACGCTGCTGCCGCTGATCAGCCAGATGTCGCCTTCGGCCGACGTGCTGGCGGAAAGCTCGACCGAGCTGGACATCAGCGCGATTGCGCCGGGCCAGGCGATCAAGGCGGTGTTCCGCAAGCAGCCGGTCTTCGTGCGGAACCTGACCCCGAAGGAAATCGCCGAGGCCGAGGCGGTTGACGTCTCGACCCTGCGCGATCCGCAGACCCTCAAGGAGCGGACCAAGGCGGGCAAGGAAAACTGGCTCATCACCATGGGTGTCTGCACCCACCTGGGCTGCGTGCCGCTTGGCGCCGGCGAGGGTGAGGTGAAGGGCGAATTCGGCGGGTATTTCTGCCCGTGCCATGGCTCCGCCTATGATACCGCCGCCCGCATCCGCAAAGGCCCCGCGCCGAAGAACCTCCAGGTTCCGGAATATGCTTTCACCTCCGACACTGTCGTGAAGATCGGCTGAGGTAGACCGTCATGAGCTTCCCCTGGGCCAACGAATACAAGCCGCAAGCGCCGCTGATGCAGTGGCTGGACGAAAAGCTGCCGCTGCCGCGCTTCGTCTACAACGCCATCGGCGCCGGCTACCCGGTTCCGCGCAACCTCAACTATGCGTGGAACTTCGGCGTGCTGGCGGGCTTCTGCCTCGTGCTGCAGATCGTCACCGGCGTGATCCTCGCCATGCACTACGCCGCCAACTCCGGCGTGGCGTTTGACAGCGTCGAACACATCATGCGCGACGTGAACTGGGGCTGGATGATGCGCTACGCGCACGCCAACGGTGCCTCGGCCTTCTTCGTCGTCGTCTATGTCCACATTTTCCGCGGCTTCTTCTACGGCTCGTACAAGGCCCCGCGCGAGATGATCTGGCTGCTCGGCGTGGTGATCTTCCTGCTGATGATGGCCACCGCCTTCATGGGCTACGTGCTGCCCTGGGGCCAGATGTCGTTCTGGGGCGCCAAGGTCATCACCGGCCTGTTTGGCGCGATCCCGCTGGTCGGCGAACCGATCCAGACCTGGCTGCTCGGCGGCTTCGCGCCTGACAATGCCGCGCTGAACCGCTTCTTCTCGCTCCACTTCCTGCTGCCCTTCGTGATCGCCGCGGTCGTCGTGCTGCACATCTGGGCGCTGCACATTCCCGGTTCGTCGAACCCGACCGGCGTCGAAGTGAAGAGCGAGAGCGATACGGTTCCGTTCCACCCGTACTACACGGCGAAGGACGGCTTCGGGCTGGGCGTGTTCCTCATCGGCTACTGCGCGGTGCTGTTCTTCTTCCCCAACAGCCTGGGCCACCCGGATAACTACATCCCGGCCAATGCCATGAGCACCCCGGCGCACATCGTTCCCGAATGGTACTTCTGGCCGTTCTACGCGATCCTGCGCGCCTTCACCCAGGACTTCCTGTTCTTCCCGGCCAAGCTGATGGGCGTGCTCGCCATGTTCAGCGCGATCCTGGTGTGGTTCTTCATGCCCTGGCTCGATCGTTCGCCGGTCCGCTCGGCCACCTATCGTCCGCTCTACCGCAAGTTCTTCTGGGCGCTCGTGGTCGATGCCGCGATCCTGGGCTACTGCGGCGGTGCCCCGGCGGCCGAACCCTACGTGATGATCAGCCAGCTCGCCGCGATCTACTACTTCGCGCACTTCCTGATCATCGTGCCGATCGTCTCGGCGATCGAACGCCCGGCGCCGCTGCCATTCTCCATCACCGAGGCTGTCCTCGGCAAGGATGAAGGCGCTGCCCTGGCTCCCGCCGCCGTCCCGGCCCACTGACCCACGAGACGGAAAAGAGAGAGACCCATGATCCGCATCTTGTCCATTCTCGTCGGGCTGTTCTTCACGGTCGCGCTGGCGTGGTCGCTGGTGCTCGGCGGTGTCGCCCTGTCGCACGACGGTCTGCCCCACACCGTGGAATCGGTGTTCCACAAGCATCCCAAGGAAGTCGAATTCGCTTCCAACGGCGCCTTCGGCCGGTTCGACAACCAGCAGCTCCAGCGTGGCTTCAAGGTCTACAAGGAAGTCTGCGCCAACTGCCACTCGCTCAAGCACGTCACCTTCCGCGACCTGAAGGCGATCGGCTACAACGATGACGAAGTGAAGGCGATCGCCAAGGGCTACCAGATCCCGGTCTACGATCCCGCCACCGGCGAGGTGAAGACCCACGAAGGCCTGGCCAAGGATCACTTCCCGCCGGTCGTCTATGCCGGCCAGGGCGTGCCGCCGGACCTCTCGCTGGTCACCAAGGCGCGCCACGAAGGCCCGGCCTACGTCTACTCGCTGCTCACGGGCTATGCCCAGCAGCCGGCCGAACTGCTCAAGCAGTTCCCCGATGCGAAGACCCCGGAAGGCCTGCACTACAACCCCTATTTCGCGAACCTCAACATCGCGATGCCGCAGCCGCTGACCGCGGATGACCAGGTGACCTACACGGATGGCACCAAGGCCACGGTTGACCAGATGGCGAAGGACGTCTCGGCCTTCCTGATCTGGACCGCGGAACCCAAGCTCGACAAGCGCAAGCAGACGGGTTGGGCAGTGCTGGGCTTCCTGCTCTTCGCCACGGTTCTCGCCTATATGGCTTACCGCAACGTCTGGGCGGAAAAGAAGGGCCACTGAGCCTTTCCGTCCCCGAGGTCCAGACCTTGGCAACCGGATCAGGCCCCTCGCATCAGCCGATGCGGGGGGCCTTTTCGTTGATCCCCACCGTTTCGTCATCGCGAGCGCGGCGAAGCAATCGCGGGCTACCTCGCACTCCGCTCGCCGTGGAAGCCTCCCATGACCCCCGATGACCTGAAGGCTCTCGTCCGAACTGTTCCGGACTTTCCCGAGCCGGGCATCCTGTTCCGCGACATCACCACCCTGATCGGCCATGGCGCGGGCCTTGCCGCCTGCGTCGGCCATCTTGCGGAGCGCGCCCGGTCCGGTGGCGCCGATCTGGTCGCCGGCATGGAGGCCCGCGGCTTCATCTTCGGCGCGGCCGTTGCGGCGCGGCTCGAACTGGGCTTCCTGCCCGTTCGCAAGCCCGGCAAGCTGCCGGTGCCTACCATCGGTGTGGACTATGCACTGGAATATGGGCGCGATCGGCTCGAGATCGATCCCCAGGCCATCCGACCCGGCCAGAACGTGGTCCTGGTTGACGATCTCATCGCCACCGGCGGCACCGCCCTCGCCGCGGCCGAGCTCCTCCGCCGGGCCGGTGCGATCGTCACCCATGCCCTGTTCGTGATCGATCTGCCCGATCTCCACGGTGCCGCCCGGCTGCGCGACGCCGGGATCAAGGTCGAAGCGCTAATGGATTTCCCCGGTCACTGAACCGCGCCGGCAATCGGTCTGACCACGGGCGCGTTCCCGCGAAACGGTGGCCGTGGGGTCCGGATACGCTGTGTGGCATTTGCATCACACGCCGTGAGGATCTGGCGCGCCCGGGCGCATGGCCCCCGGCGGTGGACCCTGTTGGTGGAGGGTATTATGCTGAAAAACCGCGATTTTGGCGGCGCCTCGCGTCTCGTCGCAATGTTGCGGGCGCCCAGCGGCAGTAGATTGCGAGGTTGCCATCTGTGGTGTACGAATTCAAAAAAATTGACGCGCCAAACGCAACATCCGAACAATAGCGTGCGCGAGGATTTCACGTCAGGTGAAAGTAGGGAGGGGCTTATGAAAATGAACGTCGCCAAGGCACTGCTGCTGGTTTCGACCGTGGCCGGCCTGACCGGGACTGCCCAGGCGCAGACCGCCGACGGCGAGGGTGCCCGGGTCAGCAACGACATCATCGTTACCGCCCGGCGCATCGAGGAGCGCCTCCAGGACGTGCCGATCGCGATCACGGCCTATACCCAGGAAGATCTCGCCAAGCGCAACGTCAACAACGCCTCGGACCTCGCGACCTACACCCCGTCGCTCCAGGCGGATAACCGCTTCGGCACCAACAACACCACCTTCGCTGTGCGCGGTTTCCGCCAGGACCTGCGGACCTCGGCGGCGGTCGGCATCTATTTCGCCGACGTGGTCGCCCAGCGCGGCGGCAATGGCGGCTCCTCGGTCGGCGACGGCGCCGGCCCCGGCTCGTTCTTCGATCTCCAGAACGTCCAGGTGCTGAAGGGGCCGCAGGGCACCCTGTTCGGCCGCAACACCACCGGCGGCGCCATCCTGCTCGTGCCCCAGAAGCCGAAGGACCGCTTCGAGGGCTATGTCGAGGGGACTTACGGGAACTACAACCAGACCCGGCTCCAGGGCGTGGTCAACGTCCCGCTCAGCGACATCGCGCGCCTGCGGATTGGCGCCGACTGGAACAAGCGCGACGGTTACATCAAGAACGTTTCCGGCGTTGGCCCCGACCGCCTCGCCAACGTCGATACCTTCGCCCTGCGGGCCAGCCTGGTCGTCGACCTGACGCCGGACCTCGAGAACTACACGATCGTGTCCTATTCGAAGTCGCACGATACTGGGCCGATCGCCAAGGTGGCGGCCTGTTCCACCACCAACCAGACCCTGCTGGCGCTGTGCAACCAGCAGCTGGCCCGCCAGGCCGGCGAAGGGTTCTGGACCGCGCAGAACGTCGATCCCGATCCGCGCAGCATCCTCGAGCAGTGGCAGATCATCAACACGATGACCTACCAGGCCAATGACAGCCTGCGGATCAAGAATATCTCGAGCTACGGCCAGATCACCTCGTTCATCCAGGCCTCGCTCCAGGGCGGGTTCTACCGGATCCCCTCGGGCACCCTGCCCAATGCCGCGGGCACCGCGCAGATCAGCACGGCGGGTCTGGAAGGCCGCACTTTCAGCTACAGCGCGCTGTCCAGCTCGCCGAGCGGCGCGGGCAACCAGTGGAATTTCACCAACGAGCTGCAATTGCAGGGCTCGGCGGGTGACGCGCTGACCTGGCAGGCCGGCGCCTATTACGAAACCAGCCGGCCGATGAAGGCGAACGTCGGCGGCGGCGCGCAGAACCTGATCTCCTGCACCGCGACCACGGTGTGCCAGGACGTGCTGCGGACCTTCACCGGCCGGCGCACCGGCAACTCGTCGTTCTCCACCACCTATACCAGCTTCGAGAACGTGGGCGTCTACGCCCAGGGCACCTACAAGCTGGCGCCCGGCCTCAACGCCACGGCCGGCATCCGCTACACTTGGGACAAGACCTCGGGCGGAGGCACGCTTCGCAACTACTTCTTCACCGCCGCCGGCGCGCCGGCCAGCATCACGGGCGTCGCGCTGGCGCCCGGGGCGGTGCCCTATGTCTGCGCGATCAGCGGGGCGAGCCAGGCGGTGGACGACGCGGTGCTGGCCAATGGCTGCACCGTCAGCGGCTCGGTCAAGAACAAGGCGCCGACCTGGCTGCTCAGCCTTGACTACAAGCCGATCGACCAGGTGATGGTCTATGCCAAGTATTCGCGCGGCTATCGCCAGGGCGCCTACAGCGCCAACGCCCCGATCGGCTACGAAACCTGGCAGCCAGAGCGGATCGATGCCTACGAGGCCGGTCTCAAGGCCAGCTTCGACGGGCCGGTGCGCGGCACCTTCAACATCGCCGGGTTCTACAACAAGCTGTCGAATATGCAGCTGATCACGGCCTTCGCCAGCTCGACCGGCGCGGTCGGGTCGACCGTGGTCGCGGTCAACGTCGGCAAGTCGCGGGTCAAGGGTCTCGAGGTCGATGCCTCGATCACCCCGATCCCGTTCCTGACCTTCGATGCCAGCTATGCCCTGCTTGACACCAAGATTCTGGCGGTGGGCGCCGTCCCGTCGCCCTATGGCAAGTATGACATCATCCGCAGCCTGGCGACGGTTGGCAGCCGGTTCCCGGTCACGCCGCGTCACAAGTTCATCGGCGGGGCGACCCTGCGCCTGCCGGTGCCGGAAGGCATGGGCCAGCTCTCGGTCTCCGCGAGCTACACCTATACGTCTGACTACGACTACACGACCGGCGTGTTTGGTACGCTGCCTTCGACCGAACTGGTCAATGCCAACCTGACCTGGAACTCGGTCGCCGGCGCCCCGGTCGATCTTTCGGTCTTCGCCACCAACCTCCTGAACGAGAAGTACGTGATCACCGCGAATGACAATCGCACCGCCGCTGGCCACGTGTCGAACAGCCTCGGCGAACCGCGGATGTATGGTATGCGTCTGCGCTACCGCTTCGGGAGCTGATGCGCCGCCGGTTCCGGCGTGATCCGGAACAATGGCAAGGAAGGACCCGCGCAAGCGGGTCCTTTTTTGTGCCTGTCAGCCTTCCGGCGGCCCCACGGTCACCCGCACGGCCAGGCCGCTCATCCGCGGAATGCCGGAATGGCGGTCGAAGCCGTCGGCCACGTCCATCAGCGCGGCGATGTTGCTGCCCACTTCGCGGTAGGACGTGCCATCGCCGGGCAGGCCGCCAAAGGCGTGGGTCATCGCGATGACCCCGCGCCGCAGCGAGGGATCAGCCTCGGCCAGCGCTTCGACCTCGCCGTGCCGCGATGCCACCACCACCCGATCGCCCGGTTCCACGCCCAGCGCGGCCAGGTCGTCCGGGTGGATGAAGGCGGGATTGAACGGGGTACCCTTGCGCCGCAGCAGGGGCAGGTCGTGGCCCGAAGAGTTGTAGACATGGGCCATGCGCCGGCTGACCAGGAGGAAGGGAAAGGCCTCCTCGACCGGATCCGGTTCCGCCAGAACCTCGGCCAGTTCGGCCATCATCGCGGCATCGCCCACCTGCATCCGGGCGGTGCAGTCGGGGCTTTTCGGCGCGGCCAGCACCTCTTCGGGAAACAGCGCGCCATCGGGGTGGGCCTTCACCTCGGCCAGCGGGATGCGTGAGCCGGCGGTCAGCATTTCCAGCACCGCATCGGAACTGGGCCGCACCGCCATGTCCACGTTGATCGGGGGGCGTGATTCCCGGGCCGTGCCCTTGGTGCCGCCGGGAAAGCGCAGGCTCAGCGGCAGGCCCAGGCGCTGGGCAAGGCCGTAGAGGAACTCCCATTCCTCAACGAGGTCCGAACCTGGCGGCGGCTCCACCAGCGCCGGCGCATACATCCCGAAGGTATCGATATTGCCGTGGACCGGATTGCCCCGCTCCAGGCTCTCGCGCGCGACCGAGGCGGTGGGCACCTCGAAGCCGGCCTTGGCGGCGATGACATGGTGGGCAAGGCGCGCCGCTGCCGACATCCGGATGTCCACCTGCACGAACAGGTCAAGCGCCTCCAGCCCGGCCAGGACCTTGGGGTGATCGGGCCAGGCCGCCACCGGATTGCCGCCGATCGAGATCAGCACCTTGATCCGCCCGGCCAGCATCTCCTCGGCGGCGGCGGCGGTGGGCAGGCCGGCCGCGCTGGCCCCCAGCCCGCGCGAGGCCATGCGGTAGCCCAGGTCGCGCGCCGGGCGCGGGGGGCGGGGCTGGGCGCGGGGCGCGGCGCGCGGCAGGAGTACGCCGGGGGTCACGATCGGCTCGCCCGCCCGGATGAACCGGCCGCAGATGGTGTTGAGCACCTGGACCAGGTATTCGGCGAGGCTCGACCGGCCGGAGAAGTTGATCCCCGTCACCCCCACGGCCAGGCCGCGCGGCCCCCGGGCGAAGGTGCGCGCCGCAGCGATCAGGTCGGCCTCGGCCAGGCCCGCGCGGGCGCAGACCAGCGCCGGGGTGAACGGCTCGACCATGGCGCGCAAGGCATCCAGCCCGGCCACGTTCTCGGCCAGGAACGCGGCATCCTCCAGGCCTTCGGTCAGGATGATCCGGATCATTCCGGCCAGGATCGCGGCATCTTCTCCGGGGCGGGGCTGGAGGTGGATATGCGCGCGCGCCGCCGTTTCGGTGCGGCGCGGATCGATCACGATCAGCTTCATGCCCCGGCGCAGCGCGTCGGTCAGACGGCGGGCCGGGTTCTGGCCGGGCAGGCTGTTGGAATAGGAGACCAGCGGATTGCCGCCGACGACCAGCCACACGTCGGAGCCGGTGAACATCTGCGGCCCGGCTTCCCAGCCGCCGAGCAGCGCGGCGGCAATGTCCTTGCCGGGCTGGTCGATGGTGTTGGGGCTGAACATCATGCGCGAACCCAGCGCTTCGAGCAGCGCGCCGGCAAACGGCCCCACCGCCGGGTAGCAGGCGCTGTAGGTGCCGACATAGATGGCGACGCTGTCCGGCCCCCACTGGTCGACCGAGCGGCGGATCTGCGCCGCCACCTCGTCCATCGCCTGCTCGGCCGAAATTGGCCGGTACACGCCGTCCGCATCGCGCTTTTGCGAGGTCAGCAGGCGGTCGGGATGGGCCAGTTGCTCGGGCGCGGCCTGGCCCTTGGCGCAGCAGAAGCCGAAATAGGTCGGGCTGTTGCGGTTGCCGCTGACCCGCACCGCGCGCCCCTCGGCCACTTCCACCATGACCGGGCAGCCCACGGTGCAGAAGCGGCAGATCGAGGGGTGGAGGCCGGGTTCGCTCATGGTCGCTGGTCCTTGCGCGCCGCTGTCGGGCCGAAGCTATGCCCTGCCCCCCGCCGGATGACAAACGCGCCGTGAGCCGATCGGCGCCGGGATGCGAAAAGGGCGCCGGTTGCCCGGCGCCCTTCGGTGTTGCGATCCGCGCCCGGTAAGGGGCTTACTTGGCCTGGGGCGCCGCCGCCGCCGCATTGGCGGGCAGGCCGCCAAGCTGGGTGACCAGCTTGGTATAGGCGTCGAGATAGGCGAGCACGATGACCTGGCCGATCGCGGTGTCCTGGTAGCCGCCGGCACCGGCCGCCGCGAAGGTGCCGCCGCCGAACAGGCCGCCGCCGCCACCGCCGAACGAGACGTCGGACTTGCGGGCATAGCCCTGGACCAGCGCCTCTTCCTCGGTCGTGCGGGCGTTGACCACCGACAGGGTCACGCTGGCCTCGCTCTTCTTGATGTTGATCCCGCCGACGACCGCGCCGAAGCCACGCCCGAACAGGCCGCCGCCGATCCCGCCCAGCATCCCGCCGATGTTGGTGCCGCCCGAGTTCTTGTTGCCCTGAACGATATCGGGCTCGATGTAGTAGTCAGCGGTCTTGACCTGGCCGCGGCCCAGGTTCGAGCCGGACTGCAGCTCCCCGCTGTCGGCCATGGCGCGTTCCATCGCGCGGCTCTGCATCGCGCGGCCACGGTTGACCAGGCCGAAGCAGCCCGACTGCTGGACGAAGACCTTGATGATCGCCTCGGGGCTGCCGAGGTTGAATTCGCGCCACCACTGGTTGTCAGGCTCGACAATGGCCACGGTGCCCAGCTTGCGGGTGCACTGCGGGATCTGCTGCATCTCGCGCTGTTCGCGCTGGTGGCTCGACGAACCCTTGTCGGTCGCGAAAGCCGGTGCCGTAGTGGCCAGGGCGCTTGCCGCCACCAGGCCGAAAATCAGCTTCTTCATCGGTTCAACCCCCTTGCTTGCGCCCGGGCCGCATGGGCCGACGCAATGGAAACGCCTGTGTCAACGATTACGCTGAAATCGCCGCCAAGGAAACAGCCGTTACTGTGGCGACCGGGGGAGACACTTGTAAAATTCCGACAGGCCCGGCCCGATCACGCCGCCATATTGTCGATCAGCCGGGCCTTGCCGATCCGCGCGGCCACCAGCAGCCGGGCGGGCGCCGTTCCGCGGCTGGCCAGCGGCGCCAGCGAATCGGCATCGCACAGCTGCGCGTAGTCCACCGAGGCGAAGCCCGCGCCCAGCAGCGCCTGTTCCAGCCCGGCCAGCGCCGCCTCCACCGCAGCCCCGCCGGCGATCGCCGCGATGGCCGCGCGCATCGCGCGGGGCAGGGCGGCGGCTGCCTCGCGCTCGGCCGGGGTGAGGTAGGCGTTGCGCGAAGACATCGCCAGGCCATCGGCCTCGCGCACGGTCGGCACGCCCAGGATCCGGTCCACATGGGGGCGCACCAGATCGAGGTCGCGGGCCATGCGGCGGATCACCGCCAGTTGCTGCCAGTCCTTCTCGCCGAACAGGGCAAGGTCGGGGCGGACCTGGTTGAACAGCTTGCACACCACGGTTGCCACGCCATCGAAATGGCCTGGCCGGTTGGCGCCGCACAGCCCCTCGCTCACCCCGCTCACCGAGATATTGGTGGCATAGCCGGCCGGATACATGGCCGAAGCCTCAGGCGCCCACAGCAGGCTCACCCCCTCGGCTTCCAGCAGCGCGCTGTCGGCCGCGAGCTGGCGGGGATAGGCGGCCAGATCCTCGTTCGGGCCGAACTGGCGCGGGTTGACGAAGATCGAGACCACCACGTGGGCGGCCTGCCGCCTTGCCGCGCGCACCAGGGTCAGGTGGCCTTCGTGCAGGGCGCCCATGGTCGGCACCAGGGCCACCGCGCCATCGGCGCGCAGGGCCGCCACCGCATCGCGCAGTGGATCAATGCGATTGACGGTTTGCACCTCGGCTTCCCCTTGCTCTAAACTGCGGGCATTGAACCCCATGTCCTTCAAGCCCTAGCGGGCCGAAGGGCTGCCGACAATTTCCCGAGCCGATTTCCCGCGTAGCCAAAGGCGCCGATCACAGTGACCGCATCCGTCCCGCACCGCATCGTCTTCGCCAACGAAAAGGGTGGCACCGGCAAGTCGACCACGGCGGTCCACATTGCCATCGCGCTGGCCTACCAGGGCGCCCGCGTCGCCGCGATCGACCTCGATCCGCGCCAGCGCACGCTCCATCGCTACATGGAGAACCGCGCCGAAACCCTGCGCCGCCGCGAGATCGACCTGCCGATCGCCCGCTTCGCCGTGTTCAACGGCACCACGCCCGAGGAACTGGACGATCTCGCCGCGCAGATGAGCGAAGGCGCCGATTACCTGCTGTTCGACACCCCCGGCAAGGACGATCCCTTCGCCCGCCAGGCCGCGGTCACCGCCGATACGCTGGTGACCCCGCTGAACGACAGTTTCGTCGATTTCGACCTCATCGGCCAGGTCGATCCGGAAACCTTCAAGGTCCGCCGCCTGTCCTTCTATGCCGAGCTGATCTGGGAGGCCCGCAAGAAGCGCGCCCTCGCCACGATCCGCGAGGCCCGGCGCGAGATGGACTGGGTGGTTGTCCGCAACCGCACCCAGCACGTGGAGGCGCGCAATATGCGCCGGCTTGACCAGGCGCTGGGCGAGCTGTCGCGCCGGGTCGGCTTCCGCGTCGCCCAGGGTCTGTCGGAGCGGGTGATCTACCGCGAACTGTTCCCCTCGGGGCTGACCCTGCTCGACAAGGGGCACCTGGGCGAACTGGGCACCAGCCACCTTGTCGCGCGGCAGGAACTGCGCCAGCTCGTGGCCGGGCTGAACCTGCCGCCGGTCGGCGCGGACCGGCCGCAGCCGCAACTCGCCGCCGCCGGCTGAGCCGCCCCGCATGGCCCGCCTGCTGTTCCTTCTCGCCGTGGCCAGCGTGCTGTGCCGGATGGCCATCGGCCGCTGGCCCTGGCAGGTCATGGGGCAACTGGCGGGCTGGGAACTACCCTTCGGTCCTGGCCGTTCGTCGGCCAGGGCGCGCGCCCGTGCCCTGCTCGGGGTCGGGCGCGATGCCAACCGGATCGACATCATTACTGCCCACAAGCGCCTTGTCGCCGTGGTCCACCCCGATCGTGGCGGCACCACCGACCAGGTCCACGAGGCGAATGCCGCGCGCGACCTGCTGCTTGCCGACCTGTCGCGGGACTGACGTTTACCGGGGCTGATTGGCCCGGTACTGCCTCGCCAGACGCGCCCCCCGCGCGAGACTGGCTTGCATGAGATCACGACCAGGTTCTACTGGACTGGGTCGCCTATTGCTGGAGTAACTGCGTGACCCATCAGTTCCACTCGACCGTCCTGCGCGAATACGACATCCGGGGGATCATCGGCGAAACCCTCGGGGCCGAAGATGCCCGCGCGATCGGTCGCGGCTTCGCAACCCTGCTGCGGCGGGCCGGCGGAACGAAGGTGGCGGTGGGCTATGATGGGCGGGTCAGCTCGCCCATGCTGGAGCACGCTCTGGTGGAGGGGATCACCGGCTCGGGCATCGACGTGGTCCGCGTGGGCATGGGGCCAACCCCGATGCTCTATTATGCCGAAGCCTCAATGGAAGATGTGCAGGGCGGCATTCAGATAACTGGCAGCCACAATCCCGCCAATTACAATGGCTTCAAGATGGTATTTATGGGCCGCCCGTTCTTTGGCGCGGACATCCTGAAACTGGGCGAAATGGCCGCCGCCGGAGACTGGCTCGACGGCCAGGGCCAGGCCGAGAGCCGCGAGATCCTGGTCGAATACGTTGATCGGCTGGTCGAGGGGCTGGCGGGCATCCCGGCCAGCAACCTGGATGCCCTGCGGATCGGCTGGGACACCGGCAACGGCGCGGCTGGTCCCGCGGTCGAACTGCTCACGCAAAAGCTTCCCGGCGAACATCATCTGCTTTTCACCCAAGTCGACGGGACTTTCCCGAACCACCATCCGGACCCGACCGAGGAAAAGAACCTTGCAGACCTGAAGGCGCTGGTCGCGGCAAAGAACCTCCATTTTGGCTTGGCTTTTGACGGCGATGGTGACCGGATTGGCGCCATCGACGGCGAGGGCCGGGTTATCTGGGGGGACCAGTTGCTCATGATCTATGCCGAGGATCTGCTCCGCCAGGTGCCGGGATCCACGATCATCGCGGATGTGAAGGCCTCGAAGGCTCTATTCGACCAGGTGTCAGCGCTTGGTGGAAAGCCGCTTATGTGGAAAACCGGACACAGCCTGATCAAATCCAAGATGAAGGAAACCGGCGCCCCGCTGGCCGGCGAGATGAGCGGGCACGTGTTCTTCGCGCACGACTATTATGGCTTTGACGATGCGCTCTATGCCGCGATTCGCCTGATCGCCGCCTCGTCGCGGTTGGGCAAGTCGGTCACCGAGCTGCGCGGCGCCATGCCGGCGATGGTCAACACGCCTGAACTGCGCTTCCAGGTGGACGAGAGCCGCAAGTTCGCGGTGGTTGAAGAGGTCAAGGCCCGCCTCGCCGCCTCAGGTGCCACGGTCAACGATACCGATGGCGTGCGCGTCGATACGGCCGATGGCTGGTGGCTGCTGCGCGCCTCCAACACCCAGGATGTCCTCGTCGCCCGCGCCGAAAGCCTCGACCAGGCCGGGCTGGATCGCCTGATGGCCCAGATCGACGCCCAGCTCGCCGCCTCCGGTCTCGAACGCGGCCCGCAAGCGGGGCATTGATCCCCAGATCCTCCCCACGTTTCCGCAGGACAAATGGGGAGGGGGATCGCCCGCCCTTCGGCTGGCCGGCAGGCCGGCCGCTCAGGATAACCTGCCCTGCGGCTAGCGGGTGGTGGAGGGGCAAGGATGTTTCGCGCAGGAAGAACGGGAGACGCAGGGGCGTTGCGCTTTGCGGCGATGCCGCTGGCCAATTTCGACGCCGAAGATGGAAGCCGCTGCGCGGATGAACCGCAGCCTCTCTGCGTCTCTTTTGTTCCTTCGCGTCTCTGCGCGAACCCCTTCTAACCTGCCATCAGCAAAACCACCGGCCCAGCCACCGCCGCCGCCACCGCCGCCAGCAGGGCCATGGCCCCCGGCCAGGCGCGCCGCCAGCCGCCGACCGTCACGGCCACGCCCGCCTTGAACAGCGAGTTCAGCACCACCGGGGGCACCAGCACCAGCCCGGCCATGCGCGGGCTCAGCGTTCCGCCCGGCAGGCTGCCCATGGTGATTATCGCCGAATCGACATCGATAGTTCCCGTGATCGCCAGGACCACGGCCAGCTCGCGGTTGCCCCATGTGGCCAGGACCCATCGGGCGGCGAGGGTGAAGGCCATCACCATCGCCATCATCATCAGCGCGGGCGCGAGATCGAAGGGGTTGCGTACCTCCACCGGGCCTGGCGCCGATGCCAGTGGCCCGGCCCGCCGCCGCAACCAGGCTGCCGCCAGCAGGCTCACTGCCATGCCGGGAATGGCGGCCACGGCCAGGGTGGGCAGGGCAAAACCGGCCAGGCCCGCCGTCAGCAGCATCACCCGCACGAACATCACCGCCGAACCCAGGGCGATGGCGGCATTGAGCAGATCGGGATCGTCGTGCCCCGCGCGGTGGCGGCCGGCCATGGCGGCGGTGACCGCGGTGGAGGAAACCAGCGATCCGCTGGCCGCCATGGCGAGCAGGCCGCGCGCCGGCCCCAGCCACTTGGCGGCGAGATAGCCGGCGAAGGAAAAGCCCGAGACCAGCACCACCACCAGCCACAACTGGCGCGGCCGCCAGGCGCCGAAGGGGCCGAAGGGCGTATCGGGCAGCAGCGGCAGCACCACCAGCGCGATCAGGGCAAAGCGGCCGATCGCCAGCATCTCGCGCTCGTCAAGGCTGCGGACCAGGCGATGCAGGGCGCCACGCAGCGACAGCACGGCGATGATTGCGCCGGTGGCCACGGTCGCCACGGCGAGGGCGCCGCTGCCGGCCAGGTAGCCGCAGGCCATGGTCAGCACCTCGGCGATGCCGCTGGTCCCGCTCACGGAAGCGGCGCCGGCCGGGGCGGCGTCGGGCCGGCTGGTGCGCCAGTAGCCCAGCACCACCAGTGCGGCGGCGGCGACCAGGACCACGAAGGCGAGCGCCGGGGCCAGGGGCTGGGCCACCCCGGCGATGCCGCCGGCCAGCCCGAACAGGCCGAAGGTCCGCACCCCGGCAAACCGCGTGCCCGGCGCCGCCTTGCGCTGGACCCAGCCGCGCTGGATGCCCACCAACAGCCCCAGCGCCAGCGCCGTTCCCAGGTTCAGCAATTCCGCCCGGCCGATGGTGACGATCACGTCGCTGTGCACTCGCGCCCCTCCATCGGCTCGATGTGGCAGGCGGGCCGGGCGCGGGCAAGCCATCAAAAAAAGCCCGGAGCGGCTGGCTCCGGGCTTGAGTTTGCGTTCACAGGAGGAACGAGGGATGGCGGGACCGAAGGGGAGGAGAGGAAGGGTCCTCCGGTCCCGTCAAACTTTGGTCAGTAGTTATAGGCGCGTTCGCCGTGCTCGGTGATGTCGAGCCCTTCGCGCTCGGCTTCCTCGGTCGGACGCAGGCCGAACAGCTTGTCGACCACGAAGTAGAGCACGGCCGAACCGACACCCGACCAGACCAGCGTCAGAACCACGGCCTTGATCTGGATGACCACCTGGGCGGCCATGTCGTAGGCACCCGGGACGGCGGGGAACTTCGTGTAGTCGAAGAAGCCCTGTCCGCCGAGCGCCGGGTCGGCAACGATGCCGGTGGCGATGGCGCCGAAGATGCCGCCGATGCAGTGCACGCCGAACACGTCGAGCGTGTCGTCGTACTTCAGCTTGTTCTTCACCACGCTGACGAAGAAGTAGCAGATCGGCGAAACCAGCAGGCCCAGGACGATCGAGGTCATCGGCGCACCGAAGCCCGAGGCCGGGGTGATGGCGACGAGGCCGGCAACCGCACCGGTGGCACCGCCCAGCATCGAGGGCTTGCCGTGGTGCAGCTGTTCGATCACCGACCAGGAGACGGCGGCCGCGCAGGTGGCGAGCATGGTGTTGACGAAGGCCACGCCGGTCACGCCGTTGGCTTCAAGGTTGGAGCCGGCGTTGAAGCCGAACCAGCCCACCCACAGCAGCGAGGCGCCGATCATGGTCATGGTCAGCGAGTGCGGCGGGGTGGCCTCGCGGCCGAAGCCGACGCGCTTGCCGATCATCAGGCAGCCGACAAGACCGGCGATCCCTGCGTTGATGTGGACCACGGTGCCGCCCGCGAAGTCGAGTGCGCCCATCTGGAACAGGTAGCCCGCGTCCGAGGGGTTGGCCGAAAGGAAGTCCGGGCCGGCCCAGTACCACACCATGTGGGCGATCGGGAAATAGACCACGGTCATCCACAGGACCATGAAGATCATCAGCGGCGTGAACTTCACCCGTTCCGCGAAGGCACCCACGATCAGGGCTGGGGTGATCATCGCGAAGGTCATCTGGAAGACCATGTAGACCAGTTCGGGGATGTAGACGTTGTTCGAGAAGGTCGCCGCGTTCGAACTGGCGGTGACGCCCACCAGGAAGGCCTTGGACAGGCCGCCGATGAACGGCGTGGAGCCGCCGGTGAAGGCCAGCGAGTAGCCCCAGCAGGCCCAGACCAGGCCGGCGATGGCGACGATCATGAACACCTGCATACACACGCTGAGCATATTCTTGGTGCGAACAAGGCCGCCGTAGAACAGCGCGAGGCCCGGGATGGACATCATCAGCACGAGGGCCGACGAGATCAGCATCCACGAGGTGTCGCCCTTGTTGACCATCGCCGCCGTATCGGTCGGCGCGGCAATCAGGGTGCTGGTCGCAGTGGTGGCGGCCGCGGCGGCAGTCGAGGCCGCTGCGGTAGCGGCCTCGGTTGCCGCGGCGGCGGTGCTCTGGGCAAAGGCGGTGGTGGCGGCGAAGAGCGAAGCTCCGATCGCGCCGGCACCGTAAGCGAGTTTACGGATCATGGTGGTGTCCCTCCTGCCGGTTACAGCGCGGTGTCGCCGGCCTCGCCGGTGCGGATCCGCACGGCTTCAGCCAGGTCGAGCACGAAGATCTTGCCGTCACCGATGGCCTCGGTGCTGGCGACCTGCTGGATCGTCTCGACGATCTGCGGCGCGAGGTCGTCGGCCGCTGCGATCTCGATCTTCACCTTGGGCAGCATATTGGTGGAGTATTCGGCGCCGCGGTAGATTTCCGTCTGGCCTTTCTGGCGTCCAAAGCCCTTGACCTCGGAAACGGTCATCCCGGCGACGCCTACGGCGCCGAGGGCTTCACGAACCTCGTCGAGCTTGAACGGCTTGATGATGGCGATGATGAATTTCATCCCTGCCCCCTAGAGCCTACCGGACCCGATGCCGGCAGGGAGGGTTCCGCAAGGAGCGTGCCAGTTTGCCATTCGGTCGGGATTCCGCAGGACTGTCGCGGCCAGGTCACGCCCTGCCGCCGCATTTCGCTCGAATCTCGGGCAAACTGCCTAAAATTCAGGCAGGCTCATCCGGGCAAAGACCGGCAGGTGGTCCGAGGCCCGCGCCGCCAGCGCGCTGTGGTGCACCCCGCTTTCGCCGCAGGCCCAGTGGGCCGAGGCGACGATCCGGTCAAGCATGGCCAGGGGCCGGCGGCTGGGGAAGCTGCGGCCGGGCGCCAGCACCCGCCAGCGCTCGTGATGGAATTCGCGCAGGCACCCGGCGCCGCGCGACCATTCGTTGAAATCGCCCATCAGCACGGTGGGCGCCGGCTCGCCGCAGACCTCCACGTGGGCCAGCACGGTGCGGACCTGCTGGCGCCGGCGCAGGCCCGAAAGGTCGAGGTGCATCCCCACCACCCGCACCCGCCGCCCGCCGCTCGCCAGGTCCACCCGCACCGCTCCGCGCGGCTCCAGCGTGGGCAACGGCACGATATCGGCCTCGATCACCGCCAGCCCGCGCCGCACCAGCAGGGCATTGCCGTGCCAGCCGATCGAATCCGGCCGCTGGCCCAGCGCCACCGCCTGCCAGTGGCCATGGTCCTCGATCAGCTGGCGCGGGATGACGCTCTGCCGGTCGCCGAAGCGCCGGTCGGCCTCCTGGAGCGCGACCACGTCGGCGCCGATCTCGTGCAGCACCGCCATGATCCGCTCGGGATCGCGGCGCCGGTCAAGGCCGACCGCCTTGTGGATGTTGTAGGAGGCGAAGGTCAGGTCCATCGGGCCATTGTGAGGCGTTGCAACGCGGTTGCAAGCCCGATGCAAACGGCTTCAACGCTCCTTCGTGGCGCTGAAGGTGAGCTCGGGGTTGCGTTCCTGCTGGTAGCTGACGTCCCAGGCCGAGCGGGCCATGAACACCGGGTCGCCGTCGCGGTCCTTGGCCAGGTTGCCCATGTTGAACGATGCGAAGTCCTTCAACGCCCCGTCGCTGCCCTTGACCCAGCGGGCGGTGTCGAACGGCGAGGCTTCCAGCATGGCTTCCACCTTGTATTCCGCCTCCAGCCGGCTGATCAGCACGTCGAGCTGCAACTGGCCGACCACGCCGACGATCCACTGCGCGCCGATCTCCGGGTAGAACACCTGGATCACGCCTTCCTCGCTGAGGTCGTCGAGCGCCTTTCGCAGCTGCTTGGTCTTGGTCGGGTCCTTGAGCGCGACGCGGCGCAGGATTTCCGGCGCGAAATTGGGCAGGCCGGTGAAGCGCACGTCGTTGCGCTCGCTAAGGGTATCGCCCACGCGCAGGGTGCCGTGGTTGGGAATGCCGATAATGTCGCCGGCCTCGGCGGTGTCGGCGATCTCGCGGTCCTGGGCGAAGAACAGGATCGGCGAATGGATCGCGATCGGCTTGCCGAGGCCCGAGGGGGTCAGCTTCATGCCCCGTTTGAAGGTGCCCGAGACCATCCGCATGAAGGCGATCCGGTCGCGGTGCTGGGGGTCCATGTTGGCCTGGACCTTGAACACGAAGCCGGTCACGTCGGCGCGGTCGGGCGTGATCTCGCCCTGGTCGGACTGCTGCGGGCGCGGCGGCGGGGCGAAGCGGGCGATCGCGTCGATCAGTTCGGCAACCCCGAAGTTCTTGAGCGCCGATCCGAAATAGACCGGGGTCAGGTCGCCATGGCGATAGGCGGCCAGATCGAACTCGGGATAGCCGCCCCGGGCCAGCTCCACCTCGTCGGCCACTTCGGCCGGCAGCGCCATCTCCTCGCGCTTGCCGAGGAATTCGCGGCTGTCACCCTCCGGGCGGCTGACCAGGCCAGTGGCGAAGTCCAGCACGCCCTGGAAGGTGCCGCCCAGGCCCACCGGCCAGGCCATCGGTACGACATCGAGCGCGAGGGCATCGGCCACTTCGTCGAGCGTCTCGAACGGCGAGCGGCCCTCGCGGTCCACCTTGTTGACGAAAGTGATGATCGGCACCGAGCGCATCCGGCAGACCTCGAACAGCTTGCGGGTCTGCGGCTCGATGCCCTTGGCCGCATCGATCACCATGATCGCCGAATCGACCGCGGTCAGCGTGCGGTAGGTATCCTCGGAAAAGTCCTCGTGGCCCGGCGTATCGAGCAGGTTGAAGGTAATGCCGTCTTTCTGGAAGGTCATCACCGAGCTGGTGACCGAGATTCCGCGCTGCTGCTCGATCTTCATCCAGTCCGAGCGCGCGCGCCGCGCCTGGCCCCGCGCCTTGACCTCGCCGGCAAGGTGGATCGCGCCGCCCTGGAGCAGCAGCTTTTCGGTCAGCGTGGTCTTGCCCGCGTCGGGGTGCGAGATGATGGCGAAGGTACGGCGTGTGGCGTGAGCGGTCATGGCGCCCCGGCGCCTAGCCGGGGATCACGCGCAGGTCCATCCGGAAGCGGCAGGTTCCGCCGCCATCCAGCTCCACCATGCCCGGCTTGACCCGGAAATCGCCGGCAAAGCCCACCGGGTCGGCCAGCCCCTGCCACGGCTCGATGCACAGGAAGGCCGCGCCGGGCTTTTGCCAGATGCCCAGCATGGGGCTGTCGGGGAAGTGCAGTTCCAGCCGGCTGCCGCCGGGCGCCCCCCAGGTGCAGCGCCGGCTTCGCAGGCCGTCCATGATCAGGGCATCGGACTCGAACAGGGCGGGCGTTGGCGCCAGGGTGTCGCCATCGACGGGCGTGGGCTGCGGTCCGGGCAGGACCAGCCCACTGGCCGGATCGAGCCGGCGGACGGGTTCGGGCTCGCAATCGGCAAAGACCAGGCGGTGCGCCTCCCTGGCCGCGCCGCCCGGCAGCGGCCAGGCGAAGGCCGGGTGGAACCCGAAGCTGAACCACAGCGGGCAGGTGTCGGGGTTGGTCACCCGCGCCTCCGTCCGCAGCGTGTCGCCCTCGGCGGTGAAGACCATGTCGAGCTGGAAGGCGAAAGGCCAGGAGGCGCGGGTTTCCGGGCTGTCGGTGAGCCGGAAGGTGGCCGAGGCGGCATCGTGGGCGACCAGCGCGAAGCGGCTGGTCCGGGCAAAGCCGTGCCTGGGCAGGGCATATTCGCAGGCGCCCAGCCGGTAGGTTCCGCCGTTCAGCGCGCCGACGATCGGGAACAACAGCGGGGCATGGCCGGTCCAGAAGGCCGGATCGGCATCGGTCAGGTAGTTGCGCCCCGCGCCGTCGCGCAGCGACCACAGCTCCGCCCCCAGCGGGTTGATCGCCGCACTGATCCGGTCGGAGGCAATGGGGACGAGATCGGGGGGCATGGCTCTTCCCTAAATCCCGTCATCCTGAACTTGTTTCAAGGGCTGGCCCTCGTCGTCCCGGGCACGACCCGGGACCGCTGGCCAATGCGAAGCCGCGAGAGTGCCTGCCGGAAAGCTGGAGCCTGAAGAACCCGCACCGGTCCCGGGTCAAGCCCGGGACGACGCATTACCCCCGCAGCTTCGCCCCGATCTTGGCCGCCGCCGCCGTGATCCGGTCGGCGATCGTCTTGAGATCGGCCTCGGCATAGGACTTGTCGGCTGGCTGGAGGGTGACTTCCACCGCCAGCGACCTGTGGCCCTCGGGCACGCCGGCGCCGCGGAAGTCGTCGAACAGGCGCGCGGCCACGATGTTGGCCTTGTCCGCGCCCTTTACCGCGCGCAGCAGGTCGCCGGCCGGCTTGTCGGCGGGCACCAGGAAGGCGAAGTCGCGGGTCACGGCCTGGAGCGCGGGGGGCGCATAGGCGGGGCGGGCAAAGGTGGCGGCGCCGCGCTTGCCGGGGATCGCATCGAGAAACAGTTCGACCATGGCCACCGGGCCGTCGCAATCGAAGGCCTTGGCGGTGGCCGGGTGGATCATCCCGAAGCGCGCCAGCACGGTCTTGGGACCAAGCCGCAGGGTGGCGGACTGGCCGGGGTGGAACTGCGGCCCCGCTTCACCCATCACCTGGAGGCTGTCCACCGGAGCGCCGGCTTCGGCCAGGAGGGCCAGAGCCTCGGCCTTGGCGTCGAAGGCATCGAAGGGCGCGGCCTTGCCAGTCGCCCAGCCGCGCGGCGCCTTGTCGCCGGCCAGGATCACGGCGAGGCTGAGGCGTTCATCGCTCGCCCCGTCGCTTCCGCGCAGATAGCGCCGGCCGATCTCGAACAGGCGCAGGCTGGTGGCCCCGCGCGCCAGGTTGCGCGCGGCGGCACAGAGCAGGCCGGGCAGGAGCGAGGGCCGCATGGCCTTCATGTCCTCGCTGATCGGGTTTTCCAGCACCCACAGGTCCGACCCGAACAGTTCGGCTTCCGGCACCGGCAGGAAGGACCAGGTCACCGCCTCGTTCAGCCCGCGCGCCGCCGCCGCGCGGCGCAGGCGCCGTTCCAGCTTCTGGGCCGGGGTGGCGGTGGGCCGGGCCACGCCGTCGACGCGCGGCAGGGCGACCGAGGCGATATTGTCCAGCCCCCAGATGCGGACCACTTCCTCCACGAGATCCGGCGCGCCGGCGATGTCGGGGCGCCAGCCCGGCGCGGTCACGGTCCAGCTGTCGGCCACGGTGAAGCCGAGCGCTTCGAGGATGCGCCGCTGTTCGCCGACCGGGATGATGACCCCGCCCAGCGTTTCGGCCAGGCCTGGATCATAGGCGATGCTGGCGGTTTCGCAGGGAGCCTGCCCGGCGCGGATCACTGCGGAAGCTTCGCCGCCGCAGGTTTCGAGGATCAGCCGGGTGAGCATTTCGAGGCCGGTATCGAGGAACAGCGGATCGACCCCGCGTTCGAACCGGCTGCGCGCATCCGAGGTGAGGTTGAGCTTGCGCCCGGTGGCGGCGATGGCTTCGGGATCGAAGTATGCGACCTCCAGCAGGACGTCGGTGGTCGTCTCGGTGCAGCCCGAATGTTCGCCGCCCATGATCCCGGCGATGTCGTGGACGCCGGCCTCGTCGGCGATCACGGTCATCGCGGCGTCGAGCCCGTATTCCTTGCCGTTGAGCGCCAGGCAGGTCTCGCCCGCGCGCGCCGGCCGGGCCACCACGGCGCCGGTCAGCTTCGCGAGGTCATAGGCATGGGCGGGGCGGCCGAAGCCGAGCATCAGGTAATTGGTGAGATCGACCAGCGCCGAGATCGGGCGCTGGCCCGCGCTTTTCAGCCGGTCCTGCAGCCACCTGGGCGAAGGGCCGTTGGTCACGCCCTTGATGACGCGGCCGAAGAAGGCCGGGCAGCCGGCTGGGTCTTCGGTGCGGATCGGCACGGGGCAGGGAAACGCGCCGTCCACCGCCAGCACCGCGATGGGCTTGAGCGCGCCGATTCCGGCGGCGGCAAGATCGCGGGCGATGCCATAGACGCCCATGCAATCGGGCCGGTTGGGGGTGATCGCCACATCGAACACCGGATCGGCGCCGTGATAGGCGGCAAAGGGCGTGCCCACGGGGGCATCGGCGGGCAGCTCGATGATGCCTTCGTGGTCCTCGCCCAGTTCCAGCTCGCGGGTGGAACACATCATGCCGTTCGATTCGACCCCGCGCACGGCGGCGACCTTGAGCACCATGCCGTTGGCCGGAACCACCGCGCCGGCCGTGCCCAGCACGCCGACCAGGCCCGCGCGGGCATTGGGGGCGCCGCAGACCACCTGCAAGGGTTCGCCCTCGCCGGTATCGACGGTGAGCACCTGCAACTTGTCGGCATTGGGATGGGGGGCGGCGGTGAGCACGCGGGCGACGCGGAAGCCGGCCAGCTTCGCGGCCGGATCTTCGATGCCTTCGACCTCGATGCCGATCGCGTTCAGCGTGGCGCTGATTTCAGCGACCGAGGCCTGGGTGTCGAGATAGTCCTTGAGCCAGGAGAGCGAGAATTTCATCTGATCCGAGCCTCTTACGCCGGGGTGCCGACGCCGGCCGACAGGGTCGGCACGTCGAGCGCGGAGAAACCGTAGTGTGCCAGCCAGCGCTGGTCGCCGTCGAAGAAGGCGCGCAGGTCGTCCATGCCGTATTTCAGCATGGCGAGGCGATCGACCCCGATGCCGAAGGCGAAGCCCTGCCATTCATCAGGATCGAGCCCGCCGAATTCGATGACCTTGCGGTTGACCATGCCGCTGCCCAGCAGCTCCATCCAGCCATGGCCGGGCGCATCGCCCGAGCCGCCCAGCACACGCCTGCTCTTGCCATCGGGGCCGGCCACCAGCGCGAAGCCGACATCGACTTCCACCGAAGGCTCGGTGAAGGGGAAGTAGGAGGGGCGCAGGCGCAGGACGATGTCCTCGCGCTCGAAGAAGGCCTTGAGGAAGGTTTCGAGCGTCCACTTGAGGTGGCCGAGGTGAATGCCCTTGTCGATCACCAGGCCTTCGACCTGGTGGAACATCGGGGTGTGGGTGGCGTCGGAATCGGAGCGGTAGACCCGGCCCGGGGCGATGATCCGCAAGGGCGCGCCGTCCTTCAGCATGGTGCGGATCTGCACCGGGCTGGTGTGGGTCCGCAGCAGCATACGGGTGTTGTTTGGACCTTCGTCGGGGAAATAGAAGGTATCGTGCATCGCGCGGGCCGGGTGGCTTTCGGGCATATTGAGCGCGGTGAAATTGTGCCAGTCGTCCTCGATCTCGGGGCCGGAGGCGACCGCGAAGCCAAGGTCGGCGAAGATTTCGGCCAGCTCGTCCATCACCTGGCTCACCGGGTGGACCGAACCGCGCGGGGCTTCGGGCGCGGGCAGGGTGAGGTCGACCGTCTCGGCGGCGAGGCGCGCGTCGAGCGCGGCGGTTTCAAGGGCGGCCTTGCGTTCGGCCAGGGCCGCGGTCACGCTTTCGCGCAGGGTGTGGATCCGCGGGCCTTCGCTTTGCCGCTGCTCCGGGCTCATCGCGCCCAGGGTCTTGAGCAGGCCCGAGATCGAGCCCTGCTTGCCGAGAAACTCGACCCGCAGCTTCTCCACCGTGTCGAGGTCGGGGGCTGCCGCGATGCGTGTCAGCGCCGCTTGTCCGGTTGCCGCGTAGTCCACTGGTTCCAATTCCGTTCGGCCGATAGTGCTGGCCGCCCTTTAGGGACTGGACCGCTTGCCCGCAACCGGGCCTTCGCCCCTCGGCCCACCGCCAGTGGGGCTATCGAGCGCCTGGACCGCGCGGCCGGCGATCCGTTCGCGCTCGCGCATGATCGCGCCGATCACCGGCTTGTCCATCGCGGCATATTCGCGCGGGGTCATGCCCATGAAGGCCCGGAAATCGCGGACGAACTGGGCCTGGTCGTGATAGTGGCCATCGAGCGCGCCGATCCATTTGAGCGAGGGATCGAGCATATATTGCGCGAGGCTTCGCATGAAGCGCTGGCGGCGCAGCAGCAGCTTGGGGGTGAAGCCGAAGGCGGCGCGGGCCACCCGCTCGACCGTCCGCTGGCTGAGGCCGGTGCGCGCGGCCAGATCGTGCGCGCTGGCGACATCGGCATCGATCAGCGCGGCGTGAACCGCCAGGATCTGGTCCTCGCGCGGGACCGACGCGGCCACCAGGGCGGTGAAATGGGCGGAAATCCGCGCCAGTTCGGCTTCGGGATCAGGTCCTCGCGCGAACAGGCCGTGGGCGAGCGGGGCGAACCGGGCGAAAGCGGGGTGGGCGAGGCCATCGACCACCCGGTCGGCCAGTTCGGCGGCGGGGCGGTCGACGAACATCGCCCAGCCCAGCGGCAGCAGGCCGATGCCCCACATCCGCGTTGGCCCCACCGAAAACCGCACGGCCCGGCTGCTAGGCCCGGTGGCGCAGAAGGCGGCCTGGTCTACCCGGTCGCCGTTGGTGCCCTCGGCCAGCGGGAGGCCGCCGGAGAAGAACCGCAGGTTGGCCCATTCGGGATGGAGATGATCGGCGAGGCGGTCGTGCGGGGCGCCGGCGATCTCGACGAGGTAGAACGAGGTGAAATAGCGCCGCAGCCCGGCCGGCGGTTCGTGGAACCGCACGCGAACGGACGCCTCGCGGGGCGTTCCGGGGGACCGATTCTCGCTGCAACCCTTCACTGGCCCAGCGATAGCCTGTCGCCCGCCTGCCTAGCAAGTTGCCGCTGCGGGCGGCCGGAACCGGCATTGTCCTGGCGATACCCACGCAAAACGGGCGCGGACGGCTTGCGCCCGCGCCCGTTTCGGTAGTGCGATCCGGCCGAAGCCGGGCCGGAGGCCTCAGGCGGCGGGCAGGGCTGCCTTGGCCTGGGCGATCACGGCGGTGAACACCGCGCCTTCGTTCATCGCCAGGTCGGCCATGGCCTTGCGGTCGAGCGAGATGCCCGCCAGCTTGGCGCCATGGATGAACTGCGAATAGGTCAGGCCCGCTTCACGCACGGCGGCGTTGATGCGCTGGATCCACAGGGCGCGGAAGGTGCGCTTCTTGGCCTTGCGGTCACGGTAGGCATACTGGCCGGCCTTTTCGACCGCCTGGCGCGCAACGCGGATCGTGTTCTTGCGACGGCCGCGATAGCCCTTCGCCTGATCCAGAATGCGCTTGTGCTTGGCTCGGGTGGTAACACCCCGCTTGATACGGCTCATAAGTCAGCGCTCCTCAGTTCAGCCCGTAGGGCGCCCACTTCTTGATCACCTTCGCATCGGCGTCGGAGATCACTTCAGTGCCGCGGTTCTGGCGGATGTACTTGCCGTTGTGGCTGATCAGGCGGTGGCGCTTGCCGGCCACACCGTGCTTCACCTTGCCGGTGGCGGTGAGCTTGAAGCGCTTTTTCACGCCGCTCTTCGTCTTCATCTTGGGCATTTTCGTCTCCTCGATAGAGACACGTCCGATCTGCCATGGCAGCCCTAGATAGCCAGGCCGATCATCGATTCCGTGTCAATGAAGGGCGGCCCCTTAGGGCCATGTGCGGCCAAGTGCAAGGATTCGCTTCCCGGCCGCCCGGCCAATGGCCCGTCAGTGGGCGCAGGCCAGCGCCTCGATCACGTCGTCGAGCCGCGCCGGGTCGCCAAGGGCCAGGACCCGGCCATCGGACCCGGCGTGGAGCGGATCCCCGTTCCAGTCGCACATCAGGCCGCCCGCGCCCTCGACCACCGGGACCAGCGCGGCCCAGTCGTGCAGCTTGAGATTGGCCTCGCAGACCAGGTCGAGGTGGCCGCTGGCGAGCATGGCATAGTTGTAGCAGTCGCCGCCCATGACCATCCGGCGGTGGTCGGTTTTCGCCGCCAGGCCCATGAAGTGGGCGCCGTCATGATCGTCGAAATAGTGCGGGCCGGTGGTCGCCAGGGTGGCCTCGGCCAGTTCGCGGCAGGTGCGGGTGCGGGCCGGCTGGCCGTTGAGCGTGGTCGGCCGCCCGCGCGCGCCCACCCAGCGTTCGCCCAGGATCGGCTGGTCGATCAGCCCGAGCACCGGCCAGCCTTCCACCACCAGCGCGATCAGGGTGCCGAACAGGGGCCGCCCGGCAAGGAACCCGGCGGTGCCGTCGATCGGATCGATCACCCAGGAACGCCCCGAGGAGCCGGGCTTGGTGCCGAATTCCTCGCCGATGATCGTGTCGCGCGGCGCTTCGGCGGCCAGGATGCGGCGAATCGCCTCCTCGGCGGCCCGGTCGGCCTTGGTCACCGGGGTGGCATCGTCCTTGCGCTCGGTGCCGGCATCAGCGCGGAACCAGGGGCGGATGGCCGCGCCGGCGGCCTCGGCAAGGCGCTGGGCGAGGGCGATGTCGTCGTCGAGTTGCATGGCCGGGCTGTGCCCCGGCGCGGGCCTGCCGGTCAAGCGCCGCGCGGCCCCGGCCGCATTCCCTGCCCAGTACTTCGTCCAGTGCTCCGCCCGGCCGGAAAGTGGCGGCAATGTAAGAATGTATCCGCCGATCCTTACATTTTATCTGCTTTGCAGCGGCAGCCATGCCCATTACATTGGGCCGCGACTGCCGGGTGAAGCGGGTCCTGCGGCAGCGAATTGACTGGGGGTTTATGTTCAAACGGTCACGGCCGGCCGTGGATAAGGCGCTTTCGCCGGCACACGGCGTGACGCGCGAAGGCCAGCCGCTGTCCTACAACCGCGCGCCCGCCGCCGATCTCGCGCCGTGGATCGGCTGGCTCTATGTTTCCGACGTCGAGGCTCCGGCCGATCATAGGCTGGAATGCGGCCTGTTCAACGATGTCGCCATGGTGCGGCTTCAGCTCAAGGGCCGGTGGCACGCGCTCACCGCCGATGGTCCGCTGGAGCATGAGCGCGCGGCCCTGTTCTTCGGCCCGCAGACCCGGCGGATGCCGGTGTCGGTGACCGGCAGCTTCTTCAGCATCGGCTTCTCGCTGCGGCCGGGCACCGGCCATGCGGTCATGGGGGCCAACGCCGCCGACTATCTCGACCGGATCGTGGATTGCGCCGCGCTGTGCCTGCCGGGCGATGCCGCCCTGGCGCAGCTTGACGGGATCGCCGAGCCCGAGGCGCGGCTGCAATTGGTGGAGGACATGATCCGCCAGATCGTCCACCGCCCCGGTGTCGCGCCGCCGGATCCGGTCACCGCGCGGTTCGAGGCCATGGCCTTTGCCGCCCCTTCGGCCAGCATTGCCGATTGCGCGGCCGAATGCGGCGTGACCCAGCGCCAGCTGGAGCGGATCGTGCGCCGCGATTTCGGCATGGCGCCCAAGCAGGTCCTGCGCCGCGCCCGTGCGCTCGACATGGGCAGCCACCTGCGCGGCGTCGCTGACCGCGAGGAGGCCGAGGAGCTGATGCTGCGCTATTATGACCAGAGCCACCTGATCCGCGATTTCACCCAGTTGTTCGGAATGTCGCCCAGCCAGTTCGTCGCGCGGCCGCAGCCCCTGCTGACCCTGGCCCTGGAGAGCCGCCAGGCGCGTCGGCTCGAACTGATCGAGCGCGTTCCGCTGGGTGGGCAGCGGCCCTGGCAGTAGATCCAGGACCAGTAGATCCGGGGGCAGCAGATCCGGGGCGGTAAACGGTGGCAGTGAACCGGGGGGGGCGGGCTTCCAGCGCCGGCGGGACCGCCGGGCATAAGATTTTAGGCAAGTGTGGCGCTGGGGCAACAGTGGCCGGCGGTTGTTCCGGGTGCTGGTGCCAGGCCAGAGCCGGGCAGGGTGCAAATCGGCTGATTTCCCCCCGATATCAAACGATGAAACAATCCGGAAAGAATCCGGCTCGGAACATATTGATGGTGACACTGCCGTTCATTGGCGGAATCATGAACCGATTGCGACGGGCCAGTGCGGGAACCGCACCGCAACATCGGCATTGCAACACAATCGGCGCACCGCTAGGGAATTCGTCGATCTCACGTATCACGAGGGGAACATGAAGAAACTCATCCTGCTCTCGGCCGTCGCCATGGCGACAATGGCCAGCCCAGCGCTTGCGCGCGACAACCAGTGGTACATCGAAGGCGATGCCGGCGCGGTTAAGGCGGAAAAGATCTACAACATCACCGGCGTGGCAAACGTCGGCGAGTTGCAGACCAAGACCGGCTACGATGTCGGTGCCATCCTCGGTTACGATTTCGGTATGTTCCGTCTCGAAGGCGAAGCCAGCTTCCGTCGCGTGGAAGAGAAGCGCTACACCCAGGGTGCGACCGTCTATGGCCAGCCCAGCGTTGGTGGCGGCGCCCAGGCGCTCAGCTTCATGGCGAATGCCCTCGTTGATTTCGGTCCCGACAATGGCCTCCAGGGCTTCATCGGTGCCGGTGCCGGCGTTGGCCGCGTCAAGAACGCGGTCCTGGTGACCAAGCCGAACGCCGTCGATCTGTCGGATTCGGACTCGGGCCTGGCCTGGCAGCTGCTGGCCGGCGTTCGTGCGCCGATCACCGATCACATCGACCTGGGTCTGAAGTATCGCTTCTACAACCAGTTCCACAACGACCTGACCAACGTCGCCGGCAAGAACATCCGCACGCGGTTCCGTTCGCACTCGCTGATGGCGACCATCGCGTACAACTTCGGTGGTGCACCGGAAGCGGCTCCGCCGCCGCCGCCGCCGCCGCCGCCTCCCCCGCCGCCGCCGCCGCCTCCGCCGCCGCCGCCTCCGGCTGCCGTGTGCAACAAGGGTCCGTACATCGTGTTCTTCGACTGGGACAAGTCGGACATCACGCCGGAAGCCGCGACGATCCTCGACAGCGCGATCACCGCTTATGGCAACTGCGCCAGCGTTCCGATCATGCTCGCGGGCTATGCTGACCGTTCGGGTACGCCGAAGTACAACATCGGCCTGTCGAACCGTCGTAACGCTTCGGTCCAGGGCTACCTGACCGGCCACGGCGTACCTTCGGGTGCGATCACCGCGCAGGGCTTCGGCGAAGCCAACCCGCGCGTGCCGACCGCCGACGGCGTTCGCGAACTGCAGAACCGCCGGGTGGAAATCACCTACGGTCCGGGTTCGGGCAACTAAGCTTCGGCCTCAGGCTGAAACAGGAAGAGGGGCCGGGGAAACCTGGCCCCTTTTTCTATGGGGGCTGCGCGGGGGATCGGGGCGTAGGGGGATAGCGGCATTGCCGGCGCATTTGTGATTGCCTAGCCTTCACCCATGGGAGCCGATTCCGAGCAGTGCTGATCGGGACCTTAGCTGGCGGTGCGGCGCCAGTGCTTGCATGGTCCTGGGTTGCAGTGCCGGGGGGCATAGTCCCCCCTCTGCTGCTGTGGCTGATCGATCGGGCGTGAGCGTGTGGCATCACGTCGATGCCCCTCCACCATTCGGCTTTGCCGAATGGTCCCCCTCCCCATTTGTGCCTTCGGCAAAAACGGGGAGGATCTGGCGGGGCGCTGACAGATTCGGGAGCGCGAGGGCGATGGCCCTCGCATTCTTCCCTTCTGCCTCAGTCGAACAGGCTGGAGACCGAGCTTTCGTCGGCAATCCGGCGCATGGCTTCGCCGATCAGGGGGGCGATGGCGATGACGCGGATGCGGGTGCTGCCGAGAGTGGCCTCGGTGGGCTGGATGGTGTCGGTGATCACCAGTTCCTTGAGCGCCGAGGCGTCGACCCGGGCGACGGCGGCGCCGGAGAGGACGCCGTGGGTGATGTAGGCGGTGACGCTGGCGGCGCCGGCATCCATCAGCGCCTGGGCCGCGTTGCACAGGGTGCCGCCCGAATCGATGATATCATCGATCATGATGCAGGCGCGGCCCTTCACCTCGCCGATGATGTTCATCACTTCCGACTGGCCGGGCTTGTCGCGCCGCTTGTCGACGATGGCGAGCGGGGCATTGTCGAGCCGCTTGGCCAGGGCGCGGGCGCGGACCACGCCGCCGACGTCGGGCGAGACCACCATCAGCGGCTGGCCGCCGTAGCGCGCCTGGATATCGGCGGCCATGACCGGCGCGGCATAGAGATTGTCGGTCGGGATATCGAAGAAGCCCTGGATCTGCCCGGCGTGGAGATCGACGGCGAGCACGCGGTCGGCGCCGGCCGTGGTCATCAGGTTGGCGACCA
Source organism: Novosphingobium bradum (assembly GCF_042646485.1). Taxonomy (NCBI): domain Bacteria; kingdom Pseudomonadati; phylum Pseudomonadota; class Alphaproteobacteria; order Sphingomonadales; family Sphingomonadaceae; genus Novosphingobium; species Novosphingobium bradum. The sequence continues at coordinate 44,604 of NZ_JBHRTQ010000010.1, read as the reverse complement.
GCTTGGCCGAGATCGGGGTGCGCGGGCCGGGTTTGCGATCCTGGCGGGCATAGCCGAAATAGGGGACGACCGCGGTGATCCGCTTGGCCGAGGCGCGGCGCAGCGCATCGATGCAGATCAGCAGTTCCATCAGGTTGTCGTTCGTGGGGAACGAGGTCGACTGGACGACGAACACGTCCTCGCCGCGCACGTTCTCATGGATCTCGACGAAAACTTCCTCGTCGGCGAAGCGGCGCACGCTGGCGTCGGTCAAGGGGAGTTCAAGATAGGCTGCAACCGCCCGGGCGAGCGGCAGGTTGCTGTTGCCGGCCATGATCTTCATGCGCGATTCCCTTCCGCCGTACCTTTGGGCGGCTCTAGTCAATGGTCATGCAATTGCAACATCGCGCCGTGCGGGCCGGGGGAAAATCCCGCGGCCGGGCGAGCGTTGCGGTGGCCATGTCCGCCCCCTCTCCGCAGGAGAGAGGGGCGGGAAGTCGGTGCCGGCCTTACTTGCGGTGGTGTTCGCCGGTCACGCGGCGCACGGTGCCCGAGGAGGCCCGCATCACGATCGATTCGGTGGTCAGCGTGCCGTTCTTGCGGCGCTTGACGCCCTTGAGCAGGGAGCCGTCGGTGACGCCGGTGGCGGCGAAGATGCAATCGCCCTTGGCCAGTTCGTCGCGGGTGTAGATCCGGTTGAGGTCGGTGATGCCCCACTTGTGGGCGCGGGCCTTTTCGTCGTCATTGCGGAAGACGAGGCGGCCGTTGAACTGGCCGCCCACGCAGCGCAGGGCCGCGGCGGCGAGAACGCCTTCCGGCGCGCCGCCCTGGCCCATGTAGAGATCGATGTTGGTATCCTCGTCGGTTACCGCGATTACGCCGGCGACATCGCCATCGCCGATCAGGACCACGCCGCAGCCGAGGCCGCGCAGTTCGGCGATCAGTTCGGCATGGCGCGGGCGATCGAGCACGCAGACCATGATGTCGGCCGGAGCCACGCCCTTGGCCGCGGCGACCGCCTTGACGTTTTCGGACGGCGACCTGGCCAGGCTGATGATGCCTTCGGGGTAGCCCGGGCCGACCGCGAGCTTGTCCATGTAGACGTCGGGCGCGTTGAGCAGGCCGCCTTCTTCCGCGACGGCGAGGACGGCGAGCGCGTTCGGCCCGGCCTTGGCGCAGATGGTGGTGCCTTCGAGCGGATCGAGCGCGATGTCGATCCTGGGGCCGGTGCCGATTGCCGCGCCGACCTTTTCGCCGATGTAGAGCATCGGCGCCTCGTCGCGCTCACCCTCGCCGATGACCACGGTGCCGTCCATGTAGAGTTCGTTGAAGGCCGCGCGCATGGCTTCGACCGCGGCGGCATCGGCCGCCTTCTCGTCGCCCCGCCCGATCAGCTTTGCCGCGCCGATCGCGGCGGCTTCGGTGACGCGGACCATCTCGAGCACGAGGACACGGTCGAGAACCTTGCTGGCGGGGGTATCGGTCATGGCTATCCCTGTTTTGCGCGCGTTTGCGGTTCGCTTAGACAGGCGGCCGGGCGCTGTCGAGTGCCCGGACCATGATTCTTGCATACGAATGCGCGGGCAGGTGCCGCAAGGCGAGGCCAGCGGGGCGCCGGAGCGCCCCGGCGGCGGTCAGTCGCCCAGGATCTGCATGACCAGGGGCGCGCTGGTCAGGCTGGGCGAACCCTCGAGCAGGCGCAAGGCCTCGGTGACGGCGCTTTCCGGGCCTTCGTGGGTGACCATGGCGACCAGCACCTCACCCTCGCTCTCGGCCCGGCCCTTCTGGATCAGGCTTTCGATCGAGACCCCGGCATCGCGCATGGCCGCGGTGATCTCGGCCAGGACGCCCGGGCGGTCGGCCACGCTGAAGCGGACATAGGCGCGGCCGGTGCGGTGGCCGGTGGCGGCGCGGCCCATGGCTTCCAGCTCGGCCACGGGGACCGAGAAGGGGGCGCCGATCTCGCCGCCGGTGAGCTGGCCACGGGCGATGTCGATCAGGTCGGCGACGACCGCGCTGGCCGTGGGGCCATCGCCCGCGCCGGCGCCCTGGAACAGCAGCCGGCCCGAGAAATTGCCTTCCGCGACAACGGCGTTGGTCGCGCCATCGACATGGGCCAGCGGGTGATTGAACGGCACCAGGTGGGGCTGGACGCGCTGGAACAGGCAGGGCTGCGCGCCCGAATGATCGGGCTCGGCCATGCCGATCAGGCGGATCACGTAACCCAGCGAATCGGCCTGCTCGATATCGGCGGCGCGCAGCCGCGAGATGCCGGCGGTGTCCACTCCGGCGAAATCGATCCTGGCCCCGAAGGCGATTGCCGCCAGGATCGAGAGCTTGTGCGCCGCGTCGATCCCCTCGACGTCGAAGGTCGGATCGGCCTCGGCATAGCCGCGAGCCTGCGCCTCGGCGAGAACGTCGGCGAAATCGCGCCCGGTGTCTTCCATCTGCGAGAGGATGAAATTGCAGGTGCCGTTGAGGATGCCGTAGACCCGCTCGATCGCATTGGCCGCGGCGCCTTCGCGCAGCCCCTTGATCACCGGGATGCCGCCGGCGACCGCCGCCTCGAACTTGAGCGCGACTTTCGCGCTTTCCGCCTTGGCGGCGAGTTCAAGCCCGTGATGGGCGATCATCGCCTTGTTGGCGGTGACCAGCGCCTTGCCGGCCTCGATCGTGGTGCGCGCGCAGGCCAGCGCCGGCCCATCCGAGCCGCCGACCAGTTCGACCACGACATCGACGTCGTCCCGCTCGCCCAGGATGACCATGTCGTCTTCCCAGGCATAGGGCGAAAGATCGACCCCGCGATTCTTGCTGCGATCCCGCGCGGAGATCGCCACGATCTGGAGCGGGCGCCCGGCGCGGCGGGCGATCAGCGCGGCATTGGTCTCGAGCAGGCGGATCACGCCGGCTCCGACGGTGCCCAGCCCGGCAAGCGCGATACGAAGCGGTTCGGCCATGTTCATCCCTTTCGGGGCGCGCCACTAGGGCACTGGCGCGCGAAAGGCCAGAGGGCGCGGGCGCGAGGGCCGCGAATCAGTCGCGCGAGCGCGGGCAGGTGCCGAGCGATTCGCGCACCAGGCGATAGTCGACCCGGGCCTGGGCGCGGTCGGCGTCGGTGGCCGAGACATTGAGCCCGGGGGGCAGGATGGCGGGCAGGAAGCAGGCCAGGCGATACCAGGCCAGGGTTTCGCGGGCCGGCGGCGCGGCGTCCGAATCGACCACTTCGGAGAACGACACGCTCCACCGCGGCGCCTTGCCGGGCTGGCGGGTGACCGTGATCGAGGCCGGCTCGCCATCGGCGGTGGCCAGGAACAGCTGGGTCTCGCCCTCGCCGGCAAGGTTGCCGGGGACGAAGATCGCCTCGTGGATGCCGGCGATCCGGCCGGGCGCGCCGGGGGCGAGCAGTTCGGTGAGCACCGCCTTCAGCCGTGCGTCGAGCGCCTCGTCCCATGGCACCTGCGCGTCGGGGGCGATCAGTTGCAGCTCGCCCGGCCGATCGGCCACGGTGCGGGCGAAGACCACCAGGCCGCGCTTGCCGAGGCGCGGCAGCCTGGGCGGCTTGCCCTTGGCATCGAGCGGAACGTCGACCAGGTAGCGCAGCGAATCGGCGGGCAGCGGCGGTCCCGAGAGCAGGCCGAGGGGGCGGGCCTCGACATAGATCCGCACCCAGCCGGCGCGCACGCCGGGTGCGCGGGCCGGTTCGACGGGCACGATCTTGCGGACCTGGACCCGCACCACGCTGGACGCGCGGTCGGCCAGGTCGACGAGGTCGGCATAGGTCAGGGCGGACGAGGCTAAGGCGCCGGCGGGTGCCGGAGCCGGGGTGGGCGCCGGGGCCGACGTTGTGGCAGGAGCCGCCGTCCAGCTGGGCCGCGCCGCGCCGAAGGCCGGATTCGCGCCGCCCGCAACCGCGATGGCGAGGGCGCCAGCAACGAGGCCGACGGCGATGCCGCCGGCGGCTCGGGGCAGGAGGGCGAGGCTTGCGCGGTTCATCTGGTGGCTCCGTTCCCCCGGGCACGGCAGGGGCAATTGTGCGGTGTTCGCGCCGATCGGTTTTGACCTTAACGGTTGTGAATTGCGGGTTAACCTGAAGCAAGGGGGCAATCAGCCGTTGCGCGAGGCAGAGTCCGACGTTAAGGCTCACGGAAAAGCGGCACGTCCGATCAGGACGGCCTGAAATCCGCGTCCGCTCGGGCAAGGGGGTCCATGCGGCGTCCGGATCGATCGGCAGGGTGGAAAATTAAGATTTCCGGGTTCGGGCGTGGCAACACGTTCGGGCCGGGCCGTCCCGATTGTTCGGGGCGCTGTAATGGAGTGATGCGTCTGAATGGCTTACGCTGACCAATCGATGAGCGGTAACAAGATTACCGCGCTGATCATCGTAGCATTGATTCACGTCGCCGTCGGCTATGCCTTGGTCACTGGCCTCGCCTATTCCGCGGCGAAGCAGATCCTCAAGAAGGTGACGACGGTCGACATCAAGGAGCCGGAGAAGCCGAAGGAGCCGCCGCCGCCACCGCCCAAGGTCGTTGCGCCGCCGCCTGTCGTGGTGCCGCCGCCGAAGGTCAACGTCGCGGTTTCCGCGCCGGTGATCGAAACCGTTTCGACTCCGCCGCCACCCGCGCCGCCGCCGCCGGTCTATGTCGCGCCGGCAGCGCCGCCGCCGCCGCGCTTCACGCCGACCGGTGCGGTGCCCAAGGGCAATCCCGGCAACTGGGCAACCCCGAACGACTATCCCTCGCGCGCCCTGCGCGAGGAGCGTGAAGGGGTCACCGGCTTTCGCGTCAGCGTCGGCCCGGATGGCCGCGTGACCGACTGCCAGATCACCAGCTCCAGCGGCAGCCCGGACCTTGACCAGACCGCTTGCGAAAAGATTCGCCAGCGCGCCCGGTTCAACCCGGCCAAGGACGGTGAGGGCAATCCCACCTCCGGTTCCTATTCCAATCGCGTCCGCTGGGTGATCCCGAAGGACTGACCTGCTTACCGGGAGCCGGCCCGGCCGGCTCCCCCGCCGGCCAGCCGGCACACCGACACCTGCATTCTTGAGAGGACTTTTCGCATGCTTATTGAACTTCTTGCCGCCGGCGCCAACGCCGCACCGCAGAACAAGTTCGGCTTCGCCGAAGCGCTGCAGCAGGGCGGTTTCATCGCCTATGCCACGGTTACCATCCTGGGCATCATGTCGTTCGGTTCGTTCTTCATCCTGTTCACCAAGTGGTTCGAGCAGGGCAAGATCCTGCGCCAGGGCCGCGAGCTGAAGACCAGCTTCTGGCGCGCCGCCACGCTGAAGGAAGGCGCCACCAAGCTCGAGAAGAACAGCGCCTGGCGCCAGATCGTCGACGACGGCCTCGCCGCCGAGGAGCAGCACAGCAAGATGGCCCAGGCCACCGACGCCCATGACTGGCTGGTCGGCTCGCTCGCCCGCTCGGAAGCCTCGATCAACGCCCGCCTCGCCGCTGGCCTGCCCTTCCTCGCCACCGTCGGCGCGACCTCGCCGTTCATCGGCCTGTTCGGCACCGTGGTCGGCATCTACCGCGCGCTGATCGCCATCGGCCTCGCCGGTTCGGCCTCGATCGACAAGGTCGCCGGCCCGGTCGGTGAAGCGCTGATCATGACCGCGCTCGGCCTGCTCGTCGCGGTTCCGGCCGTGCTCGCCTACAACTACCTCCAGGCTCGCAACAAGCGGATCGCCGAACACCTCCAGGGCTTCGCGACCGACGTGCTCGCCAACATCAACTCGAATGGCGCCGTGAAGCCGGCCGTGACCGCTCCGGCCGCCGCCAAGGCCGCTCCGGCCAAGCCGGCCGCTGCCCCGGCCAAGCCGTAAGCAGCACTGCCGCAGGCGGGGGCGCGCGGCCAGCGCTCCCCCGTCCGGCCGGACAGGGGCGGACCGCTGCATGCCGGTCCGCCACCTTGCCGGGTCCGATACAAGGATAGGATGTAACTCATGGCCATTTCGATGGGCGCCGGCGGGGAAGAGACCCCGATGTCGGACATCAACACGACCCCGCTGGTGGACGTGATGCTGGTGCTGCTGATCATCTTCCTCATCGCGGTTCCGGTCGCGATCCAGACGATCGAAAAGCTCCGCATTCCGATTCTGGTCTCGCAGGAATCGAAGGACAAGGTCGAGAACCTGCTGCTGACCGTCACCACCACCGACGACGCCGGCCGCAGCGCGGGTGACCCGGGGTATGAAGGGGCATCGCGCAATGGCGAATGCCGCATCTACTTCAACAACATCACCCCCGTCGACGCGAACGAACTGCGCGATCTCGCCTACAAGCGGCTCGACACGATCGTGAAGCGCGAAGGTGGTCCGGAAGCCCTGCGCGCCAACCCGGACAAGGTGCCCCAGGTCCACATCCGCGGTGACGTGAACGCGCCCTGGCGCTGCGTGGCCGGTGCGATCTACAACGTGCAGATCTCGGGCTATCCGACCGTCGGCTTCATTTCCAACCCGGTCGACCCGAACGGCTGACGCAAACCCCGAACGACCACGCATCCCAGGGGCCAGTCGTTTTTCAGGAGTAAGTTCCCATGGCAATGTCAGGCGGCAAGGATGATGGCTCGCCGATGATGGAAATGAACACGACGCCGTTGATCGACGTCATGCTCGTGCTCCTCATCATGTTCATCATCACCATCCCCGTTGCTACCCACGCGGTGAATATCGACCTTCCGTCGCCCCAGCCGCCGCCACCCACCGCGGAGGTCAAGCCGCTGAAGAACAAGGTTGTCCTCACCTACGACAACAAGGTGTTGTGGAACGGTCAGCCGGTGAACAATGGGCAGTTCGTGGCGCTGCTGCAGCAGACGCTGCAGATGAAGCCTGAGCCCGAGCTTCAGTTCCAGCCCGATTCGGGCGCGGGCTACGAGCTTTCGGCCGCGGCCCTGAACATCATCAAGGCCTCGGGCGTGACCAAGTTCGGCTTCGTCGGCAACGAGCAGTATTCGGAATTCGGCAAGGCGGCCAATGCGCCCAAGGCGACTCCGTAAGCCTGTCCGCGGCAAGACCTTTCAAGACGATCAGGGGGCGGAGCGATCCGCCCCCTTTTTCGTGAGCGTGCCTCTGAACCGCGCGGGCGGCAGCGGGGTCGGTTCGGGGCCGGATCGGGGCGGGGTTCGGGCGTGGTTCGCCGGGGGCGGGGCTGGTCAGTCCGCGGCGTCGGCATGGCCGGCGGGTGCTGCATCGTCGGGGCGCATGGCTTCGCTGGCCAGGGCTTCGGCTTCGAGCAGCAGGTCGTCGTCGGCGGCCCCGGCGGGCAGGCTCTCGCGTCCGATCATCACCAGCAGCGGCACGGCCAGCGGCGACACCCGGTCGAGCCGCACGTGGACGACCTGGCGCCCCGCGCGCTCCAGCACGTCGGCCACGCGGGCCACGTCGGTCAGCCGGGTGCGGGCATCGGCCCAGGCGGCTTCGATCAGCAGATGGTCGGGCTCGTGCCGGCGCAGGACGTCGTAGATGAGGTCGGTCGAGAAGGTGACCTGCCGGCCCGACTTGCGTTTCCCGGGATGCTGCCGTTCCACCAGCCCGCCGATCACCGCGACCTCGCGGAAGGCGCGGCGCAGGAGGTGGGAGTTTTCCACCCAGGCGATGAATTCGTGGGTGAGGATATCGGGCGAGAGCAGGGGGGCGGGATCGTCGACCGGCTTGAGGCTCCACACACCGAAGGCATAGTCGTTGGCGACGAAGCCGAGCGGGCCGAGGCCGCGTTCCTCCATGCGACGGGTGACCAGCATCCCCAGTGACTGGTTGGCGTTCCACCCCTCGAAGGTATGGATCACGGTGTAGTGGCGGCTCTGGTGGGGGAAAGTTTCGACCAGCAGTTCGCCCGGCCCGGGCAGGCGCGAGCGCCAGTCCTGCATTTCGAGCCATTCGCGCACGTCATCAGGGAAGCGGCCCCAGCCGGCGCGGTCGACCAGCAGGCGGCGGACGCGTTCGGCGAGGTGGGTGGAGATCGGGATGCGCGCGCCCATGTAGCTGGGGATGGCCCCGGCGCGGCGGGCGGCGCGCACGATCAGTTCGAGATCGCGGACCGATTCCACCTCGAGGTCAAGGCCGGCGAAGCGGAAGGTATCGCCCGGCGAGAGGCTGGCCCCGAAGGCTTCCTCCACCCGGCCGAGCGAGCGGCCATTGCGGAAGCGCACGTCGAGCATCTCGGCATCGACGATGATCCCGGCGTTGAGCCGGTGGCGGTGGGCCTGGTCGGGGTGGGCCAGCCGCCAGATCGCATCGCCCCCAGCGCTCTCGCCCCCAGCGCTCTCGCCCAGCGCGCCCTCGCGCGTGCGGACGATGCGCTGGAACCGGTCATAGGCTTTGAGCGCGTAGCCACCCGAGGCGACGAAGGCGAGGACGCGGTGCCAGCCTGCTTCGTCAAGCCAGGCATAGGGCGCGGCCGAGCGCACTTCGGCCAGCAGGGCGCTTTGCGCGAAGGGGCCGGCGCAGGCGCAGGCCATGACGTGCTGGGCGAGCACGTCGAGCGCGCCGGGGCGGAAGGGGTCGCCGTCGCGCTCGCCTTCGAGCGCGGCCTCGCGCGCGGCGGTGGCCTCGAGGAATTCGAAGCGGTTGCCGGGGACCAAGAGCGCCTTGCTCGGGCAATCGAGCCGGTGGTTGGCGCGGCCGATCCGCTGGAGCAGGCGCGATGAGCCCTTGGGCGCGCCCATCTGGACGACGAGGTCGATATCGCCCCAGTCCACCCCGAGATCGAGGCTGGCGGTGCAGACCAGCGCGCGCAATTCGCCTCGCGCCATGGCCCCCTCCACCTTGCGGCGCGCTTCCTTCGACAGCGAGCCGTGGTGGATGCCGATCGGCAGGTGGTCGTCGTTCGCGGCCCACAGCAGCTGGAAGATGTATTCGGCGAGGAAGCGCGTGTTGGTGAAGACCAGCGTGGTGCGGTGGGCGCGGATCGCCTGGTAGAGCTGGGGCACGGCCCAGGCGGCGGCGTGGCCGCTCCACGGCACGCGCTCGCCCCGGGGGAGCAGCAGGGCGATTTCGGGCGGCGCGCCGGGCTCGCCGGTGACGAGGTCGACCAGCCCGGCATCGCCGCCGGGGGAGAGCCAGCGGCGGAAGGCCTGCGGATCGGCCAGGGTGGCCGAGAGCGCGACGCGCTGGACCTGCGGGGCGAGGCGGGAAAGCCGGGCGAGCGCGAGAGCCAGCAAATCACCTCGCTTGCCGGTCGCGAAGGCGTGGACCTCGTCGATCACGATCCGTTGCAGCGAGCCGAACAGGTGCGCGCTCTCGGGATAGCTCAGCAGGAGCGAGAGCGATTCGGGCGTGGTGAGGAGGACATGGGGCGGGCGGGCGCGCTGGCGGGCCTTGCGCTCGCTGGGCGTGTCGCCGGTGCGGGACTCGATGCGGATCGGCAGGCCCAACTCTTCCACCGGCGCCAGCAGGTTGCGCTGGACATCATGGGCGAGAGCCTTGAGCGGCGAGACGTAGAGGGTGTGCAGGCCATCGGGTGGGGGTGGGCCGGCCGAGGGGCAGAACTGGGCGAGGGTGGGGAGGAAGCCGGCCAGGGTCTTGCCGGCCCCGGTATCGGCGACCAGCAGGGCGTGGCGCCCGGCCCGCGCGGCGGCGAGCATTTCGCGCTGGTGCCGGCGCGGCTGCCAGCCGCGCGCGGCGAACCAGCCGGCCAGCTCCGGCGGAAGATCGGACGGGCGATCGGACGGTGTTGGCGGCGACCGGCTCATCCGCCCGATATCAGGCCTGCCCGGCGGTCAGGCAATGGGTGAGCGCGCCGGTTGGCGGGCCGGCGATCGTGCCGGCCCGCAGGTCAGCCGCGCGCCTGCTCGCGGGCGCGGTGGGTTTCGACGAAGCGTTCCACCACTGGCGCGATCTGGCCGCGCCAGCGCGAGCCGTTGAAGATGCCGTAGTGGCCGACTTCGGGGGCCAGCAGGTATTCCTTGCGGCTTTTCGCCAGGCCCGTGGCCAGCTTGAGCGCGGCCTTGGTCTGGCCGATGCCGGAAATATCGTCGCGTTCGCCCTCGACCGCGAGGATCGCGGTGTCGGTGATCGCGCCAAGATCGATCGGCTTGCCGCGATGGACGAATTCGCCCTTGGGCAGCGAGTGCTTCTGGAACACGTGTTCGATGGTCTGCAGGTAGAACTCGGCGCTCATGTCGCAGACCGAGCGGTATTCGTCGTAGAACGACTTCTTGGAATCGGCGCCTTCGCCATCGCCTTCGACCAGGTGCTGGAAGATCTGGTAGTGGCTCTGCAGGTGGGTCTGCAGGTTCATCGACATGAACCCGGCCAGCTGGAGGAAGCCCGGATAGACCTTGCGGCCCGCGCCCGGATAGCCAAGCGGCACGGTGGCGATGACATTGTGGCGGAACCACGAGAGCGGGCGGGTCACGGCCACGTCGTTGACGCTGGTCGGCGCCTCGCGGGTGTCGATCGGGCCGCCCATCATGGTGAGCGAGGCCGGGCGGCAGGGGTGTTTGGCCGCGCCCATCACCGCCGTGGCGGCGAGCGAGGGCACCGAAGGCTGGCAGACCGCGAGCATATGGGTGCCCGGGCCGAGATGTTCGAGGAAGCCGATCAGGTAGTCGATATAGTCATCCAGGTCGAACTGGCCGTCCTCGAGCGGGACCTGGCGGGCATCGGCCCAATCGGTGATGTAGACCTCCATCCGCTCCGCCAGGCGGGCGACGGTGCCGCGCAGCAGGGTGGCGAAGTGGCCGCTCATCGGCGCGACGATCAGCATCCGCGGGGCATCGGCGGCCAGGCCAGGGTGGGTGAAGCGCAGGAGGTTGCCGAAGGGCCGGCGCAGGACGACCGATTCGGTGATGGGGTGGGCCATCCCGTCGACCACGACTTCGGCGATGCCGAAGGCCGGCTTGCCGCGCGGCGCGGCGGCATGGGCGAAGACATCCAGCGCCGAGGCGATGACCGGACTCAACCCGCTGTAACCAAAGGGCAGCGCTGGGTTGTTGAGCAGCTCGGCGGTGACCGAGGCCAGCGCGCTGGCGCCGCTCAGCAAGGCCCGATTGAGTTCGTAGGCGTTGTACAGCACGATACCCGTTCCCGTCATGACGCGCGCGCGGCGCGGACTGTCCTGGCCATAGATGCGCCGGGTGAAACTATTTTGCAATGCAGCATGAAGGGTTTCCCCCTGCTTGGGCGGGGTCTGGACGGGCCTGGGCGGTGGGGTGAGCGCGCGCCGCGTCGATTAATTATGGGCAATCCGCCGCGCTTCCGCTTCCGCCGCGCGCCGGGCTGCGCTACGGCCCGGGCCATGGCCCGCCGACCGACTTCCACTTCCGCCGCTCCCGCCGACGAGGACAAGCCCGCGCGCAGCCTTGGCCCGCTGGCCATGATCTGGCGGCTGGGGGCGAACTATCCTCGGCAGGTTACCCTGGCGCTGCTGGCGCTGCTCACCACCTCTTCGGCCACGATCGCCATCCCGATGCGCTTCAAGGCGATCGTCGACCAGGCCTTCGGCACGGGTGCGCGGGTCGATGACATCGCCCATGCCTTCGAGGGGCTGCTGGCCATCGTGCTGGTGCTGGGCGCGGCCACGGCGGTGCGGTTCTACTGCGTGTCGTGGCTGGGCGAGCGCGTGGTTGCGGACCTGCGCGAGAAGGTCCAGGCCAATCTCCTGCGCCTGCCCCCCAGCTTCTTCGAGGCCAACAGCCCCAAGGAAATCTCCTCGCGCATGACCAGCGACACCTCGCTGATCGAGGTCGTGGTGGGGACCACCGTGTCGATCGCGCTTCGCAATGCGATCACCGGGATCGGCGGCACGATCTACCTGTTCTTCCTCGCGCCCAGGCTGACCCTTGAACTGCTGGTGGTGATCCCGCTGGTGATCGTGCCGATCGCCACCTTCGGGCGCCGCCTCAAGTCCGCCTCGCGCACCAGCCAGGACCGGATCGCCGATGTCGGCGCCAAGGTGGCCGAGGTGCTCGGCGCGATGCGGGTGGTGCAATCGTTCAACCAGGAAGCGCGCGAGGCCGGGCGCTTTGCCGAAGTGGTCGAGCAGACCTTCGCCGCCGCCCGCCGCCGTATCGCGATCCGCGCGGTGATGACCGCCACGGTCATGGTGCTGGTGTTCGGTTCGATCACCCTGCTCTTGTGGCAGGGCGCGCTGGGCGTGGCGCGGGGGACGATTTCGGGCGGGACCATCGCCGCCTTCGTGGTGACCGCCGGGCTGGTGGCCGGAGCTTTCGGCGCGCTCACCGAGGTCTATGGCGAACTGCTGCGCGGCGCGGGCGCCGCCAGCCGCCTCAACGAATTGCTCAATGAAAAGCCGGCCATCGCCCCGCCGGCGCGGCCCATGGCCCTGCCTGCCCCGCCGCGCGGCCGGATCGCCTTCGAGAAGGTGACTTTCCGCTATCCCGCGCGGCCCGACCTGCCGGCGATCATGGATTTCTCGCTGAGCGTGGAGCCGGGCGAGACCGTGGCCATCGTCGGGCCTTCGGGCGCGGGCAAGTCCACCGTGTTCCAGCTCGCCCAGCGGTTCTACGATCCGCAGGCCGGCACCATCAAGCTTGACGGGGTGCCGCTGGCCTCGGCCGATCCCGCCGAAATCCGCAACCGCATGGCCCTGGTGCCGCAGGAGGCCGTGCTGTTCGCCGCCAATGCGCGCGACAACCTGCGCTACGGCAACTGGGAGGCCAGCGACGAGGCCATCTGGGAAGCGGCGCGCGCGGCCAATGCCGAAGCCTTCCTGCGCGAACTGCCCGAGGGGCTCGATACCTTTCTCGGCGAAAACGGTTCGCGCCTGTCGGGCGGCCAGCGCCAGCGCGTGGCGATTGCCCGCGCGCTGCTGCGCCAGGCTCCGATCCTGCTGCTCGACGAGGCGACCAGCGCGCTAGATGCCGAGAGCGAGCGGCTGGTGCAGGACGCGCTCGACCGCCTGATGGCCAGCCGCACCACCCTGGTCATTGCCCACCGCCTGGCGACCGTGCGCCAAGCCGACCGGATCGTGGTGATGGACGGCGGGCGAATCGTCGAGGATGGCACGCACGAGGCGTTGAGCCGCGCCGGCGGGCTCTATGCGCGCCTCGCCGCGCTCCAGTTCGACGACCGAGCGGTGGCGGCGCAGTAAGGCGGCGCGCAAGCGGCGGTTAAGGACTGTGCGGCAAGGTTCGGGCTGACCTGACGCCTATTGCAAGGACGAGAGCCGTTGACCCTGACCCGCCTGCTTCTGCTTGCCGCTTCGGCCCTGGCGTTTCCGGTCGTTCCGGCCATGGCCGCCGCGCCTGATGCCGCGCCGGTCGCCGAGGATGCACTGACCGGCTGGGGGCGTTCGGGCATCCAGCAGCAGTGGAACGACCGCTCGATCCGTCCGGGCGACGATTTCTTCCGCTTCGTCAACGGCCAGTGGATCGCCGCCCACGAGATCCCGGCCGACCGGACCAGCTATGGCTCGTTCCAGGTGCTGCGCGACCTGTCGGAAAGCCGGCTGCGCGGGATCGTGGGCGAACTGGTGGCGAGCAAGCCGGCGCCCGGCACGCAAGAGGCGCGGCTGGTGGCCACCTGGCAGGCCTTCATGGACGAGGGCGCGATCGAGCGGGCGGGCCTGGCCCCGGCCCGGCCCTGGCTGGACCGGATCGCCTCGGTGCGGACCACCGCCGATCTCTATCGCCTGTTTGCCGAGCCGGGCCTGCCCAGCCCGATCAATGGCAGCGTCGACCCCGATCCCAAGCAAAGCGGGGTCTATTCGCTGGGCCTGTCGCTGGGCGGGCTGGGCCTGCCCGACCGCGATTATTACCTGGCCGACAACCCGCGCTATCCCGAGATCCGCGCCCGCTACAAGGCGCTGCTGGCCCAGCTGCTGGCCGAAGCCGGCTATGCCGATGCCCCGGTCATGGCGCAGCAGGTCTATGACCTTGAGGCGGGCATGGCGCGGATCGAATGGGACCGCGAGGTTCTTCGCAACGACGATCTCATCTACCACAAGCTGACCCCGGCCGAGCTGGCCGCCCTGCCGCGCGGGGCCGATCTCCTCGGCTTCATCCGCGCAATGGGGCGGGGCGCCGCGGGCGCCGGCGCGGTGCGGCTGGCCGAACTGCCGCTGACGCCCGAGCAGCTAGCCCTGGCCCGTCTTTCGCCCGAGGAAGCCAAGACGAAGATGGGCGGCGGCTTCCCGGCCATGCTCGACTATGTCGCCAGCCAGCCGGTGGCGGTGTGGAAGGCCTGGGCGACCGCGCAGTTCCTGGCGGCCAACGCGCCCTACCTGCCGCGCCGGATCGACGAGGCCAGCTTTGCCTTCTTCGGCAAGCTGCTGGGCGGCCAGCCCGAGCAGCGGCCGCGCTGGAAGCGGGGGCTTTCGGTGCTGGAAAGCCAGCTGGGCGAGCAATTGGGGCGGATCTACGCCGCGCGCTATTTCCCGGCGCAAAGCCGCGCCCAGATGGCCGGGCTGGTGGCCAACCTGCGAAAGGCCATGGCCGCGAACCTTGCCGACCTTGCCTGGATGGGGCCGCAGACCCGGGCCGCGGCCGAGGCCAAGCTGGCGACCTTCGTGCCCAAGATCGGCGCGCCCGCCACGTTCAAGGACTATGCCGGGATGGCGGTTTCGCCTGGCGATCCGCTGGCCAATGCCATGGCCAGCGCGCAGTGGCGGGCCGACTTCGCCGATACCCGCGTGGGCAAGGCGGTGGACCGGGCCGAGTGGTTCATGTTCCCCCAGACGGTGAACGCCTATTACAACCCGGCGATGAACGAGATCGTGTTCCCCGCCGCGATCCTCCAGCCGCCGTTCTTCAATCCCTTGGTCGATCCGGCGGCGAACTATGGCGCGATCGGCGCGGTAATCGGGCACGAGATGGGGCATGGCTTCGACGACCAGGGCGCCAAGTATGACGGCGCCGGCAACCTGGCCGACTGGTGGACGGCTGAGGACAAGGCCCGCTTCGTGGCCCTGACCGACCGGCTGGTGGCGCAGTATGACAAGCTGTGTCCGTTCGATGCGGGGCAGACCTGCGTCAACGGCCGGCTGACCCTGGGCGAGAACATCGGCGACCTGGGCGGGCTGAGCCTCGCCTGGCGGGCCTATCACCTGGCACTGGCGGGCAAGCCCGCGCCGGTGATCGACGGGCTGACCGGCGACCAGCGCTTCTTCATGGCCTTCGCCCAGGTCTGGCGTTCGCGCTACCGCGAGGAGACCGCGCGCCAGCTGCTGCTGGTCGATCCGCACAGCCCCGCGCAGTACCGAGTCAACGGGATCGTTCGCAATTTCGCCGAGTGGCAGCAGGCCTTCGGGGTGAAGCCGGGCGACAAGCTTTACCTGCCGCCCGAGCAGCAGATCCGCATCTGGTAGGAGCGGGTGCCGCTTCCCGGTGCCTGGGCCGAACCCTAATGGTCCATCAGCTGCCGGTTTGACTTGAACCGGGTCAGCTCGACTCGCGGCATGGTCCAGACCACCATGGCCGAGAGGAACATCGAGATTGCGGTCAACTTGGTCACCGCCAGCAGGCCCAGGGTCATCGTCTGCTGGTCGAGCAGGTTGCTGATGTAGCTCAGCGCGGCCGGTTCGGGCAGGCCGGCGCGGCCAAGATCGGCCATGGCATTGTCCATGTGCAGCGATCCGGCCAGCGGCGCCCGGGCCTTGATTTCGGCGGTGTGCCAGGCGGTCAGGACCAGGGCGGTCGCCACGGCGCTGGCCATGGTCCGCACGAAGCTTTGCAGGCCGGCCGCTGACGGAATTTCGTCGGGGCTGGTGAGGCTGAGCGCGACGCTGGACAGCGGCATCATGATGAAGGGCATTCCGAAGCCGTGGAGAAACAGCATCCACGCCATGGTCATGCCGTCGGTCTGCGGGGTCCAGGCGAGGCGCAGGAGCAGGGTCGAGCCCAGCCAGGCCGCACCGAAGCTGGCCAGAACCCGGGGATCGACCTTGAGCATGATCCGCAGCACCACCTGCGAGGCCATCATCCCCGAAATCGCGGCCACCGCGGTGACCAGGCCCGAACTGGTGGCCGAATAGCCCATGGTCGTCTGGAGCCACTGCGGCACGGCGACCACCCCGGCAAAATAGGCGCCCTGGCCCAGCGCGAGCGACAGGACGCTCATCGCGAAGTTGAAATGGCGGAAGATGCGGATGTCGACCGCCGGGTGTTCCTCGGTCAGCTCCCAGATCACGAAGACCCCGAAGCCGACCAGCGCGACGAGGCCCAGCCCCAGGATCAGCGGATCGGCGAACCAGTCGCGGTCGCGGCCGAGATCGAGCATGATCTGGAGCGCGCCGATCCACAGCACCAGCAAGGCCATGCCCCACTTGTCGATATCGCGTTTCTCCCGGACGGTTTCGGCGGGGCGCAGCCAGGCGTGGGCCAGCGGCACGGCCACCATCGCGATCGGCACGTTGATCAGGAAGATCCAGTGCCACGAGATCTGGTCGGAGATGAACCCGCCGACCACCGGGCCGAAGGCCGGGGCCAGCCCGATCGTCAGCGACCAGCGCGCCATGGCGGCGGGGAGCAGCTCGGGCTTGTAGAGCCGGCTCATCATGCTTTGCGAAAGCGGCATGATCAGGCCGCCGAACACGCCCTGGCCGATCCGGCACGCCACCAGCATCGGCAGGGTGACCGACAGGCCGCACAGCAGCGAGAACAGGCCGAAGCCGGTCATCGCGATCATGAACATCCGCACGGTGCCGAAGCGCTGGGTGAGCCAGCCGGTCAGCGGCACGCAGATCGCCTCGGCCACGGCATAGGAGGTGATGACCCAGGTGCCCTGGTCGAGCGTGGCCCCCATGTCGCCAGCGATGTGCGGCAGCGAGACATTGGCGATGGTCATGTCGAGCACGACCATGACATTGGCGAAGGCGACCAGGATGCCGCAGGCCGGGCGGCGCGATGGGGGAACCGGGAGATTGTCGTCCCATTCGGTTTCCGCCGGGCCGAACAGGCTTCCGGGCCGGGCGAACCGGCCCGTCCCGCCGGTGGTCGGGACTGGTCCTGCAAGCAATTGCCGCGCTTCGCTTTTCGCGGGGACCTGCCCCGGTGTCATGCCGATAGGGTTCACACCAGCAAGTGTGCCGATAACAGCAGTGCTTGTCATTCGCAAAGGTGCACCGACGTGCCGCCGCGCTCAGCGGTTCGTCGCATCGCCGGGCCGGCGGACTCAGTTGCCGGCGGCGACCCGGGTGCGGGTATAGGGCACGAAGCGGTTGAGCGTGACGAAGCCGTGCCACCAGCCGCCCGATCGGTCATGCAGGTGGACCACGTCGACATCGCAGAGCTGGTCGGTGCCGCTCAGCCGGGTGACGAGCACGTCGTCGCTGCTCAGCGCGCGGGCATTGCCGGGGCGCTGGACGTAGATCGTGCGGCCCGAGCCATAGACGATCGCCGTATGGTCGATCACCTGGGTTTCGCTGCTGATGCGCGGGTTGATGCAGCTCACCGGCTGGCCCGCCGTCCGCCCGGCCAGCAGCTTCTCGAGCTGGGCCTCGGGCGACGGGCGCGGCGCGGCGATGGCGGGGGCGACGGGCACCGCGCTGGCGAGCAGGGCGGGGATCAGGAAGGTCTGGCGCATGGCGGGACTCCGGCAGCTTGGAACGATCGTGCCACGGCCCGGCTGAACCGGCGCTGAGCGGCGGGAACCTAGGCCGTGCCGCCCACGGTGAGGCCTTCGACCAGCAGGGTGGGCTGGCCGACGCCGGCCGGCACGCTCTGCCCGCCCTTGCCGCACATCCCCACGCCTTCATCGAGCGCCATGTCGTTGCCGATGCCGATGACCCGGGTGAGCACCGAAGGCCCGTCGCCGATCAGGGTGGCGCCCTTGATCGGCGCGCCGAGCTTGCCGTTCTCGATCCTATAGGCCTCGGTGCAGGAAAACACGAACTTGCCCGAGACGATATCCACCTGCCCGCCGCCGAAGGCCTTGGCGAAGATGCCGTTCTTCACCCGCCCAAGCAGTTCGGCCGGATCGTCATGGCCGCCGCGCATGAAGGTGTTGGTCATCCGGGGCATCGGGGCGTGGGCATAGGACTCGCGCCGGCCGTTGCCGGTGGGGGCCACCCCCATCAGGCGGGCGTTGAGGCGGTCCTGGATATAGCCCTTGAGAATGCCGTCCTCGATCAGCACGGTTTCCTGGGTGGGGGTGCCTTCATCATCGATCGAGAGTGAGCCGCGCCGGCCCATGAGGCTGCCATCGTCGACCACGGTGACGCCGGGTGCGCCGACGCGCTCGCCGATGCGGCCCGAAAAGGCGCTGGTGCCCTTGCGGTTGAAATCACCTTCCAGCCCGTGGCCGACCGCTTCGTGCAGCAGCACGCCGGGCCAGCCGGGGCCGAGCAGAACGGTCATCTCGCCCGCCGGGGCATCGACCGATTCGAGATTGGTGAGCGCCTGTTGCAAGGCCACGTCGATCGCGCGGTTCCAGGTTTCGGGCTGGAACAGATCATCATAGAGCCGCCGCCCGCCCATGCCGAACGAGCCGGTCTCGCGCCGCCCGTTCTGTTCTGCCACGATCGAGACGTTGAGCCGCACCAGCGGGCGCACGTCGGTGGCGCAAAAGCCGTCGGGCCGGACGATCTCGACCACCGACCAGCTGGCCGAAAGCGAGGCGGAAACCTGCACCACCCGCGGATCGCGCGCGCGCGCCGCGGCGTCGATTGTTTCGAGCAGGGCAACCTTGGCGGCGAAGCCCACCGCATCGAGCGGCGAGGCGTCGGTATAGAGGTGGCGGTTGGTGGCCAGCGGCGGCGCGGCCCGCGCGCCCTTGGCCGGATCGAGCAATTGCAGCGTTTCGCCCGCGCGGCGGATCGCGGCCACGGAAATCTCGTTGGCATGGGCAAAGCCGGTCATCTCGCCGGAAACGCCGCGCAGGCCGAACCCGGCATCGCGCGAATAGTCCGCCGTTTTCAGCCGCCCATCATCAAAGCCGAACGATTCGCTGGCGATGAACTGGAGGTAAAGCTCGCCATCGTCGCAAGCCTTCAGCGTTTCCCGGGCAAGAGCTTGCGCGTCTTCGGGGGAAAGCTGGCCGGAACGGTAAAGCAGCGAGCGCGGATTGGCGGCGATGATCGGGGATGTCATCGCCGGGATATAGGAGCGCGCGGGCCGGGGGGAAAGAGCCGGTTAGTGAGCGTGGCCGTCCTTGAGGACGAAGCGCCGGTCGCAATAGCCGCAATCGACATAGCCCTTGTCGTCGATCTCCAGCCAGACGCGCGGGTGGCCCAGCGCGGCGCCGCCAGGGACATTGTCCGCGCCGTCGCACTTCACGCGGTGGGTGGTGACATAAACGGTCTCGGGGACGGTCTCGGGCTGGTCGTTCATCGTGCCGGTTCCCTTGGCGATTGCTTGTTCGGCCCTTTACGCGAAGCCCGCGCTGCCGCAAGAGCCTCAGACCATGGCTGAAGCTGCAATCTCCATCCGCAACCTGGTCAAGCGCTATGCCGGCGCCAAGGGCCAGCTGGGCAAGCTGGCGCTGGACGATGTCAGCTTCGACGTGCCCCAGGGCACGATCTTCGGCCTGCTTGGCCCCAATGGCGCGGGCAAGTCCACCCTGATCAACACCCTTGCCGGGCTGGTGACGAAAACCAGCGGCCAGGTTTCGATCTGGGGCTTCGACATCGACCATGATGTCCGCAACGCCAAGCGTTCGATCGGGATCGTGCCGCAGGAGATCGTGTTCGATCCCTTCTTCACGCCTGCCGAGGTGCTGGAGATCCAGGCCGGCTACTATGGCGTCCCACGCGCGGCACGGCGCACGCTCGAACTGCTGGGCGCGGTGCATCTTTCGGACAAGGCCAATGCCTATGCCCGCACGCTTTCAGGGGGCATGAAGCGGCGGCTGCTGATCGCCAAGGCCATGGTCCATTCGCCCCCCGTGCTGGTGCTTGACGAGCCGACCGCCGGGGTCGACGTGGAACTGCGCCGGCAATTGTGGGAGCTTGTGGGCGAACTGAACGCGCAAGGGGTGACGGTGGTGCTGACCACCCATTACCTCGAAGAGGCCGAGCAACTGTGCGACCGGATCGCGATCATCAACCACGGCCGGCTGATCGCCAACAAGTCCACCGCCGAGCTGCTTTCCACCGCGCGCGAGAAGATCGTCGTCCTCACCCTTGACCGTGATCTGCCCGCCGGCGCCAGCCTGCCCAGCCACCCGGCCTTCCTCAAGGCCCAGGTGACCGGGGAGCGGACGATCGAGATCACCTACGACAAGGACCGCACCAATGCCGGCGAGGTCCTGGCGCTGGTTCAGGGGCACGGCCTGGCGATTGACGATGTGACCACCCGCGAGGCCGATCTGGAAGACGTGTTCGTGGCGCTCACCAGCGCGGCCCACGCGGCCTGACCAGGGAGAGCCCGGCAATGGAACACGACGTCATCGTGATCGGATCGGGCGCGGCCGGGCTGACCGCGGCGCTGGCGCTGGCGGAACGGCTCAAGGTGCTGGTCCTGGCCAAGGGTTCGCTGACCAGCGGTTCCACCGCCTGGGCGCAGGGCGGGATCGCCGCCGTGCTCGATGCCGGCGACACCTTCGAGAACCACGTGCGCGACACCATGGTGGCCGGTGCCGGGCTGAACCGCCAGGAAACGGTGGAATTCGTGATCAGCCAGGCGCCCGGTGCGATCGACCGGCTGGTGGAGCTGGGCGTTCCGTTCAACTCCGACGGCGAAAATCTCCACCTCACCCGCGAGGGCGGACATTCGCACCGGCGGATCGTCCACGTTGACGATGCGACCGGCTGGGCGGTCCAGGCGGCGCTGCTCAAGGCGGCCGAGGCCAGTTCCAACATCACCCTGCTGGCCGGGCGCACCTGCATCGATCTCATCACCGGCCACCACGAGGAACGCTATTCGGGCTCGGGCCGGGTCTGGGGGGTCTATGCTCTGGATGAGGCCACCGGCAAGGTGGAAGCGCACACCGCCCGGGCGACCATGCTGGCCACCGGCGGGGCGGGCCGGGTCTATCAGTTCTCCACCGCGCCGCGCGGCGCCACGGGCGATGGTATCGCCATGGCCTGGCGCGCGGGCGCGCGGGTGGGCAACATGGAGATGATGCAGTTCCACCCGACCTGCCTCTACAACCTGGAGGTCAAGAACTTCCTCATCACCGAGGCTGTGCGCGGCGAGGGCGGGCGGCTGATCAACCCGCGCACCAACAAGCGCTTCATGGCCTTCTACGATGCCGAGCGGATGGAGCTGGCCCCGCGCGATATCGTTGCCCGCGCGATCGACAGTGAGATCAAGCAGTACGGGCTGGACTACGTTCACCTCGACATAAGCCATATGCCCGCCGAATTCGTGCGCGGCCATTTCCCCACGATCCACGAGAAGCTGCTGGGGCTGGGGATCGACATGACCTGCCAGCCAATCCCGGTGGTCCCCGCCCAGCACTATACCTGCGGCGGGGTGATGATTGACCTCGATGGCCGCACCGACCTGCCCGGCCTCTATGCCGCGGGCGAATGCACCGAAAGCGGGCTGCACGGCGCCAATCGCCTCGCCTCCAACTCGCTGCTCGAATGCTTCGTCTTCGGCGAGGCGGCGGCGCACCATATCCTCGCCAACTGGGAGCACTTCGACGCCCCCCCGAAAGTGCGCCCCTGGGACGAGAGCCGGGTGACCA